>NZ_QOLD01000066.1 GCF_003333305.1 Candidatus Colwellia aromaticivorans | reverse complement strand
AGGAAGATGTTGAAGCGTATATCCGATATTACAATCAGATCAGGCTTCATACATCAAACGGTGATTGCTCTCCAATTGAGTTTGAGCAGTCCACAATAAATGTGTCTTATGCTGCTTGACCAGAACATCACCAGAAGCAGTGTCAAAATGGAACACATCTATGTCAGTATCGGTTTCAATGACACCTTTATTATCCGTCCTAACATTTAATGGATCAAACTCAGGATTACTACTTGCAATAAATCCTTCGCTATCTACAAATAAAGCGGTAGCCGAAACAGCGTCATTACCATGATCATCATTTCGATACATTAATTTATTCTGAATAATACTGAGATCATCTTGAACGTTATTTGCATCAGGATATTCACCTTTACTCCATTGCGTAACGTTTTTTTGATAGCCGACACCCATAATAGGTGCCCATGATGTAACACCTGAGCCATGACCGGTGTAATAACCTGCTGTACTTGTGCCATCATGTCCTAAGGCTAAGTTATGGCCCAGTTCATGTGATGCCGCTTCAGCTACATAAGGTGGATAACCCGAACCAAGGTTGTCATAATAAACAAGTGCAGGCTGGTAGTATGGATAATTTGAACGCCCCCAAACATTTACATAAGCAATACCTCCAGCTGAACCACCACTAGGTAATAAATCTCCTTTAGCATCTCTACCGCTGGTAATCAGTATGTGTCCAACATTAGGACCAAAGGCAGCAGGTGCTTCAGTTGTCACATCAACATCAAAAGGAGCATAATCTTCTGCTATACGATGCCAAATCTCACCAATAGCCTTACGCTCTGAAGTAGAAAAACTGGTACTATTTCCATCTGTATCATAAGGTTTTGCTTCGTAATTACTCACACCCGTATGGGCATTCCAAGCTGTTCCTGAGAAATTAAAGCCAACCACATTCACATAAACAACATTTGCTGCACCGGGCTTGCTATGCAAACTAAATGTATCTATAGGATTTATACCTGCTTGTGTCGGATCGGCCTCTAAAGCAGACTGACTAATTTGCTCAGGAAGTTCGGTATCCTCATAAAAAACAGCACCATGTTTATCAACATTAATGTTGGCAATATCATTAGCAGGAAAGCTAAAACTATTAAGCCATTTTACTGCTCGCTCTTGAGCAGATATAGGCAAGCTTTTTAGCCTTGTTTTTAGTTTACTTCGGGGGAGATCTCCAGTTTTAAAAGGAGCTACTTGGCCATACATTTTGGACTTAGCAGGAACTGCAGGGGCAGCAAGTACAGCGGTTGATAAAATTGAAGTAACAAGAAAAGTTAAGTATTTAATTTTCATATTAGTATAGTAGCTCCATCAAATCTCAGACTACGAGATAATTTAAAAAAATGGTGCTGAGGTATATGAAGTACTTAAAGCATTTGTCGCATGGCTTCGTTACAACTCAACTCCTTTAGGTAACCGTTCGACCCTTAATGTATGAGGGCACTGGTTTTGCGTCACCGTATTACTACAGTTTTGCCTTTATTCGTAAGAGCTAAGAGCTCAAGCGCGAACAATGAGGTTTATACAGCTATTAACAATCAAACAGTGAACATATTTACAGTAGAGTATAGAAATGGGTAATCGCCTCATTTGCACACTTTACAATAAAAAGTAGTGTATCAGAAGGGTTAATCCCTCACTTGTCTAAACCTACGTATTTCGGGCCATGTTGAACATCGCTTCTTGCAGGAAAACTGTACGATTTCCCTGTAGAATATTGGAAGGAACAACGCTATTACCGATCTATATAATAGACCTGAATATGAAGTTCAGCTCGGGGTGACCGCCTAAAAAGGTTTTAAAATATCCAAGTAACTCAACTAGATCTAAAATATATATTTGAGCTTGCAGATAAAAATTCGTTAAAGCAGCAAAAGTATAATTTATAAAGAACACGGTAGATATTCTAAATTATTCCATTAAATCTATTTTTATTTTTATTTTTATTTTCAATATTTGTAACTACTCACCTATCGTCACTCCCGAGATGTTTTAATCGGGAGTCTAATGTTTAAAACAGGCAGATTCCGGCTTCAGCTTTGTAGTTCCAGACCAAAGCTAGACCCTACGTCCTATAGGCAAAGACACAACCGGAATGACGTGCACGCTGGGTATGGTGAATAATTACCAATATTTAAATTAAGTTTACTAAATATAATGCTATAACATGAGAAGTTTGGAAAAAAATAAACATCTGCTACACTCAATAAAAGTTTAATAAATATCATGCTTATTATATCAATAAAAACTATAAGGTTATAAACAAACATTGATTGAAATCAATATATCTAATAACAGCTTAGCTAATATATACGTAAGGTCATTATGATCATTGAAATTAACTTGTTAAATACAGTATTAAGGAACAATACATATGGTTGATTTAGCACGTAGAAATTTTTTTCGTGGTAAAAAAATATCAACCCCTCCAGCAATTAGACTCCCCTGGGTTATTAATGAGCAACATTTTATTGATGGTTGTACTCAATGTGCTGATTGCATAACGAGCTGTGAAGAAAATATTATTGTTAAAGGTGATGGTGGTTTTCCAAAAATAGATTTTTCAAAAGGTGAGTGTACCTTTTGCCAGAAATGTATTGAGGTTTGTAATCAGCCATTATTCGTTGATGAAAGAGAAGATAGTCAGACCGCTTGGCAGTTAGATATAAAGATAAAAAATAATTGTTTAGCAATGAATCAAGTGGTTTGTCAAAGTTGCCAAGATAGTTGTGAGCCTGAGGCGATTAGTTTCAAATACTTAACGTCGAAAACTCCTCAGCCTCAAATAGAACTTGATAAATGTAATGGCTGTGGGGCCTGTGTTTCCATTTGTCCACAAACTGCCATTGAATTAACACCTAAATTAGTAACAGAACTAACATAAATTTTACCAAAGTTTTAGGAGAAAAAAATGAGTGCACTTGAGCAAATGATTTGGAACGTTTTAGGCTACTCGTCTATGCCAGTGATCTTTCTTACTGGTTTTGCCGGTACGGCGTTAGTTGCCGTTGCTGTTTTAAAAATGTTTGGCGCTAAAGCGGTAAACCCAAAGTAAACCCAAAGTAAACCCAAAGTAAACCTAGAATAAAATACTTAGAACTATATTGTTTTACATAAAAAGGGGTTAATAATTTGATTAATCTATTAGAAGAAGAACCAATCAATATTGCCGGTGTAATGTTTGTTTCTCATCCAGATAAAACAGAACAAGTTTCGGGAGAGCTTGCTGCTTTTCCTGGAGCTGAAGTGCATGAAATTGGAGATAACGGATCTATGGTCGTAACCATAGAAGAAAACGATTTAAATAGAGGTGAAAAAGGCAAAGGCCTTATTAACACCATAACAGACATGAGCAATTTACCGGGTGTTATCTCGTCATCATTGATTTTTCATCATAATGATTATGGACTACCCCAGCATCAAGGGGAAAAAAAATGAGCTTAACAAGAAGAGACTTTATTAAAGCAAATGCTGTGGCAGCAACTGCTGTAGCAGCTGGCATAGCTGTTCCCGCATCTGCGTCTAATTTAATAACAAAGTCGTCAGACTCTGCTATTAAATGGGACAAAGCACCGTGTCGTTTCTGTGGTACGGGCTGTAGTGTTTTAGTCGGTACTCAGCAAGGCAAAGTGGTTGCAACGCAAGGTGATCCTGATGCACCAGTAAACAAAGGCCTAAATTGTATCAAAGGCTATTTCTTATCTAAAATAATGTATGGTAAAGATCGTTTAACCCAACCGTTACTTAGAATGACTGACGGTGAATACGCGAAAGAAGGTGAATTTACTCCGGTTAGTTGGGATAAAGCTTTTGACGTAATGGCTGATAAATTTAAAGCAGCGCTAAAGGAAAAAGGCCCTACGTCAGTAGGTATGTTTGGTTCAGGCCAATGGACGGTTTGGGAAGGTTACGCTGCGTCTAAATTAATGAAAGCGGGCTTTCGAACCAATAACCTTGATCCAAATGCTCGTCACTGTATGGCTTCTGCTGTTGGTGGATTCATGCGTACTTTTGGTATAGATGAGCCAATGGGATGTTATGACGATCTTGAACACGCCGACGCGTTTGTTCTTTGGGGTTCAAATATGGCTGAAATGCACCCTATTTTATGGTCGCGATTAACCGATCGCCGTTTAAGTTCTCCTCACGTAAAAGTACATGTTTTATCCACATATAAACATCGTAGCTTCGAACTGGCAGACAACGGTATGGTGTTCACACCGCAAACCGATTTAGCTATCTTAAACTTTATCGCGAACTACATTATTCAAAACAATGCAGTTAACAAAGACTTCCTTAAAAAACACACTAATATTCGTGAAGGTGTTACTGATATAGGTTATGGGTTACGCCCTACACACCCGTTAGAAAAGTCTGCTAAAAATCCAGGTAGTGGTGGCTCTAAACCAATGAGCTTTGATGCTTATGCTAAGTTTGTCAGCGAATATACCGTTGAATATGCATCCAAATTATCGGGTGTTCCAGAAGCAAATTTAATTGAAATGGCTAAGTTATATGCCGACCCTAAAGTGAAGGTAACTTCATTTTGGACCATGGGATTCAACCAACATACACGTGGTGTTTGGGCAAACAACCTCATGTACAACGTGCATTTATTAACAGGTAAAATTTCTGAGCCTGGTAACAGTCCGTTTTCATTAACAGGACAACCTTCAGCATGTGGAACTGCTCGTGAAGTAGGAACATTCTCACACAGATTACCCGCAGATTTAGTTGTTAAAAACCCTAAACATAGAGCTTTTGCTGAAAAAATATGGAAATTACCCGAAGGCACTATTCCGCCTAAACCGGGTTATCACGCAGTTTTACAAAATCGCATGTTGAAAGACGGTAAGTTGAATGCATATTGGGTAATGTGTAACAACAATGTTCAAGCCGCCGCTAATCTTAATGAAGAAACACTACCGGGCTATCGTAACCCTGAAAACTTCATTGTTGTGTCTGACCCTTATCCAACGGTTACAGCACAGGCAGGCGATTTGATTTTACCAACGGCAATGTGGGTAGAAAAAGAAGGTGCCTATGGTAATGCTGAACGACGTACCCAATTTTGGCATCAACAAGTATCTGCTCCAGGCGAAGCTCGTTCAGATTTATGGCAGTTAATGGAATTTGCAAAACGTTTCAATATTGAAGAAGTTTGGCCTGAAGAACTTTTAGCTAAAATGCCTGAATATCGTGGAAAAACCATGTACGACGTGCTTTATAAAAACGGGCAAGTAGATGAATTTCCAACCACAGATTGTAAAGGTGAACTTAACCAAGAAGCTGATGATTTTGGCTTTTATGCTCAAAAAGGTTTATTTGAAGAGTACGCTCAGTTTGGACGCGGGCATGGTCATGATTTAGCTGATTTTGATCGTTACCATGAAGCACGCGGTCTACGCTGGCCTGTAGTGGATGGTAAAGAAACACTATGGCGCTTCCGTGAAGGTTACGACCCATACGTGGAAAAAGGTAGCGACGTTCAGTTTTATGGTAAGCCTGACAAAAAAGCAGTTATATTTGCTTTGCCGTATGAGCCACCAGCTGAGTCTCCAGACGAAGAATTCGATCTATGGCTAAGCACCGGTCGTGTACTTGAACATTGGCACTCTGGTTCAATGACTGCTCGTGTACCTGAGTTGCACAAAGCGTTTCCTGATGCTGTTATTTTTATGCATCCGGATGATGCTAAATCACGTGATTTACGCCGTGGGCAAGAATGTATTATTCAATCTCGTCGTGGTGAAGTAAGAACGCGTGTTGAAACTAGAGGTCGTAATCGTCCACCGAAAGGTTTGGTCTTTATGCCTTGGTTTGATGCAAAACAGTTAACTAACAAACTGACGCTTGATGCGACTGATCCACTTTCAAAAGAAACGGATTACAAGAAGTGTGCTGTCAGAATACTTAAAGCGTAACTGGCTCAAACATAGAGAATAAGCATGGCAGCAAAAAAACCACAAGCACCAAGAAAAACGTCAAGGCGTCAGTTTATTACTGACGTTGGCCGTGGTGTTTGTGGCTCAAGTTTGTTAGGGCTTGGTTTAGCTACTTATTCCAAACAATCACAAAGTTTGGCTGCTCAATGTTTACGACCACCAGGAGCATTAACAGAAGAAGAATTTTTAGCTGCATGTGTGCGTTGTGGGTTATGTGTTGAAGCATGCCCATACGATACTTTGAAGTTAGGCAAAATATTTGAGCCAGTTACAACGGGTACTCCTTATTTTGATGCGAACGTTATTCCATGTGAAATGTGTGAGGATATTCCTTGCCAAACCGCCTGTCCAACAGGCGCTATTTCACCGGAATTAAAATCAATTGACGACGCTCAAATGGGATTAGCTGTATTAATTGATCGGGAAAACTGTCTGAATACTCAAGGTTTACGTTGCGATATATGTCATCGTGTTTGCCCTCTAATTGATGAGGCTATAACACTTGAGATAGAGCGAAACACACGTACCGGATTTCATGCGATGTTTATTCCTACTGTGCATTCAGAACTATGCACGGGTTGTGGTAAATGTGAACATGCTTGTCCGTTAGAAGAGGCAGCCATAAAAGTACTACCATTAGAAATAGCTAAAGGTGAATTAGGTCATCATTATCGTTTAGGTTGGATTGAAAAAAACCAAGCCGGCGGTTCCCTTATTGATGAAGTGTTAGATTTACCTGATCGTCTTCCTGGGACTAAGTAATGAAAGCCTCAGTAGGTCAAGAAGCAATAGATAAAAAAGGGTGGTTAGGCGCCCACAAATTTTTGCTGTTACGCAGAGTAAGTCAATTAGGAATATTAGCTTTATTTTTAATGGGTCCTTTGTATGATATTTGGATATTAAAAGGTAATTTGAGTTCTAGTGTGCTGTTAGACACTATACCCATGACAGACCCTTTTATGCTACTGCAATCACTAAGTGCAGGACACACTCCAGAGCTAACAGCCATTATTGGTGCGTTAATTGTCTTTTCTTTTTATTTTATTTTTGGTGGTCGTGTTTTCTGCTCTTGGGTTTGTCCTGTTAACTTAATTACGGATAGCGCACATTGGTTGCGTAGAAAATTAAAAATTCGAGCGTCAACTAAACTGTCTAGAAAAACGCGTTTTTGGGTTTTAGCTATGACACTCATTTTACCTTTTATTTTAGGTACTATGGCATGGGAGCTTATTAATCCAGTATCAATATTTCATCGAGGTGTGATATTTGGTATGGGCTTAGGCTGGGTAGTGTTAGTTGGCATTTTCTTATTTGACTTAATGCTTGTAGAGCATGGCTGGTGTGGGCATATTTGTCCATTAGGCGCTTTTTACAATATTGTAGGACGATATAGTCCGATTAAAGTATCAGCTTATCAACGTGATAAATGTGATAAGTGCATGGACTGCTTTACGGTGTGTCCCGAACCGCAAGTGTTGAAAATGCCTTTGTTTGGTGAAGGTAAAGGTTATGGCCCAATGATTGAGTCAGCTGATTGTACGAATTGTGTACGTTGCATAGATGTGTGTTCACAAGATGTTTTTAAAATAACAACAAGATTGCCTATTATGGCGGAGGTAAAACAATGAAAATATTATCGTTAATAATGATTGTGTTGGGGATGGCTGTATCAGGATCATCAATTGCTCAAGACCAAGAAGAATTTAATTCAGGTGGTTTAGAAACGATTCGAGGTGCGACAAACATTGATGAAACACGTAAAGCTGAAGCATTAAAGCGTGTTCATAAAGACAGAAACCCAATAGCACGTAACTATGTGCATCAACCTCCTGTTGTACCACATCAAACTCGTGGTTACCGAGTAGATAAAAACAGCAATAAATGTTTAACCTGTCATGGTTGGAAATATGCCGCTGAAACTGGTGCTACCAAAGTGAGCTTAACTCACTTTGAAACAAGAGATGGCAAAGTGCTTAGCGATGTTTCACCTCGTCGATATTTTTGTTCTCAGTGTCATGTAACTCAAGCAGATGCAAGACCTCTAGTCGAGAATACCTTTAAACCTGTTGATTCATTGATGAATAATGATTAGCAATATCTAAGGAAGTATTATGACTCAAGAAACAAAAATGAAACGTATTTGGCACTATTTAAAATCTCCTAGCAGTGCAGGTTTATGGCTTATTCTTGCACTTGGCTTTACAGGCGGTGTTATCTTCTGGGGTGGGTTTAACACTGCCTTAGAAGTAACAAACACTGAGGAGTTTTGTATTGGCTGTCACGAGATGGAAGATAATGTGTATGAAGAATATAAAGAAACTATTCATTACTCTAATCGCTCTGGCGTTCGTGCAACATGCCCTGATTGTCACGTACCTAAAAAATGGACTCATAAAATCGTTCGTAAAATTGCTGCTAGTAAAGAAGTTTGGGGCATGCTTACTGGTTTGATTGATACAAGGGAGAAGTTTCAGAATCACCGTCGAGAGTTGGCTGAACGTGAATGGAAGCGTATGAAAGACAATGATTCGGAAGAATGTCGTAATTGTCATAACTTTGAATATATGGACTTTTCTGAGCAAGGTAATCGAAGCGTTAAAATGCATTCAAATGCTTTAGCATCAGGTGAAAAAACGTGTATTGATTGCCATAAAGGTATCGCTCACGAATTGCCTGACATGAAAGGTATTGAAAACTGGTAAATCATTTTATTTAAATCGAAGAAAGCTTAAAGCCTTATTAATAGTTTAAATTAATAAGGCTTTTTTATAACTTCTTACACATTATGGCGGTAGCTTAATGTTGAAGTATCTTCTAATGCTAACATCTTATTCGACAACATTAACTCAGGTAAAAGTGAATATAAGCCAGCAATGGCAATATCATCGGCCTCGATTTTGTCATTTCGAATAAAGCGATAAGCACCTTCAATTGCTGCTTGTGTTCCCGATGCTTTAACGATTGAACTACTTGTATTGCTCGCCATTAAATGGCTAAGTTTGACTAGTCGTTTAGTGCGCCTCTCGCCTCCTAACTCAGCATTAGCATTAGCATTAGCATTAGCATTAGCATTAGCCAATAAATTATTTGCCCATTCCTCTGAATCTTTTACAAGCATTTTCTTAAAGTCTTAATGATGATTTAACGTTACTGATCTGATCATCAAAAATACAAAAAGTTCAGTTCTAATAAAAATTTATTTGTGTATAAGAGTTAGGCCCTGACATTGTGCTCTAACGCGTAATATATTTTATGAATGGTGCAAGCCAAAGGGAATAACACCTTAAAATAAAGCTAAGTAACTGATATTATTTATTAATTAATTACGGCTCAAATTTTGCAGCATTGTCTTTGATACCTATAAGTAAGCTAACAATTTAAGTATACAATTATGACATCGAACTATCCCTTATACAAAACGAAAAGTAACAACCAACAAAACTCTATTTCTTCTAGCAAACCTATTTCAGTGCTATTAATTGAGGAAAAACAAACGAGTAGTTCTGCGCTAAAAAAGGCGCTCATTGATTTTGATTTTAAAATTGCTAAGCAGTTGTCATTTGATGACAATATTATTAAAGAGATAGAGTCATGTAATCCGAGTATTTTAATACTAGCTACAGATGTACCAACAGACAAAACTCTTAAAGTTTTAGCTGAAATAAATCAATTATTACCTTTACCTATTATTATTTTTGCTGAAAATGATTCTCCTAATGTTATTAAAAAGGCAATAAAAGCAGGTGTAAGTGCTTATGTTGTGCATGAAGTATTACCCCAACGTATAAATAGTATTATTTCTGTGGCTAATGAGCGCTTTAAAGAAGTACAAGTGCTGCGAGACGAATTAAAGCACACTAAAAACCAATTAGAAGCCCGAAAACACATTGAAAGAGCAAAGGGCTATATCATGCAACAGAAACAAATTAGTGAAAACGCAGCTTATTCCGATTTAAGAAAAATGGCGATGGATCAAGGCAGCCCTATTGCCACTGTTGCAAAAAACATCATTGATGTTTGTGAACTATTATCAAGCCCAAAGTTGAACAATGATGGTGCATTTTAATTTTTTTGTGCAAAAAAAAATTAAAATTATATAAAAATAAAGAAAAATCCTTTATAAACAGCAAAATACAAGTGGCACACTGCTTGCATTATCAATATTAGAGTAAAAACACTTTTTTATCAACGGCGATAAAAATAGATAAATATGTCTGTTCGCAACGAAGCGACAGAATAATGCAAGAAATTTACCTTGCGTGATAAGAGCAATGGCGCTCATCAATAATCAACCTTAATAGGGTGATGTTTGGTGGGCGTTTTTTTTTGAAAAAATTTAATTATAAAACTTTAAGGATTTAACAATGAATTGGAAAAAATCAATAAGCGCTACTTTAAAAAGTACTGTGCTAAGTGCAGCGGTGGTGCTTTCATTCACTAATATTGCCTATAGCGAATCATTAGGGGAGCCAGAAAAAGAAGAGTTAAAGTTTGGCTTTATTAAACTAACTGATATGGCTCCTATTGCTATTGCTTATGAAAATGGGTATTTCGAAGATGAAGGTTTATATGTAACAATTGAAGCACAAGCCAACTGGAAAGTGCTGCTTAATGGCGTGATTGATGGCACGTTAGACGGCGCCCACATGCTAGCAGGTCAACCAATTGCTGCCACCATGGGATATGGCACAAAAGCACATATTATTACCCCCTTTTCAATGGACCTGAACGGTAACGCTATTACTGTTTCTAATGATGTTTGGAAAAAAATGAAACCAAACATTCCAAAAATGGCTGACGGTCGTCCTGTACATCCAATTAAAGCTGATTCATTAAAGCCGGTTATCGATTCATTCGCCGAAGAAGGCAAGCCGTTTAAAATGGGCATGGTCTTCCCCGTTTCTACCCATAACTATGAATTACGTTATTGGTTAGCTGCTGGCGGTATACACCCAGGTTATTATGCGCCACATAAAGGTGATAACTCAGGACAAATTGATGCACAAGCCTTGCTTTCAGTAACTCCGCCACCCCAAATGCCATCAACGATGGAAGCCGGTACTATTAATGGTTATTGCGTAGGTGAACCGTGGAACCAACAAGCCGTATTTAAAAACATTGGTGTACCCGTGGTTACCGATTATGAAATATGGAAAAACAACCCTGAAAAAGTATTTGGTATCAGTGCCGCTTTTGCAGAAAAGTACCCAAATACCACCATTCGCTTAACACGCGCGTTAATTCGTGCTGCTAAATGGCTAGATGACAATAGCAATGCTAACCGCCCAGCTGCCGTTAAAATATTATCTCAATCTAATTATGTTGGTGCTGATTACGATGTGATTGCCAATTCAATGACAGGTACCTTTGAATATGAAAAAGGGGATAAACGAGCTGTGCCTGATTTTAACGTATTCTTCAGATATAACGCGACGTTCCCATACTACTCCGATGCCATTTGGTACTTAACACAAATGCGTCGTTGGGGGCAAATTTCAGATGATAAAAGTGACCAGTGGTATAAAGATCTAGCAGCAAAAGTATATCGTCCTGATATTTATGAAAAAGCAGCTAAATCACTGATTGCCGATAAATTAATTTCAGCCAGTGAATTTCCTGACTTTGCTAAAGAAACCGGATTTAGAGCACCGCAAAAGCATTTCATCGACGATATCGTTTATGACGGTAATACACCGAACGCCTATTTAGAAAAATTCAAGATTGGTCTTAAAAAAGGCGACAAGCTTTAAGGGGAAGCCATTAAAGTGCATATCAGAAAAAGGAGTAATCAATGAGTTTAACAACAGTAAGTTTAAGTAGATTAACCAATACAGATCAGGTGATTAACATTTTTAAAAATACCCTAAGTAAAATAACTAATACGATGTTACTGCCTATTATTGGCATATTAATATTTCTATTTTTATGGTCAATCGCGGCAGCAAGTATTCAGACCTCGTTAGGGACGTTTCCTGGACCAAATGCTGTTGTTAAACAATTTTCTTCACTCTATAGCGAACATGTCGTAGAACGAGAAAAAGCAGAGGCTTTTTATGAACGACAAAAAATACGCAATTTAGCTAAACAACAGAAGAACCCAGACTACGTTGGAAAAATAAGAGCATACACGGGTAAGGAAACGTTTTTTGACCAAATTTTGACTAGCTTAGTGACGGTAACGTGTGGCTTCTTAGTTGCTGCAGCGATTGCTATTCCATTGGGTATTTGGATGGGACTCAATAAGCGTTTAAATTTAGCCTTAAATCCCATTGTGCAAATATTTAAACCAGTATCGCCACTTGCTTGGTTGCCATTAGTAACAATGGTTGTTAGTGCTGTGTATGTGTCTGATGACCCAATGGTATCAAAATCATTCTTAACGTCGTTGATCACCGTGAGTCTTTGTAGCTTATGGCCAATGGTAATCAATACATCGATTGGTGTTGCTTCAATCGACAGTGACTTACTTAATGTGAGTAAAGTATTACGTTTACCTGCATTTACTCACATAAAGAAAATAGTACTACCAGCTTCAATTCCTATGATTTTTACAGGCATGCGTTTGTCATTCGGTGTTGCTTGGATGGTACTTATTGCCGCAGAAATGCTAGCGCAAAATCCAGGTTTAGGTAAGTTTGTTTGGGATGAATTCCAAAATGGTAGTTCAGACTCCCTAGCACGCATCATGGCAGCAGTTATTGTTATCGGGTTTATCGGATTTTTATTAGATAGATTAATGCTACAACTACAAAGAAAAATATCTTGGGATAAATCAAGCGCAAGCGTTTAAGGACACAATTATGAATTCATCAGCTTTAGAAGAAAACACACAAGAACAAGCCTTTTTAAATATTAGTCAAGTCGATATGGTTTTTCCTACACCTACCGGTGGCTTTACAGCACTCAAAGATGTAGATCTTCAAATTGATAAAGGCGAGTTCATCTCACTAATTGGTCATTCTGGTTGTGGTAAATCAACAGTATTGAATATTGTTGCTGGACTATACCAAGCCACTAAAGGCGGTATTTTACTTCAAAATAAAGAAGTAAATGCACCTGGACCTGAGCGTGCTGTTGTGTTTCAAAATCACTCGTTATTACCTTGGTTAACTTCTTATCAAAATGTTGAGCTTGCTGTAAAGCAAGTCTTCAATAAAACCATGTCTAAAGGTGAGATGAAAGAATGGATTGAATACAATTTAAAACTTGTCCATATGGATCATGCCATGCACAAACGTCCAGATGAAATTTCTGGCGGTATGAAGCAAAGAGTAGGTATTGCGCGTGCTTTAGCAATGCAGCCTGAAGTTTTACTAATGGATGAACCATTTGGTGCTCTTGATGCACTTACTCGAGCTCATATGCAAGATTCACTCATGGAAATTCAAAATGAGCTTAACAATACTGTGATTATGATCACTCATGATGTTGATGAGGCAGTATTGCTTTCTGATCGCATTGTAATGATGACCAATGGCCCAGAAGCGACCATTGGAGAAATTCTAGATGTCAAATTAGAACGCCCTCGTAGTCGGTTATCGCTTGCCAAAGATGTTGAATATAACCGACTTCGCTCTGAAGTATTAACCTTCCTTTATGAAAAACAAAGAAAGGTAGAAAACATAACAAGTAAAACCACTGCCCCACAGGCACCCAAGAAAAAGATTGCCAACTCAAAATAACAACTTAAACCATTTTAAATTAAAACATGAAAAAAAAGGAAAACTAACCAATGACATTAAATAAAATAACTTTATGTTTAGCTTTAGCCTTAACGGGCACTTGTTCATCTATTGCTTATGCTGACTCACCAACATCAGACTCTATAACAGACGCATTAATTAACGGTAAAACGGATGTTAATGTAAATTTACGTTATGAAACTGTAGATCAAGACAATGCATTAAAAGATGCTGATGCATTTACTTTACGTACACGATTAACCTACGCTACGGGTGATTTTGCAGGGTTTTCTTCATTGATTGAATTTGAAGATTCTCGCAACGTGCTAGGGGTTGATGACTACAACAATACATTAGGTAAAAATACCGATTATTCAGTAATAGCTGATCCTGAAACTACAGAGCTTGATCAATTTTTATTGCAATACAAACAAAAATCTATTGCTATTAAAGTGGGTCGTCAGTTAATCACTATGGATAACCATAGGTTTGTTGGTCATGTTGGCTGGCGTCAAGACAGGCAAACATTTGATGGGGTAACGTTTGCTTACCAACCCATTAAAGGTTTAACGTTAGACTATGGCTATATTACAAAACGCAATAGAATTTTTGCCGAAGCCAAAGATATTGATTCTAAAGATCATATTATTAATGCAGGTTACAAGACTTCCTTAGGTAAGATTACGGGCTATGGTTACTTATTAGAAGTTGATAATGATACTGAAAATGCCTTAGACACCTTTGGTATTCGCTTCAATGGTGGTACGTCAATTGGTGAACAAAAAGTATCTTACCAGTTAGAGTACGCACAACAAGACGCTGATAGTGCAACTACATCATACTCAGCTGATTATATTCTGGCAGAGTTAAGCACGGCATTTTCAGGTGTTGGTGTAAAAGTTGGTTATGAATTATTAGGCTCTGACAGCGGTAATTATGGTTTTTCAACGCCTTTAGCTACATTACATAAATTTAATGGTTGGTCAGATCAATTTTTAAGTACTCCTAAAGAAGGTTTAGCTGACTTATATGCTAGTGTTGGTGGAAAAATTTCTGGTGGCAAATGGGCTGTTATTTATCATAAGTTTGATGCCGATGAGGCCTCTACGACAGTTGATGACTTAGGCTATGAAATTGATGCTGTGTATTCAAAAAAGTTTACTAAAAACTATTCCGCTGGAATTAAGTTAGCCTCTTATTCAGCTGGTGATTCAACCGCAGGAAAAGTTGACACTGATAAAATATGGGTATGGCTAAACGCTAAATTTTAATCCTTTATCACCACAACACCTTTCGTAAAAAATTAAATAAATGATGGTCAATATGACCATCATTTATTTTCGTTTAAAATCAAAAAACTCTTCACCAACCATTGCATCTATAAAGATAAAAAACTAATCACACGCTTTAAATCAAAGCATACTTTGCTTAACTAATAATATAGCTGTTTCATGTTGAGCATGAACAAAAGAGTTAATGTTAAAGTCAGACAACCCACTCTTTTCTTCAAGTGTATTAATTTTGACTATTAAGTTAGCATTCGGGTAATAACCAAGTACCGCTTCACAAATTATTTGTTTATTTTTTAATGTGTTAACCGTAATAATAATACTGCTTGTTTGTTCTACTTTTAATGATTCTAAAACAGGGACTTTATCCAAGTGACCAAAATAAGCGTCATAACCACGTTTTCTTGCTAATAATACATGGTGTAAATTATCAGAAATAATTAAAAAATTTACACCTTCGTTAGTTAACTCTTTAGCAACAATTCTGCCTAATATATCAAAGCCACATACGATAGTGTGGTTTGTTACTGTTACTGTTGTAATTTTATCCGCTTCAAAAAACTCAACAACAAACAACGATGCTAATTTATAAATATTACTCACCATAAAGGGCGTTAATATCATAGATAAAACGGTGATCAATATAAGAAAGCTTCCTAACTGCTCCGACAGAATATTTTGGTTTAATGCAAAAGCAAATATAGCGAATGAAAACTCCCCTACTTGGCATAATGCAACAGCAGACTTTATTGATTCACTTTTATCTGATTTTTTTCTCATCAAAAAATAGATGATGATTGCTTTTATCGCCATCACCAAGACTAATATACTCAGTACCCAATGTAGATGACTAATAAAATAAAACGCATCGATTTTTGTTCCTATAGAATAGAAAAATGCACCTAATAATAAATCCTTATATGACGATATATCTGATTCTACTTTTATATGGAATTTAGTTTCGGCAATTATCATACCCGCAATAAATGCCCCTAAAGAATAAGTAAATCCCATTTCATGAGCAATAAATGAAGCGCCTAAAACAATTGTAAAAACTGAACTTAAAAAAAGCTCTTCCATTCGAGCATTCGACGAGAAATGAAGTAACCAAGCAATTATTTTTTTTCCAATTGTGAACATAAAAATAATAATTGCGCTAGCATATAAAAATGTTTTCAATAAAATATCTGTTAGCGATAATTCATTATTAGATAAAAAACTCATTAATAATAAAATAGGGATCACTGCTAAGTCTTGAAAAACCAATATTGCGACTGACTTTTTACCGTATGGGGTAACAATATCTTTTGATTTTTTTAAGTAGGGTAATACGATTGCCGTTGAAGACAAACTAAATGCAAGAGCAATAATTAAGGACGAAGTTGCATCGATATTGAATAGATAAAATGCCCCAATAAAAATAACTAATGAGCTAATAACAACTTGTATAAACCCATTAAAAAAGATCAGTTCTTTCATCTTACCCAGTTTAGCAAAAGACATTTCTAAGCCTATCGTAAACATAAGAAAAACAATTCCGAATTCACCAATAAGTTCAAGGGAATGAAGGCTTTCACTACCATTAAAATCGAAAACAGTACTAACAATGGTACCTGTGAGAATATAACCAATAATATGTGATATGGAAAATTTGGTTAATACTATATTTATTACGCTAGCAAGTGCCAATGATATAGTAATAATAAAAAGTATGGAGTCCATATAAATCCTTAGGAAAAACTAAAATGTACATTAAAAAATAAAAAAACAACTCATCAGTACTATGCACATTACAGACCAGAAAAACACAATAACACCTCTCAAATAGATATAACTAATAAAACAAATTCAATAACTTAAAAACAATGTATAACACTACATTTCATAAAAGTATGATTTGATACTTATTCTCTCTCGTAAGCACCTTTATAGTGCGTTTGAACGACTGTTATTATAATAAATTTTGAAGTATTGATCTGTAACTTCATCTCAATTAATAACATGCCTATGTAGTTGGTTCAGGATCGTCATCTCCGTGATTTCTTTGCCTAGATGGATGTAGGTACTTAGCTTTGGTCTGGAACTACAAAGCTGAATCGGGGATCTAGTGTATTAAGCGCAATAGATCTTCGATCAGATACTTCGAAGATACGCTACATGGATGTAGTTTATTAGCAAAACAGCGGCTACGCCCCAACCATCTACTAGTAACATTGCTATAAGCATACACCAAAAATTTACGTCGTCATCCTCGTGGTGTTTTTGCCTACAGGACGTAGGTACTTAGCTTTGGTCTGGAACCACAAAGCTGAATCGAGGATCCAGTTTTTAAACACTATGGATTTCCGATCAGAGACTTCGGAAATGACGGTGTTCCAGTTTTATGTTTACTTAAAAATCAACATCTTAACTTTATGTTACTTAGAAGCACCTCAACGGCTACGCCCTAACCACCTACCAGTAACTTTGTGTGGCTCAGCTATGCTTTAGGTGCATACTTGAACAAAAAGCCTGAACTATCACTGGTGCCATAAAGCCCGCGTAGAAGCGTAGGCTCGGATAAGCGACCCCATCATTGGTGACGCAATTGCGATCCCGCTTAGAAGAATGCCGTTTTATTGATTATCCGATGTTCAAGCATGCTTTATTAGCATGGGAGAATATATGATGAAAGGCAAAAAAAATCGCACTAACACTCACAAAAAAAGATTGCAGCAGCATTTAGAGCACGTCAATTTGTATGCTGCGGGCATAGATATTGGCTCACGTGAACACTATGTTGCCGTGCCGCCCTCGTTGGATGAAGACTCAGTGAAAAAATTTGGCTGCTTCACCCCTGATCTTGAAGCGATGGCGGATTGGCTAGTGAAAATTGGTATCACCACAGTCGCCATGGAGTCCACGGGCGTTTATTGGATCCCTGCATTTGAAATTTTAGAAAGCAGAGGGTTAAAAGTTATTTTAGTGAATGCGCGTCATGTAAAAAATGTTACGGGTCGTAAAACAGATGTAAAAGATTGTCAGTGGTTACAGCAATTACATACTTACGGCCTACTTCATGGCGCTTTCAGACCAGAAGATGACTATGTGAGCTTGCGTGCTTATATGCGCCAAAGAGAGACAATAGTTTCTCATTTAGCCAGCAAAATCCAACACATGCAAAAAGCCCTTAGACTGATGAATGTATTATTGGATAATGTGGTGTCTGATATAACCAGTCAAACAGGTATGGCTATCATTAGAGATATCTTATCTGGCATTCGAGATCCAAAAGAGTTGGCTAAAAACCGAGATTGCCGCTGTAAAAATAGCGCTGAAATTATTGCTAAGTCTTTAGTAGGGAATTATCGAGATGAGCATTTGTTTGCTTTAAAGCAGTCCGTTGAACTTTATGACTTTTACAATGCAATGTTAGACGAATGTGATCACGTTATTTGCCAGTATTTAAGTACATTGCGCACACAGGCTGATGCAAGTGAGAGACCAGCACAAAAAAAGCGCAAAAAATGTAATTCCAATGCCTTGCGCTTTGATGCCAGTATCAATTTATATGAGTTGTGTGGGGTAGATCTGACCGCTATTGATGGTATGGAAGAGCATGGTTTACTGAAAATTATTGCCGAGACAGGCATTGATATGTCGAAGTGGGCAACCGAAAACCGTTTTACTTCTTGGTTGGGATTGAGTCCAAACAATAAAATATCGGGTGGCAAGGTACTAAGCAGCTCAAGTATAAAAACCAAAAACAGAGCAAAACAAGCGTTTAAGATGGCTGCATTTTCGCTATCGAATTCAAGATCTGGTTTAGGCGCATTCTATCGGCGACTAAGAGCACGAATTGGCGCGCCAAAGGCTATCAGTGCCACGGCACGCAAACTAGCGGTGATATTTTATAAAATGCTTAAAAATAAAACGGAATACCGAAAGCAATCTCAGGAAGAATATGACGAGCTTCATAAAAGCAGGGTGTTGAAACAGCTTAAGCATAAAGCTAAGCTGTTTGGTATGGAGTTGATTGCAAGCGAATGACTCCTTTAAATTCATAGACTTAGAGGGAGTTACTTAGAAGGCAATGCAGGAGCATATTGACCTGACGTACTACAGTTACATCCTGAGTTAACTGCATAGCCATGATTAATAATGACTTATGGCAGCTCCTAAATTTGTATTCAAAACAATAAGTGTATAGATAGCCTTTGAAGGTTATCGGCCTTCAAAAAATAAAAATACACTATCAAAATTTAAATTTAGTTATATAACCTAAAGAAACGAATGCTAGAATACGCAACTCTATAAATTAATGAGATAAGTTATGAAATATGTTGTTTTGGTTATCATTGCATTGGCGGTATTCTTTTACTCGAGACACTCGAATAATAAAAATTCAGCGACAGCACTTGAAAATGTTGCTATAGGTCAAACTTTTTTAACACAGAACAAAGCAGTAGAAGATGTATCTGAAACTGCTTCAGGGTTGCAATATCAAGTATTAGAACGAGGCAAAGGAACTGAACATCCAACCGCCAGCTCAAAAGTAATGGTGCATTATCACGGCACTTTATTAGATGGTACTGTATTTGATAGTTCAGTAGATCGAGATAAACCTATCAGTTTTGGCTTAAATCAAGTGATAAAAGGTTGGACTGAAGGAGTTCAATTAATGGTAGTTGGCGATAAATTCAAATTCTTTATTCCTTCAGAATTAGGCTATGGCAATAGCGCCGCAGGAAAAATAGCACCAGGTTCATTGCTTATTTTTGAAGTAACTCTATTGGAAATTCAATAATTTCATAAAATTTAGATAAGGCATGTGCATTGTAGTGAAAGTACTTTTATGCAGTCTAGCAAGAAAAATTTATACCATGGATGCTATGAAGTGATATTTAAAATTCCAGCGAAAATAATAATTCAGCTAGATCTGGCTGCCACTGAAATTCTTTCAATTTAATCTTTGAGCCGATAATCACCACTTGTTCATCTTGTAAAAGCTGCCTTTGCTTTTCAAAATGTTCGCTGCCGATAGGAAAAGAAATTTTTCCTTGCGCGTTTATTACTCTATACCAAGGAACTGCCTGCCCTCGCCAACCCGATTCAGGCACACACCCTAATGCCTTTCCGACTAAACGCGCCCTACCTGGTAAACCGGCTAAATCAGCGATTTGACCATAAAAAGCTACCTTTCCTTGGGGGATAAGCTGAATAGTTTGCCAAATTTGAGCATAGTGCGGTTTTATCAATTTATTCACATTAATCGCTACTGAATACGTTATGATGCTCCATAATAGCATTTATTAAAGATAACTATGAATATTGAGAGTAACCATGAAAATTTGGGTTGATGCCGATGCTTGTCCCGTCGTAATAAAAGAGATTTTATTTAAAGCGGCCGAACGTACAAAAATCACGACAACCTTAGTGGCAAATCATCATATTCGTATACCACCATCAAAAGTCATTCATTTTATGCAAGTGAGTTCAGGGTTTGATATTGCAGATGATGAAATTGTAAAACGCGTAGAAGAAAATGATTTGGTTATCACGTCAGATATTCCACTTGCCGATGAAGTGATAACAAAATTAGGTATAGTATTAAGTCCACGAGGTGAGTTATTTACCAAAGAAAATATAAAGTCTCGACTCAATATTCGTGACTTTATGGACACCATGAGAGCAAGTGGTGTGCAAACCGGTGGACCTCCACCGTTAAACCAAGGTGATAGACAAGCGTTTGCCAACCACTTAGACAAGATTATAATGCGCTATCAAAAGTCACAAAATACCTAGCTATTCTATACCCGTAATCATTCAAAATGCTCGATTCAGAGTGCATTTTGAATGGTCACGGGTATATGTGCCTACTTTACTGCGCAAGTGATAATCAAAACACTTGCCACAGTATGAATAATTTCACTCACTAATTTGGTTTCGATTGCTTTAATAACAATGCTTTAATTTCACTTAGCTCATGTTCAAGTTTTTCAATTTGAGCACGACTAGCTGGCTCCCCTCCCTCAACACTTTCGCCATGTTGTTCTGCACGGAAAATTTCATGTTCTTGACTCATAACTTCAAGTACAGTGCCCACCATCATATTTAAGAAAATAAAAGCGGTTAAAAAGATAAAGCTCAGATAATAAACCCAACTTAAAGGATGCACAGTCATGGTTTCATACATTACGTCGGTCCAATCTTCAAACGTTGCTACTCTAAACAACGTTAACATTGAGATTGATACATCTCCCCATAGCACTTCATTAATTTGATGAAAGAACATGCTTCCTATCGCCGCGTATATATAAAAAATAACGAACATTAACAACGCAATATAGCCCATACGCGGAATAGCTTTGAGCAGAGCATTAATTAACAAGCGTAATTCTGGCACCATAGACACTAATCTTAAAACTCTAAATACTCGTAGTAATCGTGCCAGCAATACACCCGAGCCACCAGCAGGAATTAAACTACCGATAACAATTACCGTGTCAAAAATGTTCCAACCACTATGGAAAAATTTCTTTTTCTTGGGAAAAGCTAAATAGCGAATAACAATTTCTATCACAAAAAAAATGGTAATTGCTAAGTCTAATAACGCTAAAACAGCGACAATATTCGCTGATAAATTATGCGTTTTAGCACCAATCAATAACGCAGATAATAAAATAACGGCAATAATAATGCCTTGAAAAATTTTACTTGAATCAATTTTTTTAAGGCGTCTCTGCGCACGAAAAACAAAACTAGCCATATTATCTATTTGCACCAACAGCTGAATCACTAACAAACGGATTATTGCGTCGCTCTTGACCAAACGTACCCATAGGACCATGACCAGGAATGAAACGAACATCATCTCCAAGAGGAAAAAGATTATTGCGAATAGAGTTTATTAATGTTGCATGGTCACCACGAGGAAAGTCAGTTCTGCCAATCGAACCTTGGAATAAAACATCCCCTACTTGTGCTAATTTTGATTCACGATGGAAAAAAACCACATGACCTGGTGTATGTCCTGGACAGAAATAGACTTCTAAAGTGATATTGCCAAAACTAACCGTATCACCTTGATTCAAAAATCGGTCTGGTGAAAATGATTCCGCATGAGCAAAACCAAAACGCTGCTTTTGATCTTCAATCCTATCTATCCAGAATTGGTCTTCTTTATGAGGACCTTCAATTTCTACACTGTAATGCTTTGACAAAGCATCTGTTGCGCCAGCGTGATCAATATGCGCATGAGTAAGAAGTACTTTAGCTAAGGTTAGTTGATGTTTATCAATAGCTGCAATCACTCTCTCGATATCGCCACCGGGATCAACTACCGCTGCCTGCATCGTTTCATCGCACCAAAATAAAGTACAATTTTGTTGAAAAGGTGTAACGGGAATGATTTGAAATTGCAGCATAATAAACTCTTTGAAAAGTACAGAAAAAATTTGCACGATAATAACATAAATTACGGTAATTAAATCACCATTAATATGTAACAAAAACGAATAATTAATACCTCGCCTTCCCACCTTTACTCAGACAACTTTACTCGGTAAGCTCACAACCTATAAAATTTATCCCTAATAATTATAAACGCTATGTCATCACCCACTAATTCTCGTGACTCATTCCATTCCCGTATTGGTTTTATTTTAGCTGCGGCAGGCTCTGCTATTGGATTAGGAAATATTTGGGGATTCCCAACTCAAGCAGCTAACAATGGTGGTGGCGCCTTTTTATTTGTCTACCTTATCGTAACGGTATTGCTGGCAGTCCCTGCATTGTATGCTGAGGTTTATATTGGCAATCAAGCGCAAAAAAATCCGGTAAGTGCGCTAATACAAGCTTGTGGTGAACGTTTTAAAAATACCGGGCGTAACGCCGGCATTATAGGTTTAGTTGGCGCTATGATGATGCTTAGTTTTTACACTATTGTTGCTGGCTGGATGTTAGCGCATGCGTTAAGTGCCTTATCTGAACTATTTGGCTTTATTGACTTGGCCAATTGGCTGTCAACGTCGAGCACTTTACGTAATATTATTTTTACCCCTATTTTTCTGTTATTAGGCGCTTTTATTATTCATCGAGGTGTTCATGCGGGCATAGAACGTTGGTCTGGACGATTAATGCCTATTTTATTAATAATGCTAATTGGCTTAGTTATTTATATTTTGCAACAAGATGGCGCACAAGAAGGTGTTGCCCTTTATTTAATTCCTGATTTTAACCAAGTATTAGAGCCAAAATTAATTATTTCAGCCATGGGGCAAGCCTTTTTTTCTCTTTCTATTGGCGTTGGCGGCATGATGGTATACGGCTCATATATGAAAAAAGGACAAGACATTGGCAAACTTGTATTGTCTATTGCCGCCCTTGATACTTTTATTGCTTTCTTGGCTGGATTACTGATCATACCGGCTTTATTTGTCGCTCAACATGCAGGACAAGAGGTTTTTCGTGATGGTAATTTAATTGGGGAAGGACAGCTGATTTTTCAAATTTTACCCTCATTATTTGCTTCTATGGGCTCAGTGGGTTTAATCGTCTCTTTTAGTTTTTTTACTTTATTATCTATTGCAGCACTAACCTCTACTATTTCATCAACCGAAGTCCCGGTGTCTTATTTAGTTGAGGATAAAAATATAAATCGAAAACGCGCGACTTGGTTAGTATCTGCCGCTGTATTCGTAGCTAGCATGACTTTAGTCGCATTTTTTGATGTATTATTTGGTTTAGTCATTCAGCTACTTACCACCATTTTACAACCCTTAATGTCACTGTTTTATTTCATTGTAGTGGGTTGGGTTTGGCAACGAGGCAATCAGCTTACCGATTTAGCGCAATTACAAAACAATCGTAAATTAAAGGCCTTTGGGTTTTATTTACGCTATTTCTGCCCTATTCTTCTTATAATTGTTTTCATTAATGTTGCATTTTAAAGTCAATAAATAAGCAAACTATGTATACCAAACTTCCTCGTTTTCCAATGTCATGTTAGATAGTCATTAACTCACAGTAGAAATAGCATTATCAACTGGCTCTTGCTCTTGCAGTTCAACTTGTTCAATTTTTTCAAAACGACTCGATATTTTATCCGCCGAAGTATGAATTTGCTTCACGTCAACTGCTGCTTGATCTATGTGTTTAGCTAGGCTAGAAAAACGACTTTTGAATCGATTAAAATCTTGTGCTAAATCAGATAAATGTGCTTGAATAATATGTATTTGTTTTCGAGTCGCTTCATCTTTTAACACCGAGCGTGCGGTAGTTAAAATAGCCATTAATGTGGTAGGTGAAGCTAGCCAAACCCGTTTTTTATTGGCAAAATCGA
Source organism: Candidatus Colwellia aromaticivorans (assembly GCF_003333305.1). Lineage (GTDB taxonomy): Bacteria > Pseudomonadota > Gammaproteobacteria > Enterobacterales > Alteromonadaceae > Colwellia > Colwellia aromaticivorans. Next base: position 69,688 of record NZ_QOLD01000066.1, on the reverse strand, counting down.
CTAAATCACTTTGATGACCATGGATCTCAGCAAAAATAGCTTCTGCAGGAATAAACATAATCGCACCATCAGCCGTTTCATTATCAATTAAATATTTATCACTAATATCAGTAATATGTTTTTTAATATCAATTTTAAACTGGCGTTGTGCGGCTTTTCTATCAGAGTCTGCTTGTTCAAAGTCCATCATTTTACGGTAGTTTTCTAGTGGGAATTTTGCATCTACTACTACGTTACCCGTTGGTTGTGGCAAAAATAATATGCAATCAGCAATTTTGCCATTTGATAACGTATGTTGTAGTTTAAAACTTTGCTCTGGTAAAACATTACGAATCAAGGAGTTTAATTGTACTTCACCAAATGCGCCACGAGAACGTTTATCATTTAATACTTCTTGTAAGCTCACAACATTGGTTGATAATTCGGTGATCTTTTTTTGTGCATCATCAATTAATGCTAATCGCTGTAAAATATCGCTAAAGGTCTTAGTGGTTTTTTCAAAACCTTCTGCTAAACGTTTTTCTACCTGACCGCTAATTTCTTGCAAGCGTTTATCTGTCGCTTGGGTAAGCACATCAATACGTTTAGTCATTTGCTCACTACTTTGTATTAACGACTTACTCAGCTCTTCTCTATTTGCTTGCGTTGTTTTATTTAGGTGACTTATTAACTGATCAAGCGTTTGATTTTGGTTATGACTGAGAGTTTGGTTAAGTTGTTCTTTTTGGCTATTCAACTCTCTTAATAACTTAATGCGTAAATCAGCCATTTTCTGCTCAAAAACGCTAGAGAGTTGTAATTGCTGCTTATCAAAGCATTGTGCTAACACATTATTTTGTGTACTTGAAAAAAGCTCAATCGTTGATTGTAGTTTAGTTATTTGAGTACTTTGCTTCACAACAAATAACAACACTAATAATAAAACTAACAATGAACATATGAGAAAAATAACTAATAATTCAGGTTGTTGTAAAGAGAACACCATATAAGCAAACCAAAACACTGTAAATAATACCAGTCATTTAATCATAACTTTTCATTTACAACCAGTTATTTTAAATAAGTGCCATAATGTCATTCTTTACATCGTTATGAATGGGTACTGACAGACCCACAACTTGTGCACCATGTGCATTGGTGATGGGCAAAGTATAATTTTCAAATAGATAACATATTTAAAGAGCTACATTTTAGTAGCTCTTTTTATTTACTCGCTAAAAAACTTATATCTACTATCTTTAACTTATCCCTATTAAATATTAAAGGACATGTTATGTCTCATCATCATACTTACAAAAAACTAGAAATGGTTGGCACTTCACCAAACAGTATTGAAGAAGCAATTCAAAATGCGATAACAGAAATAGCCAATAGCGTTAATAATTTAGATTGGTTTGAAGTGACAGAAACTCGTGGGCATATAATAAACAACAAGGTTGCACATTACCAAGTTACCCTTAAAATTGGTTTTCGAATTGAAAATAGCTAGGTGAGTATTTTTTTTAACAACTATTAATGATAAAATAGGATGATTATTATCCTAGCGCTTTATTTTCGCTATCTTATGTATTTGTAGAGAAAAACATGAAAACCCATTTCGATGAATTATTAGACTTTCCCACCGTATTGAACTTTAAAGTTATGGGTGTCGCCTGCGATGAATTACCCGATTTAATTATTGCTGAAATACAAAAGCATACGCCTGGCGATTACATACCCAAATTACGGCCTAGCTCTAAAGGTAATTATGTTGCGGTGTCAGTAGCGGTAACCGTCACCAGCAAAGAGCACATTGAAAAAATTTATGAAACACTAAATGCCATTGAAGAAGTTCGCTACGTCCTATAATTGTTTCAGCGTAAAATTCAGGTGTACTTAACAAAACAAAATTAAATAAGGTTTTATCGTGAAAAGCGCATTGATTATTCGGCAACTGTCGAACATGAACTATAGTGAGGTTTGGCATGCTATGCAAAACTTCACTGATAATCGCGATGATAAAACCTGTGATGAACTGTGGTTAGTTGAACACCCGCCAGTTTTTACCCAAGGACAAGCAGGCAAAGAAGAGCATTTATTAATGCCTGGCGATATTGAAGTAGTCAAAGTTGATAGAGGCGGCCAAGTAACTTATCACGGCCCCGGACAACAAGTGGTCTATTTTATGATTAACTTACGCCGACGAAAAATAGGCATTAGACAATTAGTAACCTTGATCGAAAATGGCATTGTTGCCGCACTCAAGGACTATGACATTAACGCGTATCCAAAACCTGATGCGCCAGGTGTTTATGTTGATGGAAAAAAAGTAGCGTCACTCGGCTTACGGGTAAGAAAAGGCTGCTCTTTTCATGGTTTAGCCCTCAATGTTAATATGGATTTATCGCCTTTTTTACGGATTAATCCATGCGGTTATGCAGGCCTTGAAATGGTACAAACATGCGATTTGCAAGGACCACAAGATATAGAAAGCGCAGGCAATGCCTTAGTAAAACATTTAATTAACTTGTTTGATTCCACAAACGTTGAATATCAAACAGGATTACCTCAAAGCGATATAACAGCACTTAAGCAAGAGCAAACAAATGCCAAATAATGACGTTACCATAAAAAATGCCGCAGCGAATACTGCTGCTAATACAACGAAAAGATCAACCAGAGTTGCCCCAGGCACCAAATTACGTGACGCCGATAAATTGGCTCATATTCCAATTAAAGTTGTTACCTCTACTCGTGAAAGCATGTTACGCAAGCCCAGTTGGTTACGCATAAAGCTGCCTCGAAGCAGTGAACGTGTCGATAAAATCAAGGCTAACTTACGTGAACATGGTTTACACTCTGTGTGTGAGGAAGCGTCTTGCCCTAACTTATCTGAATGTTTTGATCACGGCACAGCCACCTTTATGATTTTAGGTGACATTTGTACTCGCCGTTGCCCATTTTGTGATGTAGGTCATGGCCGTCCATTAGCAGTAGATAAAGATGAACCCAAAAAACTCGCATTAAGTCTTAAAGGTATGCCATTAAGCTATGTAGTAATCACCTCGGTTGACCGTGATGATTTACGCGATGGCGGTGCACAACAATTTGCTGATTGTGTTAGAGAAATTAATGAGCAGGCACCCGGTACTAAAGTAGAAATTTTAGTACCTGATTTTCGCGGTCGTATGGACAGAGCGCTAGAAATATTAAATCAGCATCCGCCACATGTATTTAACCATAATTTAGAAACTTCACCGCGCTTATATACTAAAGCACGTCCGGGTGCTAACTATCAATGGTCTTTAGATTTGTTGAAAAAATTTGGTGAGGCAAATCCAACAGTTACCACTAAGTCAGGCATCATGGTTGGCTTAGGTGAAACTAACGAAGAAATACTACAGGTAATGCGTGATTTACGTAGCCATGGTGTAACAATGCTTACTATTGGGCAGTACTTACAACCGAGTAAAGATCATCTACCCGTAGAACGTTATGTTCATCCTGATGAATTTGATATGTTTCAAGAAGAAGCGGTAAAAATGGGCTTTGAACATGCAGCCTGTGGGCCATTGGTGCGTTCTTCTTACCATGCTGACAAACAAGCTGCTGGTGAAGAAGTCAAGTAAACAAAGAGCGGAACTTTTATTGATACACGGGTATTGATACACGGGAATAGTTTTTTGTGTACTAAATTGTATACTGATTTAGTTGAGCATTACAGAATTCACTTATTGGTAGATTTTGGCAGGAAATGTTCTACAAACTGGCAGTATTTAGTGCTCTGGTCTAAAATATAAGTGAGAAAGGGTTATGATATTTCCACTCAGGATGTATGAGTTGGTGTCTATATCAAAAGTAATTCTTTTTGAGGGTCTTGTATAAGACGCATATATAAACAGTTTTCACGTCTCACGAGATCGATTTTAGCTTATAGAAAATATTGGCCAAACAGGAGAAAACTGTCATGTATAAGACTACTACAGCAACATATACAGATAAAATTGCCATTGAAAATGTGGCTGATGAACTGGTGAATAAGGATATCCCAAGGGAAAATTTTTTCATCGATGATAAAACTTTACAGGTCAAAGTAATGATGCCAGAGACTGCAGAACAGGAAATATTGGATATCCTCAACCGTCATGGACCAACTGAGGTTCACTAAGCAAGTAACAGTCCAGAGCGGTCAAGCAGTGTAGCTACTGACAGCAGAAACAGATTTAAGGAACTGGTATAATAATCTGCGATGAAATGCTCAGTGATAAACTTTAAAAACAGGCTAATAGCCTGTTTTTTTTGGCTTCGGTACAGAAACCGTCATTAATTTGTAAGCCAGATGAAGTCGGTCATGCCCTCAAACAACGGCAATAAAACCCTAAGGTTAATCCACGCTGGAATATCACAAGCAAGCATTGGCCTGGCAATACCATAAGCTTGTGCTAATTCACAACCTAGTTGTAATTATAATTTTCTGTAAATGAATCCATCTTAAACAGCTTAGGTTATGAGTCAATTAACCTGCTACCTGACGCTTTTTCCAAAACCATGCGGCGATGGGCACTAAAAAAGTAGCCCACAGCCATTGCCAGTTATTCTCAAAAAATGACGACATCTTACTAATACCGGAAACCTTCACTTTAATCACTCTATCGAATGACTCAATTAACTTATAAGTTGTTTCTCCGTCAACTTGAATAGCAATTGAAACAGCTAAATGTAAGGCGTGCACGCCTTCGGTTGAAGGTTTTGCTTCCCATTGCCATTTTGTTGTACTGCCGCGAGTGAGTAACTGCAACTCAGGAGTAACATTGCTAATTATAAAGTCGGTGCCCGTAAGGTGAGCGAACATGCGTTTATACACTGCAATTTGTGCGCTGTGTTGTTCCCCTTGCACGGTAATTTGCTGCTTTAATTGCGATTGACTTTTTTCTAAATCTAAAAGCAGCTGAATATGGGCTACTTCATCAATACTAATTTCAGGTGGCACATTAAAAGCAATATTGCCTTTAACTAATGACTTAATGGTTTGCTCTTCTGGTGTTAGTTGCTCGGTTTCTGGTGCAGAAAGTATTGTTGGAACTGTTGGGCCTGCGGCTGTGGCAGGCAAATCAATATTGCCACCATTGAGTATTATTTCTTGGATATGTCTTATTTCTTCCTCTTCGCTAGCAAATTCATTGTTATTCTTTCTAAAACTACTCTTACTTTGTGGTGCCTTTAACTTTCCCTCGCCACATTTACCTTCCATCTGACTTTGCGCATTACGCCTTTTACTGGCACTGGCTTCATCAATTTTTCAGGCCCCTCTATAATTTCAGGGGCTTCAATTACGGGTTCCGGTGCTTGTGATTTAACTTTATCGGGTTTACTTTCTTGAGAGCAACTGAAAAGTAAAAATGTGACAGTAACTATTAACCATAATTGGAATAAACCACGCATAACTGCCTCTTTATGTTTTATGTTTTATGTTTTATGTTAGGGATATTAACCCAGAGCATTAAACTTATAAGGCTTATGCGAATACCACTAAGCTTATGATGTGACAATAAAGCTTAAGAGCGACCAAGATAAGAGTACAACCAATTTCCGAGAATAATAATTACTATATATATCTTAATAAAATGTATCTATTCACCATACCTAGTATTCCCGTCATTCCAGTTGTGTCTTTGCCTACAGGACGTAGGGTCTAGCTTTGGTCTGGAACTACAAAGCTGAAGCTGGAATCTCAGTGTTTAAAATTCTAGACTCCCGATTTAAAGACCTCGGGAGTGACATAGGTGAATAGTTACAATAAAATTATAGTCAAAATAATTAACTAACAAGGTTTAATATGCCCTTTTTATGATTAGTTTAAATAAGCCATTAGGTTTTTTCTCTTTAGAGTGCTAATGTTTTCGCTAATAAGAAGCCGGTTTTTGGTAACAGTGATACGAAGACAGATATTGCGAGTTCTGTTTTAATCTACATCATTGCCCAATTTTGTTGTGTCACTACACTTGTTAGCGTTGAAGGGTGAACTAATGAAGTGTGCGCCTTACTTGTCCCACATGCTTCCTTGCCAATTCAAAATCGTTCCAAAAGTTTCACATGTGTCGCAATGCCACTCAATAATAGTTAGATTGACCACAAATAATAGAGACTCATTCAGTCGCTTTGATACGAAAGCGAAAATAGCCCACTGTATTTAGTTCTGATTAATTTGTTTGTTAGCAGTTTTATTCATAGATATAAAAGCAGCAATAAAAAATAAAATGAACGCTACAAATGTTCCAATAGTGACCTGTTCTTTAGTTAAAAATTCGAAATAAAACAAGCTCTTTTCAATTAGCGCTATAACAAAACCAAAGGTAAATAAAATATATTTACCTACCTTACCATTCGCTTTAAATAATTTAGCTAACAAGTACCCAACAACTGGAATAAATGACCAAAAAAGAACAACAACAACGGAAAAAAACAGTGCTGAAATAGACATGTTAAATTGAAATATTTTAACCGCCAAAAGGCAAACTTGTACTAAAAGATAACCAAAATATAAATGCATCACAAAACCTTTTTAAACGGCTAACGCCCCGTCAAGCTGAAATAAACTGTTGATTATAATATCGGACAGAGTGAAAACAACCAACAGTTTTTACCCGCTTGAACTCTTTGTAAGGTAACAAATTACTTAATAGTTGTATTATTTAAAGAATATAGCATCTCCATCGACAAATTCGAAAGTAACGCGCTAGTTACCGCTTAAAGTAATCGACCAAACCCTATGATTCTGGTCAAGCAGCATAAGACACAGACAAGCACCTGAACACACTTATATATTTGTAGCGTGTATAGAATTTCATATCGAATGACGATTCCCATTCGGGTGGGAATTTACCTTTTATTTCTAACAATCTTGATACTGTACTGGAACCTATCGTAAGCGAATAAACCTACATAAATAGTAACTTAAAAGACAATGATTCCCGTGTAACAGTCTATATTACGTTACACATTGTTATTGAATTTATTAAATTAGAAAGGGTGTTTTTATAAATAAAAAATAAAATGGAGCGTAGTCATTATCAATAATCTTCTGAGTAAATTGCATAGGCTAATAAAAGAGTTGGCCTAGTCAATGATAATTTAAGCCTAAAAGTGTTTCATACGTTATTTATCACGATAATGCACCATCAAGGCACCTGATACCTTACCAACACATACATCTTGAATAAACTCGTAGTTAGCATCTTCAAAAAAAGCTTTAAACTTTCCTGAGGTAGCATAAACAGCAACACCTTCACTATCGCCATGTTCTTTTAATACCGTGTCAACTGCTGCCATTAAATGTTGACCAAAACCATGGTTTTGATGTAAAGGATGAATAGCAATAAAAGACAACATATGGAATTTTTTTAAGGGTACGGCTGCCATCACTTTTTGCTCTTTTTCTATCATCTGCTTAGTACTGAAATATCCAGCGGTAAGTAACATTTTAAGACGCCAATGCCAAAACCTATCAGTGCCAACACTATCATCAGGACTATTTAAACACGCAACCCCAACCATAGAGTCTCCAAGAAATAAGCCAACCATAGGCTGTTTAGCTTGCCAAAACGCACTTAACTCTTCTCTAATTGATGCTCTTATTCTTTGCTCATAACCTTCTTTTTCGCTATTAAAAATTTCTAAAAAAACAGGATCATCATGATATGACTGAAACAGTAAAGATGCAGCAAGTTTTAATTCTTCAGCACTCAAGTAAGCGGCCCTGATATCAAGATTACTTTCCACTGATACATTGTCTGACATAGTTATTCTCCCAAGAAACTCTTACTTTTTGACTATTATTCATAGCAATTGCACTCATTAATTCAGTTGCTAAATTATAAGAGAATAACCATAACAGTTTTTTTAAAAAAAAGGTTAAATAGATTTACTAGAAGGTGAAAAATACCCAGTTCAGTGTGAGTTACTGAACTGGGTTAAAATAAGGTATAAAGTATTTATTCACCTAGGGTAGGGGAAGTGGTTACAATATTACTTTGTTTTCTCTGTTACTTTTTTTGTAGCCGTTTTTTTAGTCGTAGCTTTCTTTTTCGCCGGTTTTTTCTTAGGTTTAGGGATGTCCTCTACCCACTTATTATCAATGTATTTTGCTGTCCAGCCAGTTGCTTTTGGCTTCCCGCCCTCTGTTGGAATTTCGGTCATTACGTACTGTTCTTTCGTTTTACGACTGTAACGTACTACCGATAAATTGCCTTCATTATCTTCTGAGGGCGCATCAGCTAAATAATAAAATTTACTCGATATTCTATCTCTAAAGCGTTGTAGCTCAGCAACTTTTGGTGCTCTAGTTTCACGTGAACGCGGGAAAGTGTTCGCAGCTAAAAATATACCCGCGGCGCCATCTCGTAACACAAAGTGCGCATCAGATTTTTCACATTCAAGCTCAGGTAATTGCACCGGATCCTCTTTAGGCGGAGCAGCTTCACCACTAGCAAGTAGCTTACGAGTATTTTTACATTCACTGTTGGTACAATCAAAATACTTACCAAAACGACCTGATTTTAACTCCATATCAGCTTCACAGCGATCACATTCTAAAACGGGACCATCATAACCCTTAATTTTAAACGTACCCTGCTCTACTTCAATACCATCACAAACAGGGTTATTACCACAAACATGTAGCTTGCGGGTTTCATCAATTAAATAGCTGTCCATCGCAGTATTACATTTTTTACAACGGTGCATAGCACGTAATGCTTCAGTCTCTTGATCTTCAGCTAATACACTGACGGCTTCTTCACCCGCGGTTAAGTTCATGGTAGTAGTACAACGCTCTTTTGGCGGCAATGCATAGCCTGAACATCCTAGAAAGACTCCTGTTGAAGCAGTTCTAATACCCATTTTTCGCTTACACGTTGGGCAGTCTATATCCGTTAAGACTGGTGCATTGTTACGCATGCCACCATCATCAACGTCTTTATTCGCCAGTGCTAATTTTTTACTGAAATTTTTATAGAAATCATCTAATACTGCTTTCCAATCTAAGCTACCTCCTGCAATGGCATCAAGCTCTTGCTCCATATTTGCAGTAAAGTCATAACTCATCAGTTTTTCAAAACTCATTGATAAACTATCAGTGACTATTTCACCCATTTTCTCAGCATAGAAACGTTTTTTATCTAAACGGGCATAGCCTCTATCTTGAATAGTAGAAATGATTGACGCATAAGTAGATGGGCGACCTATAGAGCGTTTTTCTAATTCTTTCACTAAAGACGCTTCACCAAAACGTGCTGGTGGTTTGGTAAAATGCTGAGTTGCGTCTAAGTTATCTAAAACTAATACTTCACCAACGGCTAAATCAGGTAAGTGTTTATCATCACCTTTTGATAATTGCGGATGCACTTTAGTCCAACCATCAAACTGCATCACGCGACCTTTCGCTTTTAAATCAAACTCGGCTGCGCTAATTGTTAAAGTACTAACGGTGTAACGCGCTGCGGTCATTTGACAAGCAACAAATTGACGCCAAATTAAATCATAAAGTTTTTTAGCATCAGCATCTATGCCTTCCATAAAGGCAGATTCTACTTTTACATTTGATGGACGAATAGCTTCATGTGCCTCTTGAGCGCCCGCTTTTGAGCCATAGGCTTTTGCCTTTTCAGGCAAGTAGTTTTCACCAAAGCTTTTAGCGATATAATCGCGACACATTTCAACGGCATCTTTACTTAAATTAGTTGAATCAGTACGCATATACGTAATGTGACCCGCTTCGTATAAACGTTGAGCTAAGCCCATAGTACGTTTAACGCCATAGCCTAATTTAGTGCTTGCCGCTTGTTGTAATGTAGAGGTAATGAAAGGTGCAGACGGTGTACTTTTTGACGGTCTATCTTCACGTTTGCTCACAGCATAATCTGCTGAAGTTAACACCGCTAATGCTTTATCCGTATCGGCTTTATTAGTCGGTTTAAACGTTTTACCATTGTTATGAGTAACATCTAGTGCTAATGCTGCGCCTTTGCTTTCTGGAGACGTTGCATGAGTGTCTGCGCTTACCTCCCAAAACTCTTTTGGATCAAACGCTTTTATTTCACGCTCTTTTTCAACGACTAGCTTAACTGCAACTGATTGTACGCGTCCTGCAGACAAACCACGGGCCACTTTTTTCCATAAAAGAGGGCTAACCATAAAGCCAACCACTCTATCGAGAAAACGACGTGCTTGTTGAGCATTAACGCCAGGCATGCTTAATTCACCTGGTGTAGCAAAAGCCTGTTGAATTGAGCTTTCGGTTATTTCATTAAAAACTACGCGACGAAATTTATCATCATCGCCACCAATAATTTCTTTTAAATGCCAAGCAATCGCTTCTCCCTCGCGATCCAAATCGGTTGCGAGATAGATAATGTCAGCTTTTTCTGCAAGCTTCTGAAGTTCAGTAACAACTTTCTCTTTACCGGGAAGAATTTGATAATTAGCTGCCCAGTTTTTATCTGGATCTATTCCCATACGATTAACAAGTGTTTGCTTATCGCGCTTCGCTTTATATTTAGCCTTTGCTTCAGGTGCCATTTTTCGCACTTCAGTTGGTGATTTAGTTGCGACCTTTTTACCGGTGCTGCTATGGGGTAAATCACGAACATGACCAACGCTAGACTTTACAATAAAGTCTTTACCTAAATATTTGTTAATTGTTTTCGCTTTGGCTGGCGACTCGACAATAACTAGTGATTTTGCCATAAAAATTTATAATCCTGCTAATTCGACGGTTTATCTAGTTGAGAAGATAAATTTATTTTTGTTTTTTTATTCATTCAATATTTGACTAACAAAGTGCGAGCATACGCTTTAATCTCACTCAAATAACGTTAAAAATTGTTTCACTTAAAAAATACAATTGCATACCTATTTATAGATATATCTATAAATATGCAAATTGACAAGCATTTATTTTTGAATCAATTTGAGATATATAACAAGTTAATGCTTTTAGCTATAATGCTTACCCATAGTGATTACCTAAAAATAAAACACTATTTTCTGCGCAATCATAATCGACTTTGTCAAAAAAAATAAGAGCTAAATTCTAAAAACATTAAAATTGATGATATTAATTACCATTATTTAAACCGTTTACAGAGAGTCAAAATGTCGCAATTAACAGCACAATTAAAAGAAAAGTTAACACAATGCTTATGTCCGCCCGGCAATGGTGTTTTTACCGTTAATACCGCCAAAGAGCGTAAAGAGCAGTTACATCAAACAATTTTTGGTCAGACTACCAATATTGATACTTTATGGAAAAACTCTTTAGATAAGCTGCCAGAGGCCTCTCGTGCCGTTATTTTAGGTATAGCATCAGATTGTGGTGGCGGAATTTTACGTGGAGCTAATTGGGGGCCATTATTTATTCGCACCACCTTGCTAGAACAACATCCCAAATTAAACGTTTTTGACTTAGGTGATATTCGGGTAATTCCTCATTTACTTTCAGACAAGTATTTAAATGATGCAACCATAGCAAATTGTCGAAAAGCACTTTACCAAGATGATAAAAGTAACTACTGCGTTAGTCCATTAAGTATTACCGAAGATGTTTTGCATGATTTTTATGCACAATTTCCTGATAAAGGTATTTTTGGATTAGGTGGCGATCACAGTGTTAGCTACCCACTCACTAAAGCTTATTTACAAGCAAAAACGAAACAAGGTAAGCGTACCGCTATCATTCATTTTGATGCTCATACCGATTTACTTATTGAACGATTAGGGATCGATTTATGTTTTGGCTCTTGGTGTACACACATTTTAGATGATTTGCCCGCACCCGAGCACTTAATTCAAATAGGTATTCGATCAACAGGAAAATCTAAGCAACATTGGGAAAGTACCTTTGGTGTAAAACAACACTGGGCTAAAGAAATTAAAGAGTTAGGTATTGAAAAGGTGATTGAAAATATTTTAGCGCAATTGGCACGTCAAAACATTGATGAGTTATATGTCAGCTTTGATATTGATGCCATTGATGAAAGCTTTGCTAGTTCAACAGGTACACCTGAGCCTGATGGGTTAATGCCAGATGACGCAATGCAAATATTGCGAGCTATTGCAGCGAAATACCCAATAACAGGTGCTGATATGATGGAAATAGCACCCTTTACTGATAGCTCTGGTCAAGGTGAAATTAGCCGTATTAAAACGTTGAAAGTTGCCTGTGATATTTCTGCGTTTTTGCTAGAGGAAATGAGTAAATAAATTACAGACATTAATTTAATAAAAAACAAAAAAAAAGCTCAAAATAGAGCCCTTTCTGTAATACTTTAATCACTGAAGGTACAGTCACCTACAAAACCAAAACCGTTTGTAGAAAAATGGCAATGACTATTCCCTAATAACTGATTTATTTAACTAAACATAAGACATTAAAGACTTGGAGAGCTAAGAGTCCAACTTTGTAGAGACCTAAGATCTGTTACATTAAGATCGCTATCGACAACTACCTTAAACACATTCCAAGTTTTATTTACACCTTGCCCTTCAGGGGGAGAAAAAACAAAAGTATCACCATTAAAATTAAGCTCTACTTTGGTAGGCGATTCTGTAATATTGCTTGTGCCCGCAAAGTGATAGACAGAATAAACATAGTCACCATTGGTGGTTGGTTTAAGCATAGTTAATACTTCTGGACCATAACTGGTTGTATCATCTACATCTAATGCCGCGAAAGGGAATCCAGATAAAGATCCTTTCTCAACGTAATAAATATGATAATCAGGCCCCACTAAATGCGTATCTAAATCGGCAGGATTTTCTCCCCAAGTTAAAGTCACAGAAATTGAGAAGTCTTTCACGCTTAAACATTCAGAAATAGTGTTGCCGTCAGCTGTATCAACCACAACAGTATTACTGATTTTACCTTGATCTGAAATATTAATTAATACGGTAGAACTTGCTTTTGTTCTAATAGAAAAATTACCACTTTCATCAACGATAGCGGTACTAGCACCAATATAATCATTACCTCGTGCTCTTACAACAGCGCCATGTAAAGGTGCACCTTGCTCATCAAAAGCACAACCTATAACAATCGCTTCTGTAGCACCACTGAACTCTTCTCCAACATTCCACGTTGAAAAATGATCCACTGTTGCTCGATAAGCGGTCTGTAACTGATCACTTTCGTAAGCATTTGCTATACCTTTCTCCATCCAAAGCCCAGTTGAGCTAGAGTATGAATATAATGCTCTTGCTGTCTCTAAAGGAGTAGTTGAACTAGCAAAAGGAATGGTGATATCTGATGTAGCGCCAGTTTTTAAATTAAGCTCATTGCCGCTTTCATCAATAAAACTAACTGAAATAGCACCAAAGCTTTCTAAAAAATTGTCTGTCGTAGAGAAATCACCCGACATAATGTAAGGGTCTGATGACGCATCAACATTTGTTAAACTTGCCGTTACCATACCTACTGGTGGATGTTCCGCCCCGCCGTCTAAATAAACTAAACTATCCGCAGCAATTGAAACTGAAGCAGTAAAGAAACTGATCACCTCATCTGTGCTTGGATCAAAGATTTTACTAACACCTTGAGCCAACAAACTAGGGTCAACAATTACTGCCTTTTGTAAAGCAGACAAATTAACAACCTGAGATTGTTCACTAAACCCATTCATACTGGTATTTACAATAACTCTAGCATTATAAGGTACATTAACTAACATATAAGTACCGTCAACATCACTAGTTGCTGTTAGACTACCTGCCGACACAACAGCACCTTCAATAGCCGTTCCCGTAGCGCTACTATATACTTTACCGTAGATAACCCCTTTACCTGATTCTGTCTCGGGCAAAGTAACATCGGTAGGTAAAATAGACACTCCATTACCTATAGTACCGCCACGACCAAAATCCCCCCCCCCACTATCAGCTTCAAGGCCTCCATCACCGCCACCACATGCTACTAATGTGGTTAACATCATTAATAACAGAGTAAAACTAAAGCGTCGAAGTAACTCCATAAGGGCATTCCTATTGTCTTTTGATTAATTATAATGTGCGTAAGAAAACATCTTAACTGAAAAAAAGCAAAAAAGTACAACTTAATAGCTCAATTCAAAAAAAAAAGCTTAATCATCAAGGAAGTTAACCTAAAAACTCTTATATTTAGCGCAAAACAAGCAAAACTGTTTTTTATCGTTCAGTTTATTGCTAACCTTACCAATATAATCATATTAACAATATCCGTTATATACATATGACACTAAAAAAAAGCAGTTTGACCACCAGAATTATTATCGGCATGATTTCAGGTATTGCCCTTGGTACATTTTTACAATGGCTTATGCCTAATGGTCGTGATTTACTCATTAATGTATTTTTATTTGAATTGTCAGTACAAAACTTTTTAGTTGATGGCGTACTTGAAATAATCGGCCAAATATTTATGGCAAGCTTACGAATGCTTGTTGTGCCTTTAGTCTTTGTTTCTCTTGTTTGTGGTGTTTGCTCATTACAAGATACAACTAAATTAGGCCGTATTGGCGGTAAAGCAATAGGCTTGTATTTAATAACGACTGCAATAGCAATAACTTTTGCAATATTTATCGCTATAATTGTTGGTCCCGGTGAGGGAGTAGGCATGACTGCTAGCACCAGTTTCTCTTCCAGAGAAGCACCATCTTTTGCGCAAGTTATTATTCAAATGTTCCCCACCAATCCTTTTGAAGCGTTTGCACAAGGCAATATGCTGCAAATTATTGTTTTTGCTTTACTCTTTGGCATTGCGATTGCTTTATCAGGAAAAGCAGGTGAACGCGTAGCTAGTTTGTTTGAAGACTTAAGTGAAGTGATCATGCGCTTAGTGGCTATTTTAATGAATATAGCCCCGTATGGCGTATTTGCTTTACTCGCTTCCTTATTTACTACAGTGTCACTTGAAACCTTTGGTAATTTAATTGTTTACTTTTTAGTGGTACTGGCAGTTTTATTTATTCACGCCTTAGTCACTTACCCAGTAATATTAAAATTACTGACTGGCTTAAGCCCTGTTATATTCTTGAAAAAAATGCGTGACGCTGCTATTTTTGCATTTTCAACCGCAAGCTCAAATGCCACTATTCCGGTTACATTAGAAACAGCCACAAAAAAAATGGGCGTTAAAAATTCAATAGCCTCATTTACGGTACCATTAGGTGCCACCATTAATATGGATGGCACAGCAATTATGCAAGGCGTCGCTACGGTCTTTATCGCCCAAGTTTTCAGTCAAGATTTAACCTTAGCGGATTATATAACTGTTGTGCTAACAGCAACACTTGCCTCTATTGGTACTGCTGGCGTTCCTGGTGTTGGATTAATTATGCTAGCAATGGTGTTAGATCAAGTTGGACTACCTATTGAAGGTATTGCCTTAATTATCGGTGTTGATAGATTGCTTGATATGACTCGCACCGCTGTTAATGTTACCGGAGATAGTATGGTAAGCATTGTTGTTGCTAAATCTGAACAGCAGTTTGATAACGACATGTTTTTAGATGCGAATGCTGGTAGTAAAATTGAAGAGATAGATTTTCATCATTTGAAAGATTAAATAATAGGTAACCTCTTTAAGCAAAACTTTGTATTATTACACTAATAACACTACATATACCCGTAATCATTCAAAGTGCTCGATTCAGAGTACTTGAGCAATTTCAGTTTGAGGCGCGTCAATTAAATCATGGTATTCCCTATTTCTTTGGCGCAACAATAAAATGGGATTGCTCAAGTGCTTCTCCGATGGGGCTAAAAACGATTTACACTGCCTTATTGATTTTGACAAGGGAACAACCATTCTCCGCAATCAACACCTTGTTTAAATCGTTTTTTTCTCCCACTGAAACCTGCACTTTGAATGGTCACGGGTATAGATTTGTTAAACCCATTAATTTCAATTTTTAGCATAGTTAGCTATTGTTATGCTAAAGCTTAGTAAAAGAGGTGCTTTATGCCCATCACTAATATAAATGAAACACCGCAATTAATACATCCACCACAATCTAAACAAACCGATGCGGTTTATGATCAGGCTCAAGCTAAAAAAGAACAAAATAGCGCTATTGTTCGTTCACAAATGGACGTTAGCTTGAAAATGGGTAATGAGCCTATGGCTTTACTCTATAAAACAGCGTTAGCTGCAATTAATGAAGCGCTTGATCCCACACAAGAAAGTAAACCAATACAAACCGCTTATGACAACCAAGTTGATGTATCACCAGAAGCGACAGCGACAAGAATTGTCAGCTTAGCAACGGGATTTTTTCCGGCTTTTCAACAACAAAATACAGATATAGCACCCGAAGAGTCTTTAGATAAATTTATGGCGATTATTAGTGGTGGTATAGAAACAGGCTTTAAGGATGCACGTGATATCCTTGAAAGTTTATCAGTGCTTGATGGAAAAATTGCCACGGATATTGATAGCACTTATGACTTAGTTCAAGAAGGATTAAAACATTTCACAGATAGTTTTTTTAATGATGACGAATCGGCTAATAATGAAGAATAATTCCTGTTAACAATGCTTAATGACGCGTTTTATTAACCAAGGCCAAATTGTATAATAATCAATGCTGTTATCGCTGCTCAATTCCCATCAAACCCCCATCAATTATATACTCCTGCATATTTAAGATAAAACCATTGGTTTCCCAAATATCAGAAAAGCTTATGACAGTTCAAATAAGTGACAAGCTACCCAATGTGGATCATTTTTACTACCTACTTCTACTTGTAAAGGGGCTTTTTTGGCACATATATCCATTGCTTCAGGACAACGAGTTCTGAAAGTACAACCAGAGGGTGGATTTAGTGGTGAAGGTACATCACCTTTCAAAATTTGTCGTTGATTTTTGGTGGTTGGATCGGGTGTGGGTATCGCTGATAATAAGGCTTTTGTATAGGGATGTCTTGGCTCTTTATAAAGGCTTGTCGCGGTTGCTTTTTCAACTAACCGGCCAAGATACATTACACCTACATCATCGCTGATATGCTGAACTACCGCTAGATCATGTGAGATAAAGAGAAACGATATTCCTAACTTTTTTTGTAGATTTGAGATCAGATTTAATACTTGTGATTGTACTGAAACATCTAAAGCCGATACGGCTTCATCAGCAACAATGAATTTAGGTTCAAGCGTCAGTGCTCTCGCTATACCAATACGTTGACGTTGGCCACCGGAGAACTCATGTGGGTATCGATGCAATACATGTTTTCTTAAGCCGACTATTTCAAGCAGTTCTTCAATTTTTTGTTGGCGAGATTCAGCGGTGCCAATATGATGAGTTTCCAGAGGCTCAAGCAGCGTTTGTTGTATTGTTCTTCGCGGACTAAGCGATGCATAAGGATCTTGGAAAATAATTTGCATATCTCTACGCGCATCTACCAGCGCTTTTGGTTCAAGTTTGGTAATATCTATACCATCGAGTATTACCGTTCCACCTGTAGGTTCATGTAAACGAAGTACCGCTCGACCCAGTGTTGATTTACCACAGCCAGATTCACCTACAAGCCCCATAGTTTTGCCTTTTTCAAGTACAAAACTGACATCGTCAACAGCTTTTAACTGGCTGACCACTCGATTAAATAATCCACCATGAATAGGGAAATGTTTTTTTAAGTTTTTGACTTCTAATAGCACACTCATGATGCCTCTCCACAAGGATGAAAACAGGCCACTTCACGATTGTCTTTCGTTTGGTTCTTCGGTTGTTCTTGGTGACAACGATCATCAGAAAATTGGCAGCGTTCGGCAAAACGACAGCCCTTCGGCAAATGCAACAAATCAGGCACTGTACCTGGAATAGTGGGTAATTCTGCTATTTTATCTGCACGAATTCTTG
This sequence comes from Candidatus Colwellia aromaticivorans, assembly GCF_003333305.1. Taxonomy (GTDB): domain Bacteria; phylum Pseudomonadota; class Gammaproteobacteria; order Enterobacterales; family Alteromonadaceae; genus Colwellia; species Colwellia aromaticivorans. The sequence goes on along the minus strand of NZ_QOLD01000066.1, from coordinate 51,824 downwards.
GAATTGAGGCCATCAGTCCTGCTGAGTAAGGATGTTGTGGGTTTTTAAACAGCGGTATAATAGGTGATTGCTCTACAATGCGTCCCGCATACATTACTAAAGCTCTTTGACAAGATTCGGCAACAACACCTAAATCGTGTGTTACCAATACAACTGCTGTGCCTAATTCATGCTGTAATTTTACAATTTGTTCCATTACCTGAGCTTGTATTGTTACATCCAGTGCTGTGGTTGGCTCATCGGCTAATAACAACTTTGGATTACAAGAAAGCGCCATTGCTATCATCACACGTTGTCGCATTCCGCCTGACAATTGGTGAGGGTATTCATTAATACGCTTATCCGGTGATGGAATCCCTACCAATTCTAACATCTCAATGGCACGATTTTTAGCTTGTTTACCACGGATTTTTTGATGTCGTGACAGTACATCTGTCATCTGACTTGCAATGGAAAATACCGGATTTAATGCTGTCATGGGCTCTTGAAATATCATTGATATTTCGCTGCCACGGATTTTTCTATATTCAGACTCAGGCAACCCAACCAGTTCACGACCATTGAGTTGAATACTACCCGCAGTTATCCTGCCAGGAGGCGATGGAATCAAGCCTAAAATGGCCAACGACGTTACTGATTTTCCGCAGCCAGATTCACCTACAAGACCCATAGTTTCGCCAGGCATCACATCAAAACTGATGCCATCAATAGCGCGAACGAGACCGCGTTCAGTATTAAATTCAACAACCAAATCACGAACACTTAACAAGGGTTTTTTACTACTCATGTGAATGCTCATGCGCTTACCTTCTTTGGATCTAATGCATCTTGTAAGGCATCCGAAAACATATTAAATGCCATGACAAGTATAAAGAGTAAGGCTGAGGCTGCATAAAAGTTAGCAAATTCTCCTGCCTGTACTTCAAGTGTTGATTCAGCGATCATCAAACCCCATGAAACACCATCTTTCACACCCAATCCTAAGAAACTTAAGATCACTTCAGATTTAATAGCACCGACAAAAACGATGGTAGATTGCACTAATAATATGTGGAAGGTGTTTGGCAAAATATGCCTAAATATTATGATATGCTGAGGAACCCCCACGGCACGAGCCGCTTCAACAAATTCAAAATTTTTTAATTTAATCACTTCACCCCGTACAAGCCGTGAAGTGGTTGTCCAAAATGTGGCAATCATTGCCACATGCATTGAATAGGAAAATCCACTTAACGCAAAAGCTATGGCCGCTACAAATAAATAAAAGGGAATAGAATCGAGTACTCCCATTACCCAAAGAATAATTTCATCAATCCAGGTGTTACTGAAAAAACCAGATAATGCCCCCAAAATAGCGCCAATCAAGGTTGAAATAACGGCTACGACTAATCCGACTTCAAAGGCTGTTTTAGTGGAAAATATTGCTCGCTCAAAAATATCTTGGCCAAGTATATTAGTACCAAACCAGTATTGCGACGATATGCCTTCCCATTTTTGACCATTATTATCAGACCATTCAGTCCCCCAAAGTCCCAATGCGACGCCCAGTGCTATTAACATATAGAAAGCCACAACAGATAGTCCCATCATGCCAGTACGGTCACGGCGAAATTTATAAGCCGCCTTTGACCACATCGATTCGCCTACCTTATCTTCTACCCTTTCAACAGTAGATGTATCAAGTACTGTACTCATTTTAGAGAAATCCTCGGGTCGACAACTTTGTATAAGATATCATTGATAATCAAAGTGAAAACAAACATGATTGCGGTTAATCCAACAACTGCCTTAAGAATAGGTTGATCGCCCGAAAGAATAGCGTCATAAGTGACTTTACCGACACCCGGTATACCAAAATAACTTTCCAAAAGCAGGCTGCCTGAGATTACAACGAGTGGAATAGAGAACATAATTCGAGTAATGATAGGAATCAAACTATTTTTCAAAACACTCTTAAATAATAACTCAATCGGGTGAGCGCCAAACGCTTTAGCTGTGCGTACATGATCCCTACCCATTTCCTCAACAATTACTGCCCGGTAAAACCGAGTGTTGTAACCCAGAGATACGAAAATAGATGCTAAGGTAGGTACCGTTACATAGTGAATATAATCTGTAAATGAATACACATCCCAACCTCTAACAGGGAATAGATCAAGTCCTTGAGAAGAGGAGAATATAACTTGAAAGGCTATAATCACGATAAGGAAACTGACACTCATGCCCATAACAGAAACACCCATAATAATCTTGTCGATCCAATGCCCTCGATGATAGGCGGCAATTAATGCTAAAATAACCCCGAAAAGATTACCCAAAACAAACCCCGGAAGAATTAATGCTAAAGAAACAGGCATTGTCCGAATTAAAATGCTCGATACTTTTTCACCTGATGAATCAGAATAACCGAAGTTCATTGTGGCTAATTCTTTCAAATATTGTGTATAACGTACAACAAAGCTTTTATCGTAACCTAGTTGATGACGCACTTCAGTTATCTGTTCTTGCGTTGGATTTTTACCAAGTAGATCATAGGTTTTATCGGGACCAAAATGCACCATCAATGTAAAACTAATAAGTGTTACGCCTAATATCAAAGGGATTCCGGTGACAAGTTTTCTCAAGGTATATTGTAATGTTTCCATTATTTATCCTCCTCATCTAGCATATCAACAAACTTTAGATGGAAGCCTCCCACTATTTGTATATCCGCATAAGAAACAACATTTTTGTGCCATAACAATATTCGATCACGAGAAATGCCCGTCATACTGACACATTCATCGATGACCATATTATTCATTTCCCGATAGAGTGTTGTGCGTTCTGATGAGGGTTGCATGACAGATGTCTGTTCGTATAATCGATTATATTCAAGGTTATTATAATTGGAATTATTAGAGCCTGGGGAACCATAAGGACCATAGAATAATTGTAGCGTGTTTTGAGCATCAGGATAATCAAGTCCCCATCCCATGCCAATGATCATGATTTTCGCTTCCTTAACACTTTTATTAAAATCGCCAAAACTGGCATACGAATCAAAAGAAACTTTTTCCTCTGGGAAACCAATATCTTTCATCCATCCCCTAAATTGTTCATACATTTGCCTAGTGCCCACAGATGCTACGCCTCCATAGACCAGAGTCGGCACATTATCCGATGTCCAACCCCCTTCTAACATCAGGCGCTTTGCCTCATCTACATTACGCAATGTAGAACTATTGGAAAGCTGTGGGTCAAATTCTGGAACAACAGGTGGAATAATGCCTGGGTAAATGATGCCTATACCTGAATAGAATACATCATTTCTTTCTTGCCAGTTAAATGCTGAGCGTATAGCACACCTAAGTAATTTGTTGCGTTTGTCTCTAACAGGGTCATCGTTATATCCGATCAAAGGGTCACGCATATTAAAATCAGTATGCACAAAGCCGGCTTCAATGTTATGAGACATATGATATTTTTCATCCATTTCTGGCGTTAAGATGATCTTAGGTCTTTTCTGGCTAAGGATTTGATCCACTTGCTCTACCGGTACACCGGTAAAATTTATTTCATTAGCTTTGTTAAATGAAGCCCATCGGGAAGCGGTTTCTTTGATGAAATCTATCTTGAGTGCATCAACTAATGGCGGGGATTTACCCGAAATTTTATCAATACCATATTGTTTATGTAGCTTAGGATCATAACCTTCAAATTCGAGATCGATCGGCTCTTGTCGATATTTGATATTTCGAATCATCAACGCATAATTTGATGATTCGTAGCGAAGCATTTTAAAGGGACCGGAACCAACCGGATGCACCGAGAATTCACGGCCGTAATGGTCAATCGCTTCATGTGGCACTATTGCTGAAAATCCCTGAGCAAAAGTATGTATTAGCTGCGGATAAGGTGCTAATAAAGTAATTTGAATAGTGTGTGAATCTAATGCTTTTAGACCCTCTATCGTTTGACTATAGTGCGAGCCAACATCTTTCCATTCTTTAATACCTACAATTTTACCATCCCAAAGCCAAGATCCTTGAGAGCGATTAGTAACATCAAAATGTCGTTTAATGGAATAAATAAGATCTTCTGCGATAACTTCTCGACCTTTTCCACTTGGGAAAGCGGGGTCGTCAGCATAAAAGACACCTTTTTTAATTTTAATGGTATATATCAAGCCATCATCTGATACTTCAGGCATGGCTACAGCAAGGTTAGGAACTATTTCATAAGGACGAGCAAGGTATTTATATCGATATAAGGTGTCATAAATATTTACCACAATATTATTTGCATAGACTGTTGCGGCATTGACAGGATCTAGACTACTCGGCGCACCAGCAAGGGAATGACGATATATCTTTGCTGGGCCTTTTAAATGACCTTCTAACGCTTTATCGATATCTATTGCAGCATTACAGCCTACTAGGGACGCGGAGACTGCAAGCAATAACACATTCAACCATTTTAAATTTTGAAGCAAAACATTCACCATATACTTATTTGTTCTTATTTTTTGTTCTTAGCAGGCAACAAAATAATCAACGTCGTGAGGTTCAAAAGACTACATTAAAATTGACTAAATACAAACTTCAATAAAAAACAATCAATTTTTATAAGCATTTACTCTGTGTTCTGTTGTATTCTAAATAGCATAAAAATAATAACAGCCCACGCTTTGTTCAACACAGTATAATGATTTAAAAGGATAATTAATGCAAACTGCAAAACAATATTTTGATTTATTAAACAGTGAATATTTAGCTGTGCATCGTGAAAAAGAAGATCTTTTCTGGTCAACTTATATGGCGACTAGCGACCAAACTGATAATTTTACCGCCTCAGAAAAACGTTGGACTGATTTCATTTCAAACGCATCTCGTATAGGCGAAATAAAGACTTATTTAAATGAATTGTCAGGCAATAATCAAGCTGAGAGTTTGGGTGTTCAACATGGTTTAAAAGGTTGGCTAGCATTATTTGAGTCAAATGCATTGGAGTCTGAGGTAGAGCAAAAACTAAAAGCTGAATTAATAAACGCAGAAGCTATCTTATTCGAGAAAAAGAAAAATCATTTAATGACCTTCATTGATGAAAATGGCGTTAAAATTGAAGCCAGTTCACCTGCTCTGGCAGCTAACCTGAGAGCGAGTGATAATGAAAAAGTAAGAGCAAGTTCACACCAAGCATTTCTTGATCTAGAACAATGGGTACTCAATAACGGTTTTATTGCCTTAGTTAAATTGCGTAATCAGTTTGCAAGAGCCTTAGGCTATGAAAATTTTTTTGATTATTCCGTTGTAAAAACTGAGCACATGACCACAACTGAATTATTTACCATATTAGATGACTTTGAAAAGCAAACACGAGAAACAAATATCAAAAGCATTAAAAAATTAGAAACTGACAAAGGAGCAGATGCCATAAAAGCGCATAATTTCTATTTTAGTTTTGCTGGAGATGCAACCCGTGCCCTAGATCCCTACATGCCATTTTCTCGATCGCTAAGAGCCTGGGTAGAGTCTTTTGGTAGATTGAATATAGATTATGCTGGCGCTGAGCTAACGCTTGATTTACTTGATAGAAAAGGCAAGTATCAAAATGGCTTTTGCCACGGTCCTATTCCATCATATAGCGACAATGGGAAATGGGTTCCTGCCAAAGTTAACTTTACCAGTAACGCCCTACCGAGTCAGGTAGGCAGTGGTTATAGTGGTATAAATACCTTATTTCATGAAGGCGGTCATGCTGCACATTTTTCTAATGTCACTCAAAACGCCCCTTGTTTTTCTCAAGAGTTTGCTCCTAGCTCAATGGCATATGCCGAAACACAATCGATGTTCTGTGACAGTTTATTAGGCGATGCCGATTGGCTGAAAAAATATGCTAAAGACAAAGACGGTCAAGCCGTTCCCAATAAAGTAATTAAGGCCCTTATTGAAACAAAACAACCGTTCTTTGCCTATGGAGAGCGCAGTATTTTGGTAGTTCCTTATTTTGAACGGGCACTCTATGAAATGAGCGATGAAGACTTAATCGCTGAAAAAATCACCCAACTTGCCCGAAAAACTGAGCAAAAAATATTGGGATTAGCTTGCAGCCCGCGGCCACTATTAGCAATACCTCATTTATTATCAGATGAATCAGCCTGTTCATATCAAGGTTATTTATTGGCCAACATGGCGGTATATCAAACCCGCGCCTACTTTATTGATAAGTTTGGTTATTTATCTGACAATCCAAAAATAGGGCCACTATTAAGCAAACATTATTGGAATCCTGGTAATAGTATCAGCCATGATGACAGTATCAGATCTTTAACAGGAGAAAGTTTTAATGCAAAATATTTGGCTGATATCTGTAATTTATCGGTTGATGAAGCTTGGGCTCAAGAGATTATTAAAATGGAACACCTACTACAGAGACCAGGAACTCCCATGGCAGATCTTAACGCAAAAATTAAGGTAGTTGATGGCAAGAATATCTTAGCAGACAACGATGTATCTTTATCACAGATGTGTGATGACTTTGAAACGGCTATTGAAAAGATATCTTAACCAGTAGTAATTTTTAGGCTGAGTATTCAACTAGGATATTCAGCCTTATTATAAAGTAATTATTTATTAAAAAAGTTGGGTCTGTTGATCTTTCGTGGTTAAATTTTGTTCGAAATTGGTATTACTCCCTCTTTAATCAAACTTTATTTTTAATCATTTTTTGTCGGTGATTTATTTGATGTTCAGCAAACTCCTTTGAAGATACATCTGCATCACCATTTATATCTATACCCAAACCACTTCAAGATGCGAGTTTAAGGACGCCTGAGCGAATCATTATCAAGGCGCATTTTTTTATTAATGGTAATTCAGGAGAATGTGCTCCTGCATTCTCTAATAACACCATCCATGTAGCGTCCTTAAAAACAGATGTAACGATGGGCATGTTTTGCTTAAACATCCCCACAGGGCTGGTTTAGAAAAGTTTAAGCGACGTTATTGATTTCACAAGGGAGTAACCATTCTCTTCAATCAATGCCTTGCGTGCATGGATGTAGGTACTTAGGTTCAGTCTGGAACTATGAACCTGTGCCTAAAGACGTTTCTGGATCCTGCATATTGAGTTGGCTTGGCTATATGTCGGCGAAGGTGAAGGATTAACAATATTTCGCATTGGGTAGCCCTACTAAACACGCTCAGTTATTTTTTCTGCCTTAGCCTCATAAAACTCTTCCGCTAAAATGACAACATCACCATTCATGTCAAATTCAGAGAAATTAGCCATATTGCTATATTTTCCCATATTAGCTCCCTTTCCACGAGCCTGTCCCACATTAGAAGGTCCGCCTCGAGTACCACGGCGATTTTGTATTTGTGTTTGTTGACCCGAGACTAATTCGTTCTCCGACAACTGTCCGTTTCGATCTTCATCTATTGCAACAAACGACAGTGAATTACCAATATCACTCATAGAAAGACCTTGAGCTACTATTGCTGCAATACGCTCATTTTTCACCTGAATAAACTCTTGCCTACTGATCAAGCCGTTACCATCTCGATCATAGTTAGCAAAAGGAATGGGATCACTTGAAGGAAGTTCAGATAATATTGATAAGACTGAGGTAACACTCATACAAAAAACTAAAACTAAGGGAATGCTCTTAAATAGGTTTTTCATTATTACGCTCCTGTAAATTATAAAAAATGGGTAAAAAACACTTTTTTTCAACCAATGCATATCCTCCTAACGCCCTTTAAATTCGGTTACATTGAGTAATAATGATCATTAACATCCATGACTTTTCTCTCTCTTTGGCTGTCTTTAAACTTTTCTATTTCACGCCATTTACGCTTGTTTTGCTTTTTACTTTTATTTTTTTCACTTTCTTCTTCAAATTCTTTAAAGTCGAAATCTTGCCAGTCGTTGTTTTGCATAATCATTTCTCTCATCAATGGTTCACTTTAATGTAAATAATTTATGTGACAATTTTTTTACTAAAAGATGACAGTAATATGATTGTTGTGATTTTATTTTTATCAACTCACACTAGGGATCAGATTCTCTGCTTGGTGTCGCGGTGGCGACGACACCCAATGGGCGACGTACTTGCGTTCACTGCAGTTTATTCAACAGCAAACTTTTGGAGTTTGATTTCCTGTTTGGCGTCGCGGTGGCGACAGCACCCAAGGGGCGACGTACCGCCGCGCCTCCCCTTGGAACCCCTGCGGCGCCCACTCAGTGAAAACATGAATAACCCTTTTGAGTTTACAGTCAATACCTGCCGATATTCGTCCATGAAAAGCGGCAGTCTTCGCCATCCATGGCTCAGCTTGACTGACACTTTACAAAATGGTGATTCATTCACTGAGATGGGAATTGGAGTATTTGGTACGGTTATATGTTAAGTATTAACAGAATGGTTTTTTAATAATAACAAACTAAAAAGCACTTAGTTTCCCCACTCGATCAACACACTCTAAGTCTGCGTCTCCAAACGCTGGAATGAACGAAAGTGATCACGTATTACTGGCATGGATGCCAGTCAAAGCGATGTAGGGCATGGATGCCCGTTCAACGCTGTTACGTCGAAAACACTTGAGTGAATGCAAGATCACGTTTGGATCGCAGCGTCGGGGGATTCCAAAGGGGGCTCGGCGTTAAGCCCCCTTTGGGTGTCGTCGCCACCGCGACAATATATATTAACTGACTCTAACCTCGTTTATGTCAAATCAATAGATCTGACCTCCTGATATATACAAGGGGCAACGTACCGTCAAGCATGTTATTGGTTAGTTTCGGAATACAACAACATGCGCTTGCAGTGTGATTTTCGGCTTTGCGTCGCGGTGGCGACAGCACCCAAAGGGAGACTGCCTCCGGCCTCCCTTTGGAAACCCTCGGAGCCCCAACTCAGCAGAACATTCAATAACCAACTAGCGCAAGCCACGAACCCTGCCGATTTATCATCCCTGAACAACGGCAGCCCTCGACGTCCTTGCGTTCACTGTAATATATTCAACAGCAAATGCTTGGAGTTTGACCTTCTGCTTGGTGTCGTGGTGACGACAGCACCCAAAGGGACACTGCCTCCGGCGTCCCCTTGGAACCCCACGGAGCCCCAACTCAGCAGAACATTCAATAACCAACTAGCACAAACCACGAAACCTGCCGATTTATCATCCCTGAACAACGGCAGCCCTCGACGTCCTGTCTCGGGTCGAGGTTTGCCATTGCTAGTTGGTCATTTCATTGCTGAGATGGGAATTGGAGTGTTTGGCGTAGTTAGGTAAATTAACACCTGTCATCCTCGTGGTGTCTTAATCGAGGATCCAGCTTTAAATAAACTGAATTCCCGATCAGAAACTTCGGTAATGACGGAAGTAAACACCTCCCCTATCCACAAATACCAAGTCTGCTTGAATCAAGTGCCGGAATGAAAAGCAATATTCACGTATGTTCATCATGGATGATGAACAAAGCGATGTAGGGCATGGATGCCCGTTCAGCGCTGTTACGTCGAAGATATTGCTTTTCATGGAGGGTGACACTTGATTAGCAGCTCCGAGGGATTCCAAAGGGAGGCCGGAGGCAGTCTCTCTTTGGGTGTCGTCGCCACCGCGACTTTTAATTATGTAATTGATAACAATAAGTTGTAAAATATATATAGGAAAGCTTAAACAATGAGTAAAATTAAAAATGACTAATAAACCTAGAATTTTTATAGGATCTTCAAGCGATAGCTTAAATATAGCAAACGCATGTAATGTAGCGTTAGATCATACTGCTGAAGTTTCTGTCTGGCCAAATGTTTTTGATAAGGCAGGCAGCGATGCACTGAGTTCTTTAATGGCTAAAGCTACTAATGTTGATTTTGCTCTATTTGTTTTCTCTCCTGATGACGTAACTAATATCCGAGGAAATAATCATCAAACAGTAAGAGATAATGTTCTTTTTGAATTAGGCCTATTCATTGGCTCGCTTGGAAAGGAACGTTGCTTCATACTCAAACCAAGAAATAAAGAACTATACATCGCTTCAGATTTAGCGGGAATTAATACGTTAGATTTTGATTCAGAAAGAAGTGATACAAACTTAGATTGTGCTGTGAATGCCGCTTGTATAAAGATAACTACTCAAATGAGTCATCAGGGACGATTTAATAAGAGTGCCGCAATAGATAAAGTCATGACGCCTAAAATAGCTAAAAGCGAATATTCGATAAATGACAATTCTCTTCGGTTACTATCTGAGCTACTTTCTACTCATACGACAACTGTAGACGGCATGTTTTTTTGGGATATAGAACAAAAAGGTCTACCATTCTCAGAAGCCCAACTTCAAATATCCTTGATAAAGTTAACCCGAATTGGATATGTAAGTAGAATGATCACTGAAGACTATAACGGGAATACTGCTTATGGCTTCACAATTACAAATAGTGGTCTAGAGTGTTTATTAGAGAATGAACAAAGGCTTGATACCATAATTAAAGAAGAAGAAAATGCAAGACAACAATATCAACAAGTTCCACAGCAGTTTGGCGGATTTAACCCGCAGATTAAAAAGCTCTAGAAAATGTTTAATATAAAAAAACCCGCTAGATAGCGGGTTTTTAATAAGAATTCAGTTTGCAATCAAAAGCTGATTACCAACCTGTTTTCTCTTTAAGTGCAGAGCCAATTTCAGCTAAAGAACGAACAGTTTTAACACCGGCCGCTTCTAGTGCTGCAAATTTCTCATCAGCTGTACCTTTACCACCGGCGATAATCGCGCCAGCGTGACCCATACGCTTACCTTCTGGTGCAGTAACACCAGCAATGTAAGATACTACAGGTTTAGTAACGTTAGCTTTGATATATTCCGCAGCTTCTTCTTCAGCAGTACCACCAATTTCACCAATCATTACGATTGCTTCAGTTTGTGGATCGTTTTGGAACATTTCCAATACGTCGATGAAGTTAGTACCAGGGATAGGGTCGCCACCAATACCTACACAAGTAGATTGGCCGAAACCAGCATCAGTTGTTTGTTTTACGGCTTCGTACGTAAGCGTACCAGAACGTGAAACAATACCAACTTTACCTGGTAAATGAATGTGACCAGGCATGATACCAATCTTAGTTTCGCCAGGAGTAATAACACCTGGACAGTTAGGACCGATCATACGAACGCCAGTTTGAGTAAGCTTAGCTTTAACGTCAACCATATCTAAAGTTGGAATACCTTCAGTAATAGTAACGATAAGCGTGATGCCTGCATCAATAGCTTCTAAAATAGCATCTTTACAGAACGGAGCTGGAACGTAGATAACTGTTGCTGTTGCGCCAGTTGCTTCTACTGCATCACGTACTGTGTTGAATACTGGTAAACCAAGGTGCGTTTGACCGCCTTTACCTGGGCTTACGCCGCCAACCATTTGTGTACCGTAATCAATAGCTTGCTCTGAGTGGAAAGTACCTTGACCACCAGTGAAACCTTGACAGATAACTTTAGTATCTTTATTAATTAATACAGACATTATTTGCCCTCCGCAGCTGCTACAACTTTTGTTGCTGCATCACTTAATGATTCAGCAGCAATGATGTCTAAGCCAGAGTTTTTAAGAACTTCACGACCTAAATCAGCATTAGTACCTTCTAAACGTACTACAACTGGTACTTTAACGCCTACTTCTTTAACCGCGCCAATAATACCTTCAGCAATCATGTCACAACGAACGATGCCACCAAAGATGTTAACTAAAACAGCTTTAACGTTTTCGTCAGAAAGGATGATTTTGAATGCTTCTGAAACACGTTCTTTGTTTGCGCCGCCGCCAACATCAAGGAAGTTAGCTGGCTTGCCGCCGTGTAAATTAACGATATCCATAGTACCCATTGCTAGGCCTGCACCGTTAACCATACAACCAACAGTTCCATCAAGAGCTACATAGTTAAGCTCCCATTGTGCTGCATGTGCTTCACGTTCATCTTCTTGAGATGGATCATGGAAAGCGCGCATTTTAGGTTGACGGTATAAAGCATTACCATCAATACCAATTTTTCCGTCTAAACAGTGAAGATTACCTTCGTCAGTAATAACTAACGGGTTGATTTCTAATAAGGCGAAATCGCAATCTTCAAACATTTTAGCAAGACCCATAAAGATCTTAACAAATTGCTTCATTTGAGTAGGGTTTAAATCAAGTTTAAAACCTAATTCACGTGCTTGGTAAGGTTGAGCGCCAACTAGTGGGTCAATCTCAGCTTGGTGAATTAATTCAGGAGTCTCTTCAGCAATCTTCTCAATGTCAACACCGCCTTCAGTAGACGCCATAAAAACGATTTTTTGTGAAGCTCTGTCAACAACAGCACCAAGATATAACTCGTTAGCGATGTCAGTACAGCTTTCAACTAAAATTTTAGCTACTGGTTGACCATTTGCGTCTGTTTGATAAGTAACTAAGTTCTTACCTAACCAGTGTTGAGCGAATTCTTTGATTTCTTCTTTGGTTTTAACTAGCTTAACACCGCCAGCTTTACCACGTCCGCCTGCGTGTACTTGAGTTTTAACAACCCACATGTCGCCGCCGATTTTGTCAGCCGCTTCTGCAGCTTCTTGAGGTGTATCGCAAGCGAAACCTTCAGAAACTGGTAAACCATATTCAGCGAATAATTGTTTCGCTTGATACTCATGCAAATTCATGGTGTATTTCCATTTATCTGTGAATGAAGACAAATACTCTAAATACTTAGTGTGATTAAACACCAGTACTTAAGTAGGATGCCGATGAAAAGTCGCTTGATTATAGTATAAAAGCTCTAGTGACGGTAGTCAAAAGAGCTAATACTATAGTCTACTTTTAAAATAATTTAACAAACATGTTAAACATCTAAAAGAAGGCGAGTTGGATCTTCTAATAATTCTTTAATGGTCACTAAGAAACCAACGGATTCTTTGCCGTCAATTAAGCGATGATCATAAGAAAGTGCTAAATACATCATTGGTAAAATTTCTACTTTACCGTCAACTGCCATAGGGCGGTCTTGTATCTTATGCATTCCTAAAATAGCTGCTTGAGGTAAATTAATAATTGGTGTTGATAATAGTGAACCGAATACACCACCGTTGGTAATAGTAAAGTTACCGCCAGTCATATCAGCCATTGAAAGCTTACCGTCACGACCTTTAATCGCTAAGTCACGGATACCGTTTTCGATACCTGCCATGCTTAATTGATCAGAATCGCGTAAAACCGGTGTTACTAAGCCACGTGGCGTAGAAACAGCAATAGAGATATCAAAGAAGTTATGATAAACAATATCATCACCATCAATTGAGGCATTTACAGCAGGGTAGCGTTTTAACGCTTCAGTAACTGCTTTAACGTAGAAAGACATGAAACCTAAACGGGTATCATGAGTTTTCTCAAAGATATCTTTATATTGCTTACGAAGATCCATAATCGGTTTCATATTAACTTCATTAAAAGTTGTTAACATTGCCGTTGAATTTTTCGCTTCTAATAAACGCGTTGCAATCGTTTTACGTAAACGAGTCATAGGTACACGTTTTTGTGTACGCTCACCTAAGTCTTGCACAGCTGGAGTAGCAGCTTTCGCTGGTGCTGCAGGTGCTGATTTTGAAGCGATAGCCGCTTCAACATCTTCCTTAGAAATACGACCACCTTTACCTGAGCCTTTAACATCACTTGCAGATAAACCTTTTTCAGTCATCAAGCGACGAACTGACGGGCTAGCAAGTTCATCAGAGCTTAACGCTTCATCAGGTGTTGCTGTAGCAGTAGTATTGGCAGATGCGCCAGCATTGAGTTCACCAATTTTTTGTGAGCCTAAAACAGTATCACCTTCAACGTGAATAATTTTGCCAATCACGCCGTTGTCTTGTGCGACAACTTCTAGTACTACTTTATCAGTTTCGATATCAACTAAATTTTGGTCAACTGATACACTATCGCCTTCAGCTACATGCCAAGAAGCAACGGTTGCATCGGCAACTGACTCTGGTAACACGGGTACGATAATATCGATAACTTTAACTGCACCACCGCTATTACTAGCAGTAGGAGCAGCAGCTTCTTGTGGCACGGCTGAAGTAGCATCACCGGCAGAGAAAGTACCAATTACTTGATCACCTAATACAGTAGCGCCTTCAATTTGACTGATGTCGGTTAAAACACCGTCCGAAGTTGCTGGTACTTCTAAAACTACTTTATCAGTTTCAATATCTACTAATACTTGATCACGGCTGAATTTTTCACCTACTTGTACATGCCAAGTAGCTACAGTTGCATCAGCAACTGATTCAGGTAATACCGGAACTTTGATTTCTGTTGTCATTTTATTTTATTCCTTACAAACATTTGCACTTCGCTTCTTACTAGCCTTGATAAAAAGGGTAATAAGAAGCCGGTGAACTCAATAGTTAATCTAACGTTAACGCTTGAGTGACAAGCGCTTGTTGTTCTTTTACATGAACTGACATATAACCAACAGCAGGTGCCGCTGAGGCGTTTCGGCCTGCATATGTCAAATAAGTACCTTCAGGGATAGCATTTCTAAAATGATGCTGAGAACAATACCAAGCACCTTGGTTTTGTGGCTCTTCCTGACACCAAACAAATTGCTTCACATGTTGATACTCTTTAATTGCATCTTGAAGTTCTTTATCTGGAAATGGGTATAACTGCTCAATACGAATAATGGCAATATTATTAAGTTCATTTTTACGACGTTGATCAAGTAATTCGTAATAAACCTTACCACTACAAAATACTACACGTTCAACAGCGCTATGATCTAACTCATCTATCTCACCAATAACATTATGGAAAACACCTGTAGATAGCTCTTCTAATGAAGAAACCGCTAATGGGTGGCGTAATAATGATTTAGGTGACATAACAACTAATGGACGACGCATAGGACGTACCACTTGACGACGCAGCATGTTAAATACTTGCGCTGGTGTTGATGGCACACACACTTGCATATTGTGATCTGCACAAAGTTGCAAGAAGCGTTCTAAACGACCTGATGAATGTTCAGGACCTTGTCCTTCATAACCATGTGGTAACAACATAGTAAGGCCACATAAACGCCCCCACTTTTGCTCACCAGAGCTAATGAATTGATCAAAAACCACTTGTGCACAGTTAGCAAAATCACCAAATTGCGCTTCCCAAATAGTTAAACCAGCCGGCTCTGCCGTGGTGTAACCATATTCAAAAGCTAATACTGATACTTCTGATAATACCGAGTCATGCACATCAAAAGGACCTTGCCCTTCTGAGATGTTTTTCAATGGTAAATAGGTGCTGCCGTCTTCTTGGTTATGTAATACCGCATGACGATGGAAGAAAGTACCACGACCAGAATCTTGACCGGTAATACGTACACGATCGCCACGGTCAACAATTGAAGCATAAGCTAGATTTTCAGCCATACCCCAATCAAGTAACTTCTCACCTGAAGCCATTTTAAGTCGATCATCATAGATCTTCTTAACACGCGCATGTACTGGATGACTTTCAGGGTACGTTGATACTTTAGTCGCTAACTCTTTTAGCTTATCAATACTGATTTCTTTATCGTACTCATCGTCCCAATCATGACCAATATAAGGAGTCCAATCAACAGAATGTTCAGTCATAGGACGCCATTGGTCAACGGTACACTGACCTTCATCGAGCAATTTACGATAATAAGAAGTGAGCTCGTCAATTTTAGCTTTATTCAAGCTACCTTCTGCAATTAATTTATCTGCATATAATTGACGTGGTGTTGAATGTTTTTTAACTATTTTGTACATTAATGGCTGTGTAGCACTTGGTTCATCAGCTTCATTATGTCCATGACGGCGATAACAAACTAAATCAATGACTACATCACGTTTAAACTCATTGCGATAATCAAGCGCAATTTGTGTAGCTAAAATAACTGCTTCTGGATCATCACCATTTACATGTAAAATAGGTGCCTGTACCATTTTAGCTATTTCAGTACAATATTCACCACTACGAGTATCTTCTGATTTAGACGTAGTAAAACCCACTTGGTTATTAATCACAATACGCACTGTCCCACCTACTTTAAAAGCACGTGCTTGTGACATATTGAACGTTTCTTGTACCACACCTTGACCAGCAATTGCTGAATCGCCATGAATGGTAATAGGTAGTACTAGATCACCTTGGTTGCCATTACGTCTGTCTAAACGCGCTCGTACTGAGCCGATTACAACCGGATTTACGATTTCTAAATGCGAAGGGTTAAATGCCAAGGCTAAATGAACGTTACCGCCAGGCGTAACAAAATCTGAGGAATAACCTTGATGGTATTTAACATCTCCAGAGCTAGATATTTCATCATGTTTACCGGCAAATTCATCAAATAATTTTGATGAGTTTTTACCCATTACATTGACTAAAACATTTAAACGGCCACGATGAGCCATGCCCATAACGACTTCTTTAGTGCCTTTGGAACCAGCGCGAGTTATTAGCTCTTTAAGCATAGGAACTAATGCATCCCCGCCTTCTAATGAAAAGCGTTTTGCACCAGGAAATTTAGCTCCTAGGTATTTCTCTAAACCATCAGCAGCAATTAAGCCTTTAAGTATTTCAGTTTTTTCATCAACAGATAAACTTAATTGTGACTGAATAGACTCTATGCGATTTTGTAACCAACGTTTTTCATCCGTTGAAGTGATATGCATATACTCGGCACCAAGAGAACTACAATAAGTTTTCTTCAGTGTTTTATATAACTCACCTAACTTCATCGAATCTTGACCTACATCCAACGAACCGACATTGTATTCTTTGTCGAAGTCGTTTTCAGATAAATCATGATGGGATAGTTGTAAATCACGAACTTTATCTCGTTGCCATAAACCTAATGGATCTAAATTAGCATTTTGATGACCGCGGACCCTAAAAGCATTGATAAGCTGTAAAACTTTAACTTGTTTGGCGTCACCACCACTAGTAACAACCTGTTTGTGTTGTTCTTTAGCTAAAGCTTTAAATTCATCTCTAATAGCGCTGTGGCGATATTCCACCTCACTACCTTCAACTTTAGGAAGTTCTGAAAAGATCTCTTGCCATTCTGCAGATACAGAGGCTGAATTATCTAGATAAGATTCGTACAATTCTTCAATATAAACGATGTTACCACCGTTTAAGTGGGAAGACTCTAGCCAAGCCTTCATTACACCTTCTGACATTGCCTTGTATCCTTTGCTGGGGTAAAGCAACTAAAATAATATAATCATTTTCACTGTGTCAAATTGCACAACTTCTACGTTAAAAGTACTCATTGACTAACATCAACTCAGTGCTTTCCCATAAAGTTAAACAAACTTACTGTGATATAATAATTACCCTGTATTTACACTTTTTAATAAAATATCAGCGTGCTTGTTTAGAAAAGTACGCTGATATTTTATTTTGGAAATACCCAGACACTTAGCCTAGGCATTTCCACTTTACTATTATTTCAAACAGTTAAACTGCTCGGCTTAATAACATAGATTTAATGTGGCCAATGGCCTTTGTTGGGTTTAATCCTTTAGGACAAACATCAACACAGTTCATAATGCCATGACAACGGAATACGCTGTAAGCATCTTGCAAACCGTCTAAACGCTCTTCTGTTGCAGTATCACGGCTATCGATTAAGAAACGATATGCGTGAAGTAAACCTGCAGGCCCGATAAATTTATCAGGGTTCCACCAGAAAGACGGACAAGACGTTGAACAACAAGCACATAAAATACACTCATAAAGACCGTCTAACTTGTCACGTTCTTCAATCGTTTGTATATTTTCACGCGCAGGCTGCTGTGCATCGTTGATCAAGTATGGTTTGATTTTTTCATATTGTTGATAAAACTGAGTCATATCAATAATCAAATCACGCACAACCGGTAAACCAGGTAAAGGGCGAAGTACTATCGTATCCGCTTTTAACTCTGATAATGGTGTGATACAAGCCAAACCATTTTTACCATTCATGTTCAAGCCATCACTGCCACAAACACCTTCACGACATGAACGACGGAACGATAGGCTTGGGTCATTTTCTTTTAAAAGAATAAGCGCATCAAGTACCATTAAGTCTGAGCCATCTGGAATTTCTAGCTCATAATCTTTCATGTAAGGTTTAGCGTCTACATCAGGATTATAGCGGTAAATCGAAAAATTCTGTTTCATCGTATTTCTCCTTAGTAAACACGTGCTTTCGGAGGGAAAGCTTCGCGGTGAACAGGTTGCATATTAACGTCACGCTTAGTCATTTCTTCCGTTTCTGGCGTGTAGACTGAATGGCATAACCAATTCACATCATCACGTTCAGTGAAATCTTGTCTTGCGTGTGCGCCACGAGATTCAGTACGGAAGTTAGCTGCTTTAGCTGAACAAAATGCAGTTTCCATTAAGTTATCTAATTCTAAACATTCAATACGTTGAGTATTAAATTCAGATGACTTATCGTCTAACTTAGCATCTTTAAGACGTTCACGAATTTCAGTTAACTCGGTCATACCTTCAGCCATTGCTTTACCTTCACGGAATACCGAGAAGTTCATTTGCATACACTGTTGTAAGTCTTTACGAATTTGTACTGGATCTTCGCCCTTCGTTGAAGATTCCCAACGATTAGTACGTGCAAGTGAGGCTTCTAAATCAGATTCAGAGGCATCTTTAGCTGTTTGAGTATCGTTTAAGTAAGTTCCTAAGAAGTTACCTGCTGCACGACCAAATACCACTAAATCAAGTAATGAGTTACCACCTAAGCGGTTAGCACCATGCACAGATACACAAGCAATTTCACCTACAGCAAATAAACCTTCAACAATCGTTTCTTTACCATCGCTGCCAATATTAAGGGCTTGACCATTAACATTACAAGGTACACCACCCATTTGGTAGTGACAGGTAGGTATAACTGGAATTGGTTCGTCAGCGGGATCAATATGTGCGAAAGTTTTCGATAAATCACAAACACCTGGTAAGCGTTTATATAAGGTTTCGCGACCTAAGTGATCAAGCTTAAGTTTAATATGAGGACCCCAAGGACCGTCACAACCACGACCTTCACGAATCTCTGTCATCATTGAGCGAGCAACAACATCACGACCAGCTAAATCTTTAGCATTTGGTGCGTAACGTTCCATGAAGCGTTCACCATCTTTGTTAAGAAGGTAACCACCTTCTCCACGACAACCTTCAGTAACAAGCACACCTGCACCAGCAATACCGGTTGGGTGGAACTGCCACATTTCCATGTCTTGCATTTGAATGCCAGCACGAAGTGACATACCAACACCATCACCGGTATTGATATGAGCATTGGTAGTTGAGGCAAAGATACGCCCTGCACCACCAGTGGCTAAAACAGTTGCGCGCGCTTTAAAATAAACGATTTCGCCTGTTTCAATACATATAGCCGTTGTACCAACAACAGTACCATCATCATTTTTAACTAAATCTAACGCGTACCATTCTGAATAGACGTTAGTTTTGTTTTTAACATTTTGTTGGTAGAGACAATGAAGTAAAGCATGTCCTGTACGGTCAGCTGCTGCTGCTGTACGAGCGGCTTGTTCACCACCAAAATTTTTAGATTGTCCACCGAATGGGCGTTGATATATTTTGCCTTCTTCCGTGCGAGAAAAAGGTAAACCCATTTTCTCTAATTCAATTACTGACTCTGGGCCAGTTTTACACATGTATTCGATAGCATCTTGGTCACCGATATAATCAGAGCCTTTAACGGTATCGTACATATGTTGTTCCCAATGATCTTCATGGGCATTACCTAATGCAACGGTAATACCACCTTGAGCAGATACAGTATGAGAACGAGTTGGAAATACTTTAGAAATCAAGGCACAAGATTTGCCTGATTCAGAAATTGCTAATGCCGCGCGCATGCCCGCGCCGCCTGCGCCAATAACGATGGCGTCAAATTCACGAATTGGAACGCTCACTTACACACCCCACACAATTGAAAAGCCAAATACTAAATAGGCTAATAACAGAACTGAAAAGAAAAATTGCAATGAACCGCGTAAAAATGCTGGTTTTATGTAATCTGACAATACTTGCCAAACACCAATTTTAGCATGCACAAGTAATGCAATTAGCGCTAACAAGGTGGCAACTTTTACGCTCATACAAGCAAAGAAACCTTGCCATACATCATAAGTAACATTCGATGTTACCATGAAAAATCCAGCAAGAATCAAGGTGTATAGCACAAGAATAATTGCACTAGCTCTTAAAAGAATAAAATCATGTACGCCGTTACGGCCTACTGATGCGACGACGCTTACCATAACCAAACTCCTATTATTACAGATAGTACTAACCAAATAGCCATAATTGCTTTGGCACTAGCATTACCCGAGTCTAACTCTTCAAAATAACCTAAATCCATAAACAAGTGACGAACACCCGCTAATACATGGTAAGTCAATGCAGAAAGACAGCCAAAAATAATAAACGTAAAGAAAAAGCCATCAAGGTAACCTTGAATTTGGGCAAATCCTTCCGCAGAAGAAAGAGAGGTTGAAAGGGTCAATAATAAGATGCCAATAGCAAATACCATAATCACACCAGAAACACGGTGAAGAATTGAAGCATTAGCTGCCGGGTGCATCTTAATTGTAGTTAAATCTAGGTTTACAGGACGTTGTTTTTTCACAATTGTTGCCTAAAGAGCTCGAAAGCCTTCAACTTTTATTATTGTTACTCATGAACTACCTTTTTAGAATTTAATACTTATCTAGATTTTATACGTAACAAAAATTAGATAAATACTAAAGAGATTGCTAAATAAGTAATTCCCGAAATGTACGGTAACTGCCTTTTATTAAAAAATAGCGCCTTAGCTATTTCTCAGTTCACCGAAGTCGAATAATAATAGCGAACTTAGCTAAGTAATTCTATTAAGACTTTGGTATAAGAGAATAATTTTAAAGATTAAATCATTCTCTAAAAATAAGAAATTTGTTGTCTTTTTTCTTATTTATATTACTAATGTAATGAAAAGCAATTACAGAACGGCTAGATTATATAGCTGATAGTGATTAAATTCAATTTCCCTTCTCGAAAACAAATAATCTTTATCGATTTTTTGGTTCATTTGTAGATTCTCATCAAACTTTAGACTAACAGCTATTACATTTTATTTTAAAATTAAGGTAGACTGTCGGCAGTTTGATTTACCCAAGCGACATTTGAAACTGACCTATTTTTCATTCTTTTTTGAATAGTACTTATTTTCTTGATGTATAAGTAAGTACTAAGTGAGTCAGTTTGTCTGAAAATAATTGAAAATTAAAATTGATAGGGGATAAAACATATGGCTGATTCTAGAGCCTCTCTAAGCATTGACGGTAAAGAAGTTACCGAACTTCCTGTTCTAAAAGGTACTGCGGGTACCGATGTAATTGATATTAGAACCTTAGGTAGCCATGGCTACTTCACGTACGACCCAGGCTATTTGGCTACGGCTTCTTGTGAGTCAGCAATCACCTTTATTGATGGTGGTAAAGGTATATTACAACACCGTGGCTATGCCATAGCTGACTTAGCAAATAATGCCGATTATTTAGAGGTTTGCTACCTTTTACTTAATGGCAATGCACCGTCAAAAGCTCAATATGATGAATTTAAAGGTATTATAACTAATCATACGATGGTTCATGAGAAGTTAGTTCATTTCTTCCACGGTTTTTTACCTGATGCTCACCCAATGGCAATGCTATGTGGTGTTACAGGTGCATTATCGTCTTTCTACCACAGTGATTTAGACTGTGATGATCCTGCTCAACGTAAACGTACAGCTCACCGTTTAATTGCTAAAATGCCAACTATTGCAGCGATGGCATATAAGTATAGCGTAGGACAACCTTTTGTTTTTCCACGCAATGATCTTTCATATGCTGAAAACTTCTTACATATGATGTTTTCTGTACCTACAGAAGAATATAAAGTTAACCCGACTGTTGCTAGTGCAATGGATAAAATTTTCACTCTTCATGCAGATCATGAGCAAAATGCTTCTACCTCAACAGTACGCCTAGCAGGCTCTTCAGGTGCTAATCCTTATGCTTGTATTGCTGCGGGTATTGCTTCTTTATGGGGCCCTGCACATGGTGGTGCCAACGAAGCTTGTTTAGAAATGCTTGAAGAAATTGGTACGCTAGACCGTGTTGATGAATTTGTACTAAGAGCAAAAGATAAAGATGACTCATTCCGCCTAATGGGCTTTGGCCATCGTGTTTATAAGAACTTCGATCCACGTGCCACGGTAATGCGTGAAACGTGTCATAGTGTTCTTAAAGAACTTGGTATTCAAGATCCACTACTTGACGTAGCAATGGCATTAGAAAAAGTTGCTTTAGAAGATCAGTATTTTGTAGAGAAAAAACTTTACCCTAATGTAGATTTCTACTCAGGTATCATTTTAAAAGCTATTGGTATTCCATCAAGTATGTTCACCGTGATTTTTGCTCTATCAAGAACGGTTGGTTGGATTTCTCATTGGGATGAAATGCTAACTCAAGAAGGACAAAAAATTGGTCGTCCTCGTCAAAAATATACTGGCGAATTAAACCGAACATTTGCCCCTTTATCTGATAGATAAATATATAAAATTAACGTTATTGAAATTAATTTCTAAATAACGATTCCATAAAAAAGGTAGCAATTGCTACCTTTTTTATGCGACTTATTTAAATTAAGGCTCAATATTTTTGTATCTGAACAAATAAAACAGTACATTTATTGAACAACCCTTCCCTTTTAACCGTATAAATCACTATACGTTTTATTTATTACACCAATAACTATTATTCACAAAAAAAATACAAACTATAGCCATATTACGTAAAAACCTGTTTAGAAGTTTTTTCGATAAAAACTCAAAGTTAACTGGGTAAAGCATTTAAAAAGCTGTCTAAAATAGCTACATATTCATTCCCTACTGACCAAATTATGTAATCAGTTTCTGCTAACTCATCTTTTATACCAATTTGATTAAATTTCTTCCCAACTCAGAGCTATGCTCGATGTTCAATAACAAGGCAAGTTTATTTTGGTTTAGTCATTCTAAATCAAATAAATTTAACGATGTTAGTGGGCAACGAGCAAGCTCCCACAGGGCGAGTTTAAAAGGCTAACATACGGCGTTATTGATTTTGACAATGGCGCTACATGGATGTAGCTTACTAGAGAATGCAGGAGCACATTCTCCTGAACAACCATCCTCTTCAATCAATATAAGCAGCTAAAATCGTTTACCTTTATTATTTTTCTGTGCTTTAAAGACACATCAGGTGAATATATATACCCGTTCCACTTAAAATTCATGATTCAGCTAGAATTAAATGCCTCTATTTAAATAATGTTTATATAAAAACTGTTTGAGTTTATAGCTAAAAGAGTATTTATTGGCTTACTTTAACTAGGTATAATACTGTTGATTTTTATTCAACAATGATTAACATGACAGATTATTCTTTAAGATTCGGCGGTATAGCTCGCCTTTATGGCACAGATGGCGCAACAATATTACAGCAAGCTCACTTTTGTGTCATTGGTATCGGTGGCGTGGGTTCATGGGCAGCCGAAGCATTAGCTAGAAATGGTGTTGGACAGATAACGTTAATAGATCTAGATGATATTTGTGTTACTAATGTTAACCGTCAAATTCATGCTTTAACCAACACTATAGGTGCAAGTAAAGTAGAGGTAATGAGCGAACGTATAAAGCAAATTAACCCTGATTGCCGAGTGAATACAATAGAGGATTTTGTCACCACTGAGAACTTAACTGAATTAATGGCGGTGCATTATGATTATGTGATTGATGCAATTGACTCTGTGGATATTAAAACACGCTTAATTGCGCATTGTAAACGTAACAAAATGCCAATAATTACTATCGGTGGTGCTGGTGGTCAGGTTGATCCTTCAAAAATATCCATTAGTGATTTAAGTAAAACTTACCAAGATCCACTGTTAGCAAAAGTGAAGAATCAATTAAGGCGCGAATTTAACTTTCCCCGTGCCGATATAGCCAAAGCAAGTAAAAGAAAATTTTCTATTGATGCCGTATTTTCAACTGAGCAATTACGATACCCAAATGATTTGGGCGAAGTCTGTTTAGCTAAACCTGATACCAGTGATGGAAATAACAGTACTATGCGCTTGGATTGTAGTAGCGGTTTTGGCGCGACTACGCACGTGACAGCCACTTTTGCTTTTTTTGCTGTTGGTAGAGCAATTGATAAATTATTGAAACGTCAGAAATAGCTAATGGTGAACAGCATTTATGCTTTTCATACTCGTAGCACAAAATTAATAGCACAAGACTAAAAGCTATTGCGCCATTCCCTTAATTTTATCTACGATTGCTAAAATACCATTTCCCCGCGATGGACTTAAATGCTGTATTAAGCCCAAAGTGTTAAAGTAGCTTTCAATATCAAAAGCTTGAATTTGTTCTGCTGTTTTATCATTAAAAGCAGCAAGTACAATGAACAATAAGCCTCTAATAATTTTGGCATCACTATCTGCTTGAAAATGAAAAATATTATGCCTGTTTTTTTGCGTAACTAACCAAGCTAAACTTTCACAACCACTGATCAACGTTTGTTCATTGCGAGCGCTTTTATCTAAACGGTTTAATTGCTTTCCCAGTAGCATTATTTGCCGATGACGAGCATCCCAACTTTTAACCGCGGCAAACTGCGTAATAACCAGTGAACTCGCTTGTTCATTTTTTTCGTTCTTGCCATTATTATTAGCACATGCCAATGAACTATCGCTTTCTTGCGCTAATATTTTCTTTAAACAATTGATAAAATAATTAATTTCCTCAAAAGTGTTATAGGCTGCTAATGATACTCTTAAGCAACCTGAAATATTCAAATATTCCATTAATGGCATTGCGCAATGATGACCACTTCGAATGGCAATACCATAGCTATCAAGAGCCGTAGCAATATCATGATTATGGTGACCACTTAAGGTAAAACAAATTACGGGAATGTCAGGAAGTCCCTGTACAGTAAATGTCACTATTTTTTTTGAAGAAACTGACAGGTTTTGCAAGGCTTGGTAACAATGAATCGTTAGTTGCTTTTCATACTCACGTATTTGTTTAGCGTTATATGCACTGATAAATTCAATCGCTTTGCCAAAAGCAATTACACCAGCAATGTTTGGTGTACCCGCTTCAAACTTAAATGGTAAAGAGTTAAACGTCGTAGGCGAATTAAAACTAACCTGTTTAATCATCTCTCCTCCCCCTTGGTAAGGAGGCATAGTTTCGAGTAATGCTTGTTTACCATAAAGCACCCCTACCCCTGTAGGACCGTACATTTTATGCGCTGAAAAAACATAAAAGTCGCAATCAATTGATTGTACGTCTATCGGAAAATGTACCACCGCTTGGGCACCATCAATAACAGTAATTGCCCCCACTGACTTTGCCATTTGAATCAGCTCACTTATAGGGTTTATTTTTCCAATAACATTAGATAGATGAGCGCAACAAAACACTTTAGTTTTACTATTTAGCAGTCGCTCAAAAGCAGGAAGATCTACGCGCCCCATAACATCAAGCTCTGCAATTTTTATAACCGCGCCTGTTTGCTCTGCTATTAATTGCCAAGGAACAATATTAGCGTGATGTTCACTTAACGCTAAAATCACTTCATCCCCTTGTTTCAATATTTTCCGGCCAAAGCTCATCGCAATTAAATTAATACTTTCCGTTGTTCCTTTTGTCCATATTATTTCTTTATAACTTTTAGCATTAATAAAAGTTTTAACACGCTTTCTTGCATGCTCAAAAGCCGTTGTCGCTTTTGCACTTAATGCATGAGATGAGCGATGAACGTTAGCATTCGCCGTTTGATAAAAAGAGTGGTAACTATCAATAACGCAATTTGGTTTTTGTGTCGTTGCGCCATTATCGAAATAAACTAATGGTGAAGAAGACTCGATTTGAGATAGGCTATTATTAATAGATAAAGTATTCCCTTCATAGTTAACAACTAAAGGAAACTGTTGACGAAATAGTGCAGGTTTAAATTTTTTCATTTAGAAATTTATATTATAAAAACAACAAACTAAATAATTAGATAGTGATTATACCCTATACTATCATAGTTATTCATAGGTAATTATTCCCTGATGCACTATAATTAAGGCATAAAGGGATTATACAGGAGGTATTATGGCACTATATTCATGGTTTAGTAAAAATAATAATAAACCTAATAAAAAAAGTGTACGGGCTAACAATAACTTATTAAAAGCATCTGAATCTGCTAAATATATAGAAAATTACACCATGTGGCCAACGGCTAAGATAAAGCCAGGGATTGAAGTTACATTACCCGTCTATGATGAGGCTGAGGATAAATCAGCTAAAGATTCCAATAAAGCTGAATCGATGTTAGCAGATAAATCTGTGCCACTCGAAATAGCACTAATCACTACTAAATAATGGCTACTTTATTCAGTACACGTTAATTATTTTTTAGGTAATTAAAAATAACCTATTCACATTCATCTGAAAATTCATAAGTAGCTTATACAAAATTTTCAGTATGAATCCTTCGATAATTATTCACCATTCATATAAGCAAAAAATCATGGAAATGGCAACTGACGAATGGTGATATTAAAAACTCCCTTGCCTTACCTTTTTGCGTCTACCATAATCATTCTCCCAGCTAGCCGCTTGCTCAAGCCAATAATTTGCCTGTTTTAACTTATTTTGTTGATAATAAGCTAAAGCAATATTGTAATGAAAACTCGGCATTAAAAACTGAGATGATTTTTTGTTTAATAGTGCTATATATTGCTTTGGGAAATTGAGCCCATCATATTGCAATTTAGTTCGAGCCGATAATGGCTTAAAAGCATTAAAAGTGCTTTGTTGTTTAGCAGAGTTATTATCACAAGTTTGCGATCTAAATAAACCAACTTCCTGTTCAAATTGCTCAGGTGTACCTAATTGCCAGTATTGATTGTTTTGTAAACTTTCATCTTTGACATGTAAAATAGGGGTACTCTTTTTAATCTGTTCTGCCCATGCTAGCTGCTTTAATATTTTTGCTCTAACAACGCTGCGTTCTCCTTGATAACCATTTTGCAATACAGCAATGTTTTGTGCGAATACCTGCTGTTGACTTGCTCGACATTTGACATGCCCCTTAACTAATGGGTATTCATCAACAAATCCCAATAAATGACTTATCTCATGCTCAACAACATCTATACTGTCTTGTGCATCAAAATACAGCATACCAAAATGAACATTAGCGCCGCCTTCAGGTAACATAATGCCAATATAACGTGTAGCCACTGAATCAGCGACTTCATCAAGTTTGGTCTCATCACAAAGCGTTGCACTTTGTAGTACGGTTGAACAAGATAATGTCGACATAGGTATATAGCGCACAGGCGAAAAACACACTAAATCATTTAAAGGCTGATCTTTAAAGTGCATAACTAGTCGCTCAACCTGGGCTAAGTGCAATAAATTAGTAGCGAAAATTTGTATGCTATAGGGACAAGTTACAGAGTTATTATCAAGCTTAAGGTTTGTACCGCCAATTGATGGGAATACTTGATATTTTTCAACAGCACTAAGTAATGAAGCGCCTATCTCATCAGCTTGTAGCAACGATGAAAATTTAATCAACAATGACTTAGCAAACTCAACATCTCCGATGCTAATAGCAATTTTTATCGTGAGTATTATTGCAGTTATAGCAACATCATCACCTTGATATTGAGAGAACTCCATCACTTGCAATTCAGATAGAATATTTTGTGCGGCAACTACATTACCTCGTTGAAAGTACAACTGCGCTAGTGCGACAGAGGCCTTGGGATAATTTAGTCTAATCGCTTGCTGATACCACAATATGGCTTGTTCGGGTTGTGAAGAAAACTTTTTACCTAAGTAGGCTTTATTCAAGTAATAGTCAGCTAATAAATAGGCAATTTCTCCATTATTTTTGGATAATTGTTTAGCTAGTATTTGCCAGTTTTGACTACCTTGTTTTGATTGTTTCCATGCATAGAGTAAAGCCGCTTCATTTTCTTGTGCTATAGCGAAATTTAACTGCGTTATTGTGTGTTCATTTTTTTCAATAACACTAGTTAAAAAGTTAGCTAAAAAAAATGAGCTTGTTGATAATCCTGTTAACAGGAAAATCGACAAACTCATTGTCACTAGCCATTTTTTAATCATACCAAAAGAAACTATGACGGATCTTGTTGTTTGATACTAATCGCTTTTTTAGTTCGCATTAGATCTAGTTCTAATCTAGCATATCTATGTTCAACAAATTCATAAACATTCGTACTTAATGATAATTTAAAGAAATTTGCCGCTGCACCAAAGTTGTTCTGGCTTTGATTATATTTACCTAAATAAAAATAAGCTTCACACAGTCGATCGGTTAGCGCTTTATTAGAGCTAATATTCATGGTTAATTCACTAACAAATTCTTTTTGGCTAATACTACCTAAAAATAAATAAATAACTTGTTTAGCCCAAGTGCGATCATCAACAAGCTCCGCTCTTTGTTTTAAATTTTTCTTTGCTAGTACAGAATCTACTTCATATTCGGCTAAATAAAGCCATAATAAACGATAAGGATCATCGCTTTGCTTATAATGAAAGTTTATAAAATCTTGCGCGGCTAATTCAGGTCGGTCACCGTAATAAAGTGCAATTCCTCGATTTAAGTGGGCATATTCATGTTCAGGCGATAATTCTAAAACTGAATCAAACTTCTCATAGGCTTGAGAAAACTCTTTCAGTTGCGTTAAGTGTATACCTAGAAAGTTATAGGCATCTGTTAATGTCGGTTCAAGCTGTAAGGCATGAGAAAAATCAAGACGCGCCAACGAACGTAAACCAACACTGTCAAATAATACACCGCGATCATAATAAAGTTGTGCTTTTTGCTCATCCGTAATTTTTACACGGTTAATCACCTCTGATAAACGCGCTATAGCAATTTCGCTTTTAAAATTGATAGCCAAAGGCTCGGCAATAACTAATTGGCTTATTGCTACAGAACTAGCACCAGAATTAGCCTTATTCAGTGATACACAGCCTTGTGTAAGTAAAACAATACTAAAGACAATAGCTAGCATTAATGGTTTATAAAGTAATTTCACTAAAACGCCTTAAAAAATATTCGTTTAAATTTTTGTCTATTTTTTGATTGTACTTGATTTAAAGCAAAAAAGGAGCCGTAAGGCTCCTTTTTTATTATACCAAGTTAATTAAGTTCTTTCCCACTCAGCGAGAATTAAAAAGCTTAGAGGCAAGGCATTGATTGAAGAGAATGGCTATTCCCTTATCAAAATCAATAACGCAGCATGTAAGCTTTTTAAACTCGCCCTTTGGGAGCTTGCTAGATGCCCACTAACATCGTTAAATTTATTTGATTTAGAGTGACTAGATCTAAACAAATTTGCCTTGTTATTAAACATCGAGCATAGCTCTGAGTTAGGAAGAAATTTAATCAAATTGGTATTAGACTAAATTATAAATCATTTAGTTATTAGTATAAAAACTATTACTCAGCTGCTGGAGTTGCTACAGCTGGCTTTTCAATAGCTTCTTTAATACTTAAACGTACACGGCCTTGACGGTCAACTTCGAGTACTTTAACTTTCACGTCTTGACCTTCTTTAAGCACGTCACTTACGTTATTAACACGCTCTTCAGAGATTTGTGAAATATGTACTAAACCATCTTTACCTGGTAATACATTAACAAATGCACCGAAATCAACGATACGAACAACCTTACCTGTGTAAAGTGTACCTACTTCAATTTCAGCCGTTAATGCTTTAATACGATTAATCGCATCTTCTGCTTGCTCGCCAGATGTTGCAGCAATTTTAACTGTGCCATCGTCATCAATTTCAATCGTAGTACCTGTTTCTTCAGTAAGTTGACGAATTGTTGCGCCACCTTTACCGATAATATCACGAATTTTATCTTGGCTAACTTTAAGTGTATGAATGCGCGGTGCAAATTCAGAAATGTCTTCTCTGTGACCTGCAATCGCTTCATCCATTACAGATAAGATATGAGTACGAGCCGCTTTTGCTTGGTTTAACGCAATTTGCATAATTTCTTGCGTGATACCTTCAATCTTGATATCCATTTGCAATGCAGTAATACCGCCAGTAGTACCGGCAACTTTAAAGTCCATATCACCTAAGTGATCTTCATCACCTAAGATATCAGAAAGAACAACGAATTTTTCGCCTTCTTTAACAAGACCCATTGCAATACCGGCAACAGACGCTTTAATTGGTACACCAGCATCCATCAGTGCCAGTGAAGTACCACAAACAGAAGCCATTGAAGATGAACCGTTTGATTCAGTAATTTCAGAAACAACACGTACAGCGTACGGGAATTCTTCAACAGTAGGCATAACCGCTAACATACCGCGTTTTGCTAAACGACCATGACCAATTTCACGACGCTTAGGAGAGCCAACAAAGCCAGTTTCACCAACACTGTATGGAGGGAAGTTGTAATGAAGCATAAATGCATCAGTTTTCTCACCTAAGATACTGTCAATACGTTGTGCATCACGTTGAGTACCAAGCGTAGCAGTTACTAATGCTTGAGTCTCACCACGTGTAAATACAGCAGAGCCATGAGTCCTTGGTAACACGCCAGTCATCACGTCTAATGCGCGAATCGATTCAGGATCGCGACCATCAATACGAGGGTTGCCATCAGTAATACGACCACGTACCACTGTTTTCTCTAAATCATGAAATAAATCTTTAGCATCTTGAACGTCAAGTTCAGCATCTTGAGCTAATAACGTTTCAATTACTGAGTTACGGATTTCTCTAATTTTTTCATAACGAACTGCTTTTTCTGTAATTTGGTAAGCTTCATTTACTTGGCTTTCAGAAAGCTCAGCAATTTTAGCAAGCAATTCAGCATTTTTAACTGGCGCTTCCCAGTTCCATGAAGGCGTGTTAACTTCAGCTTTCATTTCTTTAATCGCTGAAACAGCTACTTGCATTTGCTCATGACCATATACTACAGCGCCAAGCATTACTTCTTCAGATAAAACATCCGCTTCTGATTCAACCATTAATACGGCAGAGTCTGTACCTGAAACAACTAAGTCTAATTGACTTGCTGGTAATTCAGATTGAAGTGGGTTAAGAATGTATTGACCATCAGTATAGCCAACACGTGCTGCACCTACTGGACCACTAAATGGTACACCGGCAATAGCAAGTGCTGCAGAAGCACCAATCAATGAAATAATATCAGGGGCAATTTCTGGGTTAACTGAAACAACAGTGATAATTACTTGAACTTCGTTCGTGAATCCTTCAGGGAATAATGGACGAAGTGGACGGTCAATTAAACGGGCAATAAGTGTTTCTTCTTCTGAAGGACGACCTTCACGTTTAAAGAAACTACCTGGAATTTTACCTGCAGCGTAAGTACGCTCTTGATAGTTTATTGTTAACGGGAAAAAATCTTGACCTGGTTTAGCTTCTTTTTTTGCAACAACAGAGACGAGTACACAAGTATCGTCCATGCTTGCCATAACAGCAGCAGTCGCTTGACGAGCAATGTTACCCGTTTCAAGTGTTACGGTATGCTTACCGTATTGAAATTTCTTAGTTACTGGATTAAACATTTACTATGTTTCCTTAATATTTACTTAATTATATTAATCAATCTGTACAATTATTTATTCACTTAAACAATATTATTTAACCGTTAAGTGGAACAAAAAATTATACAGTTTGATTGATTATTTACGGGCTAAATACTATCGACCTTGTATGACGATATTATTAAGCAGGCGTATTATACTACCCTGAGCACTATTTGCTAGTTAGAATGGGGAGTTACTATCGTATTAGTACAAAAAAGATCAATTTATTGTCGCAAATTTTTTTAGCTAAAGACCTAATTAATACAGATAGGGTTAATTTTTAAAAATTAAACAGTAGAAAAGCAAAAAGGAGCCAATGGCTCCTTTTTCATATCATTTGATTAAACAAATGATTAACGACGTAGACCTAATTTACCGATTAACGCAGTATAACGTTCAACGTTTTTACCGTTTAAGTAATCTAGTAATTTACGACGTTGTGCAACCATACGTAATAAACCACGACGTGAATGGTGATCATGGATGTGCTCTTTGAAGTGACCTTGTAAATGGTTGATTTGTGTAGTTAACAAAGCAACTTGTACTTCTGGTGAACCTGTATCACCTTCTTTTTGAGCATATTCTGCAACGATTGCTGCTTTTTCTGTAGCATTTAAAGACATAATAAATCCTTAGTGTGTAAACTCAATTCTATGAATAAACATTAGTTTGAGTTATTAAAATTCTACCTGTGCCAAACACTAATTCAGCGTAGGTAACGAAAGAGCGCGTATTCTATCAGGGCGCAGCTAAAATGCAACTAAAAATCTATACACTTGTTATAAATATTAGGGGGGTTAAATATCAAGTACCCCTGAAACCTCAGTAGTTGATTAAAAGCTATACTACAACAATGCGTTTCGGCGCTAATTGGCCATCGTCATTAATGAAGCCAACACCAATAAACTCAGCATTTTCATCATGTTCATCTTCACCAAGATAGACCTGAATACTTCCTTCTGCCGGCGCTTTATAGGCTCGTACTGGGTTACCATGACGTAGGAAATTAGCTGACACATCATCAACATAAACCACTGGCATACCCGTTACTGCACTTTGCATCGGAAGTAACAATGGGTCGAGTAATTCTGATGGTGTGATATCTTGTTCGATAGCTTGTTCTAATAAGGCTTCTAATTCAGGCAAGGTGACCATTTTTTCAATAGGGTAACTGCCTACGGCTAACCGTCTCAAATTAGACACATGTGCACCACAGCCCAATAGCTCACCTAAATCATCAATAATCGTTCGAATATAAGTACCTTTAGATACGTGTATATTCAGTTCAACTTCATCGTGCTCAAAACGCAATAGCTCTAAAGAAAAAACGGTAATATCACGTGATTCCCGAGGTACTTCAATGCCTTCTCGGGCATATTTATACAAGGGTCTACCTTGATGTTTAAGTGCAGAGTACATTGACGGTACTTGCTGCGTTGTTCCTCTAAAAGTATCAAGTGCTTGTGTCAATTGATCATTCGAAACAGTCACTTTCTTTTCGCTAACAACTTCACCGCCTGCATCACTGGTCGTGGTACGGATACCAAGTTTTGCCGTTACTTGATAAGTTTTATCTGTATCAAGTAAGTACTGTGAAAACTTAGTCCCTTCACCTAAACAAATGGGTAACATACCTGTTGCCAGAGGATCTAATGCCCCCGTGTGACCTGCTTTTTGAGCAAAATAAAGTCGTTTTACAGTTTGTAAGGCATGATTTGATGACAAACCATGCGGCTTATCTAGTAACAGAACACCATTAATTTGGCGACCTTTTCTACGTTTAGCCATTTATGACTCACCCTGCTCACTATCATCATTTGATTCATCGTCTGCTTGCGAATCAGTACTTTTATCACTGGCGACGGCTTGATCAACTAAGGCGCTCATACGAACGCCTTCACTCATTGAACTATCATAAACAAAACGTAAATGCGGCATAATACGCGCACGTAATCGCTTTCCTAATAATGAGCGAATATAGCCTTCTGCATCAGCTAATACTTCAAGTGACGCTTTAATTTCGTCAGCATTGTCATTAAAGAAAGTGACAAATACTTTTGCATAAGCTAAATCGCGAGTAACTTCCACAGCGGATACTGTCGTCATACTTAAGCGCGGATCTTTAATTTCGCGCATTAAAATAATCGCGATTTCTTTTTGGATTTGCTGACCTACTCGGTCAGTACGGGCGTATTCTCTAGCCATAATTTTTCTCTTATCTTTCTCTTGAAACTGACTATCTATTAACAAAAAAGGGACATCAGTCCCTTTAATATAATTGTAGTAAAATATTCTACTATCTGTTGCTTTAGATTGAAGCTAATGACTTCGAAAGCAAAGCGGATGCACGGAGTTGACGAATGTCAATGAGTACTTCCAATGCCGCTATCGATGACATTAGCAAAGATATAAAGTTACAGCGTACGTTTAATTTCTACGGTTTCGAAAACTTCGATTTGGTCGCCTACGCGTACATCATTGTAGTTCTTCACACCGATACCACATTCAATACCGTTACGAACTTCTTGTACATCGTCTTTAAAGCGACGTAGTGATTCAAGTTCACCTTCGTAAATAACCACGTTTTCACGCAATACACGAATTGGTGCTGAACGCTTGATAATACCTTCAGTAACCATACAACCAGCAATTGCGCCAATTTTAGGTGATTTGAATACATCACGAACTTGAGCAAGACCAATGATCTCTTGCTTGAATTCTGGCGCTAACATACCGCTCATCGCTTGTTTAACTTCATCGATTAAAGCGTAGATAACACTGTAGTAACGTAAGTCGATGTTTTCTGATTCAATCACTTTACGAGCAGAAGCATCTGCACGAACATTAAAACCAACAACGATGGCATTAGAAGCGGCAGCTAATGTTGCATCAGTTTCAGTGATAGCACCAACACCTGAACCAACAATTTTCACTTTCACTTCATCTGTAGAAAGTTTCAATAGTGAATCAGAGATTGCTTCAAGTGAGCCTTGAACATCAGATTTAATGACTACGTTAACTTCTGATATTTCGCCTTCGGCCATACTAGCAAACATGTTTTCTAACTTAGCTTTTTGTTGACGAGCCAGCTTAATATCACGGAACTTACCTTGACGGAACAACGCGACTTCACGCGCTTTTTTCTCATCTTTAACAACCGTTGCTTCATCACCTGAAATAGGTACACCACTTAAGCCAATAACCTCAACGGGAATTGAAGGGCCTGCTGATTGAATCGTTTTGCCGTTTTCATCACGCATAGCTCGTACACGGCCATACTCTAAACCACAAAGTACAATATCACCTTGCTTTAAAGTACCTTCTTGTACCAGTACGGTTGCTACTGGGCCACGGCCTTTATCTAATTTAGACTCAACCACAACACCACTTGCCATTTTATCAACAACAGCAGTTAGCTCTAATACTTCAGATTGTAACAATATAGCATCAAGTAGTTCTTCAATACCTAAACCAGTTTTAGCTGAAACATGACAGAATTGAACATCACCGCCCCACTCTTCTGAAAGCACATCGTGTTGTGACAATTCACTTTTAACACGATCTGGATCAGCGCTTTCTTTATCCATCTTGTTTACGGCAATGATAATTGGTGCATCTGACGCTTTCGCATGTTGAATTGCTTCAATTGTTTGTGGCATTACACCATCATCAGCGGCAACAACAATGATAACAATATCAGTTGCTTTAGCACCACGTGAACGCATTGACGTAAAGGCAGCATGTCCTGGAGTATCTAAGAATGTGATCATGCCATGACCTGTTTCCACATGATAAGCACCGATATGCTGAGTAATACCACCCGCTTCACCGTCAGCTACTTTCGCTTCACGAATGTGATCAAGTAGTGATGTTTTACCATGGTCAACGTGACCCATGATAGTCACAACTGGCGCACGAGTTACCGCTTCACCAGTATGACTACGATCAGCTAGTACCGCTTCTTCTAAGGCATTCTCTTTAACTAACACCACTTCAAAGCCCATTTCTTCAGCAACTAAAGCTGCTGTTTCTTGGTCAATTACTTGGTTAATGGTTGCCATTGCACCTAATTTAAACATCACTTTAACAACTTCAGCGCCTTTCTTAGCCATTTTATTAGCTAGTTCAGCAACAGAAATAGTTTCACCAATGCGAATATCATTTAATTTAGTTTCAACTGGCTTAGTAAAGCCATGTTTTAAACTTTGTGGTGCAGATAATGTTTGCTTACGTCCGCCACGGGCATTACGTCCGCCACGGGCATTTTTATCTGTTGAAGATTTTTTCTTCTTACGACGACGGCCTGCGCCTTCATCAGCAGCATCAACTTTATCTTCAGCTTCTTGCGCATATTTAGAAGAAGTAACATGAACGACTTCTTTTTCTTTCGCTTTACGCTCTTCTTCTTGTTCTTTCCAGCGCGATTCATTTTCTTCCGCTAATTTTCTAGCCGCTTCTGCCGCTTCTTTAGCTTCTGCTTCAATTTTAGCCGCTACTTCTTGCTCTTGTGCTAAACGAAGTCGTTTGGCTTCTTCTGTTTCTTCAACTTTAGCAACAGGTGCTTTATCAGGATTCTTCGCTTTATCAGCAGCCACTTGTTTGGCTTTTTCTGCTGCTTCAATTTTAGCTGCTGCTTTACGCTCAGCTTCAACTTCGGCTTTTGCTACCGCTACCGCTTTAGCATTTTCAGCTTCTTTCGCTGCTGCTTCTGCTTTCACTAATGCTAACGCATCTGCTTTTGCTGTTGCTTCTGCTTCGGCTTTTTCTGCTGCTTCGGCAATTTGTTGTTCTTCTAGCTCGCTACGTTTCACGTAAGTACGTTTTTTACGTACTTCAACATTAACCGATTTAGCTTTACTACCGTGTCCCATAGTCAATGTAGACTTAGTTTTACGATTTAGCGTTAATTTGCTCGGCTTTGCGGCTGAGTTATCGCCATGTTGCTTTTTCAAATGTCCTAACAACGCTTCTTTTTCGTCTTGCGAAATAGCATCGGTTGCCGATTTATTCACGCCTGAGTCAGCCAATTGGCTCACTAAACGCTCCACCGGTGTACCTATTTCGTTGGCAAGCTCTGCTACAGTTATATCTGCCATTTACACTATTCTCCCGGTGTTAATTATTCTTCGTTAAACCAACAAATGTTACGTGCAGCCATAATTAGCTCGCCCGCTTTGGTTTCAGTTAATTCTTCAATATCGCTTATTTCATCAATGCCTTGTTCAGCTAAGTCTTCTAGTGTTTTCACACCACGACTTGCTAAAACGAATGCTAAATGACGTTCTAAACCGTCAAGCGCTAATAAATCAGCAGCGGGCTCTGCGCCCTCTAACGTTTCTTCACTAGCAAGTGCTTGTGTCGTTAACGCTTCTTTAGCTCGTTCTCTTAGCTCTTCAACAATTTCTTCAGTCAAACCATCAATTTTAAGCATTTCTTCTGCTGGCACATAAGCTATTTCTTCTAATGAAGTGAAACCTTCATCAGATAGTAATGTAGCGAAATCTTCATCAAGATCTAACTTTTCGATAAATAAATTTAATACTTTATCATTCTCTGCTTGATGCTTTTCTTTCATATCAGCAACAGTCATTACATTTAGTTCCCAGCCAGTTAACTGACTTGCTAAACGAATGTTTTGACCACTACGGCCAATGGCCATAGCTAAGTTACCTTCTTCAACGGCAATATCCATCGTGCCTTTGTCTTCATCAACAATAATTGAAGCAACTTCTGCAGGGGACATAGCGTTAATTACATACTGAGCAACATTGTCGTCATATAACACGATATCAACACGTTCACCGCCTAATTCACCCGAAACGGCTTGTACACGTGAACCACGCATACCCACACAAGCACCAACAGGATCAATGCGTTTGTCGTTGCTTTTAACAGCAATTTTAGCGCGTGAACCAGGATCGCGTGCTGCGCCTTTAATTTCTAACATTTCTTCGCCAATTTCTGGCACTTCAACACGAAA
This sequence comes from Candidatus Colwellia aromaticivorans, assembly GCF_003333305.1. Classification (GTDB taxonomy): domain Bacteria; phylum Pseudomonadota; class Gammaproteobacteria; order Enterobacterales; family Alteromonadaceae; genus Colwellia; species Colwellia aromaticivorans. The sequence goes on along the minus strand of NZ_QOLD01000066.1, from coordinate 14,092 downwards.
TAGCTCAATTAACATTTCAGGTTTGGTACGGCTCACCAATAATTGTGCGCCACGTGCTTCAGGTTTAATTTCATATAATAAACCACGCACTCTATCACCAGGACGAAATGTTTCGCGCGGTAACATGTCATCACGATAAATAATCGCTTCAGCATTATTACCTAAATCTAAAATAACGCTTTCACGACTAGATTTTTTCACTACACCGGTAACTAACTCACCGACTTGATCTTGGTATGCATCAACAACTAAAGCGCGCTCAGCTTCACGAATCTTCTGTACAATAACTTGCTTAGCGGTTTGCGTAGTTACGCGATCAAAGGTAACTGATTCAATTTGATCTTCAGAATAATCACCCACATTTAATTCAGGATCCTCATATTGAGCGGCCGCTAAACTAATTTCAGCGTAAGGATTTTCCATAGGCTCATCGCTGTCTGCAATGATTAACCAACGGCGAAAAGTGTCAAATTCACCGGTAATACGATCAATACAAACACGAACGATAATATCGCCATCATATTTTTTCTTGGTCGCAGTTTCTAAAGCAGTTTCCATTGCTTCAAAAATACTTTCACGGGGTAATGCCTTTTCATTTGATACAGCATCAACAACCAGTAATATCTCTTTACTCATGTTTCTTTAGCCTTACTTTTTAGGTAACTATTTATCTTGTTGCCGTATAAACCAACTTATTCGTCCAATTAACAGTTTGACTTAAGTCAGCCTGCGTTTTGTCCTGTAAATTAAATTATATGGCTAGAAGCTAAACAACTACTGCTATTAAACTTAAATATATATTTGTTACTTAATTTTTTCTAAAGTTTCGCGACAAGGTTTGCTTTGTCTACATTATTGATAACAAGTTCGTAATCTATGCCATCTACAGTTACTATTAATGTGTCATTTTCTATGGCAACTAAAGTGCCTTTAAATTTTCGACGACCATTTAATGGCATCGATAATTTCACATTGACCGTTTCACCAACCACTGTTTTAAAATGCGCTAATTCAAATAACGGTCTATCAACGCCAGGGGATGAAACTTCTAAATTATATTCACTACTTATTGGATCTTCTACATCTAAAATAGCGCCAACTTGACGACTTACTTCTGCACAATCATCGACATTGATACCATTCTCATGGTCAATAAACAAACGTAAAACTGAATTATTACCCGCACTGATAAACTCAACACCGAGTAATTCTTTACCTGTTTCAGCCACAGCGGGGCGAAGCATGTCAGTTAATTTTTGTTCAAATTTAGCCAATCGTTTTCTCCTGTTAGGATGAAGAAAGAGCTAAGAATTAGTTAACTATTTCTTTTAAAATAAAATTTTAGGTACAAAAAAAGGGCTTATAGCCCAGCGTTATTTTGCTGTATATTTTGCATACAGTGATTTGTTAATCTAACACCATAAACAAAAAAGCCCCTTACGCGGGGCCTATCACTGACCCCATACAAATAGCATCACCGTATTAGGTTTACTATTAGTACTAGCAACAAGAATAGAGTTACCCACTAAAATAGGTAAATCCTCAGTGACATCTTGCTACGTACTTAATTTTGCCTACAAGCATAAATTGAGCACCGCGAATTATATAGCGACAAAGCCATAAGCGCAAGCCTGAATAGACAATATAGTAAAAGAATAAGTAATTGGCGTGGTTTACAATACTAGAATTAATGGTAAAAATTAACTTATGCTTTACAATCAGTTAGTATAGCGTAAACAATCGTGCTATAAACACTTTTATAGGTGCTGACATTAATTCAATTAGTTTCAAATTAGTGCGGTTAATTTTTTGCGGAGCAATTTAACTCGACATGTATACATTTCCCCAATTATTATTAAGAAATGCAATTTTATCATTGATTTTTATTATATGTATTAGTGCACTTTCTTTATCAATGCTTTCTTCATTACTTGAAGATAAAGCTACGCAGCATAGTAAAGTAATTAGTGTATTGACTAAACAGTCTATAACAACAGATGGTGCTGTAACAGCTAATGATAATATAGGCACTGCTAAAGGTATTGCAAAAGCACTCCAGCAAGCCACAAATTACAACGTTTTAATAATAACTAACAAAGCCGGTGAAAATTTATTTAACTATAAAAATTCTGATACTGGTTTAACTTTACCTTTGACCGCACCAAAGTCTAAAAATCATGAAGCCGAGCAGTTAGGATTAAATGTCGAATATCAGCTTGATTTTTCAGGTGAATATATTTTAGTTGTTAGCTTTATTTTATTTTCTATTGTTCTCTCATCTTCTTTAGTCGTTTTTGCTGCAACAATGAGTAATAAAAGGCATAAAGCAGTATTTAAAATAATTAGTCAACAAATAAAAAATGATCTTGCTTTAATTAATCATCCCAATAAATCTGACACAGAAAAATCAGGTTTTGATTGCGATATATTAGAAATACCCGAGCTTAAACAAGGTATCAGCGACATCAAAGAGCTAATGACAAAACAAATAGAAAATACCATTGCTTTAGAAAAAGAAGCCTATGTTGACCATTTAACTAAAATTGATAATCGTAACCGCTTTGTGCAATTTTATGAAAATCAAGTAGTTCAGGAAAGTCCGGTACAATTTGGTGTCTTGATCATAATTCGCTGCTCAGAATTACAAACTATAAATCAGATTCATGGTTACAAAGAAGGCGATAATTATATATCGCATGTCGCTAACCTTATTAAAAAGGCTCTTTCAGAATACTCAGACGCTAATATTTTTAGATTAAATAGTTCAGACTTCGCCTGCATTTTACCAAATATCGAGTTAAAAGAGGCAGAAAAATTTACCAGTGAATTAACCCTATTATTTAATAAGTATCAGCAAGAGTCAGATCTAGATTCTGTAGCCTATTCTGGTTTAGTACGTTTTGATAAATCTAAACCTTTAGGTGAATTACTTGCTTTTGCTGATACCGGAGTGAGTGTTGCCCAAACTCAAAGCTCTAACTCTTGGTATTCACAAAAAGATACCGATATATTACAAAAAAATACTGTTAACTACGGCAACCAAAATTGGCGCCAAGAAATAGATAGTGTGCTAGAAAATCAGCGGATTACTTTATTACTACAACCGATTCAGCCTAATGGTAGAAATAATAAGGTTTATGGTGAAATATTAGCTCGTTTCCTTAATTCGAATGATGAAATGCTTCCTACCGCGTCTTTTATCGCTATGGCTGAAAAACTTGATAAAATTACTGCTGTTGATAGGCTTATTATCGAAACAGCAATTAATCAAATTATTAACAAAAACATGTTTATGCATAGCTTTGGTATAAACATTAGCGCTCGAAGTATTAGTGATGAACACTTTATTATTTGGCTAGAACGTAAACTATTACGTGAACCTAAAGTTGCCCCACTATTAATTTTTGAAATAACAGAGTACGGTTTACAACAAAATATCAAAACAAGTAAACGTCTAATCGATATGTTACACCGTGTTGGTTCACGAATTACTGTTGAGCGTTTCGGTGTTGGTTTAACCTCATTTAAATTTTTTAGAGATTTAACGCCTGATTATATAAAAATGGATAGCTCTTACACTCGAGATATTGACGATGATAAAAACAATCAATATTTCTTACGCCTAATGGTAGATTTAGCCCATAGATTAAGTATTAATGTATTAGCTGAGAGTGTTGAAAGCCAAGAAGAAAAACATATGTTAGAAAAGTTATTTATTGATGGTTGCCAAGGGTTTTATATTGGTAAACCAGCACCGTTGTAGCTGTCTAATCAAAACTATTTACTTTAAAGCCCGAACATGAATGTTTGTTTTTATCAAGCAAAGTAAATAAAAACAATAACCCTATCCACACTAGTGTTGTTATATGTAAGAAAAAAAAGGATAATACTGACAGTTTTTTAATAATTAACATCATAACATATAACGCAAATGACTGATTACGCTCTACTGCTTATAGGCACTGTACTGGTGAACAACTTTGTACTGGTGCAATTCCTTGGTTTGTGCCCTTTTATGGGGGTATCTTCACGCACGGAAACAGCCATAGGTATGTCATTTGCAACTACCTTTGTAATGACCTTAGCTTCTTTGCTGAGTTATCTCGTTACCACCTATATATTAGTACCTTTGAATCTTGAATATTTAACCACGATGAGTTTCATTTTAGTCATAGCCGTCGTAGTCCAATTTACCGAAATGGTCGTTCATAAAACAAGTAGCAGTCTTTATCGTTTACTAGGTATTTTTCTCCCATTAATCACCACCAATTGTGCCGTTCTTGGTGTTGCTTTATTAAACCTTAGATTGCAGCATAATTTCTTTGAATCCATTATTTATGGATTTGGTGCTGCGGTTGGTTTTTCTTTGGTGCTAATTATGTTTTCAGCCATGAGAGAAAAATTAACTAATGCAGATGTGCCGACACCTTTTAAAGGAGCGGCTATTGCAATGATTACTGCTGGCCTAATGTCTTTAGCCTTTATGGGCTTTGCAGGCTTAGTTAAAATTTAAGGCAGAAATATACTCATGATACTTCAAAATGTCTATTTCAGGATGTCTGAGCGATCCATGATCAAGACGCATCTTTTTATTAATGGTTGCTTCCTTAAAAAAAGGTGCAACGCAGAGCATAGTTTGCTCAGCCATCCCCTCAGGGCGAGTTTAAAAGGCTTGTATGCTGCGTTATTTATTTCAATAAGAGAGCAATCATTATCTTCAATCAATGCCTTGCCTCTAAGCCTTTTAATTCTCGCTGAAACGAGTATTTCGAGGTAACATGAGTATAATAATGAATATTTTAATTGCCATACTCGTTTTAGGTGTTATTTCTGCATTATTTGGCGCTTTGCTTGGTTATGCGTCAGTACGGTTTCATGTTGAAGGTGATCCAATTGTTGAGCAGCTTGATGCGTTACTTCCACAAACACAATGTGGCCAATGTGGTTACCCAGGTTGTAAACCTTATGCTGAAGCAGTTGCTAATGGTGAAGCTATTAATAAATGCGCACCCGGCGGAGAAGACACAATTAAAAAAATTGCTGACTTGCTTGGTGTTGATGTTCAGCCTGTAGATGACAATCATGAACAAGATGATTCGTCACAAAGTAATAGACCCAAAGTAGCTTTTATCATTGAAGAAGATTGTATTGGCTGTACTAAATGCATCCAAGCTTGCCCTGTTGATGCAATATTAGGTGCAGCAAAACAAATGCACACCATAATTATTGACGAGTGCACCGGTTGTGACTTATGTGTTGCTCCGTGTCCTGTTGATTGTATTGAAATGCGACCAACTCCTGAAACCATTCAGAATTGGCAGTGGGATTTGAATAAAATTGCTGTGAAGCAAGTAAATTAGGAGAGTATAACCCCATGGAATCTATTATTGAACGCATCAACCAAGGTAAACTCTGGCATTTTCATGGCGGTATTCATCCACCTGAGCAAAAGGCAATAACCTCAGGCAAACCCATTAAACATCTTCCATTACCTAAACAGTTAATTTTACCGTTACAACAGCATATCGGTCGCCAAGGTGACTTACTTGTTAACGTTGGCGACAAAGTACTTAAAGGACAGGCTCTCACTCAAAGCTATAATCCTATGGCTGTACCCGTACATGCGCCAACGAGTGGAACGATTAGTGCAATTAAAAAATCCGTTATCGCTCACCCTTCGGGTTTAAGTGAATTATGCTTATTTATAGATGTAGACGGCGAAGACACATGGAAAGCACGAGAAATTTGTCAAGATTTCACCAAGTTAAATCGCCAACAAATTATTAAAAAAATTGCCGATGCAGGTATTGCTGGTATGGGCGGTGCTGGTTTCCCTACTCATATTAAAGTGAATACAAAACCAGATATCAACTTTCTAATAATCAATGCTGCTGAATGTGAACCTTACATTACGGCAGATGACTTATTAATGTGTGAACAAAGTGAAGCCATTGTTGATGGTATAAAAATACTTGACCAATTACTTAACCCAGCTTTTATTTTAATCGGTATTGAAGATAACAAGCCACAAGCAATAAAAGCGTTACAACAAGCGACTAAACACATTGAAAAAATCAAAGTCTGTGTGCTAGCGACTAAATATCCCACTGGTGGTGAAAAGCAATTAATAAAAATATTAACAGGCAAAGAAGTTCACAGCGCTACTTTACCTATTAATTCGGGTATTGTGATGCAAAATGTTGCAACCTGTTTTGCCATCAGCGATGCGGTCATCAATGACATTCCTCTTATTCGCCGTGTAGTCACCTTAACGGGTAGCGCTTTCTCAAAACCTCAAAATGTCTGGGCTTTATTAGGAACACAAGTTAGTTACTTACTTGACCAAGCCGGTTTTGTCAGTGAGGTTGGTGAGCCAACATCTAGCCTTAACTCAGCACAGCCAAGTCCCCCAGTGATTATGGGTGGGCCATTAATGGGTTTTAGCATTTTAAATGAGCAAGTCCCCATAGTTAAAACAAGTAACTGCATTTTAGCGCCAAGTAAGGTAGAGATGCCTAGCGCCTTTGACAATAATTCTAATGAGGTTGAGTGTATTCGCTGTGGTCAATGTGCTGATGTATGCCCAAGTCAATTGTTGCCTCAAGAATTACAGTGGAGCGCAAAAGCAAAAGATCATCAACAATTAATGCAACTTAATTTATTTGATTGTATTGACTGTGGTGCTTGTGCCTATGTATGCCCGAGTCAAATTCCTTTAGTACAATATTATCGCGTTGCCAAAGCTGAAATACGCCAACAACAACAGCTTGATATAAAAGCAGAGAAAGCAAAAGCACGTTTTGAAGCAAGAAAACTTCGCTTAGGGCAAGAAAAAATAGCTCGCCAAGAAAAACATGAAAAAGCCGCTGCTGCCCGTAAAGCAACAATGAATAAAAAATCGGCGGATGGTGGTACAGCAAGCTCTGCAGTAGCTGCAGCGCTTGCTCGAGTAAAAGCAAAGAAAGCCGCTGAAAACAAAAGTACTGAGTTGTCTGCAACCAGTAGTGAAAAATCAGATAACAATGAACAAGTTGAAAACTCACCAGTAAAAGCGGCGATTGCAAGAGCCAAAGCTAAAAGACTGGCTAAAGAGCAAAGCTCTGAGTCACCCGTAACAAGTAACGTTGTAACCAGTGGCCATGAACAAACTGAAAAATCACAAGTAAAAGCGGCGATTGCAAGAGCCAAAGCCAAAAGACTGGCTAAAGAGCAAAACACAGAGTCACCCGTAGCAATTAGCAATGCGCAAGATGTTAAAGAAGAAACAAAAACATCACCAGTGACTAATGAGGAAACTCAAAATAAAGTTGTTAATGATAAAAAGGCGCGAATTGCAGCTGCTGTTGCGAAAGCAAAGGCTAAAAAGGCACAAGAAAAGCAATCCTCTGCTGTAGGAAAAACACTTTCAAAAGAAACAATGCAAGAAACACCTAGCGAAAAAACAACAAAGACTCCAACTTCAGCTAATGACAAAAAGGCTCGTATTGCTGCAGCCGTAGCTAAAGCAAAAGCAAAAGCTAAACTTAGAATAATGGATGAAGCACAACAAGCATCTACAACTAACAGTGAAAAATCGACATAATTATGGCATTTTGGATAGCAAGCTCACCCCATAATCACAGTAAAGCAGAAACCTCTGCTTTGATGCGTTTAGTAATATATGCGGTTTTACCTGGCATTTTTGCGCAATGGTACTTCTTTGGCTGGGGTAATATCATTCATATTCTGCTAGCGATTACTACCGTATTATTTTGTGAATTTATCGTCTTATCATTACGAAATAAGAAAAATATCCGCAAGCAACTTTTTGATGGAAGTGCCATATTAACAGCAATATTACTTGGGATTTGTTTGCCTGCTATAGCTCCATGGTGGATTTCAATCATTGGTGCTGTGTTTGCTGTTGTAGTGGTTAAGCAACTTTATGGTGGCTTAGGACATAATCCATTCAATCCTGCGATGGCTGCTTACGTAATGCTTTTGATCTCATTTCCTTTGCAAATGACTTCATGGCAACCACCACTAGCTTTAATGACTATCGACTTAGACTTGGCTAACACCTTAAGTGTCATTTTTACCGATTTCACTAAAGAAGGTTATTCAGTACAACAACTACGAACTAGTGTTGACGGTTTTACTATGGCAACACCATTAGATACTTTAAAAACAAATACTGGCTTAGGTCTTACAGTATTTGAGAGTATGGAAAATAGCGTTTTCGGTGAACATTTCTCTTTAGGTTGGGAATGGATAAATGCCGCTTTTTTCATTGGTGGCCTGGTGCTAATAGCGAAGAAAGCCATTGCTTGGCAAACACCCTTGAGCTTTTTATTAAGCTTATTTATTTGTTCCTTTATTGCTTACAGTATCAGCCCTGACAGTAGCGCATCGACTATGTTTCATTGGTTATCTGGCGGCTGCATGTTAGGGGCTTTCTTTATTTTAACCGACCCTGTAACGGGTGCTACCAGTACTAAAGGTAGATTGATCGTTGGCGCTTTAGCAGGGTTGTTAGTTTATTTGATCCGAACCTTTGGTGGCTACCCTGATGGGATCGCTTTTGCAGTTTTATTATGTAATATGGCAGCACCTTTAATTGATCAATACACTCGCCCTCGCACTTATGGCCACCAAACAAAAGAAAAACAAGGGGAGGCTAAATAATGACGATGCAGCCTCACAAAGATAGCGATAGCTATCGTTTACCCGTGCAAAAAAACAGTCAGATACTTGCTATATTTGCTATCGTTTGTACCGCAATTCTTGGCTTAGTAAATGAATTGACTTCAGATAAAATCAAAGCACAGGAGCAGTTACAACTTTTAAATACCTTACACAGCATTATTGAACCAAGTCGTTATAATAATGATATTACCCAAGATTGCGTAAGTCTCAGCTCTACACTACTTGGCAATGCAACAAACGACAAAAAAATGCAAACCGCTTACATTGCTCGACAAGATAACCAAGCAATTGCTATTGCGATGACAAGCACTGCACCTGATGGTTACAATGGCAATATAGAACTAATTGTTGCCATAAATATGGACGACACTGTCAGTGGTGTTCGCGTATTAAAGCATCAAGAAACGCCTGGTTTAGGGGATGACGTTGAATTAAGAAAAAGTAATTGGATCAATAGCTTTACAGGCAAGAAGTTATTATCTGAAAATGATAACCGTTGGGCTGTCACTAAAGACAATGGCGTATTTGATCAATTTACTGGTGCCACCATCACGCCACGTGCAGTTGTTAAAGCCGTGAGAAAAACGCTACTTTATTTTAAAGACAACAAACATTCACTGTTAACACGTCCTAATATTTGTCTTAACGAAAACAACAGAGCTCAAATAACAAGTGAGGTAAACAATGAGCACTAAAACAGAGACAAAATTACCAACAATAAATGATGATACTGAGTTAACTGATACTGTAGCACCTGATGAAGCAGCACTTACTTTAGCTAAACAAGACAATAAAGATGAATACAAAGAATTAGCCATACAAGGATTATGGAAAAACAACCCCGGATTAGTACAATTATTAGGGCTTTGTCCATTACTTGCGGTGACCGCTACCGTTACTAATGCTTTAGGCTTAGGGCTTGCCACCTTATTAGTACTCGTGTGTTCAAATACCACGGTATCTGCTATTCGTCACTGGGTGCCTAAAGAAATTCGCATCCCCATTTTTGTTTTGATCATTGCATCTTTTGTGACTTGCGTGCAATTATTAATGAATGCTTATACTTACGGCATCTACCAATCACTGGGCATATTCTTACCTTTAATCGTTACCAACTGTGCCATTATCGGTCGCGCCGAAGCCTATGCTTCTAAAAACCCGATAAAACAAGCAAGTTTTGATGGCTTAATGATGGGGTTAGGTTTCGCTTTAGTACTTATTGTGCTCGGAGCCATACGGGAAGTTTTAGGGCAAGGAACACTCTTTGACGGCGCTAATTTATTATTAGGCGATTGGGCAACCGTTTTACGCATTGAAGTTATTCACTTAGATAGCCAATTTTTACTAGCCATTTTACCTCCTGGTGCATTTATTGCCATGGGCTTTATCATTGCGCTTAAAAATGCCATTGATTCATACATTAAACAGCGCCAACCTAAAAAATCAGACAAAGCCATTGAGCGAATAAGAGTGAATTTTGATTCATAGAAATTTAGCAGCGAGTTTACAAGTGACTGGTTACTAAGAGCAAATATCAACAGACTATTGGGTATATATCACGAAGAACAACATAGTGAATAATAAAAATGAACAAAAAAAAACGTTTAGAAATATTAACCAGACTTCGTGACAATAATCCTGAGCCAACAACAGAGTTAAACTTTAGCTCGCCATTTGAATTACTGATTGCGGTATTACTTTCAGCTCAATCAACCGATGTGGGAGTCAATAAAGCAACAGCTAAACTCTACCCTGTAGCTAACACACCACAAGCACTATTAGATTTAGGTCTTGAGGGATTAATTTCCTATGTAAAAACGATCGGCCTATTTAATACCAAGGCAAAAAACACCCTAAAAACCTGTCAGATGCTGGTTAGTTTACATGGCGGTGAAGTACCTGAAAACAGGGAAGCATTAGAAGCTCTACCAGGGGTTGGTAGAAAAACTGCCAATGTAGTGTTAAACACAGCCTTTGGTTGGCTAAAAGATAATGAAGGTAGATACTTTCTAGCAGTCGACACTCATATCCAAAGGCTTGCAAACCGCACTGGTTATGCTAAAGGTAAAACGGTTGAACAAACAGAACAAGCAATCATAAAAAACACGCCTAACAAAACAGAGTTCATGTTCAATTTACACCATTGGTTCATTTTGCACGGACGCTATACTTGTACTGCTAGAAAACCAAAGTGCGGCTCATGCATTATTGAAGATTTATGTGATTTTAAAGACAAGACTGAAGACTAAAGGTTTACTTAAACCACTTTTAATATTATCTCATAGTCAACTATGTAGAGATAAACCATCGTTAATGACAAGCTCATACACCCATCCTAACGCTCATTTAGTTACTGGTTATTCTTTAGGGTAACTGAGTCGCTAGAAACAAATATTGTCGAAATAATTTAAAATTCTAAAAATTGCCACTATGATGACGTTAGCTATTCATCAAGTTAGTCTCTTCTTTGCGTAGTAGCCAGCCCCAAACTGAAATAAGCAAATGCAGCTTAATATAAAGCGTACCGCTTAATATTTTATTGCTTGGGTAGATAATTTAACTGTTATGTGGTCGTCATGTTGAATGTTAATTACTGATTTATGTGATGTAACTGAGTGTTAAACTCAATAAAATTGTCTGTTTAAGGTATATAACTCTAGGTTTATTTGCTATTTTAATAACCTTAACTGTTATCTCTACTTTGCTGGAAAATTGATGGAATTATTGCATTGGCTATCACTTGCATCAATATGCATCCTAGGCGCTATGACTCCAGGTCCAAGTCTTGCTGTGGTATTAAAACATACTATATCAGGTAGTCGAAAAAATGGAGTTTATGCTAGCGTGTTTCATGGATTAGGTGTAAGCATATATGCCGTATTAACTGTACTTGGCATGGCAATAATTATCAAAGAAACACCTTGGTTATTTAACTTGATAAGATACTCAGGCATTGCTTTTTTGCTTTGGTTGTCATTCAAAGCACTTACAACCAAATCAACATCGAGTGGACAGATAGCCAATATAGACCAACCATCATTTAAGAAAAGTGCCTATGAAGGGTTCATGATCGCCTTTTTAAATCCGAAATTAGCCCTTTTCTTTTTAGCACTATTTAGCCAGTTCATTAATGAAAGTTCATTATGGCAACAAAAAATGATTATGGTGCTTACGGTTGGAGGCATCGATACACTTTGGTATTGCCTAATTGCTCTAGTATTTTCACAGTCAAAAATGATTGATAAACTCAAAAAAAACACCAATGTCATTGAAAAAGTTACCGGTGTTGCGTTATTACTGGTAGCAACAAAAATCTTCTTTAGTTAGCGTCTCTAATTATTATTTACTGATGAAGATTAATAGCGAACATATTAATTATTGCAGATATTTAAATAATACCAGTTTCATTAATTAGGTGATCTATTTTATACGTAGGAAAAGCGGTCAAATACAAGGCGTTTATTTCAATAACTAGTTGTTCAGGACAATATGCTCCTGCATTGTCTAATAAGCTGCATCCATGCAGCGTTAATTATTAAATAAATAACGAAGTAGTTGGTCGTTTTAACAAGTAGAAATGATCACATAGTTAGTGAGATTGGTATAACACCTATTAAAAAGTGTATTTGAAGTATCTATTCTCCTATGTTGATTATGACAAAATTTGTAAGCAATATTCGTAGAAGACTTAAACAATGATGAATTAAAAACAAAGGATCCTAATTAAAACCTTTGTTATTCCTCAATCCCATAACGCTTTAAAATGCATTAAAAAACCTCCCTCTCAAACGTTAAATTGAACAAAAAATACACTGGTAGTCGTAACCTATTCTTAGTAAGGTAAGTAATGGATTGCTGTGTTGATTAAGCAGTACGGAAAGCTCTAATAAATCACGAGGAATGTGACAATGATTGATTTACCAAGTCTTAAGCGTGAAACACGCTACGGTATGCCTGCCGCAGATCAAATTCTATTTAACCGACATTATGTGGTTGGCTATTCATATTATTTTAGACAAGCTAAATGGGCATTAGAAATAATAGATCCAAATAAACAAGATATTACTACGGTAGATCGCATGGATAATTTTAGGTCTGATTATCGTATTCCTAAGATGTTTAGAGCAGATAACCAGGATTACCGTGGCTCAGGTCATGACAGAGGTCATTTAGTTGCTAGTGCTGATTTGCGAGATACAGAAATTCAAAACAGCGAAACATTCTTACTTTCAAATATGTCCCCTCAAAAACCTCAATTTAATCGCGGTATATGGAAAAATTTAGAAAGTGAAGTTAGAAAGCTTGATTCTCTAGATGATGTATTAGAAACCTATGTCATTAGTGGCCCTATATTTAACTTTGATCGATCAATATCGACTATTGGTATCAAAGATAATAATAACGTAACCCTGCCGGTTCCACATGAATATTTCAAATCTATCCTAGCGGAAACATCCACGGGAAAACTTAAAATGTGGAGTTTTGTTTTCCCTAATGAACCAACTGATGATTCAATTGAATCTTTTCAAGTAATAACATCAATAGTAGAAAAAAAAGCAGGTATTTTACTTTGGGAACGCTTGGTAGGTCCAGAAATTGATAAAGAGAAGAATAAAATCAATTCGGTTTGGTAAAAATGGCCTCAACCGCTTTATAAAAACGATGTAAGGCCATATGAATAGTCTGTTGACACTATTTTGTAAAAATAACTGAACGACTATTTAACGTTAGCAGAAGGGCTTGCCCCGGGGATGTTTATTTGGCTATTTTTATCGGGCTATAAACCAAAAGTTGAAATTAGGAGCATATAAAAAAATGGTGACACCATCAGTGATAATATGCTTATACCACAAACCTTTTCTATCTGGTTTAACTCAAATTTTATGCTTTTAATGTCAGCAATAAAAAGAGCTCTAATATTTTTATTGCGAATGTTGATTTCTATAACCAATATCGCCATCAGAACAAGACAAGGAACAAAGATATAACCAAAGTGCGTGTAATCAATCGAAGTGATTAAAACACCAACTAAGAACGAAGTTACCCCTACTATTATGTACAATACTTGCATAATCATCCTTAATAGAGACTAATTAAAATATAGTGCACTTTTTAGTTTATACAATTAATTCATTTGAAATAAAATAATCGCGCCTATAGCCTATTGATGAACTTTAACCCATTACGGTAAAGGGGATAGAAAAGGAAATGCAGCAGGAAGTACAAAGAGAACTATAAAAAATAATGCAGCTGATATTTTTACTACGTTTTACCGGCAAAATCGAGTAGGGTGAGGCTCATGCCTCATCCCTCTCACAGAACCGTACGTACGGACCTCGTATACGGCTCATGCAATTTACTATTTCTCATCACTTTGATCAGTAATAAGAAGCGAGAACGCCTGTTT
>NZ_QOLD01000025.1 GCF_003333305.1 Candidatus Colwellia aromaticivorans | reverse complement strand
AAAGTATCTATAACAAAGCATCCTGCTTCATGTTGTTGCCAACATAATTAAGCGTAGAGCAAAAAATTAGCATTGCAAATATTTAAATTAAATAATCAATGCGTGTGCCATTGCCGGAACAACACGGATAATAAAAACGAGTTTGCAACTTAAAATTACTTCCATTGCCGATTTACTGTCTGCCCGTTTTGGTAAATCTCAATCTTTAGCTATCATCATTACTTTAGTGGCATTAATTGGCACTATGCCCTATATTGCACTCCAGCTAAAAGCGATTATTTATTCCTATCAAATATTACAAGAAACATCTGATTTACTTACCTGGCAGCTAGGCCTAATTGTTAGTATAATTTTAGCCGTTTTCACCATTATTTTTGGCATTCGTACTATCGATGTTACTGAACGCCACTCGGGCGTTATGATGGCAATAGCGTTTGAGTCACTGGTAAAGTTAATCGCTTTTCTATTAGTAGGACTATTTGTTTCTTTTGTTTTATATGACTCCCCTATCGATATTTGGGAGCTATCAAAAGATTCCATTTCATTAGAAGAACAATTTAGTGGTAATAGCCTAATAGGACTATTGGGATTACTAATTATTGGTATCTCTGCGTTTTTGTGTTTCCCAAGACAATTTCAAGTCATGTTTGTTGAAATAAAAGAGCAGAAAACCAGTACACTCGCTCGTTGGGTACTGCCCTTATACTGTGTGATTTTTGCTTTCTTTGCTGGACCATTAGGCTTAGCTGGTAACCTGTACTATGGTGATTCATTACCACCTGATGCTTATGTATTATTTTTACCTGCGTATAACGGGCAATTGTGGTTGTCATTATTTGCTTTTTTAGGCGCTGTTTCAGCGGCAAGCTCTATGGTCATTGTGTCAACTATCGCGTTAAGTACCATGCTCAGTAATGAAATTATTTTTCCTTTAATGTTTAAATATTCAACTAAACAACATAATAATTTTAACCACTTTCAATCACAACTTTTACTCATTCGTAAAGCCCTCGTATTGGTTGTTATTTTTTTAAGTTTCGGCCTGTTACTCTTATCGCCGCCTGACACCTTATCGTCATTAGGCGAAGTTGCATTTGGTGCTATAGCCCAAATAGGTCCTGCCTTATTTGTCGCTTTTTATTGGCGAAGAGCAACTCTTTCAGGAGTGCTTGCTGGTATAAGTAGTGGCTTTATCATTTGGGCCGCCTTTAATTTATTACCACAATTGGGAATATATGATCACCCTCTAGCAACAAGTGATTTACCTCAAACAACTGTAATCACATTAATTGGACTGTTGGTCAATATGATTATGCTTTGGCTCGTGTCTTTAGTCACACGACAAAGTATCCGTGAACAAATGCAAAGTAAATTTTTTTATACCGCGAAGAAAAAGACCCAGTGGAACTTACCTATTCAACCTAAGGTAGACATTATTGAATTAAAGTTTTTAGTGGCTCGATTTATTGGCAAAGAAAAAGCCGATGAATGTTTCAAACAGTTTTATAGCACTCATCAAAATAAAAATAACAAAGAACTTAATGAAGCTGTGCTATTTCATGCTGAAAATACACTTGCTCGTGTATTAGGCTCGGCTTCGGCAAAATTAGTTACCTCGCTTGCCATTAATGGCCGAGGAATGGCTTTTGATCAAGTTGCGAAGTTGGTTGAAGACAACTCTAGCCAACAATTAGAATTTAGTAGAACTGTTCTACAAAGTGCTATAGAAAATGTCAGTGAAGGTATTTCGGTTATCGATAGTGGTTTACAGCTAGTGGCCTGGAATCGACGTTATCTAGATATTTTTAATTACCCTGATAATTTTATTTATATTGGCTGCCCTATCAGCCAATTAATACATTTCAATTTAAGTCAGCAAGGTTATTTTGTTAAAGATATTGATTTACAGGTTAAAAAGCGCATTCAGTATATTAAGGAAGGTAGTCGCCATAACTCTGAATATAAGCTAAAAAATGGTAAAACTATTCATATAGAAGGCAGTCCTATTCCCGGTGGTGGTTTTGTCATGATTTTTTCAGACATCACCAAATATCGTCATACCGAAAAAGTATTAAAAGAAGAGAATACTGATCTAGAATCCAGAGTACGCTATCGCACCGCAGAATTAGAACAAGCTAACAGAGAGCTCGCACAAGCAAATAGTGAATTAGCTCAAGCACATGATAAAGCAGAGCAAGCCCATATAAAGAAAAGTCAGTACTTAAAAGCCTGTAGTCATGATTTATTACAGCCTTTATCAGCAGCACGATTATTTTCTTCTGCTATCACATTAAGCTCTAGAGTCAATGATGAAGAACGAAATCAAATAAAACAAATTGATAACTCTTTAGAAATTGCCAATAACTTATTACTTGATCTTAATGAAATAGCACGTATAGAAAGTGGCAATATTTCACCAACGATTGCTCCGGTTGAAATCAAATACTTATTCTCTATGCTAACATCTGAATTCCAAGCCTTAACAACTGAATTCAAGGTTGATTTTCACTTTCAATCGAGCAAACTTTATATTGCTAGCGATATAAAGTTACTCTCAAGAATAGTCCAAAACTTTCTTAGCAATGCTTTTCGTTATGCACACCGCCTTGGTAATTCTCATAACAGCAAAGTACTCTTAGGTTGCCGTAGACAAGGAAACGAGCTTTCAATTCAAGTATTTGATAATGGCCCAGGTATTCCAGAAGATAAACAACAACAAGTTTTTGAACAATTTACACAACTAAATCCCATGAATTCCATTGGTCCAAAAGGTCTTGGTTTAGGTCTGAATATTGCACAAAGCTTAGCAAATATCCTTAACCACAAAATTGATTTAAAATCACAAGTAAATCACGGTTGCTTATTCAGTGTTAATGTCCCCATTTGCCAACCACTGGTTATGCATAAGCAAACACCGCGAGCAGCAAGCATGAGTTTACAAGGCGTAGGAGTATTATGCATTGATAATGAACAAGATATTTTATCAGGAATGACAGAATTATTATCGGCGTGGCAATGTAATGTATTTACAGCTATGAATGCCCAACAAGCCAAAGATATTTATGCTAATCACGAGGATGAAATAGACATTTTATTAGTCGACTTTCAACTAACAGGGCATCAAGATGACAATGAACAATTTTCCAGTAAGGTGTCTGCGAACGAGAAACACCTGCCATCAGACTTAACAGATAAAGTGAATGGTATAGAGTTAATTGAACAATTAAGGGCAATGAGTTACAGCTCACTACCCGCTATACTCATTACAGCCACCACAGATAACAACTTAAGGTCACTAGCCAAGCAAGCTGACATAGGCTATTTACGCAAAATAATAAAGCCTATCGCTTTACGATCTTTAATGAGTTCATTATTAAGTAAAGAACTTGAGAAAAACTATTCTCATAAAATCTAAAAAAAGTTGCTATCAATTAATGACCAAATGAACCTTGATTCAATTGCATTTCATTCAGCACAATAACGGCTTGGGTGCGATTACGTACCCCAAGTTTTAAAAAAATTGTACTAGCATGACTTTTAATCGTAGATTCAGATAAACCTAGTTCATAGGCTATTTGTTTATTTAGCAGACCTTCAGCAAACATTGATAATATTTTATGTTGCTTGGGTGTTAATGAAGCAATTTTGTCATCGGCGCTATTACTATGTTGTTCTTTAACATTATATTCACCGTCTGGTGTCCATAATTTACCGTTAAGCACTTCTTTTATCGCTAACAACATTTCAGGAACTGGCGTCGATTTAGGAATAAATCCAGCAGCACCATGACTCATGGCTTTATAAATGGTTTCTTTATCTTCAAACCCAGAAATAATTACCACACCTAAATCAGGATAAGAGCGTCTAATACTAATTAAACTATTAAAGCCTTGAGCACCAGGTATATCTAAATCGAGTAATAATAAATCAGCCCCCTGCTCGTGCGCTAAATGTTGCTCTAATTCAGGAATAGTTTGTGCTTCAAAAATATCAGCATTAGCAAAATTTGCTTTGAGGGTTATAGTTAACGCTTGGCGAAATAATGGGTGATCATCCGCCAATATCATTTTCATGCTATCGGTCATAGTTATACTCATATTACTATCATTTTATTATTATTATGTATTACAAAAGTCAATCAAGATGAAACTTACATGGTAACAAACAGAATAACAAAATCTATATAAGCCTGCTAGAGAAATACAAATATAACTTAACATCCTAACTTAAATTTTTAGCTAACCGAATAAACTACACAATACTAATATCAAACTCGGGTAGTGCTTGAATAACTTTTTTAACCGTACAAGTATTCGCAGCTGCAAGTATTGCTTTATTATATTTCTTAGGGAAATTTTCAGGAAGGGTAACTGACAGTGTAATCTTTTTCTTGTAAGGATTATCTTCACTCAGGTTTTCATTATTTTGAACTACTTTTAATCCCTCTGTACTAATATCACGTTGTTGACAAAATTTACGCATGTAAAAAGCTGCACACAGTGGCATGCTTGCTAAAAAGTAATCAAAAGGCTCCGGTTGTTCAGCTTTACCACCCGCAGCGACACTTTGATCACTGATAATTTCATGCTCACCAAAACTGGCTTTTAACTGTTGTCCTTCGAGTAAGTTCACTTCAATTTTCATACTTTACATCCATAACAAATTTAGATGCCTTTATCATATATGAGCATTATCTAATATTGCAACACCTTCGTTAACTTATTCGAAATTAATTCTAAACCAATAACAAATAGTGCTTGAATGTTACTTAAAATAGATATACTGTACATCTATACAGTATATCTATTTATCTCGATTAACCATATTAATTAAGAGGTGTCTGACAATGATTAGCATAAATAATATCAATATAATCAATAACTCAACAAACATCAGTACAAGGGCCAATTGGTTACAACTTACTGACGTAAATAATAATTTAGAGCTATCTACTCAGTATGCCCATATATGCCAACAACATAAACAACAAAAAAAATGGGTTTTATTCATTAACCCTGAAGAAAGCTCAATTGAACAACTTGCCCATACTCATGATATTGATGCGTCAAAAATATTAATGGTTAATTACAAGAACTCCATTAAAGGCAATATAAGAGTAGAGTTAGCACATATCAAATCAGTATTAAGTAAAGGTAATTGCTCAGCGGTAATTGTGTCAAACAGTTCATTTGCCACACAAGAAATAGCACAACTAGAAAGCTCAGCAAAAAAGGGAGAAACACGATGTTTTTTACTTAAAAATACCGCATCAGGTAACTATCCTTTATCTAGCCAACGGGTAATGCATTAACATTCATTATCTATGAGACACGTTAGCTTACATACAATGATAATTATATTAGTCAATATTTTGGAGATAAAAAAACCTCAAACCCTTACGGATTTGAGGTTTTTTCAATGTTCTAGTTCGCTATTCTTAACCAGAAAATTGAAGTTTTATATATGCTCTACTGACATAATTTCATATTCAACCACACCGCCCGGTGTAGTGATATCAATTTCAGTATCAACTTCTTTGCCAATTAAGCCACGAGCAATTGGTGAGTTTACTGAAATTCTACCCGTTTTAAAATCCGCTTCATCATCACCAACAATTTGGTAAGTCACTTCGACTTCAGTATCAATATTTAGTAACTTAACTGTGGTACCAAAGATAACTTTGCCATGATTAGGTATTGTTGTTACATCAATCACTTGCGCATTACATAACCGACCTTCAATGTCTTGAATACGTCCTTCGCAAAAACCTTGCTCTTCTTTAGCCGCATGATACTCAGCATTTTCTTTTAAATCGCCATGTTCGCGCGCTGTAGCAATATCTTTTACAATGCGCGGGCGTTTTTCCATCTTTAAAACTCTAAGTTCTTCTTTGAGCAGATCTGCACCACGTAGGGTCATTGGGTATTTAGTCATTTTACTCTTCTTATTCAAACGATAAAGGCGGTTTACTTATATTTATACCAATCTCACTAAATATGTGATCATTTCTACTTGTTAAAACGACCAACTACTTCGTTATTTATTTAATAATTAGAACAACTAGTTATTGAAATAAATGCCTTGTATTTGGCCGCTTTTCCTACGTATAAAATAAATCACCTAATTAATGAAACTGGTATTAGATAAGAAAAACCACCTTTATAAAAAATTAGGTAAGACAAATACTAAAACGTTAATAGATGTCTTACATTTCTTAGCTACATTGTTTATGTAACTCTTGTATTGAAGTCACTGTATTTCTGTCATCTGCAGCATGTGCCTGACAAGCGGCAAAAGCAGCGTTAAGCGTTGTAGTATAAGCAACTTTATAACGAAGTGCTCCGCCACGCAATACCTTAGAATCTTCAATCGCTTTACGACCTTCAGTGGTATTAATAATATAGCTATACTCACTGTTTTTAATTCTATCGAGAATATGTGGACGACCTTCATGTACTTTGTTAACTAGACGTACAGGAACATCTGCTTCACCTAAAATAATCGCAGTACCGTGAGTTGCATCAAGTTCATAACCTAAAGCAACCATCTGTTTAGCGAGTTCAACTACGCGAACCTTATCACTGTTACGAACAGAAATAAGCGCACGACCAGATTTAGGTACACTAACACCAGCGCCTAAATTTGCTTTAGCGTAGGCTTCTTCAAAAGTTTTACCAACACCCATAACTTCGCCCGTTGAACGCATTTCTGGGCCAACTAATGGGTCACTACCATGGAATTTGTTAAACGGAATAACCACTTCTTTAACAGAGAAATACGGAGGAATAACTTCTTCGGTAATGCCTTGCTCTTTTAGTGATTTACCCGCCATAACACGCGCGCCAACTTTCGCTAAAGGCACAGCAGTTGCTTTTGAAACAAATGGAATGGTACGTGCAGCACGAGGGTTAACTTCAATAAGATAAACTTCGTTATCTTTAACTGCCATTTGCGTATTCATTAAACCAATAACGCCTAGCTCAAATGCTAAGTCTGTTACTTGCTTACGCATAACGTCTTGTACTTCTTGGCTTAAGCTATATACAGGTAACGAACAAGCACTATCACCTGAGTGAACACCAGCTTGTTCAATGTGCTGCATAATGCCGCCAATGACGACTTGCTCGCCATCACAAACCACATCTATATCAACTTCAATCGCATCATCAAGGAAGTGATCAAGCAATACTGGCGAGTCATTAGATACGCTTACTGCCTCTGTCATATAACGACGTAAATCATCTAAGTCATAAACAATTTCCATCGCACGGCCACCTAATACATAAGATGGACGAACCACTAATGGGAAGCCAATGGTTTCAGCTTTTGCCATTGCTTCATCGATAGAGGTTACCGTAGCATTTTCAGGTTGCAATAACCCTAAACGGTCAACTGCTTGTTGGAAACGCTCTCTGTCTTCTGCTCTATCGATTGCATCTGGAGAGGTACCAATAATTGGTACGCCAGCCGCTTCTAATGCTCGTGCTAATTTAAGTGGTGTTTGACCACCGTATTGCACGATAACGCCTTTAGGTTTTTCAATACGCACAATTTCCAATACATCTTCAAAGGTAATTGATTCGAAATATAGTCTATCTGACGTATCATAATCGGTAGAAACCGTTTCAGGGTTACAGTTAACCATGATGGTTTCATAGCCATCTTCACGTAAAGCAAGGGCAGCATGAACACAACAGTAGTCAAATTCAATACCTTGACCAATACGGTTAGGGCCACCACCTAAAATCATGATAGATTCTTTATCAGTAGGGTTGGCTTCACACTCTTCATCATAAGTAGAATACATGTAAGCCGTGTCTGAGCTAAATTCTGCCGCACAGGTATCAACACGTTTATACACAGGGAAGATATTAGCACTGTGGCGTTTTTTACGAATTTCTGATTCATTTACGCCAATAACATCAGCTAAACGTGAATCAGCAAAACCTTTACGTTTAAGTTTACGTAAGTACTCAGGCGTTAAAACTTTCATTCCGCCATCACGTACGTTCGCTTCTTCTAAAATAATGTCTTCAATTTGTACTAAGAACCAGCGATCAATATTCGTTAAACGAAATACGTCTTCAACCGTTAAGCCTAAACGAAAAGCGTCGCCTATATACCAAATTCTGTCACTACCTGCTTCTTGCAGTTCATGCATTATTTTAGTTTTAGCGCCCGGTTGAGTCACATCAACCATAGAGTCAAAACCATTTACGCCAACTTCTAAGCCACGAAGTGCTTTTTGCAGTGATTCTTGTTGGTTACGGCCAATAGCCATTACTTCACCAACAGATTTCATTTGTGTGGTCAGTCTATCTTCACAACCGGCAAATTTTTCAAAGTTAAAACGTGGAATTTTAGTAACAACGTAATCAATTGTTGGTTCAAATGACGCAGGTGTTTTACCGCCAGTAATATCATTGGTTAACTCATCAAGGGTATAACCTACCGCTAATTTGGCAGCAATTTTCGCAATGGGGAAACCCGTTGCTTTTGACGCTAATGCTGATGAACGAGAAACACGTGGGTTCATCTCGATAATAACCATACGGCCAGTATTTGGACAAATACCAAATTGTACGTTTGAACCACCGGTTTCAACACCAATTTCACGCAGTACCGCTAAAGAAGCGTTACGCATGATTTGATATTCTTTATCCGTTAATGTTTGCGCGGGTGCTACGGTAATTGAGTCACCTGTGTGAATACCCATTGGGTCGATATTTTCGATAGCACAAATAATGATACAGTTATCATTTTTATCGCGTACCACTTCCATTTCATATTCTTTCCAACCAATTAATGATTCATCAATCAGTAACTCTGAGGTTGGAGAAAGATCTAAACCACGCGTACAAATTTCAGTAAATTCTTCGATGTTATAAGCAATACCACCGCCTGTGCCACCCATGGTAAACGATGGGCGAATAATACAAGGGAAACCTAAAACCTTACTTGCTGCATGCGCTTCTTCAATAGTATGAACAATCTCAGCATTTGGCGTATCTAAGCCAATCGCTTTCATTGCTTTATCAAAACGACTTCTGTCTTCCGCTTTATCGATAGCATCAGCAGTTGCGCCGATCATTTCAACATTAAATTCTGCTAATACACCTTTAGCTTCAAGCTCTAATGCACAGTTTAATGCTGTTTGACCGCCCATGGTTGGTAATACCGCACAAGGACGCTCTTTTTCAATAATTTTACGAACAACTTCCCAATGAATGGGTTCGATGTAAGTGGCATCAGCCATATCAGGGTCAGTCATTATTGTTGCAGGGTTAGAGTTTACTAATACAACTCGATAACCTTCTTCACGTAATGCTTTACATGCTTGTGCACCAGAATAATCAAACTCACAGGCTTGACCAATAACAATTGGGCCTGCACCTAAAATCAAGATAGTTTTTAAATCTGTTCTTTTTGCCATGTCTTTATTCTCTCTTATCTTGTTTGTAGGTTTAAGCTTGAGTTGCTTTATATTCGTTAATCAAATCAATAAAATGATCGAATAATGGGGCAGCATCATGAGGACCGGGGCTTGCTTCAGGGTGACCTTGGAAACTAAACGCTGGTTTATCTGTGCGGTGAATACCCTGCAATGAATCATCAAATAATGATTTATGCGTTACAGTTAAGTTGCTTGGTAAGTCAGCTTCGTCAACAGCAAAGCCATGGTTTTGTGAAGTAATCATTACTACGTCACGTTCAAAGTCTTTAACTGGATGGTTAGCACCATGATGGCCAAATTTCATTTTGACGGTTTTGGCGCCACTGGCTAAACCTAGTAGTTGATGACCTAAACAAATACCAAACACTGGAATATCTGTTTCTAAAATAGTTTGAATCGCGCTAATAGCATAGTCACATGGTTCAGGGTCACCTGGGCCATTTGACAAGAATATACCATCTGGATTCATCGCTAAAACTTCACTTGCTGGTGTTTGTGCTGGCACAACCGTTAATCGACAACCACGGTCTACTAACATGCGTAAAATATTGCTTTTCGCGCCAAAATCATAAGCAACCACATGAAAGTTTAGCTTATCTAAAGAGTTACTAAAGTCTGAGAAGCCTTCACCCATTGCATGACCAAGTGACCAACTACCTGAAACCCACTGGTATTGCTCTTTGGTAGAAACTACTTTGGCTAAATCCATTCCTTTAAGTCCAGGAAAGTCTTTAGCATGCGCTAACGCTTTATCTTGCGCGGCTTGTATGCCTTCATCGCTGGCGTCATCGATAGTTATAATGCAGCCATTTTGTGCACCTTTTTCTCGAAGCACTCGCGTTAATTTACGCGTATCTATTTCGCTAATACCTAAGATATTATTTTCGATTAAGTAGTCGCTTAAATTTTGTTCATTTCGAAAATTACTGGCTAGTAGAGGTAAATCACGGATCACTAAACCTTTAGCATGAATACTATCCGACTCTTTATCTTCTGAGTTAGTACCTGTATTCCCAATATGCGGGTAAGTCAGGGTAATAATTTGCTCTGCATATGACGGGTCGGTAAGAATTTCTTGATAACCTGTCATCGAAGTATTAAATACTACTTCACCAACAGCCGTTCCCTGTGCACCAATTGCGGTGCCTTTAAATACAGTACCGTCTTCCAGTACTAAAATAGCAGATGTAGCCAATGTAACCTCCAAAAAGAAGAAATAACTTTATTAAACAAGATTTTTTAGTTAACTTGTTCAATAAGCCTAATGTAACGCAAATTCATTTATGCTCCCATAAGGGAAATACACTTCTTAAAAATACAACCAATTAAGGACTATAATGTTAAGTAAAAGTTGCACATAAAAAATGCCAAAAACAGCCTTTTTGCTAAATTCTTGACAAAATCCACTTATTTTACGCTTGTAGCCTTTCTTCGTCTAGTAATAATTGTAAAAACTTGTTCTTTTATGTGGCTTTATACCTTTCAGCAGCCAAACCATCAAAAACAATAGTTATCTAAAAATAAAACCAATATTATTTATTTGAAATTGATGTCAAATTAACAGCAATAGTTTTTACCATAAACGACTCAACTTTAAGCCGTATACCCGTGTTACTTCAAAATGCAGGATTCAGCTGGAATTAGAAGTATCACGGGTATATAGTTTAATTTAAAGGAAAAAGCACGGAGTTGACGTCAGTCATTACTCCGTACATCCTGTACTCCACCTTTCAGGCCATCCTTCGGATGTTCAAATTATTTCCCGAAGAATTTGTGAGTACTTTTGACACCTAAATTGAGCGATACAGCGACAAGATGTGTTGTTTCTAATCTTTTAAACCTAAAACATCTTGCATATCATAAAAGCCATTGTCGGCATTACTTAACCAAAATGCTGCACGCATAGCACCTAAAGCAAACGTCATACGTGAGCTAGCTTTATGGGTTATTTCTATACGCTCGCCCAAATCAGCAAAATAGGCAGTATGTTCACCAACAATATCGCCTGCTCTAACAGTAGCAAAACCAATGGTTTCTCTACTTCTTTCTTCGGTAATGCCTTCGCGACCATAAACCGCAACTTTATTTAAATCTCTACCTAGAGTATCAGCAATAACCTGACCCATTTTTACCGCAGTACCTGATGGTGCATCTTTTTTAAATCTATGGTGCGCTTCAAAAATTTCTATATCTGTATAGTCGCCAATTGCCTTTGCGGTTACTTGGAGTAACTTAAACATTAAATTAACACCAACTGATGTATTAGGCGCTAAAACAACAGGCGTATCTTGAGCAGATTTTGCAATTAGTTTCACTTGTTCATCATTAAAACCAGTAGTACCAATAACCAATGCTTTTTTATGCGCTTGGCACCATTTAACATTTTCTAATGATGTTTCTATCGAAGTGAAATCTATAAAAACCTGAGCATCAGTTAATTGCGCTAATTGTGTAGATGTTGATAAGCCTATTGCGCCAATCCCTGCTAATTCACCTAAATCAAAGCCTGCAAAAGATGAGCTTGCACGCACAGTACCGCCAACTAACTCAATACTTTCATGTTCATGAGCTGCTTGAATAAGGTTACGTCCCATACGTCCACTACAGCCTAATATTGCTACTTTTACTTTCATTTTTTATTCTCTTCTATACTGATAAAATTAATTGTTAGCCACTTATTGAAAACGTATTTGCCAATGATAGAGAGTTCACTAGTTCATGTGAAACCACATTCACTATTGCTAACTTCTGCTTAGTACTATTTAAAATACTTATATGGTAATAAGCACAGAAGTCTGCAAATACTTGTCCTTGCTCATCTATAAAACCCCAATCTACACAAGCAAGCAGCAAGTCATCATTGATTGACATATAACTCGCGCTTCGAGCAACTATTTTAGCGGTATTGGCTTGTTTAAGTTGGGTGAAAATATCATTAAACTCTTGTCGACAGTCATCAATACTATTGACCAGAACTATCTTATCTGGTGTGTGTAAAGTACAAGGTATGTGATAACACGCAACTACCGCATCCAAATCATAGGCACTAAATGCTGCTAAATAATGATCGAACAGGTTTTCAATTTGCTGAGTTTTCACATTTACCTCTTACTACCAATTGAAATAATGAATGATGAATTCATTATTTCAATTGGTATTATAATAAATCACTTACACGCTCTTTCACATCAGGATAATGTGATCAGGATAATTGCTCCTGCATTATCTAATAAGGTACTTCCTGTACCGTCTGCATTATCTAATAAGTCACATCCATGTGACGTCATGTGACCGCGATATACCGTTCATCCTGAACATATCGAGTAGGGTGAGGCTCATGCCTCATCCCTCTCACAGAACCGTACGTACGGACCTCGTATACGGCTCATGCAATTTACTATTTCTCATCACTTTGATCAGTAATAAGAAGCGAGAACGCCTGT
>NZ_QOLD01000039.1 GCF_003333305.1 Candidatus Colwellia aromaticivorans | reverse complement strand
GAAGCTTTTTAGGGATTTCTGACTTAGAAAATTTTGAAACAAAAGCTGCAACATATAAAGGCAACCAGAACACAAGTGACATCCCTATTATTGCTAGATACTCCATTACCCCTCCTGTATAGCTAACAATTTAATAGTGCGCAACTTGCGCATTTTTCTACTGATAAGTCGCGCACTTCCATACTTTAACTATTAATAACAAATTGAATAAAACATTGCTAGTTAAAGCACTTATAAATATTTTGTCATATTCATCTATGGACAATAATGCGCTAATTGCGCATTTACATGAATATAGGGGAAACTCCACCAACCTGTGCAAATTCACAGCTCCTTGTTGGTCGATATATGTAAATTAAAATTGTGAACTCACCAATGACTCTTGTGGTGGCTTCTACAACTTTTATGTTGGATTCTGACTGTCGGCAATGGTGGCAGACTGTGTGAAAACTCCTTGAATTCAAAAGTGAATGGGATGACGTTGCACTTTTACATGGTGTTCACTCTTTATTTAATCTTGTTATTCCACAATTGCTGGATATCAAGCTAAAATATTGACTGTAAACTCCACTAATACTTACAGGAACGAGTTTTCACACAGTCTGGTGGCTAAGCGGACTATTTATTAAAACAAATTAGTGACTAAATGAGGTATATTGTGGCATAAGTCTATTTATTTTTCGATGTTGGCCAAACAAAGGGAGCGGGCTTGGTGGAAGTCGTTTCTGCTACTGCTGTATTCTGGGCGAGTATCCCCCTGATTAATTTCCCCGTTTCTTTATGCTTACTACAAAATGTTTTTAGGTATAAAATTTCAACTCTACTGCGTGCCCAAGGGGTTGTACGCAGAAATTTCAAACTTGATTTAAGACGCGGTTTATTGGTGAAACAACGAATATTAAGTAACTCACCCATCTTATCCCAACCAATTTTCTTCTCCAGTTCGGTTAGAATCTGTTCAAGTTTCACGCCGTGTAGCGGATCATTACTTTTATTCATAGTCTACCTAAAATCAAAAAATAGCATTGTAACAAGTTTCCTAAATATTGACAGACTTATGCGTTTAACTCAGGTAAAAGTGCACCAAGAACTTTATGGAAAAGTTCTTGTTTTTATTGAAAATATAAGTGGTGTAAAGTACACATAAGAATTTAAAGTGGAACAATATATAAAGAAATGAAAATATTTTTACTTACACATGAACGTGAATTGCATAGAGCAACCAATACAGGCTCTCTTGCTATAGACGATTCTAATGAAATTGTTGAACGTATACTTTGGGAAAGAGTAACCCCTAATAAAGGCCTTACTAAACTAATAGAAAATAATGAGGCGTTATTATTATATTCCAAAGGAGAATCATCATCGGCAATAATTGAAGAATATGAAAATATCGTTATTATTGATGGCACGTGGCAGGAATCACAAAAAATTTTCAATCAAAGCTCTTATTTAAAAAATGCTCCACAATTCACTTTGAAAACTCCAAATGATTCTTCATACAAACTTAGGGGCAATCAACCTAAAGGTGGGCTATGCACCATCGAATGTATAATCGAAGTATTAAGAATTAAAGGGCAAAATAAAATAGCATCAGAATTAGCATTAAAGTTTGAACAATTTAATGGCTAAAAATTTAACAGATAATTAAAGCATGACTAGTAACAGTTGGTCTGTTATTTATGAGTTATCGATATTAAACCTGATCCGAACCCATATTTATTACTCACTTGCTAACTTCAGCTTTGTTAGAGAACGGCTATTTATATATAATTTGTAGTATTTTCAACAAAAGAAATATACGAGGGATGAATCATACTATCGTGCCTGCATATAAATCCAGACGATTTACGTTCCAAAATAGTAAAGATTTAATAAAAAAATAGACAAACTACCAGTTTGTCTATTTTTAAATAACTTTGTCTAATTTTTAAATACTTTATGACAATTACAAACTAATCAATATAAGTATCAATTGGCGGACAAGAACACACTAAGTTTCTATCTCCATAAACATCATCAATACGATTAACCGTTGGCCAAAATTTATTAGTTCTAACACCTGGTACTGGGAATACTGCATCAGCTATGCTGTACGCTCTATCCCAATTAGCATCTGTAATATCTGCTAATGTATGTGGTGCATGGTGTAATGGGTTATTATCTAATGTCCATTCACCAGATTCAACTTTACGTACCTCATCACGAATACATACCATTGCTTCAATAAAGCGATCTAATTCAACTTTAGACTCAGACTCGGTTGGTTCAATCATCAATGTGCCAGCTACCGGGAATGACATAGTTGGTGAATGGAAACCGTAATCGATTAAACGTTTAGCGATATCCATTTCAGTTACGCCACTTGCTTCTTTAATTGGACGTAAATCAACGATACATTCGTGGGCAACACGACCATTTGGATCTGTATATAAAATTGGGTAATGTTGGCTTAACTTAGAGACTAAATAGTTAGCATTAGTAATGGCATACTTAGTTGCCGCCGTAACTCCTTCTTTACCTAAAAGCGCAATGTATAGGTAAGTGATAGGTAAAATACCGGCACTACCATACGGTGCTGCTGATACAGCGCCATTACCTTGGTTTTCTTCAATGATGTTCACTAAAGAATGATCAGGTAAGAATGGGGCAAGGTGAGATTTAACCCCTATTGGTCCCATACCTGGACCACCGCCGCCATGTGGAATAGCAAACGTTTTATGTAAGTTAAGGTGTGATACATCAGCGCCAATAAAGCCCGGTGAAGTAATACCCACTTGTGCGTTCATGTTTGCGCCATCAAGGTAAACTTGACCGCCGTTATCATGAATAATGTTACAAATCTCGCTGATAGTGGTTTCATATACACCGTGAGTAGACGGGTATGTAATCATGATGCAAGAAAGGTTGTCGCGTAACTCTTCAGCTTTTGCTGTTAAGTCTTCCATATCAACGTTGCCGTCTTTAGTACAGGCAACAACCACTACTTTCATACCAACCATCATTGCTGATGCTGGGTTTGTACCGTGTGCAGACGCAGGAATTAAACAAATATTACGATGCGAATCACCACGGCTTTCGTGGTATTTGTGAATAGCGATTAAGCCTGCGTATTCACCTTGTGCACCGGAGTTAGGTTGCATTGAGACTTTGTCGTAACCGGTTAATTCAACTAACCAGTCAGCCAATTCGTCAATCATTTGCTTGTAACCCACTACTTGGTCTTGTGGTGCAAATGGGTGCATGTTGGCAAATTCAGGCCAGCTTACTGGGATCATTTGCGCCGTTGCATTTAACTTCATGGTACAAGAGCCCAAAGAAATCATTGAATGGTTCAATGCTAAATCTTTGTTTTCAAGACGTTTGATATAACGCAGCATTTCAGTTTCGCTGTGATACGAGTTAAATACTGGATGCGTTAATATTGCTGTGTCACGTATTAATGAAGCAGGAATTGAAGAATGACCACAAGCAATAATTTTCTCATCAAGCTCGCTTACATCTAGGCCATGATTAGTGCCTAATAATATAGTAAATAATGTCGCTACATCACTGCGTGTAGTGGTTTCATCAAGCGATACGCTGATTTGACCATCAACATCACTACGCAAGTTAACGCCTGAGATTAACGCACGTTCTACTATTTCTTCTTTGCTGTTGTTTTCAAGTGCTGCAACATTGAATGTTAAGGTATCAAAGTAGTTTGCATGAATAGAAACTAAGCCTTTAGTGGCTGTTCCTAAACATAAAATATCAGCAAAACGGTGAATGCGGCTAGCAATAGTTTTTAAGCCTTTAGGACCATGATAAACCGCATAAAATGCCGCCATGTTGGCTAATAATACTTGCGCGGTACAAATGTTTGAGTTGGCTTTTTCACGGCGAATATGTTGCTCGCGTGTTTGCATTGCCATACGTAATGCAGGGTTACCGCGAGTATCTTTTGATACGCCGATAATTCTACCCGGTAATGAACGTTTGTATTTGTCAGAGGTTGTAAAGAAGGCAGCATGAGGGCCGCCATAGCCCATTGGCACACCAAAACGTTGGCTTGAACCAATAACGGCATCAGCACCTAAATCGCCCGGCGCTTTTAACAATACTAAGCTCATAATGTCAGCGGCAACAGCAACAATACCTTTGTTACTGTGAATTTTTTCAATTAATTCACTAATATCAGAAACTTGGCCAGTTGCACTTGGATACTGAATTAAGGCACCAAAAATATCATGTTCTGGTGCTTCGTTTGCTGGTGCGATAACAACGTCAAAACCAAACATATCTGCACGTTGTTTTACTAGATCAATTGTTTGTGGAAAAACATCTTCTGAAATAAAGAAAAGGTTAGATTTTTTGTTTTTAGAAACACGTTTAGCTAGCGCCATTGCTTCTGCAGCGGCTGTACCTTCATCAAGTAATGAAGCGCTAGCTAATGGCAGACCAGTTAGGTCAATACACATTTGCTGATAGTTAAGTAACGACTCTAAACGGCCTTGTGCTATTTCAGGTTGATACGGCGTGTAAGCAGTATACCAACCTGGATTTTCTAGTACGTTACGTAAAATAACATTTGGCGTTAACGTTGGGTAATAACCTAAACCAATATAAGAGGTGTTAACTTTATTTAAGTTAGCAATGGCTTTTAAATCAGCTAATGCTTGCACTTCTGTTTTGCTATCACCAATTGCAGGTAAGTCAGCTAAACGAATATCGCTAGGGACTATTTCATCAATTAACGCATCAATAGAGTCTGCGCCAATGTCTGTTAACATTGCTTCAGTTTGTGCTTCACTTGGGCCTATATGGCGACGAATAAAGTCTTGTGTTTGCTCTAACTGTGCTAACGACAAAGAGTCTGACGAGCTAGTGGGTG
This sequence comes from Candidatus Colwellia aromaticivorans, assembly GCF_003333305.1. Taxonomy (GTDB): domain Bacteria; phylum Pseudomonadota; class Gammaproteobacteria; order Enterobacterales; family Alteromonadaceae; genus Colwellia; species Colwellia aromaticivorans. Next base: position 8,515 of record NZ_QOLD01000039.1, on the reverse strand, counting down.
ATTGAGAAGTCATAACAATTTCACTTAGATAGTTTTATAAATAAAAAGAAAGCCCCAAACGTTTTGTCAGAGGCTTAATATAAGGCATTAACCTTTTTTGCTAAGGTAATCAATGTTTAGGCAAAGCCGTCAAGCTATGAGCTCCATGAGCTTAGTTTACTAAGTGATTGGGGCGAATAGCGCCGACAATGCCGACTAAACTTGATTAACAACGCAAAAATTAGTCTTCGTCGATAGAGTTAGCGTACCCTTGTGCATCTAGAAGGCTTTCTAATTCGCCTGCATCTTCCATTTTAATTTTGAATAACCAGCCGCCACCAAAAGCATCAGAATTGACAAGTTCTGGTGCGTCTTCTAATTCTTCATTTATTTCGATAACTTCACCTGTTACTGGTGCGTATATGTCTGAAGCTGCTTTTACTGATTCAGCAACACAAATATCATCTCCTGTAGTAACATTATCGCCAACATCAGGTAATTCAACGAAAACCATATCGCCTAAAAGATCTTGGGCATGTTCAGTAATACCAACAGTAACAATACCGTTACCTTCGTTACGTATCCATTCGTGTGATGTTGCATATTTTAATTCTGAAGGAATGTTGCTCATTTTATTTTCCTATTGGTTAAATTCTTAAATTTGTTTAAATTTGTTTAAATTTTATTGTTAACTAGTTAGCTTAGCTGCTCCATTTAATCATAGAGCATCTATTGATATTTTCAATTAAAAGACTTTTTTCCCATTACGGACAAAGCTAGGTTTTGTTACCTGTACTTTCACTAATTTTTTACGCATTTCTACTTCTAGAGTGTCACCCACTTTCACACTACGAGGAACGCGTGCTAGGGCAATACTGTGTCCTAAGGTTGGTGAGAATGTACCAGAAGTTATCTCTCCTTTACCAAACTCAGTAACCACTACTTGATGAGATCGTAATACACCTTTTTCTGTTAGTATTAAGCCCACTAATTTAGGTTGTGAGCCTTCGGCTTTTTGAGTCGCTAAGACTTCACGGCCAATAAAGTTACGTTCACTGGGTTCCCAGCTAATGGTCCAAGCCATGTTGGCGGCTAATGGCGATACAGTTTCGTCCATATCTAAACCGTAGAGGTTCATGCCTGCTTCTAAACGTAATGTGTCACGAGCACCTAAACCACATGGCGTAACACCAACATTTAGTAGCTTTTGCCAAAAATCTTCTGCTGCACTATCTGGAACAATAATTTCATAACCGTCTTCGCCAGTATAACCAGTAGTTGCGATGAATAAATCACCCACTTGTACGCCAAAAAATGGTTTCATTCCATCAACGGCAACAATTTGTTCTGCTGTAAGTAACTCGGCAACTTTAGCTTTAGCTTGTGGGCCTTGTACGGCGATCATTCCAAATTCAGGACGTTCAGTAATAGCCAGATCAAAACCGCGTGCTTGCTTATTCATCCACGCGAGATCTTTTTCACGGGTTGCTGAATTAACCACTAAACGATAGTTGGTATCAGAGAAGAAATAAATGATCAAATCATCAATCACGCCACCTTCTTTATTTAGCATACCTGTATATAATGCTTTACCTGCAACCGTTAATTTGGCGACATCATTGATAACTAAATGACGCAAAAAAGCTTTAGCGTCACTGCCCTGTATGTCAACAATAGTCATATGAGAAACATCAAACATACCAGCACTTTGACGAACAGCATGGTGCTCTTCTATTTGAGAACCGTAGTTAATTGGCATTTCCCAGCCGTAAAAATCAACCATTTTAGCGCCAGATGCTAAGTGTTTTGCGTGTAGTACGGTTTTGTTAGTCATAAGTAATACCTAAAGTATGTCAGCCAAGTACTTGTTGTTAGTTTCGACTAAGTGAATAAAAATAGTCAAAAGCTCATTTAATTTGCGTTAATTATAGCCGTTGGCTTATGCCTATTCAACAAAACATAATTATGACTTTCAAATTAAAAACCGACTTAGTGATGAGGTTAGAATTAAATTTTAAAATATGTGATATTTTGAAATTATAGTTGGATATCAGTTAATTAATTAGCTGATGGCAAGGATTAATTTTATACTTTTTTTGTTATTGTTTTATTTAGTCGCCTAGTTTAGCTTTCTTCGTGCTAATTCAGGTAGATCACTTTTAAGGCCAAGTGCTTGTTCTATTAATAATTTTTTAGCAGGCTTCACCTTATCAAGTAAACTTATACCTATGCCACGCAATAATTTAACTCCTGATTGCTGAAGACTAAAGGTTTGCTTTATTGCTTCCATGGCAGCAATCATGTCAGTAGCGTCACTTTTACGTGCGCGTGAAAAAGCCTTTAATACTCTTGGTGAGGCTAAATTTTTATCTATTGCGCCTTGCGCTGAAGTTAATGAAGTAATGCTTTGCGCTAAGGTGGCAGCATCCAATAAACCAAGATTGACGCCTTGCCCTGCAAGTGGATGGATAGTGTGGGCTGCATCGCCAATAAGCACGACTCTACCTTTGACAAAGTCTTGTGCCAAACGCATGGTTAACGGGTAAGTAAAACGTTCGCTGACTAATTCAATGACGCCTAATTTTCCGTCACTTGCCGCTGTTAATTCTTTAGCAAAGTCTGTCGCATTAAGTGCCGTTAGCCTTTTAGCTTCCTCTGGCGATGTAGAATAAACAATAGAGCATGTGGCGTTATCTTGTGGAAAAATCGGTAAGAATGCTAAAGGACCGCTTGGTAGAAACACTTGCCATGCTGTGTTGTTATGGCCTTGCGAACATTTTATGGTGGCAACGATAGCATGATGATCATAATCTCGAGTGATCATTGCTGTGGCTATTTGCTGTCGTACCCATGAGTTAGCACCGTCGGCGCCAATAACAAGTTTTGCTATTAAGGGGGCTTGTACGCCTTTATTTTCTTCTAAAGAGGCATCAAAGCTAACAAAAATTTCGCTATCTCCTTCGGTAATACTGGCTAACTTATTTTCGGTGAAAAAACTAATCCCTTCATCAGCTTGGGCTTTTTGCCATAAGGCATTGCGGATCACCTTGTTTTCAATAATCCAGCCAAGGTTTTCATTTTTGGGAAAAGCACCTAAATCATCGAGAGAAAAATCTAATTTTCCTAAACCTCCCTTATCCCAAATATGCATTTTTTGATAAGGTTGTAGACGGTTTGATTTAATATCAGCCCAAACGTCTAAGTTTTCAAAAAGTGTTTGGCTAGCAATGTTGATTGCACTAACTCTTACCTCTGGCTCAGGTGTTAAATCGGTGATAGGTAGAGTATCAGCAATGGCAATTTTTAGGTCGGTGGTTTTTCTTAATGCTAACGCTAAGCTTAAACCTACCATGCCAGCACCCACAATTAATACATCAAATTTTTGCATTCTTATCTCTTTATAAAGTGCATATACCCGTTCTACTTGAAAGTGCACGTTTCAGGAAGTCTGAGCGATTCATAATCAAGGCGCTTTTTTTTATTAAGGGTTATTTCCTTAAAAAGAAAAGCAACGTAGAGTATGATTTGCTCCGCCTTCCCCAAGGGGCTGGTTTAGAAACGCTTTATGCTGCGTTATTGATATTGAGAATGGCGCTACATGGATGTAGCTTATTAGATAATGCAGGAGCACATTATCCTGAACAACCATTCTCTTCAATCAATGCCTTGCCTAAAGACGTTTCTAATTCCAGCTGAATCATGCATCTTCAAGTGGAGCGGGTATATATTTAATAGCCCATCAACTTATTCACCAAAGTTCTTTTTAGTGGCTGAAAATAATTCATTATTTTTAAGCCGGTATTTCTTCCTGCTACCAAAGGGGGTAAATTATTAGCAAACAAGGTAACGAGTGAGTCGGTTAAGGTGATTATTTGTTTTTGATCTTGTGCACGTTTTTGTGAATATTGATTAAGTAAGGTAAAGCTACCAATATCAGCCTGGTTTTGTAATTGCTTTGCTATCAAACTAGCCATCAATTGCACGTCGCGCAAGCCTAGATTAAAGCCTTGCCCAGCAATAGGATGGATAGTGTGCGAGGCATTACCGATAAGCGCCAACCGATGATACGTTTGCTGCTTGGCTTGTAAAAGTACTAACGGGTAAACATCGCGTTTACCTACTTCCGTAATTGCGCCAAGCCAGCTGCCAAAAGCTAATTCAAGCTGATGACTAAATTCATTATCATTAAGGGATAATAACTGCTCACTTTGCTGTGGTGACATAGTCCACACTAGCGAGCACCGATTTTGCGCATTTTTTAACGGAACCAAAGGCAGCATAGCAATAGGGCCAAACTCAGTAAAACGCTCAAAAGCTTTATTATTGTGTGCTTTTTCAGTAGCAACATTGGCAATAAGTGCCACTTGCTGATAATCACTTTTGTTTACGTCAATGTTCGCTAATTGACGACAAGGGGAATTAGCGCCATCGCAGGCAAGTAGTAAAATTGTTGATAAAATGTCACCAGAGCTAAGTGTCACGGTAACGACATTATTATCTAATCCATTGTCTAGTTCATTGTCTAGTTCAGACATGAGTTCATTGTTTGGTTGCCAATCAATATAAGTAATAGTATCAGGGCTAAACCACTGAACATTACTTTTACTGGCTAATGCTTTCAATTGCCCTTGGCCAATTTTAGTCATAGCGATCACATAGCCTAATGCTGATACACCATGTTCTTGTGCTTCAAGACGTGCTTTGCCGTAATGACCACGATCTGAAATGTCTATTTTTTCAATCGCGCAAGCATCAAGTGATAGATGCTGCCACACATTTACACTGTCGAGATATTTTGCACTAGCATGAGATAACGCCAATACACGATCATCAAACAAAGGAAAAGTGTTTTGGTGTACCGCTTTCTGTTCTTCAAGCGCACTTACTTCAGGCTTGTTTGTTTCTGACTTGTTTGCTTCAACAATGGCAATAGATAATAAGCTGCCATCAGCTTTAGTTAAATCAGCTAAGCTTAATGCCATTAAACTTCCTGATAAGCCGCCGCCAGAAATGATTATATCGTAATGTTTTTTATTATTGCTCATGTTTCTTTTTACTTCATTCTTACTTTGCTTTTATTTTATATCTTGTTCAAAACAAAAAACTTATTCTTTATCATTCATCAAAGCTTCAATTTCAATAATTGTGCTTGGCGAATTCACAGTCAAATTTTCATAACCTTGTTCAGTAACAACAATATTATCTTCAATTCGAATACCAATACCACGCCATTGTTCTTCTAACTCATAATCGTCATTAGGCATATAAAGTCCTGGCTCTATGGTTAACACCATACCGGCAACAAATTCACGACACTGTTCTTTATTTTCATTGTTCTGGTAGTCACCCACATCGTGAACGTCTAAACCAAGCCAGTGACCTAAGCCATGAATAAAATATTTTTTACATGCTTTATCGATAAGTAATTGTGCTAAATCACCCGATAAAATAGCTAAATCAATTAACCCTTGGGTTAAATATTCATTCGCAATTTGATTTAACTTAGCGAAAGTAATCCCAGGCTTTATCGCTGCGATTACGGTTAACTGGGTATCAAGTACCAGTTGATATAATAATTTCTGTGGAGCGGTGAATTTTCCATTAACAGGAAATGTTCGGGTAATATCTGCCGCATAGCCAGATAGTTCACCGCCGGCATCAATTAATAACAGGTCATTGTCTTGTAGGGTTTCACCATTATCGGTGTAATGTAAAATATTTGCGTTATCGCCGCCAGCAACTATGCTCGCGTATGCGGGATGGCGTGCGCCATGACGAGAGAACTCATGCAATAATTCAGTTTCTATCTGGTATTCAAACTTCCCAGCTGCCGTTTTTTGCATTGCTCGTTGATGTGCTAAACCCGATATATAATTAACTTGGCGCATTACTTCTATTTCATTAGCACTTTTAATTAAGCGTAAATCATTAATAATTGGGCTTGCATCAATTAACACCTCAGGTACTTTAGTGCCTTGGCGAGCAGTAGATCTAACGTGTGATAACCAAGTGAAAACTTGTTGTGACATTTCACTGTTATCAAAACAAAAATAAACTTGGTTCAAATTATTTAGATATTCAGGTACCAAGCTAGTAAGTTCATCAAGTACAAAGCTTTGATCAAAATTATAGTACTGACAGGCTTTATCTTGGCCGACTCTACGACCATGCCAAACTTCATGGCTTTTATCTTTTGGCAAAGAAAATAGTATTGATTGCTGATTGTTATCTATTTTAAGTAGCGCAAGTAAAGCATCGGGTTCATTAAAGCCCGTTAAATAATAAAAATTTTTATTTTGGCAAAAGGCGTATTCGGTATCATTACTACGGGTAACTTCACAAGCAGCGCTAAAAAAAGCGATACTGTTATTTTCCATTTTATCGAAAAAGTTATCCCGGTGAGTTTTGAAATCCCTCATAGGTAAGCTAGCAATACCAGGCAATTGAGTCGACGTTTTTTCGTGTACTATAGTCATGACTTCTCTAATAAATAGCGTTAATGAATAGTATTATCAGTATTTTTATTATCAACCGTTGCAGGCGACGAACCTAACTCTGTGAAACATAATAACGCTGAAATTCGCACATATTCACTGATCTCAAAATAGGCTTGCTCAGTATCTTCATCTTCTTCCATTTCATCAGAAAGATTCGCTATTTCTGCAAAATCAGTTAACACTTCCTTTACTTCGCTTGACGTGACGGGACTATTTTTTTGCTGTAGACCAAAACCTAGATTAAAACCCTGTACCCAGTTACCTAATGCATGGCCACGTTCAACAATTGAATCGTCATCATCAGGCAACATCAATTGAAAAGCATAATCATCGTCAAGAATATCAGCCCACAGTTCACTATACATTTTCTTGATAATAGCTTTCACTGGATCTGGAAAAACTTCGCCATTATTAAATAAGTCATTTAGCATACCAATATAGCTTTGTTCTTCAAAAGTAAAACCAGCACAAACTAATCCTGTTAGTACACCATGAATTTCGCTAGCGTGACTTTGAATATTTTCGGTGGTAATGACGGCTTGAGTTGAAGCAAAATCGAGTTTACTTCTTTGCGGTGAATGTTCAGACATGACTAATAACTTAAAATAAAGGGAATAAAATTATAATACTATCCTAACATTGCCACACTCAAAAGGCATGAAAAATCATATAAACATATTCATTTGCTTGCATAGCCAAATCAGCACAGTTATAGTGCGAGTTATTAGCTTGTATATTGTTAATTAGCCTAGGAATTTTCGCGAATGAGTCAACGCACTGTTGAAATCAATATTATTGATCGTAAACTTAAAGTGGCTTGTCCTATCGGACAGGAGAGCGCTTTACTCATCGCCGCCGCAGAATTAACATTGCGCTTAACGAAAGCAAACAAGAGTAAGTCTATAGCTTCCCCAGAACAAGCTATACTCATGACTGCTTTAAATTTAACTAATGAGTTATTAGTCACTAAGCAAAAATTAAAAGCGGAGCAGCTAGATTATAAGAAGAAAATAGCTCTGTTACAGTCAACAATCGAACAAGCCATTGCGCCAACGAGTAAGAAGCAAGCGTAAAACGATTAAATTGACAACACTTAGCTCCGACCAGTAAAAAAAAACTTATCTCTACTTTAATTTTAGTTATAATAAAATCGTCTTCTGGGGTGTTTGTAAGTGACTATGTCCCTGAGCCGATAAGTTTTACCTAAGGAAGTTGATTCTTAACTATTGTGCAAGCCCGGCTCGTATCGGGAAGCCTACGGTTAGAATGATATTTCCGCCCTGAACACACGGTGTTCAGGACTACGGTTAACTGCGGCATTCTGGAAGCAACTTTAAATCACCTAGGTATTTCCGCGCATCCTCTAGAAAATCACACAATGTTCAGGACTACGGTTAACTGCGGCATTCTGGAAGCAACTTTAAATCACCTAGGTATTTCCGCGCATCCTCTAGAAAATCACACAATGTTCAGGACTACGGTTAACTGCGGCATTCTGGAAGCAACTTTAAATCACCTAGGTATTTCCGCGCATCCTCTAGAAAATCACACAGTATTCTGTCACCAGTTAACTACAGTACTCCCATCAGCGCAGAGGAAGTTACTTCTGTTATATCAAACCACACCAACAAAACGTAAATATTTTTCAAAAGAGTTTAAGCTCAATGCCAACCCATTAGTTATTATTTTCCCTTGTTTAATAATTTAGACACTCATAGAGTGAAGTAACGCTTTCACTTCATTCTGACATGAGGTGTTAAGGTTGTGTCTAATGGAATTATTTGAGAAATAGTCGTTGTTGAGTAATAAAAACTGAACGTTTGCTTGAAAAGACAAAAAAGACGTTATCACAAAAATAGTGTTTGTTAATCTGTAATCCTTCCTCTTGTACGAACCCTGTTGAATTCACGCACGCATTGACTCAAAAGAAAAGGTAACCGAAAGTCATACTCGTAATCTCACATTAGGTGTAACCGAAACAAGTTTAAAAATGGCTTTCAACTTACTTTCTATCTTAATCTTTAATTGAAATGGATCTA
>NZ_QOLD01000003.1 GCF_003333305.1 Candidatus Colwellia aromaticivorans | reverse complement strand
TATAGTATTCTTCATAACAAGGACTCTTTATAATATTTTTTGTGTGGTAACAAATATATTACCCCACATCTTAGGTGTGGGGGAGTCCAATTATCTTATTAGAGAATGCAGGAGCATATTCTCCTGAACACCATTATCTTCAATCAATGCCTTGCCTCTAAGCCTTTTAATTCTCGCTGAAACGAGCATTTCGAGGTAACATGAGTATATATGCATATTTTCTACTGGGTTTTTAAATGCCATTATCTTTTATTGATCTCATCGCTTTATCGGCTTTTTTTCTATCATGGTCAGGGTATACTTGGTTTGCTCGTAAAAAAGCTAAAACTACCGATTGTTTGGCTCGAAGTTTAAACCAACATCGAATTCATTGGATGTATGAGACTATTACCCGAGATGTTAGAGTTGGTGAGGCGGCGTTATTAGCTAACTTAGAGCGAAATATCGCTTTTTTTGCTTCAAGTACTTTATTAATATTAGCGGGTATATTGACGCTGTTTGCGCAAATAGACACATTAGAAAGTGTTATATTCTCAATGCCTTATGCTGATCATGTTAGTCATTCTTCTATTCAGATTAAGTTAAGTTTATTAGCTTTTATTTTTGTCCTATCATTTTTTCAATTTACTTGGTCTATGCGTCAGTATGGCTTTGTTAATGTGATGGTGGGCGCTGCACCTATAGATACATCTGGCTTGAATGACAACCTCAAAGCTTATGCTAAACAAATTGCAATAGTACAAGATCAAGCAGCACATTCTTATAATTATGGGCTTCGTTCCTATTATTTTGCTTTAGCGGCTATTTGTTGGTTTTTTCATCCTTTTTTGTTTGTTTTAATGAGCGTTTGGGTGGTTTATACCTTATATATACGTGAATTTAATTCTAAATCTGTTAAAGCTATTATTGCGGGACAGGAGTATTTACGGTTAGAACGCGATGCTAAAGACAAAGCTACAGTTAAGTTAGTTTAGTGAGTCAGAGTTCCAAAAAGTATCAGCAATATTCGGTACAAGATTTTGATAACTATGATTGCCTCAAGTTGTCAAAAAGGTTTTACCTTGTATTGTTGTTTGTGTTGCGTGGTTATCTTGTTTGGTTGATGTCGGTAACGAATATGCGCGATAGAGTAAGTGTTATCTCGTGGATATACCCTGAAACCTCATTGTTTTATTTAAGTTTAATATCAGGTGCGGTTGGTTTATTTGTTGTGCTAATTATCAGTTTACGACGGCCTGAAGCGGCAAACTGGGTTAAAATTAGTTGGCAACATAGTCGAAAAATTTTAATCGCAGCATTATTGTTTGATTTATTAACTCATGGCATGGGCTTTTTTTATTGGCAATTAATTTCAGTAGAATGGCTTATTATGCAAGCTATATTAACGATTACCTTAATTATTTTATGCTATAACAGTGAACGGTTTACAATAAATTTAACAGAGTTTCCACAGAAAATACCAGAAAAATAATGATATACCCGTTACCATTCAAAGTGCAGGATTTCAGTGGGAATTAAAATGACTTTAGGCAAGAGAAATAATTTACGCATAGTCATTCTATGCGTTGATTATTTAACACCGTATATACTCATGTTACCTCGAAATACTCTGAAATAGACATTTTGAAGTATCATGAGTATAAAGTCATTTTAAACCCATCGAAGAAGCGCTTGAGCAACATCACTTCATCGTTACTGTGACTTATAATAGAATAACTATTATTTCATCATAGCGCCTTGAATTGAAATCGCTCAAGCACTCTGAAACATACATCTTGATTGGTAACGGGTATCGATTGAATTTTTTATATATAAACGTTAAAGGTTACAAACAGTGAATGTAAATAATAGTCAAGACAACGGCCCACAAGAACAACGATTGATTATTCTTGATACGGAAACAACTGGCATTAATCCCAGAGATGGACATAGAATTGTTGAAATTGGTTGTGTTGAAATGATTAATCGTCAATTAACGGGTCGAAACTATCATGTATACATCAAACCACTTGATCAACGTGGTCAAGTATTGCAAATGGATCAAGAGGTAATCAATATTCATGGTTTAACTAATGCGTTTCTAGATGATAAACCTACGTTTCCACAAGTCATTGATGACTTTATTGATTTTATCCGTGGTGCTGAATTAGTTATTCATAATGCCAAGTTTGATGTTGGCTTTATGAATCATGAATTTTCATTATTCAACTTTGCAAATAGCGCTAATAACAAAGTACTAATGACGGAAGATATTTGTACTATTACCGATACTTTAAAGACATCAAAGGATGAGTTTGGCTCACCAAAAACATTAGATTATTTAGCGCGTTTTTATAAAGTAGATAAACTAATAGATCGTACTTATCATGGTGCATTGATTGATGCACAGCTACTTGCTTTCGTTTATATTGAAATGACACGTAAGCAGTCAACATTTAATTTATCGGTTGGAGATAATAATAGCGAAGATGCTAATGCTATTAGACGCTTAAGTAATAATCGAGTAAAGCTAAAGGTTATTGATGCTTCTGCCGATGAAGTAGAAGCACACAAAGAAAGGTTATTGGTTGTTAAGCAAAAAGGGGGAGAGCCACTTTGGAAATGAAGAAGTTATTTATATTTTGTTTTGTTACGTTATTGAGCTTAGTTAACACTGAAACCATTGCTACTCAAGAGTTTACCCAAGAGCCAACAACGTTCACTGAACAGGTGAAGTCAATACAGAAAAGTAATGTAAAATATTACCAAAGTGACAATAAAACAAATCAAATCCCCTATTTTGATAATCGTTTCCGTATAGATGCAAAACTTGATGAAATCACTTTGTTGTTTTATCGAAATAGGGGTAGTCGACCTATAATTTTAGTGCGCCCAGATGGTAGTAAATTAAGGGTGGATAACGTTGATAAGAGTAAAGTGCAGTGGCATGATGACAGCACCTTTGATCTGATCAGAATTGAAAAACCTATGCCAGGGCCATGGCAAGCTATTGGTGATATTATGCCAGAAAGCCAAATTATGGTGATGTCTGATGTTAAAATAGAGGTAGAGCCTTTACCCGAAGTTGTCTTGTCAGGTGAAACCATAAAAGTGGTTGGTAAACTTTATAATGGCGATGAGCCTATCAATACGCCTCATTTTCGTAATGTAGTAAAGTTGGATGTTCATTTTTATAGTACTAATAATACTGATTACGAAAACTTTGGTGCCTCAGCACTTAAATTAACATCATTTCGAGATGACGGTCATAATTTGGACGAATATGCTGCAGATGGTCTATTCACAGGTGAATTTCGCTTAGATTTTGCCGCAGGTGAATGGCAACCAGTATTTTTGATTAAATTACCTATGGCTAGCCGTGAGTTACGTCAAAAGCCTCTTGTATTACACAAATCGCCAATAACCATTGCTGTCGAAACGTCTGAAAACGAAAATAATCCACACAGTATGACATTATCGATCAATCCTACCTATGTTGACCCCAACAGTTTAGTTTTCCAAGGTAAAATTACTTTTCCAGACAAACAAATTGAGCCCTTTTCCATTATGGATGATCAGCAAGGTGATACACGTATCAAAGATATTGAAAATACAGAATCTGGCATTTATCGTATTAATGTTAGTGCGTTTGGCAAAACTACATCAGGTCGAGAGTTTCGTCTAACGGTTCCTGAGTTTAGTTTTAATGTTAAACCTAGCGATGATGAGTATTTGATGATTACAACCGATGAGAATGGTGTTGAACAAACGGTTAGTATTGATAGAGAACAAAAGTTATTAGCAGATAGAGAAGCTGAGTTAGCACAAGCAAAAATAGTGCGACAACAAGCTGAAGAAGAAAAAGAGATGCAAACTATGATTATGATAGCAGCCGGAAATGGCGGAATCATCGTTATTGCTTTAGTGCTGTTTTTTGTAATGCGTAAGAAGAAAAAATAAAGCGATAAATTAACCGTCAAACTATGCTTGTAATATGTTTTTGTATGGTTGGATTTTATTGAAATGGTGCGGGTCAAGAGACTTGAACTCTCACATCTTGCGATACTGGAACCTACTATTCCTAACATAAGCAGCGCGTCTAGCAATTCCGCCAATGTTTAGTTTGTACTATTTGAGTTTTATTGAAATGGTATGAATCAATATATTTGAACTTTATCGAAATGGTGCGGGTCAAGAGACTTGAACTCTCACATCTTGCGATACTGGAACCTAAATCCAGCGCGTCTACCAATTCCGCCAAACCCGCATTTTGATTTTTACTTAGAATAGAAGATGGCAGGGATAAGAGGATTTGAACCTCTGAATGACGGGATCAAAACCCGCTGCCTTACCGCTTGGCTATATCCCTACAGGGGAGTAATTACATTGAGCTTTTTTTTATTCGAGATGAATACTAAAAAGATGGCAGGGATAAGAGGATTTGAACCTCTGAATGACGGGATCAAAACCCGCTGCCTTACCGCTTGGCTATATCCCTGCAATGTTCTTACTTTTTACAATTGACAACAAGTTGCCTTTTAAAATGGTACGGGTCAAGAGACTTGAACTCTCACATCTTGCGATACCGGAACCTAAATCCGGCGCGTCTACCAATTCCGCCAAACCCGCATTACATTCAAGTTTTTAAAGAGTCTTGAACTCTTTTTACTTAAATGAAAACATCGAAGTAAAAATGGTGGCTACACCGGGACTCGAACCTGGGACCCCATCATTATGAGTGATGTGCTCTAACCAACTGAGCTATGTAGCCTTACCAACCTGCTCTGTAGCAAGTGGCGCGTATTATGCAAATCTACTTGCCGTTCGTCAACCGTTTTCTTCTAAATAAATGCACTTTTTTCTTGTTTGCTTATTGTCTGCTCAATTTGATGCTTTCCCATGCTAATTCAACTCTATTTTTATTAAAATTTGTGTTTAATGTATTCACTTTTAAATGCTCATCAATTGTTTGTGGCTTGCTAAAGAATAAGTATATACCCGCTCCACTTGAAGATGCTCGTTTCAGGAAGACTGAGTAATTCATAATCAAGGCACATTTTTTTATTAAGGGTTATTCAGGAGAATATGCTCCTGCATTCTCTAATAAGCTACATCCATGTAGCGTCCTTAAAAAGAAATGTAACGCAGAGTATGATTTTCTCAGCCTTCCCCAAAGGGCTGGTTTATAAACGCTTTATGCTACGTTATTGATTTTGAGAAGGGAGTAACCATTCTATTCAATCAATGCCTTGCCTAAAAACGTTTATAATTCCAGCTGAATCATGCATCTTCAAGTGGAACGGGTATAGAGGGGAGCTAAATAGATTTTATTATGTATGAAACAAAAAAACGCACCTTATTGGGTGCGTTTTTAATATCGGTAATTAATCACATTATTGTGTAAAGCTAAAAGCTAAGCTATACATTAAAGCGGAAGTGAATAACATCGCCATCTTTCACGCGGTAGTCTTTACCCTCTAAGCGCCACTTGCCAGCTTCTTTAGCACCGGACTCACCATTAAATTCAATAAAATCGTCATAACTAATTATTTCGGCACGAATGAAACCTTTCTCAAAGTCAGTATGAATAACACCTGCTGCTTGAGGTGCTGTAGCATTTTGTTTTACTGTCCATGCGCGTACTTCTTTAACGCCTGCCGTAAAATAAGTTTGTAAGTGCAGTAAGGAATAACCAGCATTTATAACACGATTTAGGCCCGGCTCTTCTAACCCCATTTCAGCCATAAACTCAATACGGTCTTCATCATCCATTTCAGATAGTTCACTTTCAATTTCAGCGCACACTGCAACAACGATAGCACCTTCTGCATCAGCTATTTCTTGTACTTGGTCAAGGTAAGGATTGTCTTGAAAACCATCATCATTGACATTCGCTATATACATCGTTGGTTTAAGTGTTAAAAAGTTTAAGTAATCGATAGCAGCTTTTTCTTCTTTAGATAATTCTAAAGAACGTACCATGTGACCTTCTTCAACATGCTTTAATATTTTCTCTAATACAGGCATCTCAAATTTAGCATCTTTATCTCCGCCTTTAGCTTTCTTAGCTAAACGAAAAATTGCACGTTCTGCTGTGTCCATATCAGATAAGGCTAATTCAGTATTGATTACTTCAATATCATCAATAGGGCTGACTTTATTAGCAACATGAATAATATTGTCATTATCAAAGCAGCGAACTACGTGACCAATAGCATCAGTTTCACGAATATTGGCTAAAAATTTATTACCTAAACCTTCACCTTTTGATGCGCCAGCAACAAGGCCTGCAATATCGACAAACTCCATTGTTGTTGCTAATACACGCTCTGGGTTTACTATTTTAGTTAATTTATCTAAGCGAGGATCAGGTACGGGTACTACGCCAGTATTTGGCTCAATAGTACAAAACGGGAAGTTTGCCGCATCAATACCTGCTTTGGTGAGTGCGTTAAATAGTGTTGATTTACCTACATTGGGTAAACCAACGATGCCACATTTAAATCCCATAATATTTACCTGTCTTTGTTAATTTTAAAATTGTGAATGAGTGTTGTTGGATAATATCCAACAGACTACTTATATATTGCGGCTTTCGCTATATTAGATGCCTTTAAAGGCATGTAAGCGTTGTTGCGCACTTTTAAAGCCATCGATTTGCCAAAGTTCAAAACAGCGAGTGGCTTCATCAATGGCCTGTTCAATTAATGATTGTTCGTTTTGTGATGCTTTACCCAATACATGGCCAGTAACTTTGTCTCGGTGACCTGGGTGCCCGATACCAATGCGTAAACGATAAAAATCTCTATTGTTTGCCATACGAGCAATAATATCTTTTAAACCATTGTGTCCACCATGACCACCACCTTGTTTTATTTTTACTGAGCCGGGTAGCATGTCTAATTCGTCGTGAGCAATTAAAATATTATCAACATTAATGCGGAAAAAATTAGCTAAAGGAGCAACTGCTTGACCACTTCGGTTCATAAAGGTAGTTGGGATCAATAGGTGAACAAGTTCATTGCCTATAAGACCTTTACCATAGAGACCGGAGTATTTTTTTTCGGGGCGAAGAGATATATTATTGCGCTGTGCTAGTTCTTCTACAAACCAAACACCGGCATTGTGACGTGTTTTTATATATTCGGGGCCAGGATTTCCTAGCCCCGCAATCAACTTAATAGTCATATTAATACCAATTCTATTAAATTTATTCCCAACTCAGAGCTATATTAGCGAGCTTAGAACAAACAAAATTTGTTAAACATAGTTATTCTATATTTCATTAATTTTGTGCTGTTATCAGTTTGCTAATAAGCTCCCGAAGGGCGAGCTTGAAAGGCTTACATGCTACGTTGTTGATTTTGCAAAGGGAATAACCATTCACTTCAATCAACGCCTTGCCTCTAAGCCTTTTAATTCTCGCTGAGTGGTAAATAACTTAATAGACTTGGTATATCAATTCATCTTTAAGTTAAATAGCTAACTGAATAAAGTTTGATTATTCAGCAGCTGGAGCTTCTTCTTCAGGAGCAGCGGCTTCATCTTCATCATCTTTTTGTACTTTAGCAACATTAGCAGTAACAACTGCTTGGTCATGGCTTTCACCTTTTGCTAACTCGTCAGAAGTTACGCCTTTAGGCAATGTAACGTCTGATAAATGTATTGTTTGACCAATTTCTAAATCAACTAAATCAACTTCGATGAACTCAGGTAAATCTTTTGGTAAACAGCTAACGGCAATTTCTGTTACATGGTGAGCAATAGTTGCGCCAGCTTTTGCAAGGTTCTCTTCGTTGATGAAGTGAACAGGAACATTAGCATGTAAAGCATGTTTTGCATCAATACGTAAGAAATCCATATGCATTACCACTTGCTTGAACGGATGGCGTTGCATGTCTTTGATTAAACATTCAACTGGCTTGCCAGCAATGTTTAACGTTAGTACGTGTGAGTAAAAAGCTTCTTCTTGTTGAGCACGGAAAACATTTTTGTGCTCTAAAGTTAAAGATACCGGCTCTTGGCCTTCGCCGTAAAGGATAGCAGGAACTTTATTCGCGTGACGTAGGCGGCGGCTCGCACCTTTCCCTAAATCTGTACGTAGTTCTGCATCCAAAGTAAATAAATCAGTCATGATGTATACTCTTATATTATATAAGTAAAATTAAATCTTGTTTTTTGCGACCAAAAACAAGGATATATCTTTATTTATCTATTTAGGTTACTAATAAAAGAAGCCATGTTAGATAAAAAAGGCGCGGAATAATAACACTACAGATAGTCTAAAGCTATCGATTATTACCTATCCGTGATAAAAACAGTCAATAAAAAAGCCGATATTAAATACTTAATATCGGCTTTAAAGAATTTGATGTTAGTTAATGATTAACTATCAAACATAGCTGAAATTGATTCTTCGTTACATACTCGTCGAATGGCTTCACTAAGCATGCCACTTAAGGTTAGCACACGTACCATTTTAAGCTTTTTGATTTCTGACGATAATGGAATTGAATCCGTTACTACCAATTCATCAATTACTGAAGTTCTCAGGTTTTCAGCAGCGTTACCCGATAATACTGGGTGAGTAGCATAAGCAATAACACGTTTTGCACCATGTTTTTTTAATGCTTCTGCCGCTTTTGCTAATGTGCCGCCAGTATCGATCATATCATCAACAATAATACAGTCACGACCTTCTACATCACCAATAATATGCATTACTTGGGCAACATTGGCTTTAGGACGACGTTTATCAATAATAGCTAGATCGGCATCATTTAATAATTTTGCTACTGCACGAGCACGTACAACACCACCAATGTCAGGAGATACTACAACCGGATTATCCAATTCACGGTTTTTCATATCTTCTAATAAAATAGGTGTGCCAAAAGCATTGTCAACAGGAACGTCGAAGAAGCCTTGAATTTGTTCTGCGTGTAAATCAACCGTTAATACTCGGTCAACACCCACACTTGATAAGAAATCAGCAACTACCTTTGCTGTAATAGGTACACGCGCACTACGTACACGTCTGTCTTGGCGAGCATAACCAAAATAAGGAATAACCGCAGTAATTCTCCCTGCTGATGCACGACGAAATGCGTCGATCATCACAATGAGTTCCATTAAGTTGTTATTGGTTGGTGCACAGGTTGATTGAATGATAAAAACATCGCTACCGCGAACATTTTCATGTATTTCAAAACTTATTTCACCATCACTAAAACTGCCAATCTTGGCTTCGCCCAACGTAATGTATAAGCGACTTGCAATTTGTTTGGCCAGTTCAGGGGTGGCATTACCCGCAAAAATCTTCATGTCAGGCACAGTCAGTTCCTCAGAAACTTTTGACATTAAAATATACCCCTTGTTTATCGTTGTGTTAATAAACACTGAGCTGTATATAGCTAAAATCAATACTATTTGTAACGACTGATTTCAGCAAAAGTAGTTTAACTTTCTTATTTATACCCGCTCTACTTCCAGCTGAATCATGTATCTTCAAGTGGAACGGGTATAGCTAAGTCTTCAATAACAGGTAAGAGCGATGACTTATTTAATCCTTTAGCGATAAATGAATTTATCCCTTTAGGAAGCTTAACTTGTAGATCATATGCCGCTTGTTTACTGGCAAAACATGAAAATATACATGCTCCAGTACCTGTCATTCTAGAAGGCGCATATTCTATCAACCAAGCGAGTAAGTTGGCAACCTTATCGTAATGTTTTATTACCATGGTTTGGCAATCATTATGATATTTGCCATTATTTAGTCGATAATCATTAAATAAATCGTCATCACGGTAATAGTTATTAAAGTCGTTATGGATTAATTTTGCCGTGGCTCTAGGTAAGTCTGGAGAAGTGAATACACTGGCTGTTGAAATACTACAGTGAGGTTTACTCACTAAATACCAACATTCTTCTGGCTGAACAGGCGATAACTTCTCACCCACTCCTTGAGCAAAAGCAGCAAAGCCATGAACAAATATGGGGACATCAGCACCTAAGCTTAAGCCTAGATCTGCCAGTTGTTTAGCTGAAAACCCACACTGCCAAAGAGTATTAAGGGCAACTAATATTGTTGCGGCATTTGAAGAGCCCCCTCCTAAGCCGCCACCCATAGGAAGTATTTTGTTAATACTTATTCTTGCACCTAAAAGTATTTTTTTACTATGAGTTTTTTGAAATACTTTTTCTTGTAATAATTTAGCCGCCTTAACAATTAAATTATCTTCGTTATTAACACCGTCCATGGGTGTTAGTAATGTTATGTCTGAATTTGTCGTTACTGTTATTTCAATGGTGTCACTGTAATCAAGAAATTGAAATAAGGTTTCTAATTCATGATAGCCATCATTACGTTGCCCAACGACATGAAGAAATAAGTTTAACTTAGCGGGAGCAGGGAATTTATACTGTTTATTTAGGTATGTGTTCATCATTGTATTATTTTAAGATCAATTAGTATGTTAAAGACCACTTTTTAATGGCAATTTTAATTAATAAACCATCTTTTTTTATGGTGAATTGCGTTGCCATTTGTACACCATCAAATACTTGATACTTATTGTAGTCTACTTGCCATTGAATATTATCGAACAAGCTTGTTAGGCTAACAGGTAACTGGGTTTTAGGCGAGAATTTTACTTGATCGCTCGCTTGGTAAGGTAGCCCTTTTAGCCAAAAAGTTAAGGCTTTTGTGGGTAGGGTTAGCCCGGTCAGAGAATGCACTAATTGGGGTAAGTTATTAGCCCGATATTCTTTACCATCCACTTTAATTAGGTGATTATTATGTTCTGACGCTAAATGAAGTACGTTTATCCCCAAGTAGCTTGTTAAATTCAGCTCTTGGGTTTGATTATTTTCATTCACTCGCCATGCAATTGTCGCACTCTCTCGTTTGCTTGTTTGATCTTTTTGTTGCTCTATAAAGGCTATTTTTCCACGAAGATACCATTGATTGATTTTCGTTAGCTGTGTAGTTCTTTGTACAACACTTTGTTGAATAATTACCGTTGGTGAGTCATTGCTTGGTTTTGTTGTACAGCCTGACAAAATAGCACTAGATAGTGTCAATAAGAAAAATAAATAAGATGAATGCTTAGCCATTTAATGGGTACTGAACATTTGAAAGTGAAGATATTTGAACATAGCCAAGGGTTCAATTCAATACACTTGTTTTCTTTCAGGGCTTTAAATTGGCAGTAGTATTTTGTAAAATGACGAATTAAGGTTAAAAAACCCTATTCTTTTTGGTGATTTTTATCATAGATCATGTTTTAACGTGTAATCCTGAGTAATAATAGGATTGTTAACGTATAATCTAAACGTTAGCTTTAATTTGAAGTTGGTATATACCCAAGTGACTTCAAAATGCAGAATTCAGCTGGAATTAGAAACGTCTTTAGGCAAGGCATTGATTGAAGAGAATGGTTACTCCCTTATCAAAATCAATAACGCAGCATAGAACGTTTCTAAACCAGCCCTGCGGGGATGACTGAGTAAAACATGCTCATCGTTACATCTGTTTTTAATGGAACAACCATTAATAAAAAGATGCGCCTTGATCATGATTTGCTCAGGAATCCTGAAACTCGAATTTTGAAGTCACTTGGGTATACATTTGTTTTTATCAATAGGTTTATTATATTGTCAATCGTTGCTGTAGGAATTAACCACAAAACTGCGCCTGTTGCGGTCAGAGAAAAGATATCCTTTAATCCGGATAGACTGTCGAGTGCCTTGCAAGAAATGCTGTCAGCGGTGCAGTGCCGTGAAGTCGCAATTTTATCTACCTGTAATCGAACTGAACTCTATCTTATCCAAGATGGTGATATAAAGTTAACGCAAGAACGCTTAGTGCAATGGTTAGAAAGTTACCATAATATCCCTGCTTCTATTATTTTACCTAGTTTATATTGGCATCAAGATCAACAAGCCGTTAATCACATGATGCGTGTTGCTTGTGGGTTAGACTCCTTAGTTTTAGGCGAACCGCAAATTTTAGGGCAAATGAAACAAGCGTATAGCCAAGCTAAAGCTGCCGGTTCTATGGCATTAGTCATGGACCGATTATTTCAGCGTACTTTTGGTGCCGCTAAACAAGTTCGTACGGAAACAGAAATTGGCGCAAGCGCCGTATCGGTTGCTTTTGCTAGTGTTAATTTAGCCAAACATATTTTTGCTAGCCTTGATAACGTAAAAGTTTTACTTGTTGGTGCAGGTGAAACCATTGAACTGGTTGCTAAACATTTATATGAAAATAAAGTGGGTAAAATTACTGTTGCCAATCGTACTCTTGATCGCGCTGAAAAAATGGCTAAACAGATTGGCGCTGATGTTATTACTTTAGCGCAAATTCCTGATCATATGGCCAAAGCTGATATTGTCATAAGCTCAACAGGTTCTACTTTGCCTATTATTGGTAAAGGTATGGTAGAACAAGCGCTTAGTAAACGTCGACACCAACCTATTTTTATGGTTGATTTAGCTGTCCCTCGTGATATTGAAGAGCAAGTGGGCGATTTAGAAGATGTATTTTTGTATACTGTTGATGATTTGCAGAGTATTATCGCGCAAAATTTAGATAATCGTCGTAAAGCGGCGGTTGAAGCTGAAAGTATTGTAAATAACCAGTCAGACAGCTTTATGTCATGGCTGCGCGGTTTAAATACCCAAGATACAGTGGTTAATTATCGCAAACAGTGTTTACAAGAACGAGATCAACTACTTGAAAAAGCTTTATTGCAATTAAAAAATGGTAAAAATTCAGAAGCCATTATCGGTGAGTTAGCAACTAAGTTAACAAATAAATTTATGCATGCTCCAACGAGCGCATTACAATCAGCCGCCCAAGGCGGTGAGTTAGACAAATTAATTTATCTGCGTGATATTTTTAATATTGATGATTCCAAATAGCATATATACCCAAGTCACTTCAAAATGCGAGTTTCAGGATACCTGAGCTGATCATGATCAAGGCGCATCTTTTTATTAAGGGTTGTTCAGGAGAATATGCTCCTGCATTCTCTAATAAGCTACTTCCATATAGCGTCCTTAAAAACAGATGTAACGATGAGCATGTTTTGCTCAGGAATCCCCGTAGGGCTGGTTTAGAAGCGTTTTATACTGCGTTATTGATTTTGAGAAGGGAACAACCATTCCCTTCAAACAATGCCTTGCCTAAAAACGTTTCTAATTCCAGCTGAATCCTGCATTTTGAAGTAACATGGGTATAAAATCCCCGTGATAATTTTACATTGAAACAAGCATATTCATGCGAAACAGGTATATATTCATTTAAGATTTTTCTTCCCCATTACGTCATCTCTTAATTTACTGTGATAGAATAGCGCCAATTTAGTTTTTTCCTCATTTTATACAAAGAATCTCTTAATGAAATCGTCCGTTTACCAAAAGCTTGAAGTGCTGGTTGAGCGCTTTGAAGAAGTTCAAGCCTTATTATCTGATCCTGAAACTATTAGCAACCAAGATAAATTTCGCACTTTATCTCAAGAATTTAAACGCTTAGATGAAGTAACCTCTGTGTTTAACCGTTATAAAAGTGCGGAAGATGATTTTGCTACTGCAGAGTCAATGCTAAAAGACGAAGATCCTGACATGCGTGAAATGGCGCAAGAAGAATATAAAGAGGCTAAAAAATCGCTTGCAGGCTTAGCTGATGAGCTTCAAATTTTATTACTACCTCGCGACCCAAATGATGATAATAACTGTTTTGTAGAAATACGTGCAGGCGCTGGCGGCGATGAAGCGGCTATTTTTGCGGGTGATTTATTTAGAATGTATAGTCGTTATGCCGAAAAGAAAGGTTGGAAAGTTGAAGTAATGAATTCCAATGAAAGCGAGCAGGGTGGTTATAAAGAAATAATCATGAAGGTTAACGGCGAGGGTGTGTTCGGCTATATGAAATTTGAATCAGGTGGCCATCGAGTACAACGCGTACCTCAAACCGAGTCACAAGGTCGAGTGCACACATCGGCTTGTACCGTAGTGGTAATGCCTGAAATTCCTGAAGCCGATGCGATTGAAATTAATAAAGCTGATTTAAAAGTTGATACCTTCCGCGCTTCAGGCGCAGGTGGTCAGCATGTTAACAAAACTGATTCTGCTATTCGTATTACTCATATTCCTAGTGGGGTGGTGGTTGAGTGCCAAGATCAACGCTCACAACATAAAAACCGTGCACAAGCTATGTCAGTTTTACAAGCACGCCTACAACAAGCCGAAGATGAAAAACGCCGTGGCGAAGAAGAATCATCACGCCGGAACTTAGTTGCTAGTGGCGATCGCTCAGAGCGCATTCGTACTTATAATTTTCCACAAGGGCGTATGAGTGATCACCGTATCAATCTTACCTTGTATCGCTTAAATGAGATTATTGAAGGTAATTTGCAATTGATCATGGAACCAATCATGCAAGAAAATCAAGCCGATTTACTGGCAGAACTTGCTGAACAGCATTAATTGAGTTGTATAATTTAAGTTGTATAGTATTTGAATAAAAATCCTAACCGCTTGCGTTTGATTGGTGATAACTCTATCGCCAACTTGACCGTTCAAGGGCAGCAATTATTAGCATCAAGCTCTGACAGTGCCAAGCTTGATGTAGAAATCCTATTAAGCTTAGTGCTAAAAAAATCGCGTAGCTATTTACTTACTTGGCCAGAAAAAAAGCTTAGTGATGAGCAGTTGCTTGAATTTATACATTTGTTATCTCGTCGCGCTCAAGGTGAGCCGATTGCTTATATAACTGGTATAAAAGAGTTTTGGTCATTACCTTTTGCAGTATCTGAAGCCACGTTAATTCCTCGACCTGATACCGAAACCTTAGTAGAGCTAGTTCTTGAACTTTATAGTGATAATAAACTCACAACTTGTTTAGATTTAGGTACCGGCACGGGAGCAATAGCACTAGCACTAGCAAGTGAAAAGGCAACATGGGAAATTGATGCGACAGATTTTAATATTGAAGCGGTAAAGCTTGCTCAACGCAATGCAAAGAATCTTAATTTAGCACAAGTACATATTTATCAAAGTGACTGGTTTGAGGGAATATCGAAAAATAAAAAATTTGATATCATCGTTTCAAACCCGCCTTATATTGATGGCGACGATATAAACTTAAGCCAAGGTGATGTACGTTTTGAGCCAAAATCAGCTTTAGTTGCCAGTGAACAAGGCTTAGCTGATATAAAACATATTGCTGATAAAGCACGATGTTTTTTAAATACTGATGGCAAATTATTTTTTGAACATGGCTTTGAACAAGGGTATGCAGTGAGAACAATATTGACTAATTTAGGGTATAAAAATGCGCAAACTAAGCAAGACTTAAATGGACATGAGCGTATCTCTTGGGCTATTTACCATCGTCTTTAACTTACTATAAACTTACATAATGTTAAATAATTACAGAAAATAGGAAACCTTTTATGTTTAAACATCTTCACATGACTTTAGCTGTGCTTAGCATTAGCTTATTTACGCTACGCTTTATATGGACATTAGCCAATTCATCGAGACTGCAAGCTAAATGGGTAAAAATAACGCCTCACATCATTGACACTTTACTGTTGACCTTTGGTGTAGTGATGGCAATTCAATATTCAATTAACCCTATTGAGCAATTGTGGTTGGGTGAAAAATTACTTGCTGTAGTCGCTTATATCTTTACCGGTTATTTCACCTTAAAACTTGCTCGTAATAAGCCAATGCAAATTATTGGGTATTTAGGAGCTATGGGTTGGGTCATGCTAATCGTACGTTTAGCCATGACCCGCGAACCGCTTTTCTTCGTCTAATTATTTAAGAAGAATTTTATAAATGGTTATGAATACACTGTTATTATCTGAATTAAAATCAGACGACAAAGATTTATTAGAAACCTTGGTACTGCTTGAAGAGCACATTTTTCAAGACATAGTATGTCAACCAATAAAGCATGATACTACTCAAGTTGATCACTCGCTCGATCCTTTAGAAAAAATCATTGAACAATGTCAGGCCGTAATAGCAGAAATTGAATCTCCATTAGAACAAGCAGAGATTTTGCTTAATGAACTGTATTATCAGCATTTATTTATTGATAAACATAAAAATGTTTGGCCATTAGACTCATTTAAAGTGGCAACAAGCCTAAATCAACGATTGATGTCTCCTATGGTTAAGGCTGTACTTGTTTGTGAAATTATAAATGCTTGTGGTTTTGTCACGGATTTAGTTTTTGTCCCAACAAAAGTGATGGTAAGACTTTGTTGCGATGAACAACATGCGATTATTTTTGATGCGGTTACGGGTGAATCACTTGATTGGCATGAGCTTGATTTACGTTTAGATGATCTTGAAGGTGACCCCAGTCAGCATGAAATTGCTAGTATGAACCGTCAAGCCATTTTAGTTGAACACCTTAGTGTATTAAAAAGCGCATTAATTCGTGATCTAGCATTTGATAAAGCCTTGTTGTGTGTTGATTTATTGTTGTCATTAAACCCTGACGATCCGCTACAACGGCGCGACCGTGGTTTTTTACTTCACCAATTAGATTGCTTTAAAGTAGCTGTTGATGATTATCGTTATTTTGTTGAACAATGCCCGAAAGACCCAGCAGCACAGTTATTGAAAATTCAACTTGATAACATCACATTAACGGAACCTACTTTTCATTAAAACTATTTGGATATGAATTCTTTCGTATAAAGATAAAAATTCATAGGGAGTCTAGATGTCAGCAGCACCATTGACAATTCCACTAATTACTAATGACGCCACAGTCCTAGGGTTATTGTCATTAATTTTAGGCTTCGTCTTTTACAGCTCAAATAGCGAACATCCGTTCTGGCAAAAATTTTATAAGTACGTACCCGCATTATTGATGTGTTATCTATTGCCTTCGTTATTAAATACGTTTGGTATTGTTAGTGCTGAAGTGAGCAAAATTGATGATGTTGCAAAATATTATTTGTTACCTGCCTGTCTTGTTTTGCTGACATTAAGTATTGATATTAAGGCTATTGGTGCGTTAGGTAATAAAGCAATAATTATGTTCTTTACTGGTACTATTGGTGTGGTTATTGGTGGCCCTATTGCTTTATTAACTACCGCAGCAATTTGGCCTGAATTATTAGGTGTAACGGGTCCCGATGCTGTTTGGCGAGGTATGGCCGCATTAGCGGGCAGCTGGATTGGCGGCGGTGCTAATATGCTTGCTATGAAAGAAATTTATGGTGCTGATGGCAAAATATTCACGATTATGGTGACGGTCGATATAGTCATTGCGAACTTATGGATGGCTTGCTTGCTCTATTTTGCTGCAAATCATCAACGTATTGATGCCAAAAGTGGGGCTGACACTTCGGGTATAAATAAATTAATTGATAGAGTTGAAGCCTTTGAGCGCGACCATGCAAGATGTCCAGAGTTAAAAGACTTTATTTTTATTCTTACTATTGCCTTTGGCGCGGCAGGTTTTGCTCATCTAGCAGCTGATTTTTTAGTACCATACTTTCAAATGAATTTCCCAGAACTTAAAAAATTTAGTTTACACAGTAAATTGTTTTGGATTATTGTGTTAGTAACTACTGTTGGCTTAATACTCTCTTTTACTAAAGTTAGACGGCTAGAAGCGGTTGGCGCCTCTAAAGTCGGTAGCAGCTTTCTTTATATTTTGGTTGCCACTATTGGTTTACATATGGATGTCACACAAATAGTTGAAGCGCCTAAATATATAGTTATTGGTTTGATATGGATGGCAGTGCATGTAGCATTGCTCTTTATTGTTGGTCGAATGATCAGAGCGCCTATTTTTTATTTAGCCGTAGGCAGTAAAGCTAATATTGGTGGCGCAGCATCCGCGCCAGTTATTGCCTCAGCATTTCATCCATCGTTAGCGCCTGTAGGTGTACTGTTAGCTGTATTAGGGTATGCATTAGGTACCTATATGGCATGGATTTGTGGGCAGTTGTTGAGAATCATTGGTAGTTAATTTTTTGTAAAGTTCATCTTGTTGCTGTATTACCCAATGTAGGCATCAAAAGTACTCATTGATAGTCATCAACTCCGTGCTTTTTCTTTGACATTGAATCATACAGCTTAAAGCTGATCCTTTACTTTGGTATATTTGTTAAGGAATGCTTTTTAAGGTTCTTTAGTAGAGCTTTTTATTAGGGAAAGGTTATGACAATAAAATCTGTTTCAGTTAGTGGTATAGAAGTGGCTAATGATAAGCCATTTGTGTTATTTGGCGGTATGAACGTACTTGAGTCTCGTGATTTAGCGATGAAAATTGCTGAACACTATGTTGAAGTGACGCAAAAGCTAAATATACCTTACGTGTTTAAAGCCTCTTTTGATAAAGCTAATCGTTCCTCTGTTCATTCTTATCGTGGTCCAGGCTTAGATGAAGGCCTAAAAATATTTGAAGAAATTAAAAGTACTTTTAATGTCCCCATTATTACTGATGTTCATGAACAGTATCAGGCACAACCGGTAAGTGAAGTGGTTGATGTTATTCAATTACCTGCCTTTTTGGCTAGACAAACTGATTTAGTGGTTGCTATGGCTAAAACTGGCGCAGTGATTAATGTAAAAAAACCGCAATTTTTAGCCGCGCATGAAATGAAGCATATCATTAATAAATTCGGTGAAGCGGGTAATGAAAATATCATTCTTTGCGAACGTGGCAGTTGTTATGGTTACAATAATCTTGTGGTTGATATGTTAGCGATGGATGAAATGAGGCAATACGCACCGGTTATTTTTGATGCGACTCACGCGTTGCAAAAACCTGGGGGGCGCACTGATAGTGCTGATGGAAGACGCGCACAAGCAGCTCAGTTAACACGTAGCGGCATGGCTATTGGTATTGCTGGATTGTTTATTGAGGCACATCCTGATCCTTCCATTGCAAAATGTGACGGACCTTGCGCTTTACCACTTGACAAATTAGAACCCTATTTAGCGCAAATGAAAGCCCTTGATGACTTAGTGAAAGGCTTCCCCCCCTTGATAACTGATTGAACAAATTGATTTTTTAGTTATATAGTTTTGAATTCAATTCATAAAGGGACGCAATACTTAAGTATTTCGCCCCTTTGTCGTTTTGATTAGTAGATAAACTCAGTGCGCTTAATTTACCCTTTTATGCTTTAGTTACTTTACATAGTAGGGGCAGATTAATAGTAAATTACCGATAGTCAGTTAAGTTGATTTATGGAAAATATAATCATTAGTAAAATTGAAAACACAGTAGACAACCCTATAGCGCAAATTATTTTTGCCCATGGTGCAGGTGCTGATATGCATCATGAGTTTATGGAGAAAGTCAGCGTATTATTAAATAAAGCCAATATTAATGTAGTGCGTTTTAATTTTCCCTATATGGACAAACGCATAGCACTGGGTAAGCGTTATCCACCTGATAGAATGCCCAAATTAATTGATTGTTATAAACGTGTTATTGATGATTTCTCTGTAGCCGACAGTCAACAAGCTATGTTGCCATTGTTTATTGGTGGTAAATCTATGGGGTCGCGTGTGGCGGCAACCATTGCCGCAGATGACGATATAGCAATGCTTATTCAAGGTGTTTTCTGTATAGGGTACCCATTTCACCCCACAAAAAAACCAGAGAAGCTTCGTTTAGAGCCATTACAAAACACGCAAAGAACCGTACTTATTCTACAAGGCGATCGTGATACTTTAGGCTCACAGGTTGAAATAGAACAGTATGAGGTATCACCGTTATGTCATACCATTTTTCTACCTGATGGCGATCACAGTTTAAAACCAAGGGTGAAATCAGGCTATACTCATCAGCAACATATTGAAACAGCGGTGAATGCTATCGTTACATTTATTAAAGAAGAAAGTGCTAATGATTGAAGAAATACAGGCTAAGGGTAGAATAATTAAATTTTTAATGATTTTTGTTGGTGTTAGCGGTTGCTTTTCTGTACTATTCGGCGCTTGGCTTGCCCATGGTGGACAAGCACTACCTATTGATGTGCAATCAAGGTTAAACACTGCACTGCAGTACCAGTTATTTCATACGCTGGCTTTGTTGGCAACACTGGTTTGGGCTATAACTAGCTCATCAGTTAAGGTACCCTCTAAAATATTGCTTAGTGCCGCTATTGGCTTTTTTGTCGGTATTTTGTGCTTTAGCGGCACTATTTATATCAAAACATTTTTCAGTTTTGCCCTTGTTGGTAAACTGACGCCATTTGGCGGAATATCATTGGCAATTGCTTGGTTGCTATTGTCGATTGAAGGTAAAAACAACTTATGACCTCTATCGTATTATATTGTCGACCGGGCTTTGGTAATAAATGGTTGAGTGCGAAAATTCAAGGTAAAATTAACTCATGACTTCTATTGTTTTATATTGTCGTCCAGGTTTCGAAAAAGAGTGTGGAGCTGAAATTCAAGAAAAAGCTTCATGGAATGAAATGTATGGTTATTTAGAGCTGAAACAAAACCAAGGTGTGGTTCTTTTTCACTTACATGATCCTGCTCATGGGGAAGCGTTAATAAAAAACCTTCCTCTTAAGCGTCTTATTTTTACGCGACAATGGTTTGTAACGCTCACTGATAAAATAGATTTACCAGAGTATAATCGCGTTGAAGCCATCGTTGAGGCATTAGGGAGTGAATGGCAATATGATGATTTACGTATGGAAACGCCAGACACCAATGACGGTAAAGCGTTAAGTAAATTTTGTCGTAAACTTGCAGTGCCTCTGCGTCAAGGATTACGTAAAGCTAAGGTGTTAACAGGAAAAGGTGATTCATTTAATCCAGAGCAAGATGGCTCAGTATTACACGCATTATTTTTAAGTGGTCAAGAAGTTATTCTTGGCTTTTCTTTGGCGCGAAATAGCTCACCACATGTCATGGGTATCCCACGTCTTAAGTTTCCCAGTCAGTCACCAAGTCGTTCTACGTTAAAGCTTGATGAAGCCTTTTTGTACTTTATTCCTCGAGATGAGTGGGATACACGATTAACGTCGGGTATGAATGCTGTTGACTTGGGCTCTGCACCCGGCGGTTGGACATATCAACTGGTTCGTCGAGGAATGATGGTCACTGCTATTGACAATGGCCCTATGGCTGAGTCTTTGATGGAAACAGGGCAAGTTAAGCATAAAATGATGGATGGCTTTAAATATGTGCCAATGAAACAAAATGTTTATTGGCTTGTTTGTGACATGATTGAAAAGCCACAACGTGTTGCTAAGCTGATGAGTGAATGGTTACTCAATGGTTACTGCAAGGAAGCTATGTTTAACTTAAAGCTACCAATGAAAGGGCGATATCAGCAAGTTACTGATGATTTGCAAACTATTAAAGATGCCTTTAGTGAGCATAAAGTGAAGTATGAATTGTACGCTAAACATTTGTATTATGACCGTGAAGAAATTACGGTGCATGCAAGACTGATTTAGTTTACAAATAATAAAAAAATGAGTTGCGAGTAATTTAAATACTCGCAACTGATTACCGTTATGCTTATAGTCTATCTAGCTTATAACCTTTCAAGTAAAGCTTCAGTAAAGTCGGTCGTACCATGAGTACCGCCCAAATCACGAGTAGTACGGTCGCCACTGGCAATCACATCTATTAGTGCTTTTCTAATTTTATCTGCTTTATCGCTCATTTCTAAATATTCAAGCATTTGTAGTGCAGCTAAAATTACTGAAGTAGGGTTTGCTAGGTTTTTACCTGCAATATCTGGTGCACTTCCGTGAACCGCTTCAAAAATCGCACAACCTTCACCAATGTTAGCTCCTGGCGCCATACCTAAGCCACCAACTAAACCAGCACATAAATCAGATAAAATATCACCAAAAAGATTGGTGGTAACGATAACGTCGAATTGTTCAGGATTCATCACTAATTGCATACAACAGTTATCAACAATCATCTCTGTTGATTCAATCTCAGGATAGCGCGCAGCAACTTCACGAGCAACTTTTAAAAATAAACCAGAAGTTGATTTTAAAATGTTAGCTTTATGTACCGCAGTTACTTTTTTACGACCTTCTTTGCGTGCAGTTTCATAAGCAAAGGTTAATATTTTTTCAGCACCATCGCGGGTAACAATACTCATCGCTTCAGCTTGCGTACCATCTTCAGAAACCACTTGGCCAGCACCTGAATACATACCTTGGGTGTTTTCTCGCACGGTTAAAATGTCGATATTTTCATAACGAGCTTTAGTGCCTTTAAAAGAGAGTACCGGACGTAAGTTTGCATATAATTTAAATTGCTTACGTAAAGTAACATTGATTGAAGTAAAGCCTTCACCCACAGGTGTTGTTAATGGACCCTTTAACGTTATTTTGTTTTTCTCGATAAGGTCTAGCGTTTCTTGTGGTACTAAATCACCATGGTTTTCTAACGCTGTTAAACCGGCATCAGCATATTCATAGTTAAAATTACAGCCTGCTTTATCTAATACTTTAATTGCTGCTTCAATGATGCTTGGGCCAATACCGTCGCCTGGAATAACTGTGATGGTTTGAGAGGTCATATTAATTGCCTTGTAATGGAAGGTTGTTTAGTTATAAATAGCTAGGGTCTGTTGATGTACTTTGATGATAACGATCGACTTTTTAACTAATAGATACTACTTACTGCTGTAATGGTGCGCTTTATATCATGTAAATTGATAGTAAGCGAGTTTGAAAGTTATCATTTTTAAATTATTTAACTTATTATCTGAATTTAGGTTAATAAGTACTTAACTCAGGAAGCATAACAGATTATATTAGGCAGAAACTATATCTGTATCAAAGTTACCTTAGCCGAATCCTTCGGACAGCGTTTGTTGGTCATTTTTACGGCGTTATCGCCTTTTTATGTAGAACAACCACATTACAAAGGCTCTGCCTTGTATAAATACCCAACAAGTCGCTGCAAAAGCAATCTCGAAAGATCAACAGACCCTAAGTAGCGTGGTGGTTGCTTATTCGTGTTTTTAATGACTTCCCAGTTTACGATTTATTTCTAAAACTTGCTCTTGAGTATAGATTGTTATTGCAATGATTTTTTTCATTAAAGCGCCTGATTATAGGGAGACTTATTGTTATCGCTCTTATCTGTTGATGTATCTAAACGAATATCTTTGAGGTTAAATCCAAGTGGAATATTTTGTTTTAGCGTGAGCAGTTGTCGGCTTAACGCTATTTGCTGTGAACTATTGTTAAGTTTTTCTTTGATTGCTGGCTTAATCTCAGTGCTGTTTAAAATAGCACTTAATGAACCATATTGATTTAGTAAACTTGCTGCCGTTATTTGGCCTATACCAGCGACACCTGGGATTTTATTAGTGTTATCTCCAGTTAATGTCCATAAATCAATAAGCTGTGTTGGTTTTATATCAAACTTATCTTTTACGTGTTGTTCGTCGAGATAACGGCGATTAAAATAATCGTAAATATGAATGGTAGGGCTTAATAAAGGTAGAAATCCTTTATCTGTCGAAACAATAGTGACATGTTGGCCATGAAGCGCCATTTTTGTTGCTAACGTTGCGATAAGATCATCGGCCTCATCTTCTTCAGACACTAATGAATCAACGCCTAGTTGTAAAAAAGCATCTTGAATGGTCGGTAATTCATCCGCAAGATGCGATGACATTTTTTTACGACCTTTTTTATAGTCAGCATAGAGCTTATAGCGCCAACATGGCTGTTGACTATCAAACACCGCAAGTGCATGGCTGGCTTGTTGATGGTTTAGTATTTTTTCTAATGCGTTAGTACAAGCATTTTGGGTATTAAATAAAACTTGTTTTTGCGTTTTTATTGCCAACTCATCATTTAATTGCATTTTGTTTTGAACAAAGGGACGTTCTTGTACCGCATAAATACGCCGGATCAAGTTTAACGCGTCAATTAACACTAAATGAGCCGACATTTATTATTCCTCAATAACACTATAACAAGGGACGTACTCGCTACCGGGTAATTTCATACGTTGTTGACTAACGAAAGATGCTAGTAACTTGTCCATTAAAGTCATAATTTCTTTATCACCTGATAGTTGAAAAGGGCCAAATTCTCTAATACTTTTAATACCACCTGATTTTACATTACCCGCGACTATTCCCGAAAAAACTCGACGTAAATTAGCAGCAAGCTTAGCCGTTGATAGATCATAACTAATATTTAACCCTGACATGTTTTCGTGGTTTGGTTCAAATGGTTGTTGAAAATCGCTTTCAATGGCTAAAGACCAGTTAAAATGAAAAGCATCGCCTGTTTCTTTACGGTAATCAAGCACTCGTACTAAGTCTTTAGACATTAATTGCGCTACTTGTTCTGCATCATCAATAATTATCTTGTAAAGTTTCTGTGCTTTTTCACCTAAAGTTGCGCCAATAAAAGCATCAATTTCAGCAAAATAGTCACTGGCGCTGCTAGGACCGGTTAAAATGATAGGAAGTATTTGGTTAACATTTTTTTCATTTAATAAAATACCTAAGATGTAAAGTAACTCTTCTGCTGTTCCCGCACCGCCAGGGAATATAATAATACCGTGTGATATACGAACAAAAGCCTCCAGGCGCTTTTCAATATCTGGCATTATCACCAATTCATTGACAATAGCGTTAGGTGGCTCGGCAGCAATAATACTCGGTTCAGTTAAGCCTAAATACCTACCTTCTTTATTTCGTTGTTTTGCATGGCCAATAGTCGCACCTTTCATTGGTCCTTTCATTGCGCCGGGACCACAGCCGGTGCAAATATTAAAATCTCGTAAACCTAATTGGT
The DNA here is from genome assembly GCF_003333305.1 of Candidatus Colwellia aromaticivorans. Lineage (GTDB taxonomy): Bacteria > Pseudomonadota > Gammaproteobacteria > Enterobacterales > Alteromonadaceae > Colwellia > Colwellia aromaticivorans. The sequence continues at coordinate 78,977 of NZ_QOLD01000003.1, read as the reverse complement.
AACCAACTGCTTTAGTATATTTATATTCATAGTGTTTAATGGAATGACCTCCCCAACAAGTAACTAAGCGTGGTTCAGTTTCGGGTAAAATTGCATTTGCATTTCGTAATATTCCAAAAGTAGCATCAGTTAAGGTGTCAGGCGTACAGTGCATATTTTCGTAGCGATTATGGATAAATAAGATATCACGTAATACCGCGGATAAGTGTTCGCGAATTCCTCTAATTATTTTGCCATCAACAAAAGCAATTTTTGGTGGGTTTTTAAGATCTATTTTGACGCCTCGCTCACGTCTTAGCACTTCGATAGTAAACTCTTTATGCTGCTGATAAATAACTTCAGCATCATCGGTATGACTACCTGCATTTAGTACTGCTAGAGAGCAGTTTCTATAGAGGTTATAAAGCTCACTGGTTGATGAACGCTGAAGTTGATCTACTTCAGCTTGAGAGAGAATGTTCATATTACCAACAGGATTAAGCTGAGTATGCATAATAACTCCTTTTATGTTGCTGAACTGTAATATTTTACAAGTGCTATACCCGTAATCATTCAAAATGCTCGATTCAGAGTGCTTGAGCAATGCCAGTTTGAGGCGCGTCAATTAAATCATGGTTATTCCCTATTTCTTTGACGCAACAATGAAATGGGTTTGCTCAAGCGCTTCTACGATGGGGCTAAAAACGATTTATACGTCGTTATTTATTTTGTGAATGGAACAACCATTCTCTGTAATCAATGCCTTGTCTCAATCGTTTTTTTCTCCCACTGAAACATGCATTTTAAATGGTCACGGGTATTAATAGGTTAGTAATTATCACTTAAGATAAATTACTTGGTTTTTTCCTTGTTTTTTAGCTTTGTACATGGCTTGATCAGCACGTTCAAACGCAGTATGAATATTGTCATTATTGGTAATATGAGTAAAACCCATTGATAACGTTATGCTGACTTTATTGCTTTTAAACTTAAATGGTAATCGAGCAATGTGTTTATTTATAAGGTTTAGCTCATGGGTTAATGCTATCTCTTTCTTACTAGAGTAAATAAGTACAAATTCCTCTCCGCCATAGCGAGCTACAAAAACATCATCACTGACTTTCTTCGCTATAGTAGTAGCAATTACTTGTAAGGTTTTATCTCCTGCGGTATGACCGTAGGTATCATTAATATGTTTAAAGTCATCAATATCAATTACCACGATTGCTAAGTCAAAAGGCTTATGATGAAAACGCACCATCGCTTTAGTGAAGTATTCGTCGAATGCAGCACGATTACTTAACTTAGTTAAAGAATCTTGCATACTTTTACGTTGCTCTTCTGCCAGTTTTTTTGCAAATCCTTGTCTTTGTTCTTCTAGATGTTTAACTTTTTTCGACATGTTGTCTAGTTGACTTGCTAAGGCTTGCTGACTTTGCTGCTCAAACTTTTCTTTTATCTGTAAAGTTCCCGCAAGGCTTTTTAACTTAACATTAATATCAACCTTTACGTGCTCTAATGACATGGCTGCTTCTACTTTAGTGCTTAATTCTAATAATTGATTTTGCAATTTGTCATTGATTTTATTATTAGTGCTTTGTGAGTCATTGCACGTTGACAATGTTTCTTTAACCGAAGCTTGTACGTTTGATAAGGTTACGTTTAAGGTGTTTAAAAAGTTTTTAGCACTTTTACGTTCATTTTGATAGTCAGCGACAATAACATCAAATATTTCAATGAAATGTTGTAGTATGTCATCACTTTTAGTGTCATTAATAAGTTTTGTATTTAACGCTAACAATTTTTTCGTGTGTTGTGCTGATAAATGTAACTTACTTAAGCACACAGCTATTTGTTCAACAAGCTCAGTGTTAATCTCAAAGCTGTTATTATTTGTTGATTGAGTTTTGTCTATAAGTGATTGGGTTGCAGCAAGTAGTCTTCCTTTAGGGATATCTACTTTTGAACGTAAAGCTATATCGTAGAGTTCTATCAGTTTATTTAGTAAAGGGACGTACTGAGTTATGCTCTCTTTAGTTGATTGTGTTTCTTCTAATAAAGTACGTAATTGACGACGTAAATCATCAGGTAAGCCATTTGTTTTTTGTAAAATTTGCCCGGCATTATTAAATTGGTTATGCAAATGCGTTATATTTTGTTCATTGGTTACTGTGTGACGTTGTAATAGTTTTGATATTTCGGCTATTTTAAATTCAATGTCTGAAATAGGTGATGATTTTGTTAATAACACCCTAAGTTGAGCTAAACGGTTATCTAGTTCTAGATTAATGCCTTTCGATACTAGAGATAATTTGTTAATAAACTGTATTAATAAATTGGATTGATGACCAAAATCTTCTTCAAGTGACGCTCTAGATTCTATTGCCGCATTAAGTTTGTCTTTTAATGCCTGCATTTGGCTAACAGCAACAGTTTTGGTATTCATATAAAAAATAATCCTGTATCGGTAAGTTATCCAAAAAAAGTTAACTATCTAAATTGTTCGTATTTGATAATTTACAACATTATCAAATAGATTGTTAGTCAGCATTATATAAAATGCGAATATAATAACCTAATTTTAGTTTATTTTTTATTTACTCGTTAAACTATAGCAATACCATTTACTTTTCTAAAGGAAGTTTAGTTCGATATGTCTAAAGTTTCGTTTTTTTTCTTACCTATTAATAGTATTACTGCAGCGAAAAAAGCTGTAATAGTGATGCTATATTTTGTTCATTGCACTATTGCTCAAGCAAATGTCTCGGTAAACATTCGCATTGACCAGCCGCAACATCATTATGCTCAAATCACGATTAAGTTTGATAAATTTAATCGGCAGAAAACAAACTTTTATTTGCCTACGTGGCGTACTGGTCGATATGAAATTATTAATTTGGCTAATGGTATTCGAGAATTTTCAGCTATGGATGAAAGCGGAAATACACTCAAGTGGAAAAAAATTGATAAGGATACATGGCAAGTACAAGATACCTTAGATAAAAAGGTTGAAATTAGTTATCAAGTTTATGCTAATCAGTTAGGGCAACGAACTAGACACATTGATGACAGCCATGCATTTATTGATGCATCTACTGTTGTGATGTATAACGATTCGACACGATATCAAAAGCATCACATTTCTTTAAACGTTCCTGCATCATGGCGAAGTGTTTCAGGGCTTGAATTAGGCACTGAACCTCATCAATTTATTGCAAAAAATTATGATGTTCTCGCAGATTCTCCTATTGAAACTGGCATAAATGAGCATTATAAGTTTAGTGTTGATAGTCTTAATTATGAATTAGTTATTTGGGGGAAGGGTAATTACGATAGTGCTAAAATGGTGGCTGACTTAACAATGTTAGTACAGCAAAGTAAGCATATCTGGCAAGGGTATCCATTTGAACGTTATGTTTTTATGGTACACGCAACAAGTGGCGCACGAGGCGCAACTGAGCATTTAAATTCGACCATTATTCAGCGTTCACGTTTTCAGTTTTCTAGTCGGAAAGATTACCTAGGTTTTATCTCAACGGCAGCACATGAGTTTATTCATACGTGGAATGTTAAACAATATCGTCCTAAGGGGCTAGTACCTTATGATTATCAGCAAGAAAATTACTCTACTTTACTTTGGGTAAGTGAAGGTTCAACTAGCTATTTACAAAATCAATTGTTGCTTCGCGGTGACTTAATGTCCAGTGAAGAGTTTTTGGAAAGCTTAGCTAAATGGATTACTGGTTATATCCATAAGCCGGGAAGACAAAGTCAAACGGTGGCAGAAGCAAGTTTTGATAAATGGTTAGAAGAAGGTGGAGACTACGACAAAAACCATAGTGTGAATATTTATTCAGAAGGCTTTTTAGTTTCTTGGTTGTTAGATTTTTCAATCATTGAAAAAACTAATTTAGAAAAAAGTTATCGTGATGTTCATAATATTTTATATCAAAATCATAAAATACCAAAAAGCTTTGATGAAGCTGATTTAGTCGCTATTCTAAAACAGATGACCGGTGACGATTATCAATATTGGTGGCAGGAAAATGTGCATGGTTATGCGAAAGTAGACTTTGATCAATTGTTAGCTAAAGCAGGTTTAACTATGTTTTATGGCGATAAAGAAAATAGTAAACAGCAAGCTTGGACTGGCCTTAAAACTAAGTTGTCGCCTAATGGGTTGCAAGTAACAACCGTTGAAAAAAACAGTCCTGCTTGGCAGGCCGGTTTTATGGTCGATGACATAATTGTTGCTGTTAATGGCTTACGGATGGTAGATAAAAATCTGAGTAAACGGTTGACAAATTTTCAACCCAAAGATCAACTACGTTTAACTTATTTCCGTAGAGATGAGCTGGATACGCGTAGGATTGTTTTAGGGACAATTCCCGAGGCTAAACTGAAAGTTATTCCGTTGGAACAGGTTAGTAAAAATCAAAAGGCTTTTTTCAAACAATGGACGGGCATAGATTTTCCTAGCCCTAATCAATAATTATCAATTATCAATTATAAGTTTTAATAAAAATCGTATTGAGCGATTAGGCAAACGCTCAACACAGTTTGTTGGCTTATAATTAAATAATTACCCTTAAGCACTATATTATCTTGTTGAATTATTTGATTATTGGTTACTATGGGTGAATCATCACTCTTTTATACAATAACAATTCAATTGGAGATTTTTATGCGTAGAGAAACCGCAGCCATTCATGCTGGCTATAGCCCTGAGCAAACGACTAAAGCCGTTGCCGTTCCTATTTATCAAACCACAAGCTATGCTTTTGACGATACTCAGCACGGTGCTGATTTATTTGATCTTAAAGTAGAAGGTAATATATATACTCGTATAGGTAATCCAACCCAAGCTGTATTAGAGCAACGAGTAGCTGAACTTGAAGGCGGTATTGCTGGTTTAGCGCTAGCATCAGGTATGGCTGCAATTACCGCAACGATTCAAACGATAGCTAAAGTAGGTGATAATATTGTTAGTATAAATAAATTATACGGTGGTACGTATAATTTATTCGCTCACACTTTTCCTCAACAAGGCATTGAAGTTAGATTTGCCGCCCACGATGATTTTACCGCATTAGAAAACCTGATTGATGAAAACACCAAAGCGGTTTTTTGTGAAACCATCGGTAATCCATCAGGCAATATTGCTGATATCGCTAAAATGGCTGAAATAGCACATAAACATGGCGTACCATTAGTGGTTGATAATACAGTGGCAAGTCCAGTACTTTGTCGTCCATTTGAGCACGGCGCAGATATTGTTGTACATTCGTTAACTAAGTATATTGGTGGTCACGGTACTTCTGTTGGCGGTATTATTGTGGATTCAGGAAACTTCCCTTGGAGCGAACATAAAGAGCGCTTTGCACAATTAAATAACCCTGATCCTTCGTATCATGGCGTAAGTTATACCGAAACATTTGGCGCAGCAGCATTTATTGCTAGAGCACGGGTTGTGCCGCTTCGAAATATGGGTGCTGCAATTTCTCCAATGAACGTATTTTTGATTTTACAAGGTCTAGAAACGCTACCACTTCGAATGGAACGTCATTGTTTTAACAGCCAAAAAGTTGCTCAGTATTTAACTGAGCATGATAATATATCTTGGGTTAACTATTCAGGTTTAGAAACATCAAGTGACTATCAATTAGCGCAAAAATATTTGCCAGAAGGTAGTAGTGGTATCTTAAGTTTCGGCATTAAAGGTGGTGAAAAAGCCGGTGCAAAATTTATTGATGCGCTTAAACTTGTGGTACGTTTGGTGAATATTGGTGATGCTAAGTCATTAGCTTGTCATCCTGCCTCTACTACTCATAGACAACTTGATGAGCAAGAATTAGCAAAAGCGGGTGTGAGTAAAGAAATGGTGCGTTTATCTATTGGTATTGAACATATTGATGATATTCTTGCTGATCTTACCCAAGCACTTGCTGCTAGCCAAGTATAGCCGTTAGCCAAAAGACAAGCGCTTAGCATATTGTTATTGTTTGAAACTTGAAACTCGAAACTTAACTTTACTGTCTTAATGTTCTCATGATGGGAGCACGCGTTAAATGCGTGCTTCTAAATGGGTTAATATCTAAACCGCCTCGGCGGGTATAGCGGGCAAATACCGTAAGCTCTTCTAATTGGCAGTACTTCTGTAGATCACAAAAAATACGTTCAACGCATTGTTCATGGAATTCATTGTGTTGTCGAAACGATATTAAATATTTTAATAAAATAGCGTGATCGATAGTTTTACCTTTATAGTCAATATAAATGCTGGCCCAATCGGGTTGATTGGTAATTAAGCAGTTTGATTTTAATAAATGACTAACTAGTTTTTCTGCTACGTTGTCAGTGGGTGAGTTAGCTTGTGCTTTATTAAGAAGCTCAGCCTGATATTCGTAACTTTCAATGGTAACGTCTTCTTCATCAATGCAAACAGTATCAGGTGTAGCTGGTTTCATAGTCAGAGCAGGACATTGATCAACGGTAAATAATGTCACTTCAGCTTGCGTTTGAGCGGTAGCGGATAAGTCTTTAATAAGGGTTTGTTTAACGTCATTGATACTGGAAAATTTACTTTGATTAAAGCTATTCAAATATAATTTAAAGGATTTTGATTCAACTAAATTTGGACTAGTGCAAGGGAAGCGAAATTCGGCGACAGCAACAACTGGTTTACCTTTAGCGTTTAACCAGGATAATTCATAGCCATACCAAACATCTTCACCGATAAAAGGTAATTCATTACTTTGTAAAGATAAGTCATCTCTATTTAAGCTTCGAGGTACCGCTTGTAATAAGTTTGGGTTATATTCACTGCAATACTCAGTGCTTTTACCAAGTGTTAAACTGTTTAATTCTTTTGAGTTTAGGTAAGTTGCCATAAAATTTTTCTATCGTTTGCCAGGGTATACAATAATATTATGGCTATTTTAAAGGATCTTCGTATCGATGACATCATCAAATCAATCAAATAAAAATTTAGTACAAATTCTGCATCAATTTTCTGAACAATATATTACAGATTATCAACAAACGCATGCATGCTTACCTACAGTTGAACAAGATGAAGAATGGCCTTCACCTTGTGAACAAGGTGCTACAGAGAAAAACCCTTCACCCGAAGGTGAAGTTTATTGGCAGCCTATGGCCATAGAGAAAAGCGAAGAATTAAGTTTTGAGAACGTTGAGTCAGCATTAGATTTGACTTTGCATAACGATATCAAAACATACTTTACCTTATTTTATAGTGAAAGCCTTGACGCACGTTGTGATGAAGGAGAATTATCCCTATTATTTGCTTGGAATAAAAAGGATTTTGAGCGTTTACAAGAGAACCTCATTGGTCATATTTTAATGAAGCGAAGGTTAAAGCAAAAAGAGACTATTTTCTTTGCGGTAACTGATGAAGAAGATATGATTATTTCAGTAGATAATGCAAGTGGCGCGGTTTGGGTTGAACGTGTAGGTTGTAAACCTCACAAACAACTTAGTGATTCGCTAACTCAGTTTATCAGTCAGTTGACGCCAGTGATTAAATAACGGAGTTTAACTTTTTTGCTGTTCAATTAGCTGCTTCACTAGTTGCTTTAATTCAATTATTTCTTGCTTCATTTGTGCTAGTTCATGATTAAGGTTTTGTCTAAAAGTGTTGGTTTCTACTGTGGTGTCAGTTATGTCAGCGGCTTTATTTATATCGTACTTTTCTTCTGGTATTGAAGTAAAGCTTGGGTCATGCTGCCAAACCTTTAATGCTGATATGATGACAGGTAACGGTACCTTCTTATTTAGTTTAGCCTTGATCATAGCTACGCTAGGTTTATTACCTGCATTGGCCAATTGATTTGCTAAAATTAATATTTCATCATTTATTGTCATTTTGATTAACCATATTGTTATATTTGCTATATTTTAGCGAATATAACTACTAATGTCAGTTATAAAAAAGAATAAGTAATGTTTATTTATTTAAAATCAATAGCAATATTTTTTAACAACAGGTGCTTGCTTGGCTTAATGAATAATGCATATATAATAACCAAATGATTACATTTTTAGTTAAACTTTCCTTAGTGTTAAAACCCTTTCATAAGTTTACTTATTTGTTAGCAATAGTGCTTATTGCTAACATAGTATACCAATTGGTTTTTTCTGTTATGCCCAGTGCAACTGACTCTAATGAAATAATGCTAAACTTTCTCGCCTTAGCTTGGCTCGCATTAGTTAACTTTATGATACAAGTTTTTTCTCGAATTCCTGTTGCTTCGCAAAGTAAAAGCACCATTTTAGTTAGAATAAAAAATAGATTCCATCAAGGTTTTTATTACTTGTTGTCACTTGTGTTTATTGTTATATCGATAGCGGTAATTTTACTGTCTTTCAAAATGTTAAGGCTTTAAGCCGCATCGCTCACTGTAAAACTCTTTGAGGTGGTAACGTTAATGTTGAACTGTGGGTATTATCTTTTGAGAAGTTCATTTGAGAGAGATTAAAGTGCTTCTTCTTTTGACTACTCTCGTTATTTATTATGAGAATATTTAGTTCTTTTATACGATGATTTTATTACAGGATAAGTAAATTAACTGGCAGGTATTGATACGCTGCCAGTTGCATTTTACTTAGCTTTCTACTTAGTTGCCGCTTTCATATTACTAACAAAGTTTGTCAATTCAGTTAGCATTTTTTTATTATCAGCTAAGTTGTTTTCAATGATCTTGACTACCGCAGAACCACTTATTGCGCCACTTGCTCCCGCAGCTAAAGCATCTTTAACTTGTTGCGGTGCTGAAATACCAAACCCTAAAACAGGTGGCGCAGCGTGATATTGTGTTAATTTACTAATTAAGCTCTCTGCAGGAGATGTTGTTTGAGTGCTCTCTTCAATAACATCAACACCGGTAACACCCGCACGGCTTAAAACATAAGTATAACCGCGGCTATAAGATGATACTCCGCGTAAGGTATCCTCACTTGCATTGGGTGGTGCAATAAAAATAGGGGCTACGCCGTGCTTTAATGCCGCTTCTCTAAAGGGTAAGCTTTCACGAATGGGTAAGTCAGCAATTAATACCGAATCAACACCTACTTGTGCCATGTCTCGATAAAAGTTATCAATGCCACGGGCAAAAACTAAGTTACCATATAACAGCAAACCAATAGGGATATTAGGTGCATATTCACGAACTTTGGCCAGTATGTCGATACAAATGTCCGTATTTATACCCGAATTTAGCGCACGAAGCGCTGCCATTTGAATAGTAATACCATCGGCGCTTGGGTCTGAAAACGGAATACCTAACTCTAAGGCATCAGCGCCAGCATCAATTAATACTTTGATAACCTTAAATGATTGTTCTGCATTAGGATCGCCAATGGTGACAAAAGGGATAAAAGCTTTTTCATTTTTTTTGGCTAAATCAGCAAAAGCTTTTTGGTAACGGTAGCCAGCTTGTGGGGTTGATTGTGTGTTAGTTGTTTGAACCATTACGCTTCTCCTCTGTGCTTAACGCCAGTGTTTTTATCTTGTTCGTTTGGATTTAAAATGGCATTAACATGGTCAAGATCTTTATCGCCTCGACCCGATAAATTCACTAAGTAAATAGTTTCTGTTGTCACCGTTTCTGCCATTTTAAGGGCTTGCGCTAACGCATGAGCAGATTCGAGCGCGGGGATAATCCCTTCACTTTTAGCTAGTTCTTGAAAAGCAGATAACGCTTCGTCATCATTGATAGCGACATATTGGGCTCTACCTGTATCTTTTAAAAAGGCATGTTGAGGGCCAACTGCAGGGTAGTCTAGCCCAGCAGAAATAGAATAAGACTCCTGAATTTGACCATACTTATCTTGCATCACATAAGTGTAATTTCCGTGTAACATGCCTTTACTGCCAGCGACTAAAGTTGCGCCATGATGATTGGTCTCAATACCTTTACCACCGGGTTCTACGCCAATTAATTTTACTTCTTCATGTTGAATAAAATCATTGAATATACCAATAGCATTTGAGCCACCACCCACCGCAGCAATAACATAATCAGGTAAACGGCCTTCTTCATCAAAAAATTGTGCTTTGGCCTCTTCGCCGATCATTTTTTGAAATTCTCTAACAATGGTTGGAAAAGGATGCGGGCCAGCGGCAGTACCTAATAAATAATGTGCATTTTCATAATTGGCAGACCAATCACGTAATGCTTCATTTACCGCATCTTTTAAGGTGCCAGAGCCTGCGGTTACCGGAATAACTTCGGCGCCCATTAATTCCATGCGAAACACATTAGGTTGTTGACGTTTACAGTCGACCGCACCCATATAAACTTTACATTTCAACCCTAATAATGAACAAGCAATTGCCGTTGCTACGCCATGTTGACCAGCGCCTGTTTCAGCGATGATTTCAGTCTTGCCCATGCGTTTAGCAAGTAATGCTTGGCCTAATACTTGGTTAGTTTTATGGGCGCCACCGTGTAGTAAATCTTCACGTTTCAAATAAATTTTTGCTAACGGGTTTTTAACGATGTTTCGACAACAGGTTAATGGTGTTGGACGACCCGCATATTTGGTCAGCAAATTATTAAATTCGGTTAGAAATGCTTCATCAGTTTGTGATTCAATGAAAGCTTGTTCTAATTGCTCTAATGCAGGCACTAATAATTCACCGACAAACATGCCGCCAAATTCGCCAAAATAGGGAGGTAATGTTTCTTTTATTATGTTATTTGGAGTATTTTTTGTTGTATTGCTCATATTCTAGTAATTCCTTATTTGCGCAAAAACTTGGGTTAGTTTTTCGCTGGATTTTATACCTGGGCTACTTTCAACACCTGAGTTGAGATCGAGTCCAAATAAATCTAATTGGGTTAATTGCTTAAGGGCTAATTGGATATTGTCGTTATTAAGGCCGCCGGCTAAAAAACACTGTGATAAATCTTGTTCACTTGTGGTTAATATTTGCCAATCAAACGGTTGACCTGAGCCTGGAGATTTTCCATCGAGTACATGGTGAGCAACTTGCTCACTTAAATTAGGTACACTTTCTACTACTGATTTTGCTTGCCAAATCTCGCAATGTTCACCGTTATGTTCATTTAATTGTGCTTTAAGCTCCGATACGTAGGTTTCATCTTCATTGCCATGAAGTTGCACGGCAGCTAAGTTGAGAGCTTTTACTAAGTCTACAATTTCAGAAATTTGGTGATTCACAAAAACGCCAACATAGTCCAAATATGGCTTAGTGTTTATTATGTCTAGTGCTTGGGCTTTAGTGATGGCGCGGGGAGATTTTTCAGCAAAAATCAAACCACCAAAACGTGCACCAGATTTTGCTGCTGCTTCAGCGTATTTTGGCGCGGTTAAACCGCATACTTTATTATTGCCAAAAATAAGTTTACGACAAGCTAAATCAATATCGTTATAGCGATTGTTATCCATTGCCATTAAAGAGCTACCAACGAGAAAACCGTCAACAGCAGGGGCTAATTCTCGAACTTGTTCATTGCTGTAAATACCCGATTCAGAAATGATGATAGTGTCATCAGGCAGCTTTGGTGCAAGCTCAAAGGTACGCACAATATCGGTACTTAAATCACGTAAATTGCGGTTGTTAATGCCAATCATTTTAGCGTTTAATTTAATGGCTCTGTCACACTCTTCAACAGTAGACACTTCTGTTAATACGGCTAAGTTATATTGCTCAGCAACGTTTGCTAACGCTAAATATTCGTCATCAGACAATACGCTTAGCATCAATAAAATAGCATCAGCGCCATAATAACGAGCCAAATAAACTTGATAAGTATCAACAAAAAAATCTTTATTTAATACGGGACAACTGACGGTTTCAGTCACTAATTTTAGGTAATCAAAATCACCTTGAAAATATTTTTCATCAGTAAGCACAGAAATAGCTGCTGCGTATTTGTCATAGGTTTGGCAAATAGCTTTGACATCAAAATCAGGGCGAATTAACCCTTTGGATGGCGAGGCTTTTTTACATTCTAAAATGAATCCCGCTTCGGGTTTATCTTCGGTGCGCCTAAGTGCAGCGTACATATCCTTTTTTGCTGGTGTTAGCTCATCTATAAAGCTTGTTAAGGGTTTAGCTTTTTTAAGCGCTTCAATTTCAATGCGTCTGTTTGCGGTAATTTTTTCTAAAATGTTTGCCATGTTACTTACTTCCCGGAACAGCGCTTTCTTCATTAGGGCTTTTTTCATTAGACAATGACACAAGTAGCTCTAACGTGGCTAAACCTTTGCCACTTTTTAAAACGTCACTGGCAAGCTTGGTTGCAGCTTTTAAATCCTTTGCTTTATCATGTAAATAAAGTAGTGCAGCACAGTTAATAATGACTGCAGCATTGTGCGCTTCTTGACCATTGCCAGATAAAATCGCTTTAATTATATCAGCGTTTTTTTGTGGGGTGCCACCTTTTATATCTTCAAGGCTGTAGTTTTTCAGGCCAAAGTCTTGTGGCGAAAGTGTACGCTCAATTAATTGCTCACCGTTAATCTCGATAACTTGAGTATCACCATGTAGGGCTATTTCATCTAAACCACTACCATAAACGACAAAAGCGCGTTCAACACCTGTTAGTTGCAATGCTTCTGCCATAGGCATTAATAGGTCTGGAGTATAAACCCCAAGTAGCATGATGTTAGGATAAGCAGGGTTAGCTAAGGGACCTAATATATTGAATAGTGTACGTACGCCCATCGTTTTACGTACTGCCGCCGCATGTTTAAAGCCACTATGATAAGCGGGCGCATATAAAAAGCATATATTTGCTTTCTCTAAACAATTGCTAGCGGTCGTTGGCGACATCGTTAAATTAACACCAAAAGCTTCTAGTAAATCGGCGGAGCCAGACATGCTAGAAACGCTGCGGTTACCGTGCTTTGCCATTTTTAAACCACATGCAGCCGCTAATATAGCGGCGGTGGTTGAAATGTTAATAGTATTAGCGCCATCACCACCAGTGCCAACACAATCAGCTACTGAATTCTTTTGTGGAGGAAATTTTGTTGCTGCAGCTTTAATTGCTATGGCTGCGCCAGATATTTCATCGGGTGTTTCACCTTTAATCTTTAGCGCGGTAAGAACACTTGCCAGTAAAATAGGATCAGTTTCGCCTTTGAGCATTTGTTCAAAAAAGGCTGTAATGGTTTGTTGGTCGAGATCTTGGCCGTCAACTAAGGTTGCTAATATATTGGTTGATAAAATATTCTTCATGTTATGCTCCTTGCGCTTTAGTGTTTAAGCGCTCGCTTAAGGCGAGTAGATAATCGAAACTTTGCGCTAATAAAGTAGTGCCATAAGTTGTTAAAATAGATTCAGGGTGAAATTGATACGCTAATACGGCATCGGCTTCGCGACAAATAGCCATAGGCATATCATTAAAATCAGCAATAACTGATAATGTATTGGGTACGTTTTTTCCTATCAGAGAGTGATAACGTGCCACGGGTAATGGGTTTTGAATATTAGCAAAAGCACCACTTTCACAGTGGTTAATTGCCGATGCTTTTCCGTGAACAATTTCATCAGCACGATCAACACTGCCGCCATAATGTTCTATCAATGCTTGGTGGCCTAAGCATATGCCCAACATAGGGATTTTACCTGCGCATAATTTGATTAGCGCCATTAAGCAACCAGCATGGCTTGGATCTCCGGGGCCAGGTGATAATACTAATATGATGTTTTCGCCACTTTGTTTAGTATGTTCATGCATTTTATTGAAAATGAATTCGGCACTTAAGGTATTTCGATAAACGGTTGGTTCAAATCCTAAACATTGAAATTCATCGACTAGATTATAAGTAAATGAATCGAGATTATCGAGCATAAATAGCTTGGTTTTTTGTTCGCAATTACTAATATTATTAGTCATTAGTTTGCTCCCTGTGTTTGGCTTGCGACTTTATTTGCTACCTTGTTAGAGAGCAGCACTGCACTAATGACTGCTTGCGCTTTTTGTCTAGTTTCATCAGTTTCACTTTGGGGAACAGAGTCATAGACAACGCCAGCACCCGCTTGAACATGAGCGATATTATTTTTAACAAACGCTGAGCGAATAACAATACAAGTATCCATTTCACCATCGCCAGTTAAGTAACCCACAGCACCGCCATAACTGCCACGTCGTTTACCTTCAACTTCTCTAATAAGTGATGTCGCTTTTATTTTTGGGGCACCTGATAGTGTCCCCATGTTCATACAAGCTTGATAAGCGTGCAGCGCATCTAGCTCTTCAAGTAAAGTACCGCATACTCGCGAAACTAAGTGCATAACATGAGAATACCTATCTACTTTTAGCAAATCAGCGACATAGCGAGTACCGGCTTTACATACGCGGGCAACATCGTTTCGTGCTAAATCAACTAGCATTATATGTTCGGCTGACTCTTTTTTATCCTGCCTCAATTCCAATTCTATGCGTGAGTCTAAATCGAGAGAAATGCTCCCGTCGCTATTAAACCCTCGAGGACGTGTGCCCGCGATAGGATAAATTTCTACTTGGCGCTTTCCTTCAGGAGAATTTTGTTGATATTTTATTGCTGATTCAGGTGAAGCGCCAAACATGCAAAAATCACTGTCCTTAAGATAAAACATATAAGGGCTAGGGTTGCTTATTTTTAACGCTTGATAAGCGGCAACACTATCGATACATGGTATTGAAAAAGTGCGAGAGGGGACTACTTGGAAAATATCACCAGCACGAATATTTTCTTTTAATTGTTCAACCGTTTGACAAAACTTTTCATCGCTAATATCAACAGATACTTTTTGTGATTCGGTATGATTAATTTGCTGAGCAGGGGATGACTTCACGGCTACCAGTGATGGAATATGCGCTGGTGTTATATTGGTTGATAGGTGCTGCTTAATTTCACTCACACGCGCTGTTAATTGTTGCTGAACTTCTGTCTGAATAATAGGGGTGTTAGCAGAGAATATGTTCGCAATGATTTCGGTGCTTTTTATTTCATGATCAATAACCACTAAAGTTTCGGCTAGGTAGTAAACAAAATCTGGACAGGTGTTTTCACCATCAGGCACGTCAGGGAGTTTTTCACTCATGGCTATCATATCAAAAGCAAAAGCGCCGCCAAGAAAAATAGCAAAATGATGATTGTTTGTATTTTCTAACCGGTTAAATAAACGTAAACTTTCAAAGGGGTTTATCGCCATTAACCTAGCTTTTTCGTCAAGCTCTGTCGGGGTATCGGCAAAAATGGCGGTTAAGGTTTGCTGATCGTCAGTGAGTGATAATTTCGCATGCGCTTTAAGTTGTGTTGCGGCAAATTGCAGAGCAGCTTGGCCATTAAGTGTTAAGGCTCTAAAAGTAACGGTATTACCATTACAAATAATTTTAACTGCCGCATCAGTGAGTAATAAACTTTTTAATAAATGCTTTTGCGTGATTTCTGCTGACTCAAGTAGCAGGTTATTATCTTTATTATGGCAAAGCAGTTGGTAAACACTTAAGGGATCGCTTTGGTAATTAGCGTTATCTGTTAACGTTGAAACTGTTGTCAAACTTTGGTTATGTTGTGTCATGGCATTCTTCTTGAAATCAGGGAATTAAAGGGTTGTCATCCGGCGTAAATTGGCTGTAGCCACCAAAGAAACCATGTTCTTGTTTTATTCATTGTAAATCCTAATTACTGTTAGGTTATATAAAGTATAAATAAAAACTTAAAACGTTTTATTTATTC
The DNA here is from genome assembly GCF_003333305.1 of Candidatus Colwellia aromaticivorans. Classification (GTDB taxonomy): domain Bacteria; phylum Pseudomonadota; class Gammaproteobacteria; order Enterobacterales; family Alteromonadaceae; genus Colwellia; species Colwellia aromaticivorans. The sequence continues at coordinate 63,278 of NZ_QOLD01000003.1, read as the reverse complement.
AAGTAGCTGTTCAACGTTAAACTGTATGGTTCAATTTAAAGGAAAAAGCACGGAGTTGACGTTAGTCAATGAGTACTTTTGACACATAAATAGAGGCATACAGTGACAAGGTGAATAGTTACAAGCGTTTAACGTAAAAAACCCGCTTAACTTAGCGGGTTTTTGAAATTTGTTTCTTGTTCTGTTTAGCTTTTATATTTTCTTTCAGCTTTAACGAGACACACGCAATTATCACAACCCAGTTATGTAGAGTTATGCCACCACCAAATGTGGTTACTTAAATTAAATTGCTTTGCTAGTATCATTATTTTGTTCTTCTTTGTAAACTTGCAGTTATATTTTTTGTAGTGCTTTTTTCTAGTGTTAAGTTAGTCTAAAGCCTACTCGCAAGAAAGTCCCTATAGAAGACAATATTATGGCGTTGCTGTCAACCACTGATTTTCCTTTTGTAATTGAAAAACGAGACGATTTCTCTCATGGCCGAATAGATTTGCATAGCCACACTCATTGCTCAGACGGTAGTTTGTCGCCGCAAACCTTGATAGATAGGGCGGTCAATTATCAAATTGATGTTTTAGCGATTACCGATCACGATACCTTAGCAGGCATTGATATAGCACAGCGCTATATCAATGAACAAAAAGTTCCAATAACGTTAATATCAGGTGTTGAAATATCGACGGCTTGGCAAGGTTTTGAAATTCATATTGTTGGCCATAATTTTGATCAAAATAATGACCAGTTACTGCAATTAATAACCGAGCAACAGCAAGCGCGTGAACAACGGGCGATCACTATTGGTGAAAAGCTAGCACAATGTGGTTTTCCTGATGCTTATGATGATGCTAAAAAAAGTGCAGGAAAAGGTTCAATCACCCGTGCACATTTTGCTAAAGTGTTATTTCAGCAAGGTCATGTAAGCACAATGCAAAAAGCATTTGATCAATATTTAGGCAAGAAAGGTCGTAATACACAAAAAGCTTATGTAAAACCAACGTGGTGCTCGATAGAACAAGCGGTTGACGTTATTCATGTTGCTGGTGGTAGTGCGGTGATGGCGCATCCAATTCGTTATGATTTATCAGCAAAGTGGCTCAGACGCTTAATTGTGCATTTTAAAGAATGTGCTGGTGATGGTTTGGAAATTGTTTTGCCGCAAATGAATCCCCAACAACGACAAATAATGTTAAACTACTGTTTAGAATATGATTTACATGCATCAACAGGCTCTGACTTTCATCATCCTAATAAATGGTCAGATCTAGGTAAAAATTTAATCTTACCCGATGGCGCAAAACCTGTGTGGACATTATGGTCGTAAATTGTAGTTCAGACTTTATGCCGACGACTATTACAAATAGGAAAATATCATGAGCCAGTTTTTTTACGTACACCCAGATAACCCGCAAGGTCGTTTGATGCAACAAGCCGTGGCTATTCTTAATGACGGTGGTGTTATTGTATATCCTACTGATTCAGGTTATGCCCTCGGTTGTCACTTGGGGGATAAAAAAGCCTTGGAGCGTATCTGTCAAATTAGAAAGATAGATAAAAATCACAATTTTACCTTAGTTTGCCAAGACTTATCACAGCTCTCAGAATATGCACGGGTTGATAATAGTGCCTATCGACTATTGAAAAATAATACACCCGGTGCTTATACGTTTATTTTTAAAGGCAGTAAAGATGTACCTAAACGATTATTGAATCCAAAAAAGAAAACTATTGGTATTCGTGTGCCGGATAATAATATTTGCCATGCCTTGTTGGCTGAACTGGCAGAGCCTATAATGTCTACTAGTTTGATCATGCCGGGTGAAACCATGACTGAATGCGATCCGGAACAAATTCGTGACTTACTAGAGCATCAAGTAGATTTAATTATTCATGGTGGTTATTTGGGAGAACATCCCACCACAGTGGTTGATTTTTCTAATGATGATATTGAAATATTGCGAGTGGGTGAGGGCGATCCTTCACCGTTCCAATAACGTATAAATGAGTCAGAAGTTAGTTACTAGGGAACTGCTACTGACGTAACTGAGTAAAAAAAATGTCACAAGACAAAAAAGCACCTAAAGATAAAAAAACATCTAAAGATAAACAGGCTTCTACTGATAATAAATATGGTAGTCGTGGTACAGGAAAAAAATCGGTTGCTAAAAAAGGCGCTGTTAAAGATAAAAAGGCAGAGCCAACAAAAGGTGTAGGTAAAGGAAAGAAACCCGTTGAAAAGCCAGTCAAGGTTGATTTTCAAAAAGCAACGGTGAAAGATTCTGAAAAACTACAAAAAGTACTTGCTCGTGCCGGTAAAGGTTCTCGTCGTGAAATAGAAGCGATGATAAGTGCAGGGCGCGTGAGCGTTGATGGCAATAATGCTTATTTAGGTGATAGAGTTGATGGCACTGAACAAATACGTATTGATGGCCATCAAGTTAAGCTGACTGCTCAAGCCGATGACATTTGCCGAGTATTAATGTACAACAAACCTGAAGGGGAAATGTGTACCCGTAAAGATCCTGAAGGTAGAGTAACAGTTTTTGATCGTTTACCACCGCTTGAATCAGGTCGTTGGGTTGCCGTTGGTCGTTTAGATATCAATACCTCGGGTATGTTGTTGTTTACCACTGATGGTGAGCTAGCTAACCGGTTAATGCATCCATCACAAAAAGTAGAGCGTGAATATGCAGTACGCGTGTTTGGTGAAATTAATGAAGCCATGCTACAAACACTTCGCGCAGGTGTTAAATTAGAAGATGGTATGGCACGTTTTCAAAAAATCACTTATCGTGGTGGTGAAGGTCGTAATCATTGGTTCCATGTGGTGTTATCAGAAGGGCGTAATCGTGAAGTACGTCGTTTATGGGAAAGCCAAGACGTGCAAGTGAGTCGATTAATTCGCGTGCGTTATGGTGATATGGAAATGCAGCGTCAATTACCGCTTGGTGGTTGGACTGAACTTGGGCTAAAAGAAGTTAATTATTTCCGTAAATTAGTGGACTTACCCTCTGAAACACAATCAAAAGTTAAAGTTGATGAAAAAGCGATGGATAATGCGAAGAGTCGTCGTATTCGCCGTTCAGTTAAAAAACATCAGCAACGTAATCAGCAGGCTAATCGCCGTCGCAGGAAGTAAGAAATTATCATGCAGTATCAATTTATTGAAGATGAAATCAGTTTACAACAATTATGTCAGCAATATAACAATGCGGAAATACTCGCTATAGATACTGAGTTTGTTCGTACTCGTACTTTGTATCCTAAGTTGGGTTTGTTACAGATTTTTGACGGTAAACAGTTAGCGTTGATTGACCCTATTGCGATTAATGATTTATCACCATTTTGGCAATTACTGACCAATGAAAATATTGTTAAAGTACTACATGCGTGCTCTGAAGATTTAGAAGTGTTTCTAACCAGTGCCAACTGTAAACCCGTTAACTTAATAGATAGCCAAATCATTATGTCGTTTCTTGGCCATGGTCTATCTATGGGCTATGCTGCTATGGTTGAGCATTTTACTGGCATTGAACTTGATAAGTCAGAGTCGCGTACGGATTGGATGAAAAGACCGTTAACTCAGAAACAGCTTGATTATGCCAGTGCTGATGTCGATTATTTATTTCAACTTTACCCCAAATTTATTGCTGAAATAGAACAAGCGGGTCGGTTGGATTATGCTAAGCAAGAAACGCAATTGTTAATAGAGCGAAAGTTTACGCCTATTGACGAAGATAACCTGTATAGCCAAATGAAAATGGTTTATCGACTGAACTCAAAACAACTTAATATATTGCAACACCTGGCTCGTTGGCGTTTTCAACAAGCTAAAAAACGCGATTTACCTATCGGTTTTGTGGCAAAAGATCATACCCTAATGGCAATAGCTCAGCATAATCCACAAAATATTGAGGCGATGAATCAACTTAAGGGCGCTGAATTACTCGATATACGCCATAAAGGTAAATCCATGCTATCTATAGTCAAGATAGCATCCCAAACTAGCGAGAGTGATTACCCAACAAAGATTACCCGTTTAGATGAATACCCGGGTTACAAGCAAATATTCAAATCAGTGAAAGCTTTTATTATTGCTATCGCAGAAAAAAATGGCATGACCATAGAAAACTTTGCTTCTAAGAAACAAATAAATCAATTTTTAACTTGGCACTTTAACGTTAATGATGTGAGAACTTTAGCCTCAGAATCATCGACTAAAACACCTATCTCGAATGTTGATATTTTGACAGGTTGGCGTAACGAACTATTTGGGCAAACATTACAAGCATTTGCTGACAATGACTTTAAAGCGTAAATCACGCTTTATTTGTTAAGTTTACTATTTTGTAATAAAAAAACTTGCAAAAAAAAGCCCCTGTAACAGAATCTGTTACAGGGGCTTTTTTATTTTAGGATTTGTTATAGGATTAACTTTAGACCTTGTATTAAGGCTAAGAGGTCAACTCATTTAACAGTGTAGTGACTAAAGTAAACCGATCTTGCTCCCCTTCGTTTGCCCGAACAAATTTGAATTTGTTTGGCGGTACCATTTTATAGACGGTAGGTTGTTTTTGTACTAGTTTCATTAATTGCATAGGATCTACCTTGGTATGATCACTAAATTCAATTGAGCCACCAGTATTACTGGCTTCTATTCGGTTAATACCTATTGCTTGTGCTTTTAAGCGTAGTTTAGCAATGTGAACTAAATTCTTCGTTGCTTGCGGTAGTAAACCAAAACGATCAATCAATTCTACTTGTACATCATCTAGCTGGTTTTTATTTTTACAACTGGCGATACGTTTATATAAACTTAAACGAATACTCACGTCGAAAATATAATCTTCAGGTATAAGTGCTGGTAATCGCAACTCTATTTCAGTTTGTTTCGCGGTTACTTGGCTCAGGGATAATTGTTTACCTTCTTTTAAGGCTTCAACAGCGTGATCGAGCATCTCCATGTATAAGCTAAAACCTACCTGGCTCATTGATCCAGATTGATCTTCACCCAGTAATTCACCCGCGCCACGAATTTCTAAATCATGGGTTGCTAGGGTAAAACCTGCACCGAGATCTTCTAATGAAGCAATCGCTTCAAGGCGCTTTTTAGCATCTTTAGTGATACGTTTTTCATGAGGAGTTAACAAATATGCATAAGCTTGATGATGCGAGCGTCCAACACGTCCTCGCAGTTGATGCAATTGGGCTAAGCCTAAGTGATCTGCGCGGTCCATTATGATGGTATTGGCGCTAGGTACATCAATGCCTGTTTCAATGATGGTAGTACAAACAATTACATTAAAGCGTTGATGGTAAAAGTCACTCATAATACGTTCTAGTTCACGTTCACGCATTTGCCCGTGAGCGGTTACTACCCTGGCCTCGGGTACTAATGTTTGAATGTCAGCAGCTGTTTTTTCGATAGTATCAACATGATTGTGTAAGAAGTATACCTGTCCACCACGTAAGGTTTCACGCAGAATAGCTTCGCGAATTAAAGCTTCATCTCGTTGACGAACAAAGGTTTTAACTGCTAAACGTTTGGCTGGTGGTGTCGCAATAATTGATAAATCACGCATGCCACCCATCGCCATATTTAAAGTTCTGGGAATAGGGGTTGCGGTAAGCGTTAAAATATCAACATTACTGCGTAATTGTTTAATTTTCTCTTTTTGTTTTACGCCGAATCGATGTTCTTCATCAACGACTAATAGCCCAAGGTCTTTATATTTAATACTGTTTTGTAGTAATTTATGGGTGCCGATTAGAATATCTATTTGGCCAGACTCTACTTGTTTTACTACTTCATTTTGTTGCTTTGCGGTTTTAAAACGCGACAAGACTTCAATTGCTACTGGCCAGTTAGCAAACCTGTCACGGAAGTTTTCATAATGTTGTTGAGCAAGTAAGGTTGTTGGCACCAATATAGCTACTTGCTTACCATCATTTACAGCAACAAAAGCTGCGCGCATTGCGACCTCGGTTTTACCAAAGCCCACATCACCACACACTAATCTGTCCATGGCTTTTGAAGATAGCATATCGCTGACTACGGCATTAATGGCTTGTTGTTGATCGAAGGTTTCTTCAAAACCAAAGCTGTCACTAAAGGCTAAATAATCTTCTTTATCACGCTTAAAAGAATAACCCGTATTGCTAGCGCGATTTGCGTATATATCCAGTAATTCAGCTGCAACATCGCGAACTTTTTCTGCGGCTTTTTGTTTAGCCTTACTCCAACTATCACTGCCTAGTTTATGTAGTGGGGCATTTTCGCTGTTAGTACCTGAATAACGGCTAATAAGGTGTAGTGAGGCAACAGGTACATATAGTTTGGCATCGTTAGCGTAACTAAGCATTAAAAATTCGGTGACAATACCGCCGGTTTCAAGGGTTTGTAAGCCTAAGTATCTACCTATGCCATGGTCTATATGCACTACTGCTTGACCAATAGTTAGCTCGGCTAAATTTTTAAAGATAGCATCGGTGCTAATGTCTTGAGATTTATTGCGTCGTCTTGACTGGCGAACATGATCGCCTAGTAACTCTGCTTCTGTTACTAACGCGATAGCATTTTTTTTAGCAGTCCCCTTAGATTGAAAAGTAAAACCCTGACTAAGCGCATTAACGCTTATGCCTAATTTTTCGTTTGATTTGATAAAATCATCAATACAACTAAACAACGTTGGCTTAATGTTATCTCGGGCAAGTAACTCTAATACACTCTCACGGCGACCCTGGCTTTCGGCAATAAATAAAATTTTATCTGGCGTTTCTTTATCACTAATAAAACGATTAATTAACTCAAATGGGTGCTTTAATTTATGGTCGATAGTTAAATCGGTCAGTGCCTTAACATCAAAAACGATGGCGCTAGACTTTTGTTTATCTAGTGTTTGCGTTATATCGTCAACTTGATGGTCGTCAATTTTGGGGGTAACTATGGTAATACGTGCGAATGGTTTTAAAGCAGTATAGAGCGTTTCTGAACTTAAAAATAATTGCTCTGGTGGCAATAGTGGCCTAGTGGGATCGTAACGTCTATTTTCATACCGATAATTAATGTCTTTCCAATACTGATTTAACGATTTATCTAAATCACCAGAGATAGCTATCATGGTGTTTGGCGCTAAATAATCACATAACGTGCTAGTGCCTTGCTGGTTAAATAAATCTGAGTTGTTGTTTAAATTGTCAGTTTTATCGAAAAATAGCGGTAAGTAATATTCAATACCAGGGGGGAGAATATTATTACTGACTTGATGATAAATAGACTCTTTATCAATAGAGCTTTTAAATAACTCTCTATATTGGCTGCGAAATAAATTGATTGCTGCTTTATCGGTAGGAAATTCATGCGCAGGTAATAAATTGATTCTCTCTATTTTGTCACTGGAACGTTGGTTGTCTGGATCAAACAAACGTATTTCATCAATTTCATCATCAAAAAAATCTAAACGGAAGGGGGTTTTACTGCCCATTGGAAATAAGTCTAAGATGGCGCCTCGGGCAGAGAACTCGCCATGCTCCATAACTTGATCAACGCAACGATAGCCGCTGGCTTCTAAGCCTTTCCTTAATTGATGTAAATCTTTTCTATCACCCTTGTTAATGATTAAGCTGTTTGCTTCTAAATATTTTTTAGGCGCTAAGCGTTGTACTAAAGTGGTTACAGGCACAATCACTATGCCTTTTTCCATACGGGATAGTTGGTAAAGTGTCGCTAAGCGTTGTGAAATAATATCTTGGTGAGGTGAAAATGTGTCATAAGGTAAAGTTTCCCAATCAGGAAATAAGCAAATGGTTAGTTCATCTTTTTTTTGCGATAAACTAAGCAATTCCTGCTCTAACCTTAAAGCCGACGGAGTGTCATGTGTGACTAGTAATATTGGCGCATCATTAGTAATAGCACCTTGATATAAGGCAATACTAGCACTTGAACCTTGTAAGTTTAACCAGGTCTTTTTGTCAACAGTCTTAGTGTTATTCTTTGCTAAAATAGGGGTTAGTAAACAGCTTGATTTGCTCATGAAATAAAATAACTTGATAGATTTAAACTTATGGTGGCTTATTCTAGTTAAGGTGTGCCACCAATTCAATGGATTGTTCTATTTGACAATAGCTTATTTTACTTCTAAACCTAATAGGGTGGTTGGATAATTTGTTTTATCGTTATCTAATCGCTTTATTCTCTACCATTTCGTTTAAGGACTCGAACGAAAGTTGCACGAATGTTTATCCGGATGGTTTACATTAATGGATGTATTTACAAGGAATTAATATGAAAAACGTATCACCTAAAGCACTTATCTGTGCACTACTGACTAGCACGTTACTTTTTACTACGAATGTGATTTCTGCCGAACCTAAAATAACAACTAATGTTGAAGTTATGCAGAAATTTGTGCATTTAAATAAATCAACTATCGACGATTTAGTGACATTAAAAGGAATCGGTCATAAGAAAGCGCAAGCGATTTTAGCGTATAGGCAACAAGTAGGCGAGTTTAAATCCGTGAGTGAATTAATAAACATAAAAGGTATAGGCGAAAAGGTCTTAAGTGATAACAAGGAGCGCCTTAAAATATAATACCGATAGAATAATTTTTTTCTGAAAGTCAGCAAGCTGCTGACTTTTTACTTTGTAAAAAATGTCTAAAAATAAATTTAATATTCCTTTTGGTTATAATAAAGGTGTTTGTTATATGGAAAAAAATTACTGGATATGGCATTATTGTTCCATCAATTTTTATCAACGTTTGTAGTGGCAATGAATTTAACCCATTTAAAAAAATTAGAAGCTGAATCTATTCACATTTTTCGCGAAGTAGCGGCTGAATTTGATAACCCAGTAATGCTTTATTCTGTCGGTAAAGATTCTGCCGTCCTATTACACCTTGCCCGCAAAGCTTTTGCGCCAGGCAAAATACCTTTTCCATTATTGCATGTTGATACCAACTGGAAATTCAAAGAAATGATAGCTTTTCGTGATGAAATGGCGAAAGAGTATGATTTCGAATTACTGGTTCATCAAAACCCTGAAGGTATGGAAATGGGCATGGGACCATTCACTCATGGTAGTGCTACGCATACTGATGTAATGAAAACCCAAGGTTTAAAACAAGCGTTAAATAAATATGGTTTTGATGCCGCTTTTGGTGGCGCTCGTCGTGATGAAGAAAAATCTCGTGCAAAAGAACGTGTTTATTCCTTCCGTGATGAAAAGCATCGTTGGGATCCAAAGAGCCAACGTCCAGAATTATGGAATATCTATAACGGTAAGGTAAAAAAAGGCGAAAGTATTCGTGTTTTCCCATTGTCTAACTGGACAGAGCTTGATATTTGGCAATACATATATTTAGAAAGCATTCCTATTGTACCACTTTACCTTGCTGAAAAACGCCCTGTAGTTGAGCGTGATGGCACCTTAATTATGGTTGATGATGATCGTATGCCTATCGGTGAAGATGAAGAAGTTCAAATGAAAAGCGTACGTTTTAGAACGTTGGGCTGTTATCCATTAACAGGGGCGGTTGAGTCAACAGCAAATACCTTACCTGAAATTATTCAAGAAATGTTATTAACTAAAACCTCTGAACGCCAAGGTCGTGTCATAGATAACGATAGTGTGGGTTCGATGGAGAAGAAAAAAATGGAAGGTTACTTCTAAATAAGTAAGCTAAACCGCCATTTTGCCCAATACCATTTTTATTTGATTAAAATTTCCGAAGGAAAAAATTATGAGTCACCAATCAGACTTAATCGAAGAAGACATTCAAGCTTATTTAAAGCAACATGAAAACAAAGAGTTAGTACGATTTTTAACCTGTGGTAGCGTAGATGATGGTAAAAGTACCTTAATCGGTCGTTTATTACATGACTCAAAAATGATTTTTGAAGATCAATTGGCTGCCATTGAAAAAGATTCGAAAAAATCAGGCACCACCGGTGAAGCGATTGATTTAGCTTTGTTAGTTGATGGTTTACAATCTGAACGTGAGCAGGGCATTACTATTGATGTTGCTTATCGTTATTTTTCAACTGATAAACGCAAGTTTATTATTGCCGATACTCCTGGTCATGAACAATATACTCGTAACATGGCGACTGGTGCTTCAACCTGTGATATCGCTATTATCTTGATTGATGCCCGTTACGGTGTGCAAGTTCAAACACGTCGTCATTCATTTATTTGTTCATTATTGGGCATTAAACACATTATTGTTGCCGTAAATAAAATGGATTTGGTTGATTACTCACAAGAGCAATATCAAAAAATCAAAAAAGAATACCGTGAATTTACTGAATCACTTGAGTTTTCTGATGTCCGTTTTATTCCAATGTCAGCATTAAATGGCGACAACGTTGTAGAAGAAAGTGAAAACATGCCTTGGTATCCTGGCGCTACTATGATGAAGCTGCTAAATACCATGGATGTTGCCGAAAAAAATGAGTTCACTGAACTACGCTTCCAAGTGCAGTATGTTAACCGTCCTAATTTAGATTTTCGTGGTTTTGCCGGTACTCTTTCTTCAGGCCATGTATTGGTTGGTGATACTATTGTTGCACTACCTTCAGGCAAAGAAAGTGTTGTGAAAGAAATTGTTACCTTTGATGGTAACATTGACCGTGCTGATAAAGGCATGGCAGTTACTTTAACACTTGAAGATGAAATTGATATCAGCCGTGGTGAAATGATTGTCAAAAAAGGCAGTGTACCGACTTCTGCAAAAGAATTAAATGCTACCGTTGTATGGATGCATGAAAATGAACTTGAACCAGGTCGTGAATATTTTATTAAACACGGTAGTAAAATGACCACGGGCCATGCAAGTAAAATTGTCAGTAAATATGACGTTAATACTATGGAAAAAGTTCAAGCATCACAGCTAGCGGTGAATGACATTGGTATCGTTGACTTTGATATAAGCGAAGAGTTGCATTTTGATGATTATCAAGTAAACCGTGGCTCTGGCGCTTTTATAATTATTGACCGCTTGAGTAATGTTACGGTCGGTGCAGGCATGATAAATCATGCTATTGATGAGAATACTCATGAATATTCAGTATTTGAATTAGAGCTTAATGCCTTAGTTCGAAAACAGTTCCCTCATTGGGGAGCGCGCGACATTACTAAATAGAGTACAAGATAAAATTACTCTATAAAATGCTAATTATAAATGCGTTAATATTTTAGATATTAGCGCATTTTATTTAAGGACAGTTAATGACAGTTGAACAGTGGTTGATGATAGCGGTTTTTATCGTCACTTTTGTCAGTTTAGTTAAATACAGTAAAGTACCGGAACGGGTGTTTTCAGTAACAGTACTTGCTTGTTTAGCGTTGTCTTTTGTTAGTGTTGACGATATTCTCGCTAATGCGGTAAACCCGGGTTTAGTTACCTTAATTTTACTGGTACTTTGTTCATTTGCTTTTGAACGTACCAGTATTTTACGCCGTATGAGCCATCGTGTATTTAATGGTTCTAAAATTAATTCAATGCTGCGGCTTTTTATCGGCACTGCATTCGCCTCTGCTATCATGAGTAATACCGCAGTAGTGGCAACACTTATTAATAGTGTCAAAAATAATAAGTTGATCAACCCTGGGAAGTTGTTATTACCCCTGTCTTATGTTGCCATTTTAGGCGGCACTCTTACGCTCGTTGGTACCTCAACCAATCTTATTGTTAATAGCCTACTGATTAAACAAGGTGTGGCTGGTTTTAGCTTTTTTGATTTTACTTCTATTGGCATAGTGGCGTTATTACTTTGTTTAGTTTTAGTGATTCTACGGGCTAGAACGTTACCTGATATTGAACATAGTCAATTGTTAGCACAAGATTACTTACTGGAAGCGGAAGTCGCTTCTGACTCTAAGTTAGTGAATAAAACCATTGAAGAAAATGGTTTAAGAAATTTAGATGCGCTATTTTTAGTTGAAATAGTGCGTCAAGAGCGTTTAATAACGCCGGTTACACCAGAAGAAAGAGTACAAGCTGGAGATAAGTTGATCTTTAGTGGTGATATTTCCAAAGTATTAACATTGCAGCAGTTTGATGGCTTAACGTTATTTGCTGAGCAAGATGATTTATTGCGTGATAATTTAACCGAAGTGTTAATCAAACCAGATTCAGCTATTGCCGGTAAGACCTTGAAAAAAGCTGGCTTTCGAGCTCGCTTTGATGCGGCTGTTGTAGCTGTTCGTCGAGAAGGTTGCGCACTGTCGGGTAAATTAGGTGATATTGTCCTGCAGTCAGGTGATTTTTTGGTTCTTGCCGTAGGACAAGATTTTTCTAGTCGTACCAATCTATCAAAAAACTTTTTTATATTATCCGGTCATCAAGCCATCAATATGCTCAGTGGTTGGCGTGATCAAGCGACTGTCTGGGGATTTATACTGGCTATTGCTATCTCAGTATTAACGCCTATTTCCTTATTAAGTTGTTTATTTATTTATGTTGCTTTACTTATATTTAGTGGTGCCTTAACGGTAAATGAAATTAAGCGTCGTTTTCCTTTAGAAATTTGGATGATAGTACTTGGCGCGCTAACCTTAGCAACGGCTATTGAAAATACTGGTTTGGCGGCAATGATAGCGGATTCTATAAAACAACTTCTCGATGGTAGTAGTGTTTACTTAGCGTTTATTGCTATTTTTGTTATAACCTTATTAATGACTGAATTGATAACTAATAGTGCCGCAGCAGCTTTAATATTCCCTATTGCGTATAATATAGCTTTGGGCCTAGGCGTTGATCCTATCCCTTTTGTGATGGCAGTAGCTTTTGCCGCTAGCGGTTCATTTATTAGCCCTTATGGCTATCAAACTAATGTGATGGTGTATAACGCAGGTAATTACCGATTAGCCGATTTTGTAAAGTTTGGCTTACCCATTTCGATTGTCTACAGTGTCACCGTGATGTTGATGATCCCCTTGATGTTTCCTTTTTAAAAGGCAGCAGAGTATTTAATTAAAAGAAATAACATAAGTGGCTATTTTCATTCGCTTATTATGCTTTTATTCCAGTAAAATTTTAAATTGAGTAACTATAATGAAAACAGAAAATACCGTTTGGCATGAACAACATATAACTAAAGAACAACGTGCGGGTATAAAACAGCAAAAATCTTGTTTACTTTGGTATACCGGTTTAAGTGGCTCAGGTAAGTCAACGGTAGCTAATGCTGTAGATGCCTTATTATTTGAATTAGGCTGTCATAGTTATTTACTTGATGGTGATAATGTTCGTCATGGTTTAAATGGTGATTTAGGCTTTAGTGATGAAGACAGAGTTGAAAATATTCGCCGAATTGGTGAAGTATCAAAACTTTTTCTTGATGCAGGTTTAATTGTTTCTACTGCCTTTATTTCCCCTTTTAGTGAAGACAGAGCAAGTGCTAGAGAAAAATTAGCGCAAGGCGAATTTATTGAAGTTTATATTGATACGCCAATAAGCGTTTGTGAACAACGTGATCCTAAAGGTTTATATAAAAAAGCACGTAAGGGTGAAATTAAAGACTTTACCGGCATAGATTCTAGTTATGACATACCTCAAAATCCAGAAATTCATGTCAAAACCGCAGAACATTCAATACAGAGTTGTGCGCAGCAAATTGTTAATTATTTAGCTGAGCAAGGTTTTATCGAGCTAAGTTTTATTGAACTAAGCAAAGAAACCAACGAGAGCTAATAGCATGCATTATGATGTTTTTAATGGCGATGCTGATGGCATTATTGCTTTATTACAACTTCGCTTGTCTCAAAAAGAACAACAACCGAGTGAATCAACACTTATCACGGGTGTAAAACGTGATATCAGTTTACTTAAAGAAGTTGATGTGAATATAGCAACGTCTGTAACGGTATTAGATATATCTTTAGAAAAAAATACTGATGCTTTGATTCAACTGCTTGAAAAAGAGGTAAACGTTTTTTATGTTGATCATCATAGAACGGGTGATATTCCTCAGTCAAAACAGTTAGTCAGTTTACTCGATACTGATGCGAATACCTGTACTAGTCTATTAGTCAATAACCATCTTGGTGGAGAATTTGCTACTTGGGCAATCGCTGCCGCTTTTGGCGATAATATGCAAACCTCGGCTGAAACACTTGCTGAGCAGAACAATTTAACGTTAGCGCAGCAATCGCTATTAAAAGAATTGGGTGTTTATATAAATTATAATGGCTATGGTCGTAGTGTCGATGATTTACATTTTCATCCTGGAGATTTGTTTCATAAGTTATTAAAATATGAAGATCCCTTTGATCTAATCAATGAGCAAGGGTCTGTTTTTTCTCAGCTAAAAGACGCTTATTTAGCGGATATGAATAAAGCTAAAAATGCCGATGTGCTTGTTGAAAATGCTAATTTTAAAGCGGTACAGTTAGCCGATGAAGCATGGGCTAGACGTGTTAGTGGTGTTTTTGGTAATGATTTAGCTAATGCTTCACCTAATAAAGCACATGCTGTGCTTACCTTAAATGCTGATAATAGTTATACCGTTAGTCTAAGGGCACCTTTAAGTAACAAACAAGGTGCTGGTGAATTATGTGCTAGCTTTCCAACAGGTGGTGGTAGAGCTGCTGCGGCAGGTATTAATGCGTTACCTCAAGAAATGCTTAGCGATTTCTTTGATAGCGTGTCAAAATATTACGCATAAAGTATAAGTTGCAGGCTAAAAAGGAAGATAAAGCATGAGTTTATTAATTACAGGTGGTACAGGCTATATTGGCAGTCACACTGTTGTCGAACTACAAGCATTAGCAAATGAGCAAGATATTGTTATTGTGGATGATTTGTCAAACTCCTCTACAAAAGTACTGGATCGAATTGAAAAAATAACGGCTAAAACAGTTACTTTTATTAAAGCTGATATTTGTGATTATGAGGCGATGAACGAAGTATTTAGTCTGCACAGTATTGATGCTGTGATTCACTTCGCTGGGCATAAAGCAGTCGGTGAGTCGAGTGAGAAACCACTTAGCTATTACTATAATAATGTTTCTGGTACGGTTATTTTACTTAAGGTTATGGCAGCACATAACGTTAAAAAACTTGTTTTTAGTTCTTCTGCAACAGTTTATGGTGATAATACTTCACCATTAAATGAAACTATGCCTACATCGGCGACTAATCCTTATGGTCAAACTAAATTGATGATTGAACATATATTGTTTGATTTGGCAAAAAGTGACAGTGACTGGTCTATTGCTTGTTTACGCTATTTCAACCCTATTGGCGCCCATGAATCAGGTTTTATTGGTGAAAACCCTAACGGTATTCCAAATAATTTATTGCCTTATGTTGCTCAAGTTGCGGTTGGTAGACTGGCTCAATTACAAGTGTTTGGTGACGATTATGACACGGTAGATGGTACAGGAGTGCGTGATTATATTCATGTAGTTGATTTAGCACAAGGCCATGTTAAAGCGCTGCAAAATCTTGATAAAATATCAGGTTGTAAAGCGATCAACTTAGGTACAGGTAATGGTACTTCTGTATTAGAAATTGTTAATACCTTTAAAGAAATTAGCGGTCAAAATATTCCGTATAAAATAGTCCCTAGGCGTGCGGGCGATTTAGCAACCGTTTATGCGGATGCAAATTTAGCGCATGAACTACTTGATTGGCAAGCAACGAGAGATTTACATGCCATGATTTCAGATACTTGGCGTTGGCAGTCAGAAAACCCACAAGGATTCTAACGACTTTACTCATTGAAATTCCGAGCTAAGGCTCGGAATTACTTTGTGGATAGTGCTGGATTAGCTCTTTTAGTTAAAGCTTTTTAGTTAAAGCTTTTTAGTTAAAGCTTTTTAGTTAAACTAAATGCTCCTCTGATTTGCCCCAATGAATAGCCTACGGCTTGATCTTTTGGATAATATTGTTTGAGCGCAGCTTTTGTTTCTGCATTTAGCCCACTGCCATGGCATGTCAAACAAAGTGATTCTGTACCTTGTGCCTTCATAAAACGAAATTCATCTTTAACAACTTCCGCTTTAGCCATTGCTTTAGCACTTTCACCTTGCTGTTGTCTTTGATTGAACTCTTCAAGTACTGATTTCTCCCATGCATCAGGTGTTGCGTTGTGGTGATTGCGGGTTTTTAAACTCACACGCTTTACTTGCCACGGCGTAGACATACTAAGGTTTTTGGCTATTTCAGGCGCTTTTACTGAACATACTTCAATAGCTTGTTTCACACCACCTTCAGCGAGTGCTTTTTTTAACTGTGGTTTTAATGTGCCACCAAATTGTTTAACAATGGTTATTGCTTCAGCTTTTAGCGCTGAAAGCTCTATGGGTTGTGCATAAGATGAAAATGAATAGAGAAATAAAATCGAGCTGACTGTAGATACTATTAAGGTGTTTTTTTTATGATACATCAAGTGCGTCCCTGTTATTTAATTGTAAGAGGTTAGCCAGCTAAATGACTTTGTTCATCAGCCCAAGCAAGAGCTTCGTTATAATGCTTAACGGCTTTAACTTTGTTTAATTGGAGTCTTTCCATAATAAAATTCGTTTTATCCCATTGAGCATGTTCAATAAATTCAACTAACTTTATGATTGCTGCCATCGCGCCTTTTCGAGTGAGTAGAGGCTCTTTAATCTCGTTTGACAACGGTAGTTTTTCAAGCACAATTTCCAACTCCTCATCTAAAATAGCGTCTATCATAGATAATAGTCCTGTGAGAAAAGCGATGGAATCATCAAGTTGAGACTTCATATCTTTAGCGACTAGTTCACAAAATTTAGCACGTGTCATAGCTACTTTTATCAATTCTGTTGGTTTATCTGGATTTGCAGTCACAGCAAACATCAAACCAAGAAAACGTTTTAATTCGCTTGAGCCGAGAATGACTAATGCTTGTTTAATCGTTGATATTTCACTGCGGCGCCTAAACATCGCGGAGTTAGCATAGCGAAGCAATTTATAGGATAAAGATACATCGCGTTCAAAAACATTGGTTATGCTAGTTAAATCTAATTCAGGTTTAGAGGTTTCATATAATAATTCAGCCATAGCAAGTTGGGATGGTGATAAGTTTTTAGTTTTTACCATTTCAGGCTTAGCAAAAAAGAACCCTTGAAAATACTTAAAACCAAGTTGTAATGCTTGATCGTATTCTTGATACGTTTCTACTTTTTCGGCTAATAATTCAATATGAGGATGATCTTTAACCGCTTCGATAATTTGTTTAATTTCATCAAAATTGGTGTCTTGAATATCAACTTTAATAATTTTGATAAAAGGATAGAAATGCGACCAAACACTTTGGTGCACATAATCATCTAAAGCAATGATATAGCCTTTACTATATAAGTCTTTGCAAATTTTTAATAATTTTTTACCCGGTTTGATCGTTTCTAGTATTTCAACAACCACTTCTTCATTGGTTAGCATTTCAGGGTAACCTTGAATTAAGGTTTCTAAAGTGAAATTGATAAAAGCAGGTTTACTGCCAGTAAAATCACTAATACCCATGTTGAATTTACTCGCTTCAATTATTTTGCTAGTCGCTTCGTCACCATCAATTTCAGGAAAAACATTATCGATGCTATCGCGAAAAAGTAATTCATAAGCATAGAGATTTTTGTTTGCGTCTAAAATAGGCTGTCTAGCGGCATAAAAGTACATAGTTTGAGCAATTCTTTATAATAAAAACAATTACTAATAAATATACCTGTTCTTGTTGAAGATGCAAGATTCAACGGGAAATTATCTTTTTATATTTATGGAATGATTTCCTGTTTTTTCACGAATAATCAATGCTAAGGTATATTTCTGTCTGAGTTCTTGATAGCGTAGCAGGGAAAAATTTTTAGCTACAAATTATATATTTTTAAAGGGGAATCGTTTGGAACTGGGTACGTTAATTTCTTTAGCACTATATTTCATTGTTATGTTAGGAATAGGCTTTTATGCCTATAAAAAATCCACTAGTGATGTTTCTGGTTATATGCTCGGCGGTAGAAGCTTAAGTCCAAGTGTTGCTGCACTTTCTGCTGGCGCTTCTGATATGAGTGGTTGGATGTTAATGGGCTTACCCGGCGCTATGTACATCTCAGGAATGAGTAGTTTATGGATAGCGATAGGCTTAGTTATTGGGGCCTTTTTAAATTACCTTATCGTTGCTCCGCGCCTTAGAACCTATACTGAAGTGGCGAATGACTCTATCACTTTACCAGATTTTTTTGAAAATCGATTTAATGATAAGTCACGCATGTTACGTATAGTTTCATCGGTGGTTATTATAGTATTTTTTACGCTTTACACATCTAGTGGACTTGTTGCTGGCGGTAAGCTCTTTGAAAGCTCTTTTGGGCTGAACTATGAAGTGGGTTTGTATGTTACAGCAGGTGTAGTAGTTGCCTATACACTGTTTGGTGGTTTTTTAGCGGTTAGCTTAACTGATTTTGTACAAGGGTGTATTATGTTTATTGCCTTAGTATTAGTACCTGTTGTTACTATCAATGAAGTGGGTGGTTTGGTGGAAATGCAAGCTAGCATTAGTCACATTAATCCTGAGCTGTTAGATATTTTTAGTGGTGTTAGTGTCATAGGAATAATTTCTTCAATGGCATGGGGCTTAGGGTATTTTGGTCAACCACATATTATTGTTCGATTTATGGCAATTCGTCACGTCAAAGACATGCCAACAGCACGTCGTATAGGAATGAGTTGGATGATCGTGGCTATTATAGGAGCTATGGCCACTGGATTTTCAGGTATCGCTTATGTCGCTAAAACAGGATTAACACTTGATGATCCTGAAACTATTTTTATCGTATTATCACAAATTCTTTTTAGCCCATTAATTGCTGGCTTTCTTCTAGCTGCTATATTAGCGGCAATTATGAGTACTATTTCTTCGCAGCTATTAGTCACTTCAAGTTCGTTAACTGAGGATCTTTATAAAACCTTTTTACATAAAGATGCTAATGACAAACAACAAGTTTTAGTTGGGCGCATCTCAGTGGCTATTGTTGCACTAGTCGCTATATATTTAGCCTATGATCGCGATAGTTCAATATTATCCTTAGTGAGTAATGCTTGGGCTGGTTTTGGTGCCGCATTTGGCCCTGTAGTTATTGGCAGTTTATACTGGAAAAGAATGACGAGAAATGGCGCATTATCAGGTATGGTCACTGGCGCTGCAACGGTACTGTTTTGGATTTATGCTCCTCTTAAAATTGACGGTCAATCATTAAGTTCAATAATGTATGAAATAGTTCCTGGCTTCATTTTATGTTCACTCGTTATTTATATTGTTAGTAATATGTCTCCACAAAGTGATGCAGCCATTTTAGCTAAACATGATGAAATGTTGACAGTTCATAATTAAATCAACCATGGTGAATAATAAGTTGCAATAAAGGTTAAATAAATGAAATTTTCTAATACCTATATTAAGTTAGGCGAACAGTTTTTTCAGCGAACTTTACCGGAAAAGGTTACATCACCTACACTTTTATTATGGAATAAAGCATTAGCTAATAATTTGCTTATACCTGAAAATGTACAAGATAATCATATATTGTTGTCTCAATACTGTTCTGGTAATCAACTGCCTCATGGTGCTGAATCAATAGCACTTGCTTATTCAGGACATCAATTTGGTCATTTTAATCCTCAATTAGGTGATGGTCGAGCGCACTTAATTGGTGAAGTAATAGATAAAGATAATGCACGTCGGGATATTCAATTGAAAGGCTCAGGGCAAACGGGTTTTTCAAGACGAGGCGATGGAAAATGTGCTTTAGCGCCAGCGCTTAGAGAATACATCATGAGTGAAGCATTATTCGCACTTGGTGTACCAACGTCTCGTTGTTTATCAGTGGCTGCTACCGGAGAAATGATCAATAGAGGCTTAACTAAAGCCGGCGCTGTTGTTACCCGTGTTGCTGCTAGCCATATTCGGGTTGGTACTTTTCAATACTTTGCTGCTAGAGGTGATATGACATCATTACAAGCATTGGTTGATTACAGTATAAAGCGCCATTTTCCTGAAATAGATGCCGATAAAACTGGAAGTAATATTCCTCTATCGTCTGATCAGCGTATATTAGCGTTTTTAGCGAGTGTTATTGGCAATCAAATCACTTTAGTTGTTGAATGGTTACGCATTGGCTTTATTCATGGGGTAATGAATACTGACAATACCGCTATTTGCGGTGAAACGCTCGATTTTGGCCCTTGTGCTATGTTAGGGGAATACAATGAAAATAAGGTTTTTAGCTCTATCGATGAATATGGTCGGTATGCGTTTGGTAGCCAAGGGAAAATTGCACAATGGAATATGGCTCGATTAGCGGATTGTTTAATACCGTTATTGATAGAGGTTAGTGATAAGAAACTCACTAAAGAAGAACAAGAGCAACAGGCGTTAACGAAGGTTGAAGCACTGATCCATCAATACACGGATAAGTTTGATGTAGCGTATTTCACTATGTACGGTAAAAAACTTGGTATAAAAGATACGGCTTTAAATAATAAATCATTGATTAGTGATTTATTAACCCTAATGCAAACGCAAAACCTAGACTATACACAAACCTTTCTACAGCTAACACAATCCTTAACGGATGATGTAAAAGCGCAAGAACTACAAAGTAAATTGGGTGATTGGTACCAAACGTGGTTAGTAGTACTTAGGCAAGAAGAGCTGGAACACGAAAGTCATCCGCAAAATAAATATCAACAAGCTCAAGATTTAATGAGAAAAAATAACCCTGTTGTTATCCCGAGAAATCATCACATTGAGGCAATACTTGAATTCTGTGAAAATGCTATTGCTAATGATTTAACTTGTATGAAAAATTCAACGAAAGAAGTCATTACTGATACGGTTGAGGGGTTCCTTCGAGTATTGCGTTCACCTTATCAAGAAATAGAAGCGACAAATAAATATCAAGAATTACCAAAGGATGGCGATAGATATTATCAGACTTTTTGTGGTACTTAGCATTATTTATAAAATATAACCCAAAAAATTAAGACGTTCCCTATCTCTCAACGTTAACTACCAGTTAACTACCAGTTAACTCGATGTAAAAATTAGTGGTTTTTTGTCATGCTTGTAAAAGTTTATTAACTTTATTGTTGACTTAGTACATAGGTACGGAGTTTATTATATACCCGTAATCATTTAAAGTGCTAGATTCAGAGTACATGAGCAATTTCAGCTTGAGGCACGTCAATTAAATCATGGTTATTCCCTATTTCTTTGGCGCAACAATAAAATGGGATTGCTCAGGTACTTCTCCGATGGGGCTAAAAACGATTTATACTGCCTTATTGATTTTGACAAGGGAATAACCATTCTCCGCAATCAATACCTTGTTTAAATCGTTTTTTTCTCCCACTGAAACCTGCACTTTGAATGGTCACGGGTATACATGGATAATTTGTCTATATTTTAAAAGTGTTAGCTACATTTTGTGTTAAGTAGCGTTAAGGAGTGGTATGGGCAAAACAATGACAATTGGCAAGTTAGCCAGTGCAGTAGGGATCAGTGTTGAAACTATCAGGTTTTATCAACGTCAAGGGTTGGTTGCTCAACCGGAAAAACCATTAAATGGCTTTAGGCAGTATCAATTTGACACAATAGAGCGACTTAAATTCATTATTAATGCCAAAAGCTTAGGCTTTACATTAAATGAAATACGTACGCTTGATAACTTATCTTCTGGATGTAAGTTATTTCATGATTTAGCTAACAGTAAGTTAGAAAGTATCAAAAATGAAATAGCACACTTACACCGTATTGAACAAAATATTAATAATTTAATTGATAGCTGTAATTCCGACTGTAACGCAGATAATTGCTCAATTGCGGAAAAAATGTATAGCTAAACTCTTATATCAGTGTAATTAAAGCTTTATATAGCTCGAGTATCAATTCAACAGAATGTATTGTCGTTATACTGAAAAGGAGTTTATATGATAACAATAGGACAAGATAAACTAGAAGCCAGTTTAGAGTTATCTCAGCTTGTCTTAAATCATATGGGTGCTTATGTTTCAGTTAAGGGTAGAGATAAAAAATATATTTATGCCAATCAAAAATTAACCGCTCTTTTTAAAGAAAATTTTGATTCAATACTTAGTTTGACTGATAGTGAACTTTTTGATTTTTCAACTTATTCTGATGTGATAGACAGTGATGAAAGGGTGTTGAATTTTGGTGATTCTATTGAAAAAAAAGAAGTCAGCATTATCAAGCTGACAGATGAAAAGAAAGTTTACTTGTCATCAAAAAAGCCTATCTTTAATATCCATCGGGAAATTGTAGGTGTTCTTTGTGTTTCAACAGATATTACTGAAAGTCACTATTTACAAAAAAAGTTAGAAATAGAGGCGACAACAGATCCATTGACGGGTTTGTTTAATCGTCGTGTTTTCTTTAAATTAGCAGATCAGTTTCTCTCTGAATCAATTCGTCATAATAAAAATCTGTCTTTAATCATGATAGATATTGATTTATTTAAAGGCATAAATGATGAGTATGGACACCTTGTTGGTGATCACGTTATTCAATTTGTTGCAGCTAAAGCGAAAAGCTTACTTAGAAAAGAAGATATAATCGCTAGAGTTGGCGGTGAAGAATATGCAGTGTTACTTCCTAATACGCATAGTCAATCGGCACAATTAATTGCTGAAAAAATAAGAATGTTGATAGATTCTTCCTATATCACTGGAGATTGGTCTGGGGAAATTCAGCCAAAAGTAAGCTTAGGGGTTTCTACTTATACAGAGGGTGATAAAGAATTCTATGAAATTTATTCTCGATCGGATAAAGCACTCTACCAAGCAAAATCTACAGGAAGAAATAAAATTTGCATATATGAAAAGATCCATGATGTTGCAAGTAATGCAGTCTAACCTGTAGGATATTCTTCACTCTATTAACTATTAACTATTAACTATTAACTTGGGTATAAAGAGGAGAATATCCATGAGGTTGCTAATTATATAGACCAAGAAATATTGTCATTAATCTTACGTTGCCAAAGCTCTAGCGATTCATTTTTATCAGCGACAACAAGAATGTTAGCCTGTTTAAAACCAAGTGATTCACCTTGTAGCTTATTATCACTAAATTTATTAGTGAAGGCTAAATGCTCTTCTTTAGGCACAACAAATACAGTGACCGTATCGGTTAACCCTTGAAAAACCAGATGCAAACTTTTCATACCATCAAAGCGACAGTAGTCTGCTGAAATTAACTCCCCTAATGATTCACTAAAGCTGCCGTTAAAGGTAGTCATTTTTTTATTCAATGACGTTAAGCTTACTCGGTTATTATCATCATTATAAAAATCGTTTTGTTCATGGTAAACATGCGCTAATGCATAATCACCTAAATTAGTGTAACTATTGGAAAACTGTAAGTAATTTACTACTAAACCAGCAATAATAGCAACAGAAGCTGCGAGCGCTAAATGTACACGAGATTTACGTTTTTCTTGTTGATGGCTGGCTAATGTTTGACGTAACAGTAGCTTGTTACATAAGTCATCAGGCACAGGAACTTTCATGGCTTGCTTTAATTTTTCATCAAATAAGTGAAGCTCTTGCGCAAGTCGTTTTTTAGCCGGATCTGCATCTTGTGCCGCAATAACATCTTCATCTTGGCTAGTTGGATCAGCGTATATGCTACGTCTATATTGCAAGTCATCCATTTTGTTAATGGGGGTATTAATTTTAGGCATATCGCTATCACTCGTGTGATTATCATTCATGGAGAAGCCTCATCTTTTCTGGCTCTTTTTCTAAAGCATCTTTTAACTGGTTACGGGCTCTAAATAAACGTGTCATCACAGTATTTTTATTCAAACTAAGCATGCTAGCAATATCTTCACCGCTATAGCCACCCAGTACTTGTAATACCAATGGCTCAGAGTATTCGGGTGGTAATTGTGCTATTTTGTCTCTTAGCCATTGATTCTCTATTATTTGCTCAGTGGTAGTAGATTTTGTATCCATAACACTGGCTTCTTCATATTCACTCATATCAAAACGTTTACGCTCAAAACGTCTTGCATTTTCGCGTCTTAAAATGGTAATCAACCATGACTTTGCTGCTTTTTCATCTTTCAATGAATCAAGTGCGCGCCATGCCCTTAAAAATGTCTCCTGCACTAAATCTTCGGCAACCTGCTTTTCATGCGTTAACCAATAAGCATATCGGTATAAATCGCCGTGCAGAGCCTTTACTAGTGCTTCGTACCTAACTTGTTTAGTTGCCATGCTGTCACTGTTTTTAGAAGGTTCAGTATCTAAGACCTGAGCAGGTGTTTTTTTATTTCCAAATACTTTCATTTTTTGAGATTAGTTTGGATTTAAAGTAAATTTGCTGGTAGTGTTTTCCTCAAAACCAGCTGCATTGACCTGTTGAATAGCTTTTAATAAGTCTTCTCCAACCCATGAGCTTTCAACTGATTTTTTACCATATAAGTGTTGTTGAACATCATTAATAGCACAAGTAAATGCTTCATTATTTATGTGTGTTAATGCTGCTGCCAAAGTAGATATTTCAATATTGTCATGATGAGAACTTAAGTTATTTAACCAAGGCAAAATTAAACTTAAGGCTTGTTCAGCATTATTTTGTTTACAGGCTGCCATTAAGGCAAGGTAATGGTTATTAATTTTTTGGTGCTTGACGTTATCTGTATTAAGCGAGTTATTTCGTTTTAAATAAAACACATGAGTTGCCCATGCGAATGCAGTAAGTACCCATAAAGCCAAAAATAACCATTGTAAATAGCTTGTTTTCTCAATAACAATTGGCTGTGTTAATAGGGGATCTGCTGTGTTATTTATTAATGGATTATTTGATACAGAATTCGATAAGGTGTTCGTTGTTGCTGGATTGTTTGTTATAGGAGGTTGGGGTAGATCAGCATTAGCGCGCACCGTAATCGTTTGCGCAGGTAGTACGGCTTGTTGATATTTGTTTGTTACTGTATTCCACCAAGCAATGGTGATTTTAGGTAAAATGTATTCTCCTGCACGACTTGCAACAATCGCAAAATTTTGTCTTTTTTGGCTAATTAATCGCTCTTTGGTTAAGTTTGAATGTAGCTCTGCTTGATCTGGATATATTTTCAAGCCGTTAGGCGCATTCATTGTTATTTTAGGTAACTGAGCTTTACCAAGGCCTGCTGCAGTTAACGTGATAGTACGGGTAATTGGTTCGCCGACTTTAAACTCATTCTTGCCTTGTGAAGAGACAGGTTGCCATTCTTGGTGCAAAGTTAATAACTCACTAGGTAGCCAACTGCTAGTCGCATCTATTGGGTAACTATCTGGAATGGGTCGAACATTTAGGGTGAGCTTATCTCCTGAAATATTTACTGGCTTGGTTTCGCCAAAGCTTAAAAAGCCAGAACGGCGTTTAGACTGCACCATAACATCACCTGAAAACATCGGAGTATCAAGGGTGAATTTTCCACTTTGCTCAGGTGTAATAGCGTAAGTTCGTTCGATTATGCGGTAGCGTTTACCATTAACAATTCCTTCGCTTTCTATATCTTTACCTATTTGCTCAATAGTCGCATTAGTTAAGTTCGGCTCAGTTAAACTACCGCGTTGTAGTTGAACACCAATATGTAATTTTATCGTTAAAGCGAGTAACTGTTGCACATAAACATCGTTGGCTGATAATTCTGTCGTGATAAAAATATCTTGCTGTTGTGTTGAGTTGGCACTATCTTGCTCGATGACTTGCACGTTGATCGCTTTAGAATGATGATCATCAATGGTTAAAGCGGGAATAATTAAGTTACCCGTTTGTCTTGGAATCAACACTATTTGCCAACGCGTTGTTCTACTTGTTTTAAAATTAACCATACTGGTTTGTGAACTCACTTCGGTTCGCGCGAGGATAAAGTCTTTCAATAAAGGCGTTGTATCTAAGCTATCACGTTCAACACTGTCATCAGCAACAACAGTTAATACAATTGATTCATTACTTATAACAGGGTTAGCATCAACGCTGGCAGTAACTTTTGTCAGGGCGAAGGCTGTCTGGCTAACGGCAAAAATAGCCAGTAGCATTAGTAATTTTAAACTCATATTTACCACTTTTTCTTTACTCCTTGGCCAGCACCGTCTTGGCGGCGTTTTTTATATTCTAATTGCATTTTGTTGCGTAATAATAAATAAGGATCATCGGTTACTTTATTTAACAATTGCTGATGTTTTTGTGTTGTTTCTTTTGCTTGCTGCTCGGCTGCAATTTGTGCAGCAGTTTTTTCTTTATCTTGTTCTGTTGACTCATCGTCTTGTTTAGCTTGCTGTTCTTGTTTTTGCTTAGATTCATCTTCGTTTTCTTTTTTCTCGCTTTCACTTTTGGATTGTTCTTTTTGCTCTTGCTGCTCGTTTTGTTGTTGAGACTCGTTATCTGAATCTTCTGATGATTGCTGTTCTTGATTTTTATCGCTTTCATCTTGCTCTTGTTGCTGTGAATCATTGTCTTGTTTTTGTTGTTTATCACCCTGGTCTTCTGACTTCCCGTCTTTAGATTTGTCGTCTTTAGATTGATCGCTTTTTTCTTGTTCTTGTTTCTGCTGCTGTTTAAGCTTTTCCATATTGTCTTTGGCATCTTGCAAGTCAGGATTTTTCTTTAAAGCCTGTTCATAAGCATCAATTGCTTGTTGATATTTTTGCATTTGTGCTAGCGCATTACCTTGATTATAAAGACTGTTGGCGCTATCGGCATGTTCGCCTTGTGTAAAAGCATCAAGCGCTTCTTGGTAATTACCCGCTTTGTAATGAGCACTACCTTGCCACTGTGAATTTTCAAACAGCTGAGCAGCACTTTGGTAGTCTTCTTGATTATATTGCCGTTGTGCTTGTTGATCGTTGGTTTGCCAAAGATCTTGCCATGTTTTTTGTACAAATGATGGGGCAGGCGTGTTTTCTGTCTCTTCATTTGCGTAAGAAACAGGGCTAATCAAGGAAAAAGAGAGTAAAAACAAGAAGGGGAGGCAAGTTAGCGGTAATAGTAAAATAGCGCCGCCGCGACGAAAGTAACTTAAAGCAAGAGGAAGAACTAACAATAATAGCCAAGCACCTTGCTCTTGCCATTGATCGCCTGTTTGCTGACTTTCCTGTTGCTGATTTTTATTTTTGTCTAACACATCAAACGTTAAGATAAGGTTATCTATATCACTATCACCATTACTAATGGTTTGGTAATTCCCTTGTCCGCGAGAAGCAAGTGACTGAAGTTTTTGTGTTGGTAATCTAGGGACAACAATAGCGCCGTTATCATCTTTTAATAATTCACCTGATGGTAGTTTTATCGGCGCGCCATTTGGACTACCTATGCCTAATATATTTAGACGATGACTATACTTACTCGACCAATCAAAAATATCACTGAGTTCATCATTGTCAACATCATCGGTAAACCAGTATATATCACCGGTTAAGTGGCCAGCATTGGTAAGCATTTCATGGGCAAGTGTTAAAGCGGCATAAGAATTCGCCCCTAATTCTGGCATAATTTCAGGTGTTAAAGAGGGCAATAATAATTCAATGTTTTTAACATCTTGTGTTAACGGACTAATAACGAAAGCGTCACCGGCATAGGCAACAAGACCGACGTCGCCATCGTTAATTTTATTGAGTAAATCAACAGCTTTAAAGCGCGCACGGGTTAAACGGTTTGGCTTTATGTCAGTAGCATACATGGAATAAGACATATCCATGATAAGTACTGAGCCACGTTCGGTTTGATAAACAGGTTGTGGAAGTTTTTGCCAAGCAGGGCCAGCAAGGGCAATAATACTGAGTAAGCCGATAAGAAAAGGTTTAATTAAAAAAATGCGCTCATGGAATGGTTGCTTGCTGGGTGCGGAGCTATTGCTAGCGCCTTCCACTAATACTCCGCTTAAATGAGGAGGTAAAAACTTTTGCCAAGGCGATAGATGAAAACGATGTTTTTTTAACTGCCAAAGCACCAAAAATAATACAATTATTGCCAGTAACCAAAAAGGTCTGACAAAATGAAAATGTGCTAAAAATAAATTATATGATGTCATTATTATCTAAATTATAAGACCTAAATTGTTCTACGGATAAAAGGGGATAAGTTAATAGCAATCAAGTACCCTGTGCTCAATATAAAAGCTAACGACAATGGCCAGTAAAACAATGCGGTTAATGGGCGCATTTGCTGCTGATCTTGTTCAACCGGTTCAAGTTGGTCGAGCAAACTATAAATTAACTCCATACCTTGGCTATCTTTGGCGCGAAAATATTTACCACCTGTTTGCAGTGCTAGTTTAGTTAAGGTTTGCTCGTCTAACTCACTGGACGGGTTAACACGACGGGTGCCAAACAGAGATTGTTGCAACATTACTTCTGCACCAATACCGATAGAGTATATGGTAATATCTTTAGCGATAGCTAGCTCAAGCGCTTGTTCCGGTGTTATTTTCCCAGCCGTATTTTGACCATCGGTTAATAGCAGTAAAACCTTGTTTGACTTTTGTTTAGCATCAAAGCGTTTAACTGCTAGTGCTATGGCATCGCCTATGGCGGTTTTTCTGCCCACTAAACCGAGTACACTTTCATCAAGCATTTGCTTAACCGTTTTTCTGTCAAATGTCATCGGTGTTTGCATATAAGCATCGTCGGCAAATAAAATTAAACCAAGGCGGTCACCTGTACGTCGCTCAATAAAGTCACCTAGTACTACTTTTAGCATATCTAAACGGTTTACCGTATTACCGTGTAAATTCATGTCTTCAATTTGCATACTGCCGGATAAATCAACGGCAATCATCATCTCTCTACCTTCGGTTGGAATATCGATGGCATCACCTAACCATTGTGGTTGGCTTAAAGCGACTACCGTTAATAACCAGCATAAAGAGAGAATGATCAGTGGTGATTTCTTACTTGCTTGAGTGCTGAAATTAACCGATGTATTTATCAATAATTGCGGTATTCTTAGCGCCGCACTCGTGCGATTGTTGCGTTTTCGAGGGAGCCAATAAATTAACAAGGGTAGCGGTAATAATAAAAATAACCAAGGCCAAGCAAAAGAGATCATGGGCTGACTCCTTTGCTTTGCTGATCTAGATTGGTGTTACGGTTACTGTGAATGTTAGCGTTATTTCGCTTCGGTTGTACAGTCGATTTTGGGGGAAGCGCTTGCTTTAACCAAAGTAGCGTAGCTTGCTGGAAATTAGTATCGACTTCGTTATGAAAATGCGCTTGATATTGATTTTTAAAAGCCTGCTCGCTTAATTCAGTAAAGCGTGTTTGATGCTTTTCGGGTAATTGTGTTAATAAAAAGTGTTGCAATGATTCACCATAAAGCTTGGCAAGTTCAACACGAGAAAAATAATGCATAGCCGCCCATTTTAGCAAGGAGATAAGTTCGCTATTATTTATATCTACATTATTTTTAAGCTGCGCCAATGCTTGTTTTTTTACTTGATTTCGCTTTGCTGTTTGTTTTAATTTTACTATGATAAGTACAATTGCCAGTAATATTAACGCGGCTAATATCCACCAACCATAGGCTATGGGGTAATTGGTTATTTGTTCAGGCAGATGAATATCTTTCAATGCTAAGGGATTAGCAGGTAAAGCATTTGTTTGCGTAGGGTTAGGGTTTATTGATTGCAAAACAGCGCTCCCTCTTTCACTTGTTGTTCTAGCGTTTGTCCTGCGCTAAAACTAATAACTCTAGCACCAGCTTTAGTGAGTAATTTTGAGCATTGTTCAAAAACGGTTTCAGCTTGCTGCTTATAATTAGTTGCGGTGTCTTTATCGCCTAAGGTTAACTGCTGTCGATTATTTCCATCGGTTAACGTTACATTGAGTTTCACTGCACTGGTCGGTAATTCTTGCTCAAGCGGGTCGGTAATCAAACAAACCACCAACTCACAATGTTGACTTATTTGTGTTAAATGACGTAAAGCGCTACTTTCTTGGCTTAAGGCGGTTTGTTGTTCGGCGTTTTGAATCAACATATCTTTGATTGGTTGTGCATCAGTAATTAAATAAACCAGTGAGCCAGGTTTCGCTATTTGCCTTACGCGAGCGCAGTTCTCACTAAAGTAACTTAGGTTATTGGAGCTGCTACTGGAGCTGTTATTGGCGTTATGATTTGAATTATCCTTAGATAATGGCTGATGTTGCGAGGTGTGTTGAGATAAGTGTAAAGACGTTAACGCATGTAAATAATGCAAGACTCCTTCTTTACGACTTCTTGGCTTTAATTCTAAATGCTCGTTTTGATTAAAAACGATACCACCTAAACGGTCACCACGATTTTTTGCATGCCAAGCGACTAACGCGGCAACATGAGCGGCTTGTACTGATTTAAACAGCAGTTGGCTACCAAAATGCATGCTAGCACTTAAATCGGTAGCGATAAGCACAGGACGTTCTAATTCCTCTCTAAACAGCTTAGTGTGAGTTTTTCCCGTTCTGGCGGTTACTCGCCAGTCAATCGCGCGAATGTCATCACCTGTTTGGTAATGACGAACCTCATCAAACTCCATGCCGCGGCCTTTATTACGCGATAAGTAGTTACCGGACATTTGCCCGTGAATATTTTTTCTTGCCGACAAATCAATTAAAGCGGTTTTATTTTGATAATGTAATAGCTCAGGCATGGCAAGTGCAACGCCATTACTGTTAATACTCGCGAGTTGCAGCTGACAATTCATTTTCGAAGAATCTTGTTTATTACTCGTATCTTTTTGTTTAAACCACATAAATTACTTCTTTTTCTCGTCGCTAAGCAACAGCAACTAAGCTTAATAAGTGGTCTAATAATTGGTTCGGCGTAATACCTTCGGCTTCGGCTTGGTAGCTTAGAATTATTCTGTGTCTTAATACATTATGTATAACGGCTTGAATGTCTTCTGGACTAACATAATCTCGGTTATGTAACCACGCGCGAGCGCGAGCGCACCGGTCTAAAGCGATAGTCGCACGAGGGCTAGCACCGTAAGCTAACCATGATTTTAATTTTTCGTCATATTTTTCTGGTTGGCGAGTAGCAATAATTAAATCAACCATATACGCCTCAAGTGAGGGTGCCATATGAATATTAAGTACTTGCTTTCTTGCATCAAATATTTCTGTTTGACTCAATACTCTTAATAATGGTTTTTCGTGATTAGCACCAGTTAATGCTTCACCGCGGTTTAGTTTTAATATTTCTAATTCGCTTTCTGCATCAGGGTAATCAATTTCTAAATGCATCAAAAACCTGTCTAATTGTGCTTCAGGTAAAGGGTAAGTACCTTCTTGCTCAATCGGGTTTTGGGTTGCCATCACTAAAAATAGTTCTGGTAGTTGATATGTTTTTCTCCCAACAGTGACTTGTCCTTCAGCCATCGCTTCTAACAAAGCGGATTGTACTTTGGCAGGAGCACGGTTAATTTCATCAGCTAACACTAAATTTTGAAATAAAGGACCCGCTTGAAAAACAAAAGTGCCATCTTCGGGGCGATATATATCGGTACCCGTTAAATCAGCGGGTAATAAATCTGGGGTAAATTGAATACGGTGAAAGTCTGCTTCTAGACCATCAGCTAACGCATTAACAGCACGGGTTTTTGCTAAGCCTGGCGGCCCTTCAACAATTAAATGACCATTTGCTAACAGGGCAATAAGTAAGTTTTCTACAAAAGCAGGTTGACCAATGATTTGCGCTGATAAATGTTCTTTTAGTGTGGAGAAATGTTCAATTGCCATGTTTGCCTTGTCTTTTTGTATTTTGTTTATAGTAATAAGGAGTATTAGCTGAAACGCACTCTAGCATTTTATATTAGGGTTAATGTTGAAGAAAACAAGTCTGATACCAATTGAAATAATGAATCGACCAACTTAGAGTTACGTAGCGAGCTTAGAGCAAACAAAATGAGTTAAAGATAGTTATTCTATATTTCATTCATTTTGTGATGTTATCAGTTTGCTACGAAACTCCCGAAGGGCGAGTTTTAAAGGCTTACATGCGGCGTTATTGATTTTGACAAGGACGCTACATGGATGTAGCTTATTAGAGAATGCAGGAGCATATTCTCCTGAATAACCATTACCTTCAATCAATGCCTTGCCTCTAAGCCTTTTAACTCTCGCTAAGTGGTGCATTCATTAATTCAATTGGTATAAATTAACTTTGTTGTAACAATTTATATAGCTTATGTTTCTTATCAGATGAAAAACAAGTATTGATATTTTTTGATAGTTCGTTAAAATCAAGGTTAACATAAAAGAGGTCAGACCTCTTGATTTTGTTTTATTTCTTGTTTGACTGATTGTTTAAACAAAGTGAAAGTTGAAACCGTTAACCGGAGAAAAATAAATATGTCTATAAAAATGACCACATCAACGGGTGAGCGTATTGCTGTAGTTGCCGGTCTTAGAACCCCTTTTGTCAAACAAGCAACCGCTTTTCATGGCGTACCTGCTGTTGATTTAGGCAAGTTAGTTGTTAATGAGCTATTGCAAAAACATGATGTTGATCCCGCTATTATTGATCAATGTGTTTTTGGTCAAGTGATACAAATGCCTGAAGCGCCAAATATTGCCCGTGAAATAGTATTAGGTACTGGCATGAATGCTCATACTGATGCTTATAGCGTTTCGCGTGCTTGTGCGACAAGTTTCCAATCTACAGTGAATATTGCTGAATCTATCATGGCGGGTTTTGTCGATGTTGGTATTGCCGGTGGTGCTGATTCTTCTTCTGTTGCACCAATTGGCGTTTCGAAAAAATTTGCTCGTACGTTATTAGATTTAAGTAAAACTAAAACCTTAGGCCAAAAAATTGCGCTGATTAGAAAGCTTAGTTTTAAAGATATTCTTCCGGTCGCGCCTGCTGTTGCAGAATATTCTACTGGAATTTCTATGGGACAAACGGCAGAGCAAATGGCTAAAACCTATAATATTTCTCGGGAAGAACAAGATGCTCTGGCGCATCGCTCTCATACGTTAGCAGCGCAAAATTGGGCAGAAGGTAAGCTTACTGGTGAAGTGATGAGTGCTCATAGTGAACCATACAAAAATTTTATAGATCAAGATAACTGTATTCGTGAAAACTCTACGTTAGCAGGGTACGCCAAACTGCCTCCTTGTTTTGATCGTAAGCATGGCACAGTTACCGCAGCGACAAGTACACCATTAACGGATGGCGGTGCGGCAATATTATTAATGCGTGAAGGCAGAGCCAAAGAACTCGGTTATAAGCCGCTAGGCTATATTCGTAGTTTTGGATTTGCCGCTATTGACGTTTGGCAAGATATGTTGATGGGACCCAGTTATGCAACGCCAATTGCTTTAAAGCGCGCAGGCATGGAATTAGCGGATTTAGATCTGATTGAAATGCATGAAGCTTTTGCGGCGCAAGCGTTAGCAAATATGAAAATGTTTGCTAGTGATAAATTTGCCAGAGAACATTTAGGGCGTGATAAGGCGATAGGTGAAATAGATATGGCTAAGTTTAATGTTATGGGTGGTTCACTCGCTTATGGTCATCCTTTTGCGGCAACAGGCGCTCGATTGATTACCCAAACCTTGAACGAATTAAATCGTCGTGGTGGTGGGGTAGGCTTAGCTACGGCTTGTGCTGCAGGTGGTTTAGGTGCAGCTATGGTAGTGGAGACAGATTAATGAATGATAATAAATTAGAAAACAACAGTGCGTTTACCTTAGTTCGTCAAGATAATGGCATTGCCCATTTGGTGATGGATGTTGTCGGTGACACCATGAATACACTTAAAGCCGAGTTTGCTGAGCAAGTTGCTGATGTATTAGCTGAAATTAAAGGCGATGTTTCTATCGTAGGGGTTGTTTTATGCAGTGGTAAACAAGACTCTTTTGTTGCCGGTGCTGATATCAAGATGATTGATGATTGCAAAACAAAGGCAGAGGTTGCTGCCCTTTCTCGCCAAGGTCAAATGATTTTATTACAACTTGAACAGTTAAATGTTCCTGTTGTTGCAGCAATTCATGGTGCATGCCTAGGGGGCGGCTTAGAACTCGCAATGGCATGTCATGCTCGTGTTTGTAGTGACAGTAACAAAACAGCATTAGGTTTGCCTGAAGTGCAATTAGGTTTATTACCTGGTGGTGGTGGAACTCAGCGGTTACCTAAATTAGTTGGTGTACAAAAAGCACTAGATATGATGCTAACGGGTAAACAACTTAGAGCAAACCAAGCATTAAAAGCAGGTTTAGTGAATGATGTAGTCCCTAACAGTATTTTAATTGCAACCGCTGAAAAAATGGCACTTGCGGGAAGCTTTAAACAAGCACCAACATTCAAATCATCATTAGTTAATAAATTTCTTGAAGGCACCTCTGTTGGTCGTAGTATTGTTTATAGCCAAGCGAAAAAGACAGTGTTATCAAAAACGAAGGGTAACTATCCTGCACCCGCTAAAATTATCGATTGTGTGAAAACAGGCATGGAGCAGCCATCTGCGAAAGGCTATCAAATTGAAGCGGAGCATTTTGCAGAGCTTGCGATGAGTGACGTATCAGCACAACTACGTAACATTTTCTTTGCAACTACCGCCATGAAAAAAGAGCAAGGGATAGCTGATGTTATGCCTAAAAAAATAACTAAGGCAGGTGTGCTTGGTGGTGGCTTAATGGGGGGTGGTATCGCTTTTGTTACTGCAACTAAGGCAAAGATTCCTGCACGTATTAAAGATATTTCTCACCAAGGTGTTAGTCATGCAATAAAATACAGTTATGATTTGTTAGCTAAAAAAGTCAAAAGTCGTTTTATTCGCAACAGTGAATTGCAAAAGCAGTTATCGATGATCACTGGTACCATTGATTATTCTGGCTTTAAAGAGGTTGATATTGTGGTAGAAGCAGTATTTGAAAGCTTAGAATTAAAACAGAACATGGTGGTTGAGGTTGAACAACAGACTAAAGCGTCAACGATATTTGCTAGTAACACCTCAAGCTTACCTATTGGAAAAATTGCTGCTAAAGCGGCGCGCCCTGAAAATGTGATAGGTCTACATTATTTCTCGCCAGTAGATAAAATGCCACTGGTAGAAATTATTCCTCACCACTCCACGACAGGAAAAACGTCAGATCAAACTATTTCTACGACAGTCGCGTTTGCTAAAAAACAAGGTAAAACACCGATCGTTGTTAAAGATAAAGCTGGTTTTTACGTTAACCGTATTTTAGCACCTTATATGAATGAAGCTGCTATTTTGTTACTTGCAGGTGAACCCATTGATAAGCTTGATAAAGCCCTAGTTGATTTTGGTTTCCCTGTTGGACCAATGCAATTGCTTGATGAAGTAGGGATTGATGTTGGCGCGAAAATAGGTCCTATATTGCAAGCTGACTTGGGTGAGCGTTTCGCAGCGCCGACCGCTTTTGATAAATTACTTGATGATGGTCGTTTAGGAAAAAAAGTTAATAAAGGTTTTTATTTATACGGTAAGAATGTTAAGAAAGGGCTTACGCACGGATTTAAGCAAAAAGGGAAGCAAGTTGATACAAGTATTTATGCTTTATTAAACATCAATCCTGTTGGTCATTTATCAGCTAATGAAATAGCAAAACGTTGTACTTATATGATGCTTAATGAGGCGGCACGCTGTGTTGATGAAAGTATTGTTCGTAATGCCCGTGATGGTGATATTGGTGCTATTTTTGGTATTGGCTTTCCACCGTTTTTAGGAGGCCCTTTACGCTATATTGACAACATTGGCGCATCATCATTAGTCGAGCAATTAACACAATGGTCACAACAATATGGCGAGCGTTATACACCTTGTGACGCTTTAGTGGCTATGGCTGAAAATAGAACGAGTTATTATTAAGCTTTAATCGAAGGTTATTCTTACGATAATGTAATTGAAAATGCTAACTATAATATACCCAAGTCACTTCAAAATGCAGGATTCAGCTGGAATTAGAAACGTATTTAGGCAAGGCCTTAATTGAAGAGAATGGTTACTCCCTTCTCAAAATCAATAACGCAGTATAAAACGTTTATAAACCAGCCTTGCGGGGATGACTGGGCAAAACATGCTCATCGTTACATCTGTTTTTAATGGAACAACCATTAATAAAAAGATGCGCCTTGATCATGATCCGCTCAGGCATCCTGAAACTCGCATTTTGAAGTGTCTTGGGTATAGGTTGGCGTTTTTTGTTTTAATATCTAGAGATATCTCTTAGCACTTGTAGAAAAATATTTTGACTATAGCTTATTAGTATTTAACTTTTTAATTGTGAATTTTATCCTAAACGATAAGCCTTACCACTGTGCACTTTATGTTGATGCATTAATGATCCGGGTAACGGTAAAAGGGATCCATAAAGGCAGGCAGTTTATTGCCATTGTATTTTCCTGTTGAATAGCCGTAATAGGAACTTTTTTGTTGAATGAACTGGCTGATTTAATTATATTAGCGCCGATTCGTAGGTTAGCTTTAATTAGATAAGTATTTTATTGTTGTGGAAGTATGATGTTGTTGCTTTTAGTGTTGTTAGTCGTGTTTATTAGTGTGCTCTGTGGAGTGTTTTTTTACTGTCAGGCGCTAATAACAGGCTTTGGTTGTAAACGATGGACTGTAGCCGGACTAGTGTTGGGTCCGTTGATATGGCCAATGTTTGCGATGAAAAAGCGAATGCAGTTAAACCGTTTGTTTGGCTTTGAACAGTTGATTTTTAGAGCTTAGATACGTACTTGTAAAATACAAGGTAGTTTAGTTGTTGTGGTTTGATGAGAAAGGAATAAAGTTGCTAACATCCTTGTTAGTAATCTTTTTATATCGTCTAATATAACTCAATATAAATTTTAGATTTGAATATTACTGTCTAAAAATTATTTAAGACCACCAAGTATTAGCGGAAGTCTCTTTAATTTCAATACGAGCGGCAATAGGGTTTGTTTTACTTTTCTTCACCGTAGTTGCACTAAATAAAATTTTAAATAAATTAATCATTATTATTAACCTCTTCGATAGGGTTTGTTATAGGTAGAGTTATATACGTAAAGTGCCACGTCTATGGCTGGTAGGCGATGAGCTTCCATTATCACTGATACGTAAAGTGCCACGTCTGTGGCTGGTAGGCGATGAGCTTCCATTATCACTGATACGTAAAGTGCCACGTCTGTGGCTGGTAGGCGATGAGCTTCCATTATCACTGATACGTAAAGTGCCACGTCTGTGGCTGGTAGGCGATGAGCTTCCATTATCACTGATACGTAAAGTGCCACGTCTGTGGCTAGCTTCTTGTACTTGTAAATCATTAGTTTCAATTGTAGTAGCTGGGGACATTGACATTGCCATTGATAGAATAAGTGAACTTAACATGATATTTTCCTTTTAATTATTTATTAGTAATTTCAGGAAAGTTAGTGCTTAAATTATGCCAAGTTGACGAGTAAAGGTTGTAGCCCTTTAAAAGTGAAGGTTCAGATTAGATTTATTGAATAAATTGTGTTTTATTGAAGTACCGAATCATCACTATAACTGTGATGATGGTTTTTTGACGTTTGTTGTATAAAATAAATTTACCGATTAAATGAGGTCGATTTACTTGTAATTTGATGGGCTAATAAATACTTTTGAAAATGTTCTGTTGCTAGCGGTTTACTATATAAATAGCCTTGTAATTGCTCACAGCGCAATCCAGCTAAAAAACTTAGCTGCTGATTAGTTTCAACACCTTCAGCGACTACATCCATACCCAAGTTATGCGCGATAGTCACAATCGTTGCAACCATATTTCTGCCTTGCTCAGATTGCTCTATATCATCAACAAAGGCTTTATCTATTTTTAATGTGTTCAGAGGGAATTTCTTTAAATAAGCTAAAGAAGAATAACCCGTGCCAAAATCATCAAGCGATAAATGAATACCCATCGATCTTATTTGCAACATAGTATCTATAGCTGCTTGTGGAGAGTCCATTACGGTACCTTCGGTAATTTCAAGCTCAAGATGCTTAGCCGGTAGTTGACTTTCTTTTAAAATATCAGTGATTTGTGCTACTAAATTAGCTTGAGTAAATTGTACTGCCGATAAATTGACTGCGACTCGGCCATCAAATAATCCGGCATCAACCCACTTTTTAGTGGCAAAGCAGGCTTTTCTTAGAACTACTTCTCCTATATGAACAATTTGTCCTGTCTCTTCAGAAACAGGAATGAACACAATGGGGCTAACCACGTCCTTATTAGGTGTTTCAAATCGAACCAATGCTTCCATACCGGCAATTTTTCCTGTAGCAATTTCAATTTTAGGCTGATAATAAACTGAGAATGAGTCTTCCTTTAAGCCGTGGCGAATTAAATTTTCAACTTGTAGACGTTTAACTGCCTGTTTATTCATAGAGTCACTGAAAAACTGGTATTTATTGCCGCCACTGCCTTTTGCATGATACATAGCCGTATCGGCATTTTTCAGTAACTCATGGCCTGTTAATCCATCCTCAGGGAACAGTACAATGCCGATACTGCTATAGAGTACAATTTCTTGATTCTTAAGTTTAAAAGGCTGTGCAATAGTACGCAATATATCTTTGGCAAGAGAGGTTATTGTATGGATATCATTAGTGTCTTCAATAATAATACTAAATTCATCCCCACCTAAACGATAAACGGTATCTTTTTTACTGCTCAGAGTTAACATGCGTTCAGCTACTTGGCATAATATGTTATCACCCACTTGATGCCCCATAGAGTCATTGATTTTTTTGAAGTTATCTAAATCAAATACAAGTAGGGCATGGTTGATATTTTTTTTGACTAACCGAGTTTGATTTGCTTGAAAAAAGGCACGATTGGGTAAACCGGTTAAAGTATCAGAGCTTGCTAATTTTATTAATTCAGCTTCAGTCTCTTTACGCTTTGTTATGTCAGAAAAAACACCAACAAAATGAGATATATTGCCATTTTCATCGTGAATGATATCAATACTTAGATCAGTTAAATATTTACTACCATTAACACGTAAATTTTCTACCTCACCATGCCAGCTGCCTTTCGTTAGTAGGTGTTTTTTGATATTTTGAGAAAAGCTTATAGGATATTGATTAAAGCTTAATGAGGAACCTACCATTTTAGTTTTACTTATACCTGTAACGCGCTGAAAAGCTTTATTGACGTCAACAGCAATAAATTGACGGTCATAAATAACCACTGCATCAGATATGTTTTGGATGCAGCGTGCAAATAATTTCAAACGCTCTTCGGCTTTTTTTATCTGACTTATATCTTTTAATGTACCTGTCATACGGGTAGCATTATTGTTTTCATCCCTTTCAACTATTTTTCCACGATCTAAAATCCAAATCCAACTGTTATTTTTATCTTTAACACGATATGTTGCCTCAAAGTGTTCAGTTTTATTAGTAAAGTGATTGTCTAAGGCTTGTTTGACTCGCTCTATATCATGTTGATGAACATTCGTATTTTCTTTACCCAGACTATTTTTCTCTGAACTACTATTTCGAGTACCATCTTGAGGGAACTCTAAAACCCCCCAGATGTTAGAACGAAATATTTTACCTGTCGCTATATTCCAATCCCACATTTCATCACCACTACCCCAAAGGGATAGTTTTAATCGCTCTTCGCTTTCTTTAATTTGTGAATTATAAAGTTTCTTATTTCGATATTGTTGGATGACATAGGTCAATATGAGTAATGATACTAGGGAATATACGAATAACATACTAGTTGCTAGCCACCAAGGTGGTAGTATGAGTACATTTAAATGGCTTGTTTTTGAATTACTCGGTTGGTGAATGTCGTATGCTTGCACTTCAAAAATATAATCACCGGGACTTAGGTTGGTGTAGGTGGCACGGTTATTATTAATGCCAATATTTGTTGCTGCATCAATCCAATCTTTCTCTAAACTAAGTAAACGATATTTATAACCTAATTGAGATGGCAGTTTTGTGTTGGGTGAAATAAATTCAAAACTAATTGGGGATTGTTTATAGGCTAGTTCCACCTTCTCAATATTGTGAAGCTGTTTTTTTATGGTAAATGAGGACGAGGCGTTTTCTAGATTATCAATGTTTGTATCTATGGCTATCTTTTTATTTGCTACGTATAAATGAGTAAATAGGGGAGGGGTAATACTTTGGCTTATTTTGAGCACATCATTTGGATTAAACTGATAAAAGCCATTTGGACTGCCAAAAAATATATTTCCATTTTTTGCCTTAAAAGAAGTATATTTATGAAATTCAGGATTAAAAATACCAAAATCAGTATCAAAATGCACTGCAGTTTTAGTCTTTGGGATTATAGCCGTTATACCTGTATTTGTTGCTAACCAGGCGTTTTCTTTAGAATCAATTTGAATTGAAGATATATGGTTATCTTTTAATATATTTCCGGTGTTAAATATTTCCATTTGATTATTATGTCTATTAATTAAGGCTATTCCTTGTGAGTCAGAGCCTAACCAAAACCAATTTCCACTGACTTTTAGATTGATATATTGTTCACTTTCATAATTTTTAGGTAAGTTTATTTTAGTGCCTTGAAATGCCTTAGTTATAACATTAAATTTAATTAATTGATTGTCTGAAGAAATTAACCACAAATTGTTTTTAGTGTCTTTTTGTATTTCCTTTATAGTCACATTATCTGGTGCTATATAACTAACAAATGTCTGAGCTGTGGTGTTATAAAAAGTTAGACGGGCATCTTTATTTATATACCAAAGTTCAGTGTTAATCATTTTTATCTGATTGCTCTTTGAATAATATGAATAATTAGCCTTCTCTTGCCATTTGTTATGTTCTACTAATTTTTTTGATTGTGGAAGGTAATTAAAAAGCTGATTATTTTCAGTATAAAGCCAGAGGTTATTATTTTTATCAGCTAGAACTTGTATAATATTTTCTTTTAATTGAATCTTTACTTGTTCTATAGATTTGTTTTTATTAACCTTAAATAATCCTTTTTTGTCTGTTGATAACCAAATTATATCGCCTGATGTTTCAGCGAAAGATCCTACTCGGTAGTTTTTGCCCTTTTGGGTTGTTAAGCCATGACGAAATAAACCTGTTAACGGTGAATATTTATTTAAACCACCACCATAGCTAGCCAGCCACATGGTGCCGTTACTATCACGATAAATATCCATTAACCAATTTTCACTAAGCGAGGTTGATTGAGTGTTATTTTGATAACTTTCAATTTGATCGTTTAGTAGATTGACGGTATTTAAACCACCATGGGTAGCAAGCCATACGTTATTTTCATCAAATTGCTCTATCGCTCTAATATAGTTTGATAGTAAAGGTTGCTTGGTGCTATTTGGTATTTTATTGGCTGTTAAATGTGAAACTAATTGGTAGCGATCATCAACAATAAATAAACCATTATCGGTTGCTAGCCAATATTGATTATCGATAGTTTTTATATCGAAAAGTGATTCTGCATCAATGGTTAAATCATATTTGTTTTGGCTTGTCAGTGAGCCAAGGTAAGTTAAGTTTTTACTCAGTAAATGAATACCGTTATCAAATCCCCCTAACCAATAATTTTGTTGTTTGTCTTGAAAAATAGTTTTTATTTCTCGAATTCTATCATTGTAGTTTTTAATGTTTATACGTTGGAATGTGATTTTTTTTATATCATCATCTACGTTAAGTGTGTGTAAACCTTTCGTTGTTGATATCCAAAGTAATGGTTTAGCTTGATTACTTTTTATTAATTCGTTTTTGTTTTGATAAATGTCCCAAATTATATTATCTCGAAGAGAGTTTTCATCATTTATTTTAGTCGTAAAGTTATCAAAGTTATCAAGTTCATTATTATAGCGACTTAAGCCATTTTGTGTACCAACCCATAAGGTTTTTTCACTATCGATAAATATTTTACGAATTATATTATCAGCAATTGAATGTTGGTTATTGGCATTGTGGCGGTAGGTGACAAAATTATTGCCATCAAAACGGTTTAGCCCATCTTCGGTGGCGAACCAGATAAAGCCTTGGTTATCTTGAGTGATGCCAAAAACATTAGAACTTGATAAACCATCTAAGGTAGATAACTGGCTAAATTTTAATAAATTATTATTCGATTCAATAAAAGTAGAATTAATAGATGTCGCACCTAATTTTTTATCCGCTAACTCATTAAAAGAAAATGCGGTTGTACTGGTTGCAATACATAGCCATATAACAAAATTTATAAGAAGGCTTTTAATGTTTATTGAGTTTAGGTTTTTAAACATCAAACGCACAAAATAAACAGAGGGAAACCTAAAAGAATATGGCAGCACGGTTCAACCTAAATTAAGGAAAATAAAATTATTATTAGTTTTAGTATTTAAACGCTAGCACTAAAAGAACAAGCTTGAAGACACACCATTAAAAGTCATGCTATGTCTTAAGTCAACTTTAGTTAGGGGTTCATTTTTTTACTTAATAACTAATGATAGATCCTTTATCGGCAGCATTAATATTTTCTTTTGCTTTTTTCTATAAAATCATCAACTTTGCTTATTATTTCACCGTTTAATTCGTATTGTATCTTTTGGGCTATAGCTGTATTAATATTTTTCATGGAAGATAAAATAACTCTATCGGGATTTGCTACTGCCATTAATTGGTTTTTGATGAAGCATTTTACTTGCTCAAAGCTCAAGGCTAAAATAGCATTGACGAGTTTTTCTTTATGAGAGAAGGTTAAATCTTTATTACAAATAGCAGCCCAAAATCGCTGACTTTTTATTCTCAAGTTATTATCTTTTTCCTGTAGTTGTCCTGCTAATCCATTGATTAAGTGTAACCAATTATCATCACTTATCTCGGTTAGCATTTCTAAACTGTCAGTAATAAATTCGTCTATTGCTTTTGTTAGCGCTATTGAATCTATGTGTGGTGACTGAATATAAAAGGCAATGCCCGGATAGCGATTAATTGGCACATAGCCTACACCCACTAAATAACCATATTGTTTTTCGGTACGCATTTCTTGAAAAAATAGTGGTGATAATAGATGGCTAGTGACCATAGTTAAGGCAACTAAGTTTTCATCTCTTGTAGGTAACGGAGTATAAACAACACTAGCATGATCATGATCAGGGATCAGCATAGGTAAAATAAGCGTTCTTTTGTTAGTTATGTCTACTACAGGGCATTGCACTGCATGTTTGTTGCTGTAATTATTAGTAAATGCCAGTTTGATATTGGTTACTATGTTAGTTGCATGCTCAATTAGCCAATTACCATGAATTAACACTTCAAGGGTGATTTGTTTAAAAAGCTTTTGACAAAAACTTTGGTAGTGTAGAAAAGTAATTTTGCTTAGCGAATCAGATAACTCATCAGCACTCGGATTATTTGGTTGCATCAATGAGCTAAGAGTGGAAAATAGCTGAGATATTGACTTGCTTTTATCACTATTTTTCCAATGTTTAATGAGTTGTCGCTTGAATAATGTAAAGTTTTCTTCGTTACTATCATGATGGGTTAACCGATAAAGCAGTTTCTCTAATAATCGTGGTTGATTTTCACTAATGCCAGATAGTTGAAGGGTAATCCCTCCTTGATGGGCATATAGATGATAATGAATACCAGCAAGTTCGGCATCGTAATTTTCTTCAACAACAGTATTAGTATAGAGGTCAACAAATAAACGTGTCATCGCTATAGTATCAATACTTTCTATTGAGTAAGGAGAATCAATTCCTAGATAAATATAGCCTTTGGGTACATTAAACGTTGTGTCTTGTTTATACCATACGGCTAAACCACTGCTACTTTCTATTTTTGTAGGTAAGGTGTTGTGATCTTCGTTGTCATAAATATATGGGTTACCTGTGATATATGGGTTAGCTTGTGGCAGAAATAGGGCTTTATTAATCTTTAAATTAGCATTTCTAGGGGTAGATAACTCCCGCCAATATGTTAGCTTTTCTGCAGATATTTTAGTGACTTGGTAA
Source organism: Candidatus Colwellia aromaticivorans (assembly GCF_003333305.1). Lineage (GTDB taxonomy): Bacteria > Pseudomonadota > Gammaproteobacteria > Enterobacterales > Alteromonadaceae > Colwellia > Colwellia aromaticivorans. The sequence goes on along the minus strand of NZ_QOLD01000003.1, from coordinate 19,328 downwards.
GGAACCTGGTACCAAAAACTTGTTTGTGAAAAACTATTTTCTTGGCTAACATGGATAACGCGCATATTGTCAGCGCTTAAGCAATCTAGTAAGAGACTAATATTTTTATCATCCATACCTGACATAATGTAATCGCCAAAAATATAATCTTCACACGGGTAGTGTTGCATATTAATGACTAGCTGGCTGACATTATCTAAGGGGCTGGTTTTCTCATGATAAGTAAATGACAGCTCGGCAATAGCTTGCTTTTCTTGATAGTAAAAAAGAGGTAGTGTTGCGGACTTTAATAAACCAATATAAGAAAAAACTACCGATATAATTTCATCAATACAGGTTTCGCCTAATTCGGTTAAACTAATACTAATATTAAAATCTTTAAAGTTAGAGCCATTGATGCCAGAGCCAGCGGTTAACCCCATAGCCCATTGGTTTCTTTTTAATGCAGATAAAATACTGCCCGCGCCTTCATGACCAATAAGATAAGCTAATACTGATTCAGGTTTGTCTTGGTAGAATTTATCAATACTTTCCATGGCAAAGCTGATGATCAGCTGATGATCATTTTTAACGGGCTTTACATTAATGTAAATACCTTGATGTTCTGGTAAATATAAAGGCTCGGTTATAGTCGGTAATATTGACTTGTTATTTTGTATCCCGCCAAACATTTCTTTGGCCAACTGCGTTAATTCTATTAATGTTTGCGGGCCTTCTATCGCGAGAGTCATGTAGCTAGCTTGGTAATATAGGTTAAAAAAATCTTTAACTTCTTTACTGATGCTTTCACTATTTCTATCTGCAAGTGTATCTATATTACCGACTGAAAACTTTGAAAAAGGGTGACGTTGATTAATGGTTTCTTTATGAACATCGTATAAGCGGCGAATATCGTCTTTAAGTTTTAACTTAAATTCAGCTTCAATATTTTTGCGTTCTTTGGTGATAAATTCATCTGCTAAAAGCGGAGAGATAAAAAATTGGCTAAAACGATCTAATGCTTCAGTAAAGTGTTGATGATGAATGTCAAAATAAAAGCAGGTATGCTCGGTCGCAGTCCAAGCATTATTACTGCCGCCGTGTTGGCTGATAAATTTTTGATATTCGCTACCGTCAGGGTATTTGTTAGTGCCTAAAAACAACATGTGTTCTAAAAAATGTGCTAATCCTTGCCTGTCATGAGGATCATTAAAATGTCCAACATTTACTGCGAGCGCTGCAGCACATTTGTCTGTTTCTTCATTATGAACCAATAAAACCCGTAAACCATTATCCAAGGTAAGTGATTGATACTCTTTTAAATCATTTGGACTTTGCTTCAACGTTTGGCTCCTAAGCTTATACCCATGTTACTTCAATATGTCGGATTCAGCTGGAATTAGAAACGACTTTAGGCACAGGTTCATAGTTCCAGACTGAACCTAAGTACCTACATCCATGTACGCAAGGATTTGATTGAAGAGAATGGTTGTTCAGGATAATGTGCTCCTGCATTATCTAATAAGCTACATCCATGTAGCGCCATTGTCGAAATCAATAACGTAGCAAAAATCGTTTCTAAACCAGCCCTACGGGGATCCCTGAGCAAATCAGGCTCTTCGTTGCATCTCTTTTTAAGGGATCACCCTTAATAAAAAAATGCGCCTTGATCATGAATCGTTCAGGTGTCCTGAAACGCGCATCTTGAAGTATCATGGGTATAGCAACAAGAATTAATTCAATTGGTATACTAAAAATTACTATTATAATAACAAGTTAACAGTCTAAATTACCTTATGGAATAACTAGAGTCTATATATTCTTAACAGATAATGTAAAAGGCATTTAGATTCTATTACTATAGCCTCAAAATTGACAACTGCGTAAGCATATACCCGTTCCACCTGAAGATGCATGATTCAGCTGGAATTAGAAACGTCTTTAGGCAAGGCATTGATTGAAGATAATGGTTATTCCCTTGTCGAAATCAATAACGCAGAATAAAACGTTTATAAACCAGCCCTTTGGGAAAGGCTGAGTAAATCATATTCTGCGTTACATTTCTTTTTAAGGGAGTAACCCTTAATAAAAAAATGTGCCTTGATTATGAATCACTCAGACTTCCTGAAACGAGCATCTTCAAGTGGAACGGGTATATCTACTTAATGTGCGGGAGAGTAAATGCAAATTTTTATAATGCGACATGGTGAAGCGGCGAATATAACAGGTGATGATTCTTTGAGGCCTTTGACTGACCAAGGGATTCTCGAAGCTAAAATAATGGGACGATGGTTATTACAAAAGACCCCAAAATTGTTAGATGTTTTTGTGAGCCCGTATATTCGAGCGCAACAAACTTGTGAGAATGTGTCTGATTTTCTAATAAAATCTAATCTACTCATGACTCAGCCGAAAACACTCGATTTAATTACCCCGTCAGGTAATGCTCAGCACATGCATGATTTTTTAGACGGTTTACTTAGCCAGTGTAATGAAGTAGATCATGGTGATAAAAATCTAGCAGTATTATTTGTTTCTCATATGCCTTTTGTTAGCTATTTTGTCGCCCAATTAACGGATAAAAACCAGATGCCTATTTTTCCAACAGGTGCCATCGCGGTAATTGATTATGATACTAAGTGCATGCAAGGGCAGTTGCTAGATATTATTTCACCTGCTAAGTTAAATAGTGAATAGTTTAATCATTAATTTCTATTAAACTTATCTTTTAGTTCTACTAAGGCTAACAAAGCACCGTTGCCTCCCCATTCTAATGTTGCTTGATGAAATGCCATCACATCAGGGTGCTGTACTAACCAATGAGGGACTTTATTTTTCAATATTCTTGAGCCAAGGCCATGAATAATACAAATGCATTGGGCATGTTCTTTTTGACAAGCATAAAGTAGCGCGGCAATTTCTTGTTTAGCTTGATGTTGGTCTAAACCATGTAAGTCTAAAATTAAATCAGGGCTATAAAACCCTCGGCGTAAATTTTTGGCTTCAAAACTATTAACATCCGCTCGCACATACTTCATTGGCCCTTGTTTGTTTAAATGGGGTTCAAATTCGTCAGAAAAGTGGAACTGGGCAAAGGCTTTTTTACTGTTTTTGGGCTGAGCATGTGTTTTAGGCTTGCTGACTTTTTTAGCAAAGTGTATGGTGTCCACTTTTAAAGGCTTGATCTTGCCTATTGCTTCTTTAAAAAGTGATTCATCGTTAGCATGTATTAGCTTTTTATTGGTGTTTTTCATTTTCATAGCGGCAGTTTAAAAATATCTGCTAATCTTTACAAGTAATGAATTTAATGAAACAGAATAAACGTAAAAATTATAGGAATAAAAGTGAATAAATTAACCTCAGTAACGAGTCAATTGCATACTATCGCTGATTACTGTCGATATGGTGCAACATTGTTTAATCAAGCAGAATTGTTTTATGGACATGGTAGTGAAAATGCCTTTAATGATGCATATATATTGGTAATGTATGCTTTATCACTACCTAATGACGTAGATGATAGCCTGATGACTTGTCGTTTGATTGAATCAGAAAAGCAAAACGTGTTGGCATTATTTACCCGTCGCATCGAAGAACAAATTCCGGTGGCTTATATAACTAACGTTGCTTATTTTGCTCAGTTACCTTTTTATGTTGATGAGCGAGTATTAATTCCACGTTCTCCTATTGGAGAGTTAATTGAAAACCAGTTTTTTCCTTATATAGCCGCTAATAAAGCGCCCAAACGTATCTTGGATTTATGTACGGGCAGTGGTTGTATTGCCATAGCCTGTGCGAGTTATTTTGATGATGTAGAGGTAGATGCGGTAGATTTATCGATAGATGCGTTAAATGTTGCGCAAATAAATATAGAAAACCACGGTCTTAGTGAACACGTTATTCCCATTCAATCTGATATTTTTTCTGGGGTTGAAGAACAACGTTATGATTTAATTGTTTCTAATCCACCTTATGTCGATCAGCAAGATATTGACAGTTTACCGCAAGAGTATCTCCATGAACCTGAAATGGGCTTAGGTTGTGGCGATGATGGCCTAGATATTGTGCGTGTTATATTGGCGCAAAGTGCACAGCATTTGAATGATGGAGGCTTACTTTTTTGTGAAGTAGGTAACTCAGAAGTACACGTAAAAGCTTTATACAGTGAGGTGCCTTTTACTTGGCTTAATTTTGAACGTGGTGGCCATGGTGTATTTATGCTAACTAAGGCACAATTGGTTGAGTTTTCGGCGGTTTTTACTGCTGCTTTAAATGAGAATATACCCGTTCCACTTGAAGATGCACGGGTATAAATCAAAGAATTAATAACAGACGTTGGAGTTAAAATGTCAGGCAATACTTTCGGAAAATTATTTACTGTTACTTCATTTGGCGAAAGCCATGGCTTAGGGTTAGGTGCTATTGTTGATGGCTGCCCTCCTGGAATTGAATTATGCGAAGCAGATTTACAAATCGATCTTGATAGACGTCGTCCAGGTAAGTCACGCTTTACTACTGCGCGTAATGAAGCAGATATAGTAAAAATCATGTCAGGTGTGTTTGAAGGTAAAACAACAGGAACACCTATAGGCTTGATTATTGAGAATACTGATCAACGCTCTAAAGACTACGGTAATATTGCGCAAAGCTTTCGCCCCGGCCATGCTGATTACACTTATTCGCAAAAATATGGATTACGTGATTATCGTGGTGGTGGTCGCTCTTCTGCTCGAGAAACCGCTATGCGTGTTGCTGCGGGCGCCATAGCTAAAAAATATTTAGCGCTAAAATTTGGCATGAAGATACAAGCCTGCGTGACTCAAATTGGCGAGATTACGGCCACATCTACCAATGGCGAACCACTTGATTTTCAAAATATTGATTGGACTGAAGTAGAACAGAATCAGTTCTTTTTCCCCGACAATACCAAGCTTGAACAATTAGACCAACATTTGCGTGATATTATGCGTGCTAAAGACTCTATCGGCGCAAAAGTCAGTGTAGTAGCAACCAATGTACCCGTTGGATTAGGCGAGCCTATTTTTGATAGGCTTGACGCTGAAATCGCTCATGGCTTAATGAGTATTAATGCGGTAAAAGGTGTTGAAATTGGTGATGGTTTTGCTGTTGTTAATCAAAAAGGCTCAGAGCATAGAGATGAATTATCACCACAAGGTTTTGCTAGTAATCATGCGGGTGGTGTTTTAGGTGGTATTTCTTCAGGACAAAACATCATTGCACATTTAGCATTAAAGCCAACTTCAAGTATTGGTGTGAGTGGTAAAACGGTTGATGTTAGCGGCGAAGCAACGGATATTATTACTAAAGGTCGACATGATCCTTGTGTTGGTATTCGTGCAGTACCCATTGCAGAGGCAATGTTGGCGTTAACTTTAGTCGATCACTATTTAAGACATCGTGCGCAAAATGCCGATGTTGTTTGTAGTACGCCTGTAATAACTGAACAATAAATTAGCATCAGCGGGTAAATAGGAATAAAACTTGTCATTATTTACCCGCCTATCTTCCAGTTATTTTTTTTATTTTGCCATTCTTGGCTTAATCTCACCGTATCTTTCAGTTTTTCTTGATAGTAAGGGTTTCACTTCGCTTGAGCTGGGTGAAATTTTTGCCATTCTTACCGCGACCAAAATTATTGCGCCAAGCCTATGGGCTATTTTAGCGGATAAAACGGGGCAGCAATTACTTATCATTCGCCTGGGAGCAGTACTCGCTCTTTTGAGTTTTATGTTGTTATTTTGGTTGGATAATTATTGGGCAATTAGTATTTGTTTAGCATTTTTTAGCCTTTTTTGGACGGCAATATTACCTCAACTTGAAGTATTAACCTTAAATTCAGTGAGGCGCAGCAGTAAAATTTATGCACGTATTCGTTTATGGGGAAGTTTGGGTTTTATTGTTTTAGCTATTTTTGCTGGACAAGTAATGACGTTTTATCAAGAAAAGAGCTTATCAAGTGTTACAAACACTCCATTTACCAATGCTTTTGTCGTTATGGGCTGTGTTGCTTTATTGTTATTGTTGTTTTCAACACTTAGTCTTAAATCTCGTCACGTTCTTAGCACAGCGAAAATACAGGTATTATCAATAAAAGATAAATTACTTGAATCTAGGTTTCTGATCTTTTTTATTGCAGGAATATTATTGCAAATTAGTTTTGGTCCCTTTTATGGCTTTTTTGCTTTATTTTTACGAGATTTAGAGTACCCAGGTTTTGCTGTCGGTTTGTTTATTTCATTAGGTGTTTTGGCTGAAATACTAGTCTTTATCTTTGCGAGTAGTTTTTTTAAACATTTTTCGTTGAAAACCTTATTGATCTTTAGTTTAGCTGTTACTGCCTTACGTTGGCTTTTGGTGGCTTTGTATGGCGAGTCTGCTTGGATGTTAGCATTGACACAGTTAATGCATGCGGCTAGCTTTGCTTTGTTTCATAGCGCTTCAATGATCTTTATCAGTAGTCACTTTAGTGCTTGCCAGCAATCAAGAGGCCAAGCCATTTATCTGGGAGGTGTTTATGGCGTAGGTGGGGCCATTGGAGCATATCTAGCGGGCGCATTATGGCTTGATGGCTTAGGAGCAACCACTGCCTTTTTAACGGCCAGTGTTGTTGCATTGTTGGCGGCATTATTGATGATGTTTTTACCGAAAGAAAATAGGTGAATTTATACCCATGTTACTTCAATATGTCGGATTCAGCTGGAGTTAGAAACGCCTTTAGGCAAGGCTTTGATTGAAGATAATGGTTGTTCCATTGTCGAAATCAATAACGTAGCATAAAGCGTTTCTAAACTAGCCTTACAGGGGCCCCTGATCAAATCATGTTCTTCGTTGCATCTCTTTTTAAGGGAACGACCCTTAATAAAAAGATGCGCCTTGACCATGAATCGTTCAGCGGCCCTGAAACGCACATTTTGAAGTATCATGGGTATATACCCATTATTTCATCACAGTGCCTTGAATTGAAATAACTCAAGCATTCTGAAAAAAGCACCTTGATTGGTAACGGGTATAAATAGGTTACTTAGTAGTCTCGCTAGGTGTTTCACTTGTTATTACTTTGTTTTCAATAACAATTACAGGGGCGATATCTTTAACGGCTGTCAATGCATTCTCGTAATTTGGATGTTGAGATATGTTAGCCACTAATTCTTTATATTTTACTATTCCTTGGCTATCTATAATAAAAATGGCGCGAGTCAATAAGCCCATGTCTTTAATTATTAGACCATAGCTTTCACCAAAGTTACGCCAAACTGAATCGGATAATACTTTTACTAGGTCTACATTCTCAACTTTGCAAAAATGCTTTTGTGCAAAAGGTAAGTCATTACTAATAGTTAATATGGTGATGTTTTTCGGTAACTTGGCTGCTTCTTCATTAAAACGCTTGGTTTGTAGTGAACAAACGCCAGTATCTAAACTTGGTACAACTGAAATGAGTAATGTTTGCTCTTTAAAATCAGATAGATGTACTGGAGTAAAGTTTTTATCTACTACTTTAAAGTTTGGCGCTTCATCACCAATATTTATCTGGGTACCGAGTAAAGTAACGTACTTATCGTTCGCTTTTACTAAATCTTGTGTTTGCGTTAGTGTTGATTGACTAACTGGTTTTGCGTGAGCATTGAACATTAATACATTGGGGGTAAAAAATAATATAAATAAAAGCTTAGTTAGGGTAGATAATTTCATCATTAGTTGGAATAATTAGTTGCAAAGGTTAAGTTTACCGTTTTTCTCATTGGGTTTCTTGATTATTTTTCGATAAAATTAGTGTGAAAGCTTTACCAAATATCCTATTGCTATGTTCAAAAAATAGGTATTAATATTAAAATACATAAACGAGAAGTTTTGATTCCATGCGATTTTTATTTTTCCAAGGTGATGAGCCATTATGCCAACTAAGCTATTAATTTGTGATGACTCTAATATGGCGCGTAAGCAACTAGCGAGTTCATTGCCTGAAGGTTGGGATGTTGAAATTAGTTTTGCTATCAATGGAATTGAAGGAATAAAGGCAATAAAAGCAGGTAAAGGTGATGTACTCTTACTTGACTTAAATATGCCAGAAATGGATGGTTATCAAGTTCTTGAGGCTATTTTAAAACAAGATTTACCCACTTTGACTATTGTGGTTTCTGGAGATATTCAACCCGAAGCGCATAAAAGAGTTACGGGCTTAGGGGCATTGGATTTTATTCAAAAACCGGTGAGTAAAGAAAAATTGACAGAAGTACTACTGTCTTATGGTGTATTCACTAAAGAAGAGCATATCTTGGCTCAACCAGTGATTACTACCAATGTAGATGCTCAAAAACCACTTGTACAAGCAAAAAGTAATATCGTTGTTGTTCCACCTTTAAAGGTGGTGACTGTTGACACATCTGCACCTATTAGTCATGTTGAATTAACTTTGTCTGCTGAATTAAGGGATTGTTATCAAGAGGTTGCTAATGTTGCCATGGGACGGGCAGGGGATTTACTCGCGAGATTGTTGGATGTTTTTGTTAAATTACCGATACCCAATGTTAACTTTATTGAAGTAAGTGAATTGAGCATGGCACTCAAAGCGGTAGAGGCAAGCGAAAGCACTTCAGGCATTTGCCAAGGCTTTATTAGTGCAGGTATTTCTGGTGAAGCGTTATTAATATTGACCGATTCTAGTTTTCAAGATGTAGCTTCACTGATGAATTACCAATATGACGAAGACGATGGTACAGAGTTAGAGTTATTAATGGATTTAGCAAACGTACTTATTGGTGCATGCTTAAAAGGGCTATCGGAACAACTTGATATCGCTTTTAGTCAAGGTCACCCTGTGGTTTTAGGTCAGCATAGAAAAATATCTGAACTAATTGCTAACAATACTAAGTGGAAGAAAACATTGGCAATTGAAATTAGTTATAGCATTGAAAATTATCCAATCAAGTGTGATTTACTTTTGTTGTTTACCGAACAGTCGATGCAAACATTAAATAACAAGTTATCTTATTTACTTGATTAAGTTTTTGTATTTTAACCGCTATGTTTATATCAAAAGAACGTGGATTTAAAGAGAATGGGATTGGCCATGTCGTTACAAACCTCACAATTAAATGAATTACACTGGTTAATGGAGATGCTTCATAACATTGATGTTGGCTTAGTGGTCTTAGATAAAGAATACAAGGTACAGATTTTTAATGGTTTTATGGAAAACCACAGTGGTTTATTGCCTAGAGAAGTGAAAGACAAGTCGTTGTTTAAATTATTTGATGAAATACCCCAAGATTGGTTTGAGCGCAAAGCCGAGTCAGTATTTTTATTAAAAAATAAAGCGTTCACTATTTGGGAGCAACGACCCTATTTATTTAAGTTTAATAGTTACCGTCCTGTTACCGGTAGCTCTGATTTTATGTATCAAAATACTACCTTTATTCCACTGATGTCTTCAACGGGTGAGGTGAGCCATTTATGTTTGCTTGTTTATGACGTAACGGATAATGCAGTACATAAAAAGAGCTTGGGAAAAGCCAATGAAGAATTAGCTATATTAAGCCAAACTGATGGGTTAACAAAGCTGTTCAATCGAAGTCATTGGGAGAGCTGCTTACAAGCTGAGTATAAACGTTGGATCCGTAGTCAACACTCAAGTTCGTTAGTGATACTCGATATTGATCACTTTAAAAAGGTAAATGATACCTATGGTCATGTGGTTGGCGATGAAATTATTCGTCATCTTTCCAATTTAATTCAAAATCATGTAAGGGAAACTGATATTCCTGGTCGTTATGGTAGTGAAGAGTTTGTTGTTTTACTGCCAGATACACCACTAAAAAGTGCGTATGTTTTTGCTGAGCGTTTACGCAAGGCTGTAGAAGCATCGATTACTCAATATAATGATATTGATCTTAAATACACTATTAGTATGGGTATCGCTGAAATTGAGCCGGTGATTAGAAGCCATAAAGCGTGGATTGAATGTGCAGATTCTGCACTTTATCATGCAAAAAAAAGTGGTCGAAATAAAGTGAATATGCATCCGAAATCAGTAAAATCTTAACTCGTAACACTAATATGTATTTGGTACAGCCTCAACGCCAAATTAATGTTCTTTTTTCTCTTGAGTTTGTAAAAAAACATTAAGAATTAACGGTATGATAATCATTAATACTAGAATCAAACGTGGCCATAGGCTATAAAGTGTTACACCTGTTACTAGCTCTACCTCTGTTTTTAATACGCCTTCTTCAAACTGTGGAATACGCGCAATAAAGTTACCGTGATGATCAATAACTGCGGTTATACCATTGTTGGTTGAGCGAAGTAATGGCCGGCCAAACTCTAAAGCACGCATACGAGCTATTTCCATGTGTTGATGTGGCCCGTGTGAATTACCAAACCAAGCATCATTACTCACTGTTAATAACAAACTCGTTTGTTTAGTTAAATTAGCGGCTAATTGATGAGGAAAGGCAATCTCAAAACAAAGTAGCGGTAAAATATGTAAGTTTTTTGCTATCAGGTTATGCTGCATATAATTTCCTCGACTAAAAGAAGACATGGGCAGATTAAACAGTGGTGCTATTGGACGTAATAACTCTTGAAATGGCACGAACTCACCAATGGGTAACAGATGATTTTTTGAATAGCGATTGTTATGGTTATAGTAATAACCTTGCTCATCTTCATCTTGTTTATTTCCTAAAACTATTAAACTATTAAAGTATTCTTTGGTTTCAAAATTATAATTTAAAATACCGGTAATAATGGCACTATTATTTAATAAAGCTGATTGGTTTACTGTGCTCAAATAGTCTTGTACTGCAGGCTCTACTGCAGGAATAGCTGACTCAGGCCATATAATGATATCTGCATCGTAATTTACCCGAGTAAGATCTAAGTATTTAAGCATCGTTGGCCATTCTTGCTCTGGGGCCCATTTTATTGATTGAGCAACATTACCTTGAACTAGGGCAACTTTAGTTGTTTTTCCGGTGACTTGAACCCAATTTACGTTAGCTAAACCATAACTTAATGTAGTAATCATAAAGATAAGCGCGATAGGATAAGTCAGCGTGTTTTTGCTATTTTGCTTTAAGGAATAAACTATTTTTACTAGGCAAACATTAATTAAAATGACTAATGCGGTGATGCCCACTTCGCCTATTAATGGTGCAAACTTAGCTAATGGACTATCTATTTGGCTATATCCTAATGAGAGCCAAGGAAAGCCAGTAAACACAACACTACGTAGGTACTCGCTAATTAGCCAAAAAGGCATTAATAGCCATAAATTAAGCTGCTTTTTATTTGAAAAATAGGCCGTTAAGTAAGCGGCAAGAGCAGGAAATAATGCTAAGTAAAGACAAAGCAATAACATTAAGCCTAAAGAAACGGTAAGCGGTAGGCCACCAAATTGGTCGATGCTAACGTGAACCCAACTGATACCGCTAGCAAACCAACCAAAGGCAAAAATAAACATTAGTTTTGCTGACTTTTTAGGCGGTTGTTTAGCTAAGTGATAGAAAACAATGGCAGGAATAAAAAGGCTTAAATACCACTGTGAAAAAGGGGCGTAAGCAAATACTAAGCTTAAACCCGTGATAAAAGAAAGCCAATTTTTCTTGTTTACTAAGGAGCTCTTTAATGATGATAAAAGTGTTAGAATGCTTACTTTAGTCACTCAGTTTACCGTTGATTTTATGTTTCTTATCGACGGTTACTTGTAGCATTTGCATACGTCTTGTATCTGCTGTAAGCACTTTAAAGTCAAATGGCCCTAGGGTGAGTTGCTCACCTTTTTGTGGCATATGGTTTAAATGTTGTAAAACTATTCCTGCGACGGTATCTGCTGACTTTTCGTTAAATTCACAATTGAAATATTCGTTAAAATCTTCAAGTTCAGTTAACGCTCGGACTAAATACACATTGCTAGCGAGCAATTTTATATCTTCCTCAATATCTTCATCAGTTTCATCTTCAATTTCCCCTACTATTTGTTCAAGAATATCTTCGATAGTGATCACCCCTGAAATACCACCATATTCATCAGCAACTAGTGCCATATGATAACGGTTAGAGCGAAATTCGTTTAATAGTGGCTCTACTTTTTTACTTTCCGGGACAATGATTGCAGGGCGAATAACATCATTTAAACTAAATATTTCTGAAGAGTTACTAAAACCAAAGGCGAGTAAGTCTTTAGCTAATAAAATGCCATCAACATGATCAATATCTTCATTTACGACAGGAAAACGTGAATGACCAGAGTCTAAAATTATCGGTAAAAATTCATCTAAGCTATGATTTCTATCGATGGTTACCATCTGCGAACGAGGTATCATAATGTCGCGAACGCGCATTTCTGATACTTCTAATACCGCTTCAATCATTTGCCTTGTTTCAGGGTTTATTAACTCACGGCTTTGCGCGTCAGTTAATACATCAACTAAATCGTTTTTATTTTTCGGCTCAGGTCTAAATAATTGAATTATTTTATTCAATACTGATTTTTTCTTTGAGCCGTTACTCGAGTGGGGGTTATCATCGCTCATAGAGCTTATTTTGTTCCTATTAAAGTTTGTTTAGCTATTGTTAGCTTTCATAAGGATTATTAATGGATAATTGTGCTAAAATTTTTATTTCTAGCGCTTCCATTTCATCTGCATCAGTATCGTTTATATGATCATATCCTAATAAATGCAAGCATCCATGAATAATCATGTGTGCCCAATGATCAAATAATGTCTTGTTTTGCTCTTTTGCTTCCTGTTCAACAACTTGTACACAAACGACTAAATCGCCTAGTAAATTAAGTTCAATACCATCAGGGACTTCAAAGGGAAAAGACAGTACATTAGTGGGTTTGTCTTTTTGTCGATATTGGCTATTTAACTGTTGGCTTTCTTCAATAGTAACTAACCGAATAGTTAATTCAAACTCTTGATTGGTTACAGCAGTTAAGGCGATGTCTGCCCAACGTTGAAAAAGCTCAATTGATGGTAACTCGGTTGCTTCACAAGCAATTTGTAAATCAATATGATTACTCATTGTTTAAGTATTTTGCTTTTACTTGTTGTTCTTTTTGCTGTTTTTGCCTGTTTTCTTTTTGCTCATAAGATTCATAAGCTTCTACCACCCTTGCTACTACTGGGTGACGTACAACATCTTTAGCTTGAAAGAAGTTAAAACTTATCCCTTGAATATCCTGTAGAACTTCAATTGCTTGGCGTAAGCCCGATTTTTGATGTTTAGGTAAGTCAACTTGTGTTATATCACCAGTAATAACGGCACGTGAATTAAAACCAATACGCGTTAAGAACATTTTCATCTGTTCAACCGTAGTATTTTGGCTTTCGTCTAAAATAATAAAGGCATCATTTAAGGTTCTACCACGCATATACGCCAGTGGTGCAATTTCGATGACATTACGCTCAATTAGCTTCTCTACCCGTTCAAAGCCTAACATTTCAAATAAAGCATCGTAAAGCGGTCTTAAATAGGGGTCAATCTTTTGTGCTAAATCACCGGGTAAAAAACCAAGCTTTTCTCCAGCTTCAACAGCAGGGCGAGTGAGTAATATACGGCGAACTTCTTGTCGCTCTAATGCCTCTACAGCGCAAGCAACCGCAAGGTAGGTTTTACCTGTACCAGCAACGCCCACACCAAAGCTTATATCATTGGTTATAATATTTTGAACATAAGATTGCTGATTACCATTACGTGGTTTTACTATGCCGCGTTTTGTTTTAATAGTAAGCATTTTTTCATAATTAGCGCCTAATTCAGCCGCTTCTTTACTTTGAGCGGGGATATTAACATCTTCTTGTTCTAATACATTCGCTTCGAGTATGGCTAAATGCACCATTTCACTGGTAATTAATTTGTAAATACCCTTTACTGGCGCAGTTTCGATATAAAGATTTTTTAATAAGTGGATAACCGCTTGGCAGTTTTTGTCTTTACCTACTATTTTAAATTGACTACCACGATAACTAATTTCTACACCTAAACGACGTTCAATCGTTTTTAGGTGATCATCCATAGGACCACATAACTCAGCTTGGCGCTCGTTATCAACAGGAGTTAAGTCCAGTTGGTGGTTTGTGGCTGAGTTGATGTTGCTATTTTCTTCAATGCTCAAAGTGTTATCCATATTACTAACTATTAACTGGTGAAGGAGTATAGGTACCGACACCTAAGTCATCAAGATGACTTACTTTAGGTGACTTATGATGGCTATTAGCTAAAATGTCAGCGGGTGAATGAGCAATGCGTAGCCCCATATCACTTTCTTGACGAATCAACTCACCACGTAATGAGTTGGCATACACGTCAGTAATTTTAATATCAACAAATTGACCAATAACCGAATGTGGTGCTACAAAATTGACGGTTCGGTTATTTTCTGTTTTACCACGTAGTTCCATTGGATTTTTCTTTGATGGTCCTTCAACCAAAACACGTTGCTCGGTATTTAACATTTGTCTAGCAATGCGTAAAGCTTGATGAGTAATTTTGTCTTGTAGTAATTTCAAGCGTACTTTCTTGGTGTCATCACTTATATCGTCAGGTAAATCTGCAGCAGGTGTACCTGGACGAGCGCTGTAAATAAAACTAAAGCTTAAATCAAAGTCTATTGCTTCAATTAACTTCATGGTATCCATAAAGTCTTCATCAGTTTCACCGGGGAAACCAATAATAAAATCTGATGACATAGATAGTTCAGGACGTACTTTTTTTAATTTTCGAATCTGAGATTTATATTCAAGTGCAGTATGACCACGCTTCATCTGCGTTAAAATTCGATCACAACCACTTTGTACAGGAAGATGTAGGTGATTTACCAATTCAGGGACATCCTCGTACGCTTCAATAATGTCATCGGTAAACTCAACCGGGTGTGATGTGGTATAGCGAATACGGTCAATACCATCAATGGTGGCGACTAAACGCACTAAATCGGCAAAGCGACAAATGCTTCCATCATGCATTTCACCGCGGTAGGCGTTAACATTTTGGCCCAGTAAATTTACTTCGCGAACATCCTGCTCAGCAAGTTGAGCTATTTCATATAAAACGTCATCAAGTGGTCGGCTTACTTCTTCGCCACGGGTGTAAGGCACCACGCAAAAAGTACAATATTTACTACAGCCTTCCATAATAGAAACAAATGCACTTGGACCATCTGCTTTGGGCTCTGGTAAACGGTCAAATTTTTCAATTTCAGGAAAACTCACATCAACGATTGGACTACTGCTACGTTGTAATTGATTTAACATTTCAGGTAAGCGGTGAAGTGTTTGTGGACCAAAAACCATATCAACAAAAGGTGCTCGTCGGCGGATGGCATCACCTTCTTGTGAGGCAACACAGCCACCAACACCAATAAGTAAATCAGGTTTGTGATCTTTTAATTTTTTCCAACGTCCGAGTTGATGAAAAACTTTTTCTTGGGCTTTTTCACGAATAGAGCAAGTGTTAAGCAGAATTACATCGGCATCTTCTGCTTCTTGCGCTAGTTCAAAACCATGGGTAGAGTCTAATAGTTCTGCCATTTTCTGCGAGTCATACTCGTTCATTTGACAGCCCCAAGTCTTGATATATAGCTTTTTACTCATTTACTTTACTCTTACTTATTCGTATTTATTAACATCGATATTGTTAAACCCAACACTTGCTGAGGCATCGACAAAAGGAGACGTATTTTATATTAAATTAATCGAAATTTCGAGTTGTAAGATTATTATTAATTATGATTGGTAAGCTTAATACTAGTTGACTACCATTACCTTGTTCATTAAACGTATTAATAGAGCCATTATGCTTATTAGCAATTTGTCGAATGTAATACATAGAAAGATCAATGTTGACTATACTATTAAAGTTAATATAACTTTGTCCATCATCACTGATATTTAACCATATTTTAGTCTTAAATTTCTGAATCACAACTTTGAAATTTCGACCACTACCCTTGAGAATTGCATAAGTTATCGCCTCAAAAATAACGCGATAAAGGTCAGCCCGTAGTTTATATTCAAGTTCACTTTCATTTGCATCTAATTGAAAAGATAACTTCGTTTGATATTTTATTTGCAAATACTCGGCTAAAAAAGGAATGGCAACCGTTAACGAATTACCATTTAATGAATTTGGCTCTGGTGATTCTTGCTGTTCATTTAAGTCGTCAACACATTTTTGAAATAAGACTTTGCTTTCATTAATTTTATTTTCAGATAATAAGGCGATGGCAACGGTTAAGTTACGCTTAACTTGCAAACTAGTTTTGCCGTAATTACTAATGTCACCTTGTAAAACATTATGAATATGACGAATAGACTTGCTACGTAAATAAAGTAACCAAGCACTAAGGCACACAATACAAATTAGGATCACTGCGTACACTAATCGTATTTGCTGACTCCAATACCAAGGAAAGGCAACACTAATTTCAGTGTAGGCTTTATTATCGCTCCACTGGCCTAAACTATTTGTTGCCATTATCTCAATGTAATAATTTCCTGAGGCTAAGCCTGTTAATGTTAATTGATTTTCGTTAATTTTATGCCATGTATTGCCATTAAGTGTGTAGCGGAACTGTTTGTTGATCCCTGGACGGTAATCTAAACTTGCTAAGTCTAGCGTGATAACATCATTACCGCTGGTAATATTTATTGCCTGATTTAATAAATAAGACTTTCCTGATACGGTTGTTTTACTAATATACACTTTAGGATGAAAAGGAATTTTAGTTGTTTTTGGTAATTGTAATATCCCCATGCTATTAGCTATGAATAGTGAATTAATATAGGACAAAGGTGTATCAGTGAATGAATATTTTTCAGTATTTGAGATCATTGATATTTGATAGTTTTCAGGATTTATTTCATAAAGAGCTGGTTTGGCAGAAGCGAAGATTTTATTATCAATTAAGGACATATAACTAAAATTTATGCCTTTAGCAAAGTGAGTTAATAGTTGTCCTTGCTGATTGTATACAAAAATGCCATCACCTTTGGTTGCTGCAAAAACTTTACCGTCAGCTTGCAAAAGGGATGTGAACTTTGCACTTATTTGGCTTGTAATGGTGTTATTTGTTTTAGTGTTGTTTCTTATTACGTCAATGCCTGAAGCTGTGGCAAGCCAAATATCACCATTGGCTAAAGGTAAAACATCAATCACTTCACCTGAACTTAAACCTACATCTCTGTTCAGGTGTTGAATTACTTTATCTTTATTTAAATCGTAAATGATAAGACCTTGTCCGTCAGTCGCGATATAAAGTAAGTTTTGTTTATGTCTTAATTTAAGTAAAATCAAATTACTTAAATTAGCGTTTTCGAAAGATAAGTTGATTTTCTTTGTCTGTTGCAATTTTTTATTATAACGCCATAAACCATCAAAGGTAGCGATACATAATGTATTGTCAATGGCTAATAAGTCAGTGATATTCAATGCTTTTTTTGAAAGTTTTTTATTGATGCTATTAACAGCATTAACTTGGTTTTTTTTGAAAGGAGATAGTGTATGAACACCTTTACCGTAACTGCCAATGTAGAGTTGATTATCATAAACTTCAGTTTCTAGTGAACTAAACCGGGTATCAAAAATTGCAAGGTGGTTTATTACGGTATTTTCAGTTAATCGCTGAACGCCTCTATTATTTACTAGCCATAAAACGCCTGAACTATCATGCAGTAAAGCTTCGTATCTTGATTTTTTAACAATTGGAAAAGTATTATGATGCTTTTTTAATGTTTTTAATTCACGTTTTATGATTGTGCCAGACAGATCGACAGTAAAAAAGTGTTGGTTATTATTGCTTATGGCTATCGCTGATATAGGAGAAAGTATTGATTTTTTGGTAATAGTACTCGTATCAGTGAATTTGAATAAATTACTTTCGCTAGCGATTATTACCGTATCATCAGTACCGGTTACGGCTACTATGTTTTCATTAAAATCTTTTATATAGTGTATTTTTTGGTAATTATCAGTGCTGTCTAAATAGAATAATTTTTCTTTATCATTAAAATAGACCCTATTGTCACTAGAGAGCAAGGTGTTATTGGTAATATCTTTCATTATTATCGTGGTTACGCCAGTGGCTATGTCGTAACGATATAAATGTTGAGGAGCCATACTGATGGCATAGTAGCTATTTTTATGGTGTATAGCTTTATAAAACGTATTGGATTGTGCCTCGATTTCAATAGGGGTTGTTGTACCTGTATCAGTGTTAAACAACCACAAGCCTTTAGTTTCTGTTGCTAATATGAGTTGTTCATCTTTTATTGATAAGTTATTTATCCAATTAAATGGGATAGCCCAGCCTTTTTCCTTATTTGAAAAATTAATAATCTGTGTGCCGTCAAATCGATAAAGGCCATTTTGACCAGATAACCAAATAAAATCTTTTTTATCCTGCACAATAGAATAAATATTAGCGAGGCTTTCAAATGAATTTGTTTGTTTAGCAAAAGATGAGACAGAAATTAATACAGAGGATATAAATAAGAAAAAAAGCAGCAAGTTAAGCTGCTTAATATAATTTGCGCGATAAGAGTTAGTTATCTGAAATAAATAACTAAATGATGCTCTCAGGGGCAATATCTGTTTTATGCCTACGCGAACCACAAACGGCAAAAACTTGCGGAGTATCCCCTGTTGTAATTGACTTTTGCACCAGTAAGCAAGTGCGTTTTCGTGGATCATCGTGTTGTTGTTTCTCTGCCCATGCTTTACGCACTTTATCGGCATCTTCCTTTGAATATTTTGATTCAAACGCGGTAGCGATCATTTAAACGCCGAAATCATCCATTACCATAATTGCATTGTTATGGTAGCCACTTGTGGTGTCAAAATCTATATCTACCGTAAGAATATTATTTTCAGGTAATACGAGATCGGCGCGAATATTCGCGATTACTGCTCTGTCTTTGGGTGCTTTTAAGTGCGTTTTGCTTGGCTTTTCTGTCATGTTATATACTATTTTAATATCGTCATGAACGACCAATTCGTCTTTTTTTGTCGCTGTCATAATATTTCCCTTTTACTATGTATACCCATGTTACTTCAATATGTCGGATTCAGCTGGAGTTAGAAACGTCTTTAGGCACAGGTTCATAGTTCCAGACTGAACCTAAGTACCTACATCCATGTACGCAAGGCTTTGATTGAAGATAATGGTTATTCAGGATAATGTGCTCCTGCATTATCTAATAAGATAATTGGACTCCCCCACACCTAAGATGTGGGGTAATATATTTGTTACCACACAAAAAATATTATAAAGAGTCCTTGTTATGAAGAATACTATAATTGGCGTAGATTTAGCAAAAGAA
>NZ_QOLD01000067.1 GCF_003333305.1 Candidatus Colwellia aromaticivorans | reverse complement strand
TTATTTGATTTTTTATTACTCAAAATCCCTATTGAGTGAGATGATTTTAAAGGATGGTTTTTTTTGGGGAAAGATCGGTTTATCGTTAAATTCGGCAAATAGTGGCGCTTTTAGGGCGGTGTTTACACATGTCATAGTTTGGATTTAAACGTAAGTTATTAGCTTTGCAAACTCACAGAAAAGTCTCAGAAAGTTTTTTCTTATAATAATTAGAAATGCTTTGAGAGATCCATGCGTTGATGGAGAATACGAGCAACATCAATACCATTGTCACTGACTTGATAAAACACAATATGTTTTTCTACAGGAAAGCTTCTAGCACCATTATAAACATCACTTCTTTCCCTACCGAAGTCCGGGTATTGAGCTAGTTTCAATAAGGCTGAGTCTATGGTTTGAGAATACACCTTTGCCTGTGCGCTTCCCCAAGATTCAATTGTTGTTGAAATTATTTTGAATAAATCCTCTTCAGCTAAAGGGGATAAATTATAACTTGGCATTTGAATTTTTACTTGCAGCTGAAGAAGCTTGTTCAAAAATATCCATAACATTATGATTTGAAACTTCACCTGCAGCTAACTGTTCAAACCCCTTGGAAACTTCTTCTCTAAGTATTTCTAGTTGTTGATTTTTGTTGGCATCTTTTTCAAATAATAGTCGAAGCCCATCACGTATCACTTCACTTGCTGATGTATATAAACCATCCGAAACTTTTTCAGTAATACGACGTTCAAATTCTTTACCTAAAGTAATATTCATATTAGTCACCTTAATCATCCTATAGTCATATTATGCGCACATTATGCATACAATACAAATTCGTTTTAATCATTTGAAAAATAACACGCCCAAACGTCCAACATGCCCTTTTATGGACAGGGACTAGCAAAAGTAAATAGTCCATTAAAACTCAGTGGTCATTACACCACTAAATTTAAGGTGTAATGACTTACTTACCTCAAGCACACTTCTCTGACAGTCGTATTAAATATTCGGTTGTCTGTATGAACTACAAAAACTAAGGAAAATAATTGAATGAGTAACAACACTTCAGATAGCGCTATGAAAGGAGCAACGACTGGTGCATTGATAGGCGCACGATTTGGTCCACAAGGCATAGTCATTGGTGCCGCCATTGGGGGGATTGTTGGCTTTATCTTAGATGATTAATTAAATATAAAATGCAGGCTAACTTTAATTGTTAGCCAATTCTTGCAGATGGGCGTTTGGACATGTGTTTTATCAACATTTACATTATTTATTTTTTTCGCCTTGCGACCATTGTTCACTTGTGACACTTTGAAAAAGATCTACTAATGGTAAAAAATACCGCTGCGGTCATTAGTTATAACTGAGAAAAAATAGATTCAGATAAGCTCTTGTTAGCTCTCATTTAGTACAACTTTGACATACCTGAAGCTTTTTTAGAAATTCCACTTGCTTCTGCTTCTTCCTCACCTGAACTTATAATGTCATCTAGGAGTTGGCTAAATTGCTGAGGTGGTCGCTGTAATTGCATTCCAAAATAAGTACCACTAAAATTTAGAGTCTCTTGACTGACATTATTGCCATGTCCGACTAATCTAGCAGTGCCACTTCCTAAAACATACCAGCCAAAGCTAGAAGCTAGTTGACTTAATACATACAACCCAAACCCTGAATTATCATAAGTATTTTGAGCCTGATTTATATTGCTCGTACTCGAAATACCAGGTTTTATAGCCATAGATAATGCTTCATTATCGCTAGGTATACGGTGAGATCTTTTTAAGGAATTAGCTATACCGACACCTTCATCTATTACTGCAATTTCCACTTTACCATTCCACCAACGTTGACCACAGACATAACATTCTGTTGCTTCAGAATGTTCAAATCCCCCTGTGTCAGGATTGTTGTCGCCTCAATTAATTTAGTAAATAAACAGGGAGCGGTAAGTTAACAACAGTGTACTATCAAAGGCATTCAAGCCAATTTAAAGAAGCAATATTAAATAAACTAA
>NZ_QOLD01000095.1 GCF_003333305.1 Candidatus Colwellia aromaticivorans | reverse complement strand
TGAAAACCACTCGGTAACACATGCAGTAAAAAACGTCGGATAAACTCATCGTGTGTTAACGTCATAGTGCGGTGTCGATTCTGCTCCTTTACACGATAATTCTTCCACTTAAAACTCACCGTTTGCTTATCCATAGCAACCAAGCGAGAATTCGCAATCGCAACACGATGGGTATATCTCGATAGATAAGCCAATACTGCTTGTGGCCCAGCAAAGGGCCTTTTAGCATAAATCACCCAATCCACTTTACGTTGATTATTGAGCCACGCCAAAAAGGGTCTTTCCTCCTCAATCGATAAACACTCACCAAAGAACAGTAATTTATTTTGCTCATACGCTTCACGTAATCCCTCAAGGTACAGCCGTCGAAACAAACGTGATAACACACGTACAGGTAAGAAGAACCCTGCTTTGCACGATACCCATTTCTCCCCATCAAGTGATAAGCCACCCCCCGGGATAATCCCATGCACATGGGGATGATGTGTCATGGCGCTACCCCACGTATGCAAGACAAAAGTAACACCTAAACGCGCACCTAAGTGTTTGGTATCTTTACCAATAATCAACAGGGTTTTGGCCGCGGCTTTGAGTAACAAACCATACATCACGGACTTGTTGTAGTACGCCAATTCACTGATAGGTTGTGGCAAAGTGAAAACAACATGATAGTAATCGACAGGCAGTAATTCGGTTTGCCGTGCCGCTAACCAGCGTTTCGCTGCACTGGCTTGGCACTTTGGACAATGTCGATTGCGACACGAGTTATAAGCAATTTGACTATGCTCACAGGCTGGGCAATGTAAAACATGACCACCAAGCACCTCACTACGACAATATTCAATACCCGACATCACTTTGAGTTGTTCTAAACTGACATGACCAGCATGGCTATCTCGCCAATGTTGACCGTGTGCGCGAAAGACATCGGCCACTTCCAGTGTTGAGCGAGGCATAGGCTCACTTCACGCCCTTTACTTTCTTTTTCTTAGGCGTAATGGTATCTAACGGACTGATCACTTCTTTGAGTAAATCCGTTGCCACCTGTGTATAACGCGCAGTAGTATTAAGCTGAGCATGACCAAGCAATACTTGAATAAGTCGAATATCGACTTTAGCTTCGAGTAGATGAGTCGCAAAGCTGTGCCTCAACGTGTGCATTGATACATTCTTGTCAATATCAGCGGCATTAGCGGTTTGCTTACATACTCGACTCAGGTGACGCGAGGTCATATGATCGATAGGGTTCAATCCTGGAAATAACCAACCGCCCACAAACATTTGCCCTTGTTGATTGGCAAAGCGCCACCAATCTCTCAGATGCTCAAGCAGTACAGGTGATAACAAGGCGTATCTATCACGGCTACCTTTACCTTGCTCCACACGTAATGTCATACGTTCACTATCAATATCACTGACCTTTAAGGAAACGACTTCGCTAACACGCAGACCTGCACCATAAGCTACAGCTAAAGCCGCTTTGAATTTAGGGTGTGTTGCAAAGGCCATAAAGCGTTTAGCTTCTTCCAAACTCAATACCACAGGTAATTTACGTGCAACCGTTACAGGACAGACCCGTGCAACCACCTCCGGTTTGTCTAAGGTTATCTGGAAGAAGAACTTAAGTGCTGTAAGCGTGGCATTAACGGTAATGCCAGAAACACCGTGATTGACCATGAAAAGTTGAAACTCACGTAACTCTTCTTGGGTGGTATTTCTAGGTGAGCGTTGTAAATAGTCACAGAGTTTATTAACACCGCGTATATACGCAATTTGTGTTTTAGTGGCGAGTTTACGCATCGTCATGTCTTCGTTAAATCGTTTGCGTAAGGGTGCTGAAAAGTATGGGCTGATGTTCATGGGATATTCTCCAATCTAAGATGAGGCGACATGCCTCAAAACTTAGTGTAGGAAAAAGTGAATGTGTTATAGGGGGAGACGGTGCTTGCCAAGGTCACCATTACCGCGGAGCGGTTTAGTTCAAAGCGCACCAAGCGGTCTAAAATAAATATATTCTATTGCGTTTTTACTTCAACTTTGTAGTGAGAAAGAGATAATAAGAGGTCAATCTCATTTGGTGATTGGTGATTGGTGATTGGTGATTGGTGATTGGTGATTGGTGATTGGTGATATTAAAGATTATGCGTAGTCACACACGGTTAGCATAATATCTTGGTATATGGCAAGTCGATTAGATTACAGACTGCCTTTAACCCCACGGCTAGCGCATTTTAATCCCTGATTCTAAAAGGGTTGACCGATATTCATCGTCTAGCCCTGCCATCTTCTTTTTCCTCGACATACTTGCTGACTTTGTTTCATCTTGTTTAAATAGCGCCATCGCTATTTTTCTCATCACATTAAAAACTAATGGGCCTTGCTTTTTCCTTATACGAGATTCATCTTCCCTGAAGGTCATATCCAGCACCCAATGCATACTTTCAACTTGCCAATGGCTGCGTACAGCGTTTAATGCTTGCTCTGCATTTAAGCCTAGAGAGCTGATAAACCAACGGGTTTCCTCTGTATCTTTACCCGTCGATTTATCATGAACTTGTGCCTTGATTTTTATAATGCTTTTAAATCCAGTCCACTGATATGATTTATCTAACCAGCTTCTATCAATCAATAATTGATGGCAAGTTCTCGTTTCTATTCGACCATGACCTGCACTAATTTCTGTATGTTTTTCATATGAACTTTCAGATAAACCTTCTCGCTGGCTTTTATGCCTCCAAGCTTCTAACTCTGCCTGCATACCAGAATGATTGCCTTTGAGTGCAAGTATATAATCCGCTTTCTGTTTAATGATTTGCTCAGCGATTGCTTTTTGACACCCCATGGCATCAAGGGTAATGATACTATTTTCAATATCTAGCATGCTTAATAACTCAGGGATAGCGGTTATCTCATTACTTTTTTCGCTAACGGCCGTTTGTCCTAAAACTAATTGATGTTGGCAGCTCCAGGCACTTACTGTATGAAGTGCATTCTTTCTATCTTTCGTCGTAAAAGAGCGTCTAGCCGTTTTTCCATCAATCGCAATGACATCGCATCCTGTAACTTTGACAAGAGAAGATATCCATGATTGAAAGGCCTGTTCTATCTCGTCCGTCTTTAACCGGCAGATAACTCTAGCAATCGTATCGTGCTTGGGAATACCCGCTTCAAAATCACGATACTTTCTTAACCAATCAAGCTTTAAGTGGCCAAAGTCTTCGATATCTTCCCAGCCTTCAGCACCAGAAATTACGGCACTGATAGCCAGTAAAAGAATATCGAGTAAGTTATGTTTTTTACAACGCTCAATACGTGGGTCGGTTATTGACTCAAAATGCTTTAAAAAAGTAGTACTCATACGGGAAAACCAAGGCTTTGTTATACCTTGATTTGATCACAGCTACATCAATAATTCAATTTATAATGATCTTGCCGTGCCTTTAACCCCTAATAAATCACGAATTGCTTGTGATATTTCGTCAATGCGATTAACGTTTATCGGAGCGATAAAGATAGTATCGTCGCCGGCTAAAGTCCCTAGAAAACCTGCTTACTCTCCCATTATATCTAACATTATGGATATCAAGGGTGCACCGCCAATACCAGTTTTAAAAAATATTTTGCATACGATTATGTTTAACACTTACAGTTACATCCTGAGTTAACTGCATAGCCATGTAATACTATCGATTGTTTTGACTTGGATACTGCTAATTCATCCAGTGAAATATAGCGAGTTTTTAATACAGGATACCTGACTGGTGCATTTCCTTACATCTTTTAAACAAAACCCGACTTGCCATCTGTGGTGAAAACGATAAGCTAGTCACATGCATAAAATTTTTCGCAAAACGCGCATTTTATTACTTGTAATTCCCTTACTTAGCGGCTGTAGTGCCAGCTCATTCACCAACTTATTTAGTAACTACAGTCAACAAATGTATGGTGTAAAACAAGCACAGCAACAAGGGGATTTCCAACAAGCGATTAGCTTAATACCTATACGTAGCAGTACTGATGGTAGCTATAGTTTAGGGTTATTAGAGAAAGCCCGTTTGGAGTATTTAGCAAATAACAATAAGCAAAGTAGACAAGATTTTGAACAAACTTATAAGCTGATTCAACAAAGCCAACAAAGAGCAAAAATTGAGCTTAGCCTAGGAGTTGAAAATGTTGCCGCTGTAATGAGCAATGACAATGCTATTCGCTATGACATACCCCGCTATGAGCAAAGCATGTTACACAGTTATCAAGCATTAAATTACCTTTCTCAGCAAGACTTATCTGGCGCTTTAGTCGAAGTAAGACGCGCTAACCTAGTACAAGAAAGCGCGTTAAAAGCCAATGCTAACAATATTGATGCTAGCCAAAAGAGCATAATCGCTCAAGGTGCTAGCATGGATAGCCTATCTCAGCAGTATCCCTCCATGAACCGTGCGATTGGTAAGGTTAAAAATGGTTTTCAAAATGCCTATACCTTTTATTTATCAGCGTTACTTTATGAAGCGGCAGATCAAAAAAATGATGCTTATATTGATTACAAAAAAGCGTTAGAAATTTATCCTGATAATCGCTATTTACAGCAAGACATATGGCGCTTAGCGAATACTTTACACATGACAAACGATATAAGCTTATATAGAAAAAGCTTATCACAAGAGGTCACTAAAAAAAGTGCTGATGCTAGTAATAATAATCAGGGACAAGTTGTCTTTATCATCGAAAATGGCATAGTCGGAGCCAAGCAAGAAGCGTCATTAAGTTTGCCTATTTATACTAGCCACGGTGATATGCGTTTTTACAGTGTTGCTTTGCCTAGCTATCAAAACCAGTTAACCGTATATTCACCTTTAACACTGACGTATCAGGGCAAAAGTTATCAAGCAGAAGAAATTGTCCGTTTACAGTCTTTGGCCGCCAAGAAGCTACAAGATCAATTACCCATCATTGTTACTAGACAAATCACACGCATAGTCGCTAAAGAAGAAATTAGGAAGAAATTAGTTAAAAAAGGCGGTGATGTCGGTAATATATTTGCTAACCTCTATAATATTGTTACTGAAAAAGCCGATACTCGCAGCTGGAGCACTCTACCTGATAGCATCCATATTTTACGCTTAAATTTATCGGCAGGTATTCATACCCTTAATATTCACATTAATGGAGTAAACCAGCAAATTGAAGTAGCCATTAATCAAAATAAACAAACCTTAGTCACATTAAACACTATTGGCACTTATGTTGGCCAAAATATTTTCAACTTATAATACGCTACACTTATTACGAGGAAATAAAGCTATGTCGTTCATAAAAAATCTCCCCCTACTATTGCTGTTATTACTGTCAGTTTTTTTTATTAGTGCCTGTAAAAATGTTCCACCAGTTACTTCTGGTATAGGCAGTGAAAAACTTGCCCTCGAACAAAAGTACAGCAAACACTTACAAGTACATAATAAAGAACTAGCAAGCCAACTTCATATCAGTGAAATAAAATCACGTAAACAAAATGATTTATTACAAGTCAATTTAAGCCTAACCAGTACCTATAAAAAATCACTTCAACTGCAATATCAGTTTCAGTGGTTTGATAAAGACGGTTTTGTTATTGAAGCAGGAAAAAGCCCTTGGCAGTCGCTTGAGTTGCACGGCATGCAAACCCAAACAGTGTCAAGTTTAGCACCAACACCTAACGTGGCTACATTTAGCCTATATGTACGTAAAGTACCTGAAAAGTATTTCAAATATTAAATAACGTTTAGAAACGTTTTAGACAATATATTAAATAAAATACTACTCACATAAAAGGACATATTATGAACAAATTACTCGTTACCGCCACCATTAGCTTAGCCCTAATAGCATTAGGTGGTTGTACAAATAAATCAGTCGTTCGCTATGGTGATGCTACTGCGGTTGAAACTACCGACATTAATTTTGGTTCAACAGACTTACAAACAATTGCTGGCCAAATGACAGACTCATTATTACTCTCACCTGTTGTTGGTACCTTAACGGCAAACACTCGTCCAATTCTTTTTGTTGAAAGTATCAAAAATAAAACCAGTGAGCATATTGATACCGAGTCAATTACTGATTCAATTTCAACTAAGCTATTACGCTCTGGTAAGTTCCGTTTTGTTGATATGGCTCGTGTTGCCGCTGTACAGGAGCAACTTGAATTCCAACAAAACAGCGGTATGGTAGATGCGAGTAAAGCAGTAGCATTTGGGCAGCAAGTTGGCGCGCAATATATGCTATACGGTAATTTGGCCAGTATTGTAAAATCGAACAAAGATAAGTCTGACGTTTATTATAAGTTCACGTTACGCTTAATGGATTTGAAAAGTGGCTTAGTCGAATGGGCTGATGAAACTGAAATACGAAAAACCAAAGAGAAAATGTTTATCAGTTGGTAAGGAGGCAATATGAAAACGATATCACTTGGCATTTTAGCGTTATGCATTTTATTTTTTAATTCTACAAGCGTTTATGCTAATTACGACAGAAACAAGGCAGTACCAGTAGAAAAAGTACTTTTTGGCAGCGTGGTATCTGTACGTAATATTAGTCATGAAGAGTTAATACGTGATAAAAAAAATGGTTGGCACACTTTTGGCGGAGCACTCATTGGCGGTGTTATTGGTAACCAATTTGGTGGTGGTAGTGGCAGAGATGTAGCTACCATATTAGGCGCAATTATTGGTGGATCTATTGCCAATAATCGTCACAGTCAGCCTGAAAAACTGATCACTTATTTAGTTGAGTTAATGATCAAAACAGATAGTGGTGAGCAATTTATGGTGATTCAAGACTATGATAACAGCATGGTTTTTCACTCTAAAGATAAAGTCAGAATGATCTATCTAGCCAACAGTACCGTGAGAATTGACAAACAACGCTAATTTCTATTTAACTAATAAATAGTCAGTTAAAATTTATCATTTTCATTTTCTAACTCTTAATGACTTTGTGATATTATAATCTCGCTTAAATTAGAAATAAGTAACGTTTTCAATAGTCATAATTCATTCGAGGTTGATATAGTGCGCAGATTGATTTTTAACAAAAAAGGTGGGGTGGGTAAAACTAGTATTGTTTGTAATTTAGCTGCCGTAAGTGCTATGTCAGGTAAGAAAACCTTGGTAATAGATTTAGATCCACAGGCTAATTCAAGTCATTATTTGTTAGGAGATCAAGCTTGTGATCTTTCAATTGCTGATTTTTTAAATCAAAGTGTCGGTTTTTTTGGCAAAACACGTGGCGCAGAAGAATTTGTATTTGAAACCCCGTTTGAAAACCTTTTCATCATGCCTGCTTGCGATAAATTACCTGAAATAGAGCATAAATTAGAATCTCGCTACAAAATTTTTGCACTACGCAAAGCGATGGAAACGCTAGAAGAGTTTTATGATGAAATATACATTGATACACCACCTGCACTAAATTTTTATACCAAGTCGGCATTAATTGGTGCTGACAGAGTTTTGATCCCATTTGATTGCGATGCCTTTTCTCGCCATTCATTAGAAAGTGTTTCTGCATCAATTCATGAAATATGTGAAGATCACAATAACGATTTGGTTATTGAAGGTGTAATCGTTAATCAATTTCAACCTCGTGCCAAGTTGCCGAAACAATTAGTAGATGAATTAATAGAAGCCGGTTATCCAATTATACCTGTAATGTTAAATAGTTCGGTAAAAATGCGCGAGTCTCATCAACATGCAATGCCATTACCTTATTTTGCACCTAAGCATAATTTAACACAGCAATTTAAAGCGCTTTATGATTTCATTGAAACACCCCGTAGCAGCGGTTAAAAAATAAACTGCTAATATTGATTTTGCGCAGTTAATGCCAAGATATTTGTTTGAGCATCGATGAGTTGCTGACTAACCACTTTGTGGTGTTTAACTGCTTGTTCAAGCGCTATGTAATAGGTAGCGCTGTTTTGCTCTGCAATCATAATGTAATTTTCGCCTGCCACAATAGCTTGTACTGCGGCAACCCCCATTTTAGTTGCTAATAATCTATCTTTGGGTACGGGCGAACCACCTCGTTGAATATGTCCTAACACACAAGCTGTACATTCAATTCCTGCTAATTCTGTCAATTTTTTTGCCAGTTCAATAGCACCGCCCGGCCATAAGTTTTCGGCCATCACAATAATATAACTACTATGACGGTTTTGCTGAGCATTTTTGATTTCTGTTGCCAATACTTTAAGTTTACTTTGTTGCTCAGCCACCGAGAAATTTTCAAAAGATAATACTTGTTCTGCACCGCAGGCAATACCCACATTAAACGTGATATGACCGCTATGTCGACCCATCAATTCAACGAGAAAAATCCGCTCAAAGGCATCAGCGGTGTCGCGAATTTTATCAATCGCTTCAATGGCTGTATTCACTGCCGTTGAAAAGCCTATGGTAAAATCTGTGCCATCAAGATCGTTATCAATAGTACCGGGAATTCCAATTAACTGACCTTGCCAATAGTTTTTCAATGCTAATAAACCGTTAAAAGACCCATCACCACCGACAACAATTAAGGCATCTATGTTTTTTTCTTCTAGGGTTTTAGCTGCTTGTTTGAGGCCGTCTTTTGTTAGCATTTGCTCACAGCGAGCACTTTTTAAAAAAGTACCACCACGATGAATAATACTATTAACATCAGTGAGCTCTATAAGCTTTGATTCATTTATACTTTCAGCACAAATCAAACCGTTATAACCATGATAAAAACCAATAACATCGATATGATAATGATGAGCAGACAGCACAACAGCGCGAATAGCGGCATTCATGCCCGGCGCATCGCCACCACTGGTTAAAATAGCAATGCGTTTACAATTGGTATTCGACATGTGGATATTTCCTGTAATCTCAATTTTATCTCATTAAGAAAACTATACCACAACCACATCGAAAAATTTTAGCGTTACTAAGCACTAATAAGTGCCTATAAGCTTTATGAATAACTTACCGAGATAGGAATAGTGAGCACTTTGCGCCCTTGATGTTTGAGCCAAAAATAAATACCCGCAAAACACAAGAATACGGCAGCAATATAAATACTTGCCATAAATGGCGCAGCAAAAAAGTTACCCACTTGAAAACATAACGTTGCCATTAAATAAGCCAGTAAGAAACTCCAAATAGCAGCAAAACCAGCCCAACGAGTGCCTACTTCATTTTTAATTGCACCCATAGCAGCGATACATGGCGTGTATAGAAGAATAAAAAGCAAGTAACTAAACGCACCCAACTGTCCGGCAAAAGCGGCTTGCATTACTTGATAAGTACTTAACTCTACATCTTGATCTTTAGCTACCTGCGCTAAATCACTCAGGTCACCAACATCAATACCTAAAGGATCATCGGGCGCGATACCCAATAAATTCTCTTTAATACTACTAATGGCATCATGCCAACTTGCCGTTAACGATGGCGCTTCACCGTCTACACTATTACTTGGGGAATATAAACTGTTAAACGTTGCTACCAGAACTTCTTTAGCAAAAATTCCAGTAATAATACCAACACCTGCTTGCCAATTATCTTCCTTAATGCCCATAGGCGTAAGCAGTGGCATTACCACTTGTGCGCTTTGGCTTAAAATAGATTTTTCGCTGTCTTGATGACCAAAACTTCCGTCTGTGCCTATAGAGTTTAAAAAGTTTAGTAAGCACACCACAATAACAATAGTTTTACCTGCGCCGGTAACAAAGCTATAAGTACGTTGCCACACACGTTTACTGATAGTGACAATTTTAGGTAATTCGTAAGGTGGTAATTCCATTATATTCAATGAACTAGTACCAGATAATACGGTTTTTTTAAGCAAAAACCCCGTGAATATAGCAGCAGCAATGCCAATCAAATACAATAAAAACACTAAGTTTTGGCCGCTTTCAGGAAAAAAGGCCGCGGCGAATAATGCGTAAACCGGTAAGCGCGCTCCACATGACATAAATGGCGACATCATAATAGTGGTAATACGCTCTCTTTCGCTGTCGAGTACTCGCGCTGACATAACCGCTGGTACGGTACAACCAAAACCAACAATAAGCGGCACAAAAGCTTTACCCGGCAAGCCAATTTTTTGCATCACGCTATCCACTACAAAAGCAGCACGAGCCAAATAACCTGAGTTTTCTAATAATGATAAGCCAATAAATAAACAAGCGATAACAGGAATAAAAGTAGCAACAGTTTGTATGCCACTACCAATACCTTCCACGATAGTGAGTGACCACTGCGGTAAACCTAAAGGAGCAAGAAAATGGAGCGGATAGTCAACAAAAATGGTGCCACTGAGAATATCAAAAAAATCAATAAACGCACTACCGACATTAATAGCAAACATAAATAATAAATACATCATGCCTAAAAATACCGGAATACCCGTCAGCGGATGCAAGACAAAATTATCTAAGCTATCAGAAAAGCGAGCTCCGCCTCCACCAACACTTGATCGGGATAAAACATCTGCAACATAATCTTGTCTTGCTTGAATTGCTGATGAACTTTCACCTGGCAGGTTTTGATTTTCTTCTGTTTTAGCTTGTTTTAAAACTTGGTCTTGTTGGGTAAATTCTTGTTGCGCTAATAATAAGTTTTTCTCCATGCAGACTAGTGCATCTTTATCATGCGCACTTAGCGCCACCACAGGACAGCCTAATTCTGCGCTTAATTTACCAACATTAACCGAGGCATGTTTCTGCCTATCCATTTTATTCAGCACTACTATCATAGGCACGCCTAATTCAAGCAGCTGTGTAGTAAGATAAAGTTGACGGCTTATTTGGTTAACATCAACGACATTAATCAAACAATCAATATCATTGGTTGTGATAAATTGTTGAGAAATAGTTAAGTCTTGACCTTGCTCACCGCGTTTAGTTAGTGAACTTAGGCCGGGTAAATCTGAAAGAAAAGTGTCGACACCATTTAACTGTATTGATGTTTTTGTCGCCGCTACCGTAATGCCTGAGAAATTACCAACATTTTGCTGGACTGCATTTTTATTATGAGAAGACAGTAAATTAAATAATGTACTTTTGCCTGTATTAGCAAATCCAACAAGGGCGTAATGCAACCCTTTTACTGGCAAGACAGCACCTTTATCAGAAGATTGGCTGCATGATGAAGAACTAGAACAACAACTCATGATGAAAACTCATATAACGCTTACTAAATGGAACGGTGTTTAAATACGTCGTAGGATTGAAGCCAAACCTACAAAAAATTACATGCTAGCAACTTGAATTTGTTCGGCAATAGAGCGTTGAATGCTTATTTTAGTGTTATGTAATCGAAAAGCGATTGGTCCGTTAAATGGCGCTTTATGCGCTAATGCTACTTCGGTACGCAAAGCAAAACCTTGCTCTAATAATTGAGCAGAAAGCATTTCATCAAGCGGTAACCCGCTAATTTTAACAACCTGATTTTTGGCTACATCAACTAAAGTCATTTCTTTACCTTTTTCTACTTCACCTTTAACAACAGTTGGTTAAAGACAAGCCGGCTAAATACAAATAAAATATCATCATTACTTTGTTAGTAACATTCGCTAAAAATATACTTTAGAGAACACAATACAAAAGATAATGAGAATTACTACTATTTGCATTCTACACTGAGATGGGTAAGGACACAATGAAAACAATTATTGTTTACGTCTTAGTTGATGTTGATCAATGAATGATACTAATTTGAATAAATCAGCAAAGGGAGCCATCCTTGGCACCCTAGAATTTACATAACATTGTAGTTTTTCAAGAAATAAAATTTTACTCTTTATCGCTAATATCTAGTTCCACTTCAGTTAATTTAATCAACTCCACATCAACTTGATCTACCCTTTGCAAACCACGTGGTAACTTATTACCCCTACGGCCACGTTCGCCACGATAATGCTCAATATCACTGGTTTTTAAGGTGAGTTTACGTCTACCCGCATGCAAGGTAACTGATGCACCATCTGGCACAATGGCAAGCAAAGTAACAAGTTCTTCACGTGCCTTAGCGCGCGCTGATGGAATATTAATAATTTTATTTCCCTTACCTTTACTTAAAATAGGTAGATTTTTCACCGGAAATACTAACATTCGTCCTTCAGTGGTGATAGCTAAACAAGAAGCACTCTCAATATTTTCAATTAACTGCGGCGTTAACACCCTTGAACCTTTTGGCAATGATATCATTGCCTTACCATTTTTATTGCGACTGTTCATATCGCCGAAACAACTAATAAAACCATACCCAGCATCACTAACCAGTAAATATTGGGTGTCATCATCAGCCATTAAACAATGTACAAAATTTTCACCTGCTGCTAGGTTAAATCGCCCTGTGAGTGGTTCTCCTTGGCTACGTGCCGTTGGTAGCGTATGCGCATCGGTAGTAAAAGCCCTTCCTGATGAGTCAATAAAGACTACCGGACGGTTACTTCGTCCTTTGGCTAAACATAGATAACTATCGCCCGCTTTATAGCTAAGTGCAGTAGCATCAATATCATGCCCTTTAGCACATCGCGCCCAACCTTTGTCTGATACCACAACAGTGACGGACTCACTTGGCACCAGATCTTTTTCAGTTAAGGCTTTTGATTCAGCACGCTCTACTAATTTAGAGCGACGATCATCACCATATTCTTCTGCTGCAGCCAAAATTTCTTTTTTCATTAGCGTACTCATGCGCGCTTTTGAATTAAGAATTTTTTCTAAATATTCTTGCTCTTCGCGTAAGTCATCTTGCTCTGCGCGAATTTTAACTTCTTCTAATTTAGCGAGCTGTCTTAGTTTAATTTCTAAGATGGCATGGGCTTGAATTTCTGACAAACTAAAGCGCGACATTAACTCGGCTTTTGGATCATCATAACCACGGATGATCTCAATAACTTCATCAATATTTAAGTAAGCGACTAATAAACCGTCTAAAATATGTAAACGTGCCAATACTTTATCTAAACGATATTGCAAACGTCGACGAACTGTTTCACGACGATATTCAAGCCACTCAGTTAAAATCTCTCGTAAGTTTTTCACCGCTGGGCGATTGTCTAAACCAATCATATTGATGTTAACGCGGTAACTTTTTTCTAAATCGGTACTCGCAAACAAATGCTGCATTAATTGCTCTATATCAACTCGATTCGATCGAGGAACAATCACTAAGCGTACAGGAGTTTCATGATCAGATTCATCACGAAGATCTACCACCATAGGCAGTTTTTTCGCGTTCATTTGTCCCGCAATTTGTTCTAATATTTTACCACCTGATGCTTGATGCGGTAATGCGGTGATCACCACTTCACCCTGTTCTATATCATAAACCGCACGCATTTTAATGCTGCCACGCCCCGTTTGATATATTTTTTCAATATCTGCTTTAGGGGTAATTATTTCCGCATCCGTTGGGTAATCCGGCCCTTGAACAAATTCGAGTAAATCACTCACTTCTGCTTTAGGTTGCTCAATTAAATGCACACAGGCAGCGGCAATTTCACGGACATTATGGGGGGGAATATCGGTTGCCATGCCTACAGCAATACCCGTAATGCCGTTGAGCATAATATGAGGTAAACGCGCTGGCAGCGTTTTTGGCTCTTGCATGGTGCCGTCAAAGTTTGGCACCCAATCAACAGTTCCTTGGCCAAGCTCAGCTAGAAGAACCTCACTAAAACGTGATAATCGTGATTCTGTATAACGCATAGCCGCGAAAGATTTTGGATCATCGGGTGCGCCCCAGTTCCCTTGCCCATCAACTAAAGGATAACGATAAGAAAACGGTTGCGCCATTAATACCATAGCTTCATAACAAGCACTGTCACCATGAGGATGAAATTTACCGAGCACATCACCAACGGTACGAGCTGACTTTTTATATTTAGCTGTTGCCGATAAACCCAGTTCTGACATGGCATAAACGATACGTCGTTGAACTGGCTTTAAGCCATCACCAATATGTGGCAAGGCACGGTCCATAATAACGTACATGGAGTAGTTTAAATAAGCTTCTTCTGTAAAGCGTCTTAGGGGAACTTGCTCTACCCCGTCAGGACTATATTCGAGCACATCAGACATGAAATGATTTTCCTATTTCCGTAAACATGAATATCGCAAACACGAGCGTCTAAAGTATGAGTACGATTTATTTTTATTATTAATAATGATATGAAGTAGAATTAAACTACTGCCATATTACCTTTACTTTGCAGCCACTCTTTGCGATCGCCACTGCGTTTTTTTGATAACAACATATCCATCATTTCAATGGTTTGGCTGTGTTCTTCATCAAGCGCAGTTAATTGCACTAAACGGCGGGTATTAGGATCCATGGTGGTTTCGCGTAATTGTGGAGGGTTCATTTCGCCCAAACCTTTAAAGCGCTGTACGTTCACTTTTCCACGCTTTTTCTCGGCTTCGATTCGGTCAAGAATTCCGTCTTTTTCGGCTTCATCTAGCGCGTAAAAGACTTCTTTACCAACATCAATGCGATACAATGGCGGCATTGCTACATAAACATGCCCTGCTTGTACTAGTGGTAAAAAATGTTGAGTAAATAAGGCACATAATAAGGTGGCAATGTGAAGTCCGTCGGAGTCAGCATCAGCAAGAATACAAATTTTACCGTAACGTAATTCTGATAAATCATCACTATCAGGATCGATCCCTAACGCAACCGAAATATCATGAACTTCTTGCGAGGCAAGAATTTGGCCTGAGTCAACTTCCCACGTATTAAGAATTTTTCCTCTCAGTGGCATAATAGCTTGTATTTCACGATCACGTGCCTGTTTAGCACTACCGCCCGCAGAATCACCTTCCACTAAAAACAATTCTGTACGCGCTAAATCTTGGCTACCACAGTCGGTAAGCTTTCCTGGTAATGCCGGGCCTTGGGTAATCTTTTTTCGTACAACTTTTTTACTTGCACGCATTCTTTTTTGAGCGTTGCTAATACAAAATTCTGCAAGGGTTTCAGCTATGTCCGTATGTTCATTTAGCCATAAGCTAAAAGAATCTTTCACTACACCTGTTACAAACGCTGCACATTGGCGTGATGATAAACGCTCTTTCGTTTGGCCGGCAAATTGTGGGTCTTGCATTTTTATTGATAATATATAGCTACATTTGTCCCAAATATCATCAGGCGTTAATTTAACACCGCGAGGAACTAAGTTTCTAAATTCACAAAACTCACGCATAGATTCTAACAAACCTTGGCGTAAACCGTTTACATGTGTGCCGCCAGCAATAGTAGGAATTAAGTTAACATAACTTTCGCCTATTCCTTCTCCGCCTTCAGGTAGCCAAGTTACTGCCCAGTCTGCCGCTTCATTTTGCGAAGAAAACACGCCAACAAAAGGCTCTTCGGGTAAATTAACATAACCTTTTACAGACTCTTTTAAATAGTCTGTTAGACCATCTTCATAACACCATTCGTATTTTTTATTTTCAATTTTGTCATGAAACTTAATGATTAAACCGGGACACAATACCGCTTTTGCTTTTAATAAATGGGTAAGCTTTAATACAGAAAATTTAGAGGAGTCAAAATAGCTAGGATCAGGCCAGAATTTTACTCGAGTACCGGTATTACGTTTGCCAACAGTGCCCGTTTGAGTTAACTCTTCAACTTTATCGCCATTTTCAAAAGCCATTTCATAGACAAGGCCATTACGCCTTACGGTAACATCTACACGCGTGGACAAGGCATTAACAACAGAAATACCAACACCATGCAAACCACCGGAAAATTGATAGCTTTTATTAGAAAATTTACCACCCGCGTGTAACTTACAAAAGATTAGCTCAACCCCTGAAACGCCTTCTTCAGGATGAATATCTGTTGGCATACCACGGCCATCATCAGTAATTTCTAATGATTGATCGGTATCTAATACCACTATAATATTTTGTGCATGACCGGCAAGTGCCTCATCCACCGAGTTATCAATAACTTCTTGACCTAAATGATTTGGGCGCGTGGTATCAGTATACATACCTGGGCGACGTCGAACGGGTTCTAAGCCGCTTAGTACTTCGATGGAATCGGAATTATATTGGTCGGTCATGTTTATATCGTATCTTTATAAATATTATTTTTTATTGGATGTTTTTTGCTGTATTAAAAACTGTTAAGTTGAAAAAGTCTGCTATTACCGGTAAATGTTGTTCAAAATCGACAAAACTATGATCACCACCCTCCTCCACTACTAGTCGACAATGTTGGTACTTTTTCACTGCTTCTTGGTAATTTAACACTTCATCATCGGTTTGTACCATAACTAGATAATTATTTTTTTGCTGCATATCAAAACTAGGAGGCTTTGGTTCAATCACTTTTAGTTCAGTCATATGCTCTGTGGTGACTTGATAAACTTCTTCAGTGTAAGGGTTCACTTGTTCGCCAAGATAGTCTTGAAGTAATTCAAAAGGTTTAATGGCAGGATTAATAAGTACACAAGGGAAGTTATATTTTTCTGACAGGTGACTAGCAAAATATCCTCCTAATGAGGAACCCATTAAATACCATAAGCCCTTAGTTTGAGACGATTGAATTATATGTTCTAGTTGATCAATAGCCTCTTTGGGATTGCTGGCAACTTGCGGACAATAAAAATGAACCTGAGGAAAGTTATTGAAAAAATATTGTCGTGCTTGCTCTGCTTTTACCGATAAAGGTGACGAATTAAAACCATGAATATAAAGAATGTTTTTTTGCATTTTTGTACTTCTAACAAATGAGATTTTTTAATGAATAATTATTTAAGGCCTGATATTTAAGGCCTAACAATTTCACTCGCAATTGTACCATTACTGTCAAGGTATAATAATCGATAACTTGGCAAAATAGAGGCCATTTTTTCTTTAGTATCACCAAATTGAACAGACGTTGCGGGGCAAGTATAAATATCAACCTGGTCTTTAGTAAGCTGGCTAGCTCGATGTACATGCCCACAGGCAATGGCTTTTATCTTCATGTCTTCATTATTTAATTGATTAACGGCTTGCCAAAAAACTTGCTGGTTTTTTAAGCCATGTTTATCAATATAATAGCCAATATCTACCGGGTGATGGTGCATCATCAATAGCTGAAATTTATTTTTGTCTATTCGTTGTGCTAATTCATCTAAGGCTGTTTCGCTAACCAAGCCTGATGGCGTTTCACTTTTACTGTCTAATAGTTGTACTTGCCAAAAATCATGGCTAATGATGTTATTGGTTTGAAAGTTTGGCACCACTAAATATTTCGCAATCATCTCTTTATCATCGTGATTGCCAGCCAAGAAATATACTGGGATGGTAAACTTAGCCTGTGCTACCGCTTCAGCAAAATATTGAT
This sequence comes from Candidatus Colwellia aromaticivorans, assembly GCF_003333305.1. Classification (GTDB taxonomy): domain Bacteria; phylum Pseudomonadota; class Gammaproteobacteria; order Enterobacterales; family Alteromonadaceae; genus Colwellia; species Colwellia aromaticivorans. Next base: position 88,427 of record NZ_QOLD01000095.1, on the reverse strand, counting down.
AAGATAATTCAGAATGGTCTTGAGTGAGATCACCTGTAAAAACCGCACAATCAATATTGTCTCGAAGCGCAATATCAGTTAATACTTGTGTTAGATTTTGCCAAACATTAGCACCAAAATGTTTAACCTTTTTATCCGCAAACAAGTGGCAATCGCTAAATTGGGCAATGATAAAAGGTTTATTTTGAGTAGTCATAAGGGTGTTTGTAACTCAACATCAACTTGTCCATGCGTTAAGCAAAGATGTAACCATTCATTTAAAAATTGATTGATTTGCTGCTTCTCATCCTGTTGGTGCATGTGTTTATTAGGGTAATCGTAACGAGGTTTCACTTGGTGTATGTCTTGGCTGCTGATCACTTCAGCCATACGAGCATCATGATACAGACGAATAGACATACGAGGATGAATAGAATGAAGTAAGGTTTTATTTGTAGACTTTGTTTGTTCAAAGTCTTTTAGCTCAAGTACTTTATGTTCCAACACTTTTTGTTCAAATGTGATGAGCGAAGTATAACGAGTCACTTCATTAACCGTTATTACATAGGCAAGATGGTCATTAATGAAAAAATGGCGCTGTTGATAAAGTTGAGTTTGATCCGCCTGTATTTTTAAAAATAAAAAATAGTTATTGGCGCACAAAGACATCAAACTAACGAGGTTAGGCTGATATTTTTTTCTGCTATTAACTTTACTGCTCGGGAAAAAACTCACTTATGAGAGTCCCTCTTTATAACTATACTCATGTTACCTCGAAATACTCGTTTCAGCGAGAATTAAAAGGCTTAGAGGCAAGGCATTGATTGAAGATAATGGTTACTCCCTTCTCGAAATCAATAACGCCGCATATAAGCCTTTTAAACTCGCCCTACGGGAGCTTCTGAATAAATCATGCTCGTCGTTGCATCTATTTTTAAGGGAACACCATTAATAAAAAGATGCGCCTTGATCATAAATTATTCAGTACCCCTGAAACAGACATTTTGAAGTATCATGAGTATTTGCCGTTGCATTATAGTTCCCACAATCAAATATAGCCTATAAATTTTGATAATTTATGGCCAGCCATTGTAAGCCAATTACCGTTGCAGCGTTACTAATTTTGCCATCAGTGAGTAATGTAAAGGCATCATTACGTGACACGACATGTAGCATAATATCTTCATTTTCATGGGCTAAACCATGAATACTCCCTGATGATACTTTACTGCTATCAAAAGGTGCCCAATATAAATGAATACATTCACTCGTACCGCCAGGGCTAGAAAAATATTTCATAATAAGTTGTACTGATGCTGGCTTTAATTCAATGTTGGCTTCTTCTTTCGCTTCACGAATAGCAACATCAATTGGGCTTTCGTTATCATCAAACATACCCGCAACAAACTCAAGCATCCACGGTGTTTCATTTGCCCGTAATATACCTGGCCTAAATTGCTCTAATAACAATAAGGTATCTTTTTTGGGATCATAAAGCATAACCACAACAGCATCACCACGCTCAAACACTTCACGAGTAAAGGGTTCACTTTGATCGCCAGAAAATAATTTATGATTAAGATGGTATTCATTCATCTTAAAAAATCCGTGATATTTTGTTTCAATAGCAGATATAGTTACATCCGTTTTATCATATTGAAGTATTGAAGCTTGCTTTTTTTTATTATCTTGCATAAACAATCTCTTTTTAATAATAATTTGTTACACTAGTTAAATACTTATTTTATTTGGTTAATATATAAAATTAGGTAACATAACCGAGTATAAAAATAACACTTAATATGAGTATAAATATCTACTCAAGGAAAGCCTTACCCATGAAAAAAACATTAAGCACGTTAATTATAGCTATTGCCAGTGCAATAACTAGCGCTAATGCTCAAGCCGATGATTTATTAACGGTTTATCAGCAAGCTCTATTAAATGATACCGTGGTATTAAAAGCACAGGCACAGTACGAAATTGTTAAAGAAGATATTGAACAAGCACGTGCTGTTTTATTGCCTCAAATCAATGCCTTTGCCAGTTATAGTGACGGGGAAACTGAAACCTATAATCCGGGTTCTACTTTGATATCAACTTCTGAATTTAATTCTTTAGGTTATGGCGCTAGCTTAAACATGCAGCTTTATCACCATAATAGTTGGTTAAGTTTGGATATTGCGAAAAAATCAGCACACCAAAGTGATTTAGTTTACCAAGTCGCAAAGCAAGATTTAATACTTAGAGTAACCCAAGCATATTTTGCTTTGTTAGGTGCAAAAGATGACTTAGAATTCGCGCAAGCAGAAAAAACTGCAATTGCTCGCCAACTTGAACAAACTAAGCAACGTTTCTCTGTTGGTTTAACTGCGATAACCGACGTGCATGAAGCACAAGCGCAATTTGATACCGCGGTAACAGAAGAAATACGTTCAGAAAATGCTATTTATAATGCTGAGGAAGAATTACGGGTAATCACCAATACTTACCCAAGAGATATCAACATACTCAATACGGATAGATTTAGCACAACTACGCCTACCCCAAATAGTGCTGATGAATGGCAAAAAACCGCTGAAGCGAAAAACTTAGATTTAATAACAGCTAAAGTAGGAATAGATATTTCTAAACAAGTTATTGATGCGGCTAGATCAGGTCATTATCCTACCTTGGATTTTGGCGCCAGCTACAATAGTAATGATGGCGAAACGAATGGCAATGATATACCAGCTTTAGATGATTACTCTATTGGCATAACCCTAAATGTGCCAATTTATTCTGGTGGTGCTGTTCAAAATTCTGTACGCCAAGCCCAAAATAACTTTGTACTGGCTAGCCAAGATTTAATGCAAACACACCGCGGTGTTGTTCGTACTACTCGTAATGCCTATAATACGGTTATTGCTACTATTTCAGGTATTAGGGCTTTTGAACAATCTGTACTCAGTGCCAGTAAAGCGTTAGAAGCTACCGAAGCAGGTTTTGAAGTGGGTACACGTACTATTGTTGATGTGTTAGACAGTACTCGTAACTTGTATAATGCTAAACGTAACTTATCATCAACACGTTATTCCTATATTCAGAATGTTTTATTATTAAAACGTGCTGGTGGTACTATCACAGATGAAGATATCACCTCGATTAACTCTGGTTTAATAGCAAAGAAATAAGATTAAAATTTTCCAATAAAAAGCCACTTACTTAAGTGGCTCTTTTTTTACATCTAATGAGTTCTTTCTTCTGCTTGGCTTGCTTTACATTAAGCTTCTAAAAAACCCTACTAGCTGCTTAGATTCTCTTTGAACAGAATAATGCTCTAAAACCCGCTCTCGGCCATCAATTCCCATTTGCGCTAATTTATCTTCATTATTAAGTAGTAAGTCCATTTTATTTATAACCGCAGGTAAATCATTAACAGGTACAACGTAGCCATCAGTTCCTTCTCGCACCACTTCAGGCCATGCACCAGCTTCACTTGCCAACACGGCTGCGCCACTGCTCATAGCTTCTAAAATGGTCAAGCCAAAACCTTCGTTTTCACTTAACGCCACTACTAAAGACAAACTACTGAATATTTTAGGAATATCAGCAAAATTTTGTTCGCCAGCAAAAATAATACGTTGGCTTAAACCCGCTTTTTCAATCTCGGCTTGTAATTCTTTTACAAAGCTTTCATTGCTTGAGCTAATTGAGCCGACAACAACAGCAGTATAATCTGGATGTTTCCCAAGTAACTCGATACAACTTTTAACAAAAAGATGAACACCTTTTTGCGCTCGAACTCGTCCCAATATGGCAATACCTCGTTTGCCCTTTTCAACACCCTCGGGTAGTAAGTTTAATAATTTCCAGGCCTCTATTTTATCGACTGGTGGCGTATAAACATCGGTATTCACGCCATGATAAATAATGGCATCAGGTTTTCGGTGTAAATAACTCGCTGATGCTTTACACATAGCTAACACTGCATCCATTTTATCGGTTAACCAAAGAGTAGAGCCACTACGATAACGTTGCGCTGCGCTGCTAAAAATAATTTTGATTTTGGCGCGAAAAATATGTTTTAAAATTAAAGCCTGAATCATTTCATCAACACGGCGGGCATGAAAAATTCTAAAGCGTCCATCCGCTAATGGTTTTAGACACATTTTAGCAACTTGCCAAAAGCTAATATTTAACGATTGGTCCGTTAAATGATGCTTTCCCATAACCCGTAAGTTAATTAATTTTTGTTGCTCAGACAATAATTGCAACATAGTGGATGTGACACCAGAAAAATTAGAATTAGAATTTCCAATAATTAACTCTATTTCGTCTCGATGATTATCATGATGGTCGGCTGTATTCATTTTATTTATACACTAACAATGTCCAAAGTTATAATTGCTATTCTACGATAAAACCCTCAAAGACAACATAAGTTAATTGCCCATTTTCAGGTAACTTAGGTATAATCACTTCCAGAAAAAATTTTAAGCAGCTTTACTAAGCGGCTTTATTAAGAGTAAATACTGTGAGTCGAAATAAAGTTTTACAACCTGATTTTAAATTAGCTTTTTTATTGCCGAAATATTGGTTAACTTGGTTAGGCGTTTTAATTCTCTATAGCATTTCATGGTTACCTTATAAATTGCAATTAAGCTTAGGTAGATTGATTGGCCGTTTACTTTTTAAAATAGGCTCTAAAAGAAAACATATTGCTGACACTAACTTAAAATTGTGTTTTCCCAAGATGAGTGATCAAGAACGACATCACATTTTAAAAAAGAACTTTGAAAACACTGGCATTGCTTTATTAGAAACGGGTATGGGCTGGTGGTGGCCAAATTGGCGCGTTAAACGTAAAGTAAGCGTAGTCGGTTTAGAGCATATTGAGAAAGCACAACGTGAAGGCAAAGGCGTATTATTACTGGCAATGCATTACTTAAGTGTTGAAATGAATGCTAGAGGCATAGGTCATGGCCACCCTATGGTAGTATTTTATCGTCCGCATAATAATCAACTAATGGAATATTTTCAGTTTCGAGGCCGTGGGCGATCCAACAAATATATGTTAGGTAAACGTGATGTTAAAGGCTTAATAAAAGCACTAAGAGATGGTGAAGCCTGTATTTATTTACCCGATCAAGACTATGGTAGAAACCGTAGTTTATTCGTGCCTTTTTTTGGTGTAAAAGAAACCGCAACGACGACTGGAACCTTAATTTTTGCACGACAAAGAAATGTTGAAACCATGATGATAGTTCCCACTAGAAATGAGGATGATAGTGGTTACACTCTTGAAATTATGCCACCACTGGAAAATTTCCCAACTAAAGATGACGAAGCCGATCTTATTCGTGTAAATCAAGAATTAGAAAAAGCTATTTCTCGAAAACCAGAACAATATATGTGGTTACATCGACGTTTTAAAACACGTCCAGATCCCGACTCACCCTCTTTATACAAGTAATTGTCTGCGTTAAAACTTTGAAAAATAAATAAGTTTTTTGTATTATTGAAGAAAATTAATGTAAATCAAATCAAAGAGTAATTATGGGATTTTGGATTAGAAATATTATTTTTGCAATTATTTTAATTGGTTTGGCTGTTGCTTTCTTTATTAATCAAGATTTTTTATTGTCGCTAGATGGTTCTCTTGAACAAGAGCCCGCGACTGAAGTCGTTGAACTTAAAGGGACAACACCTAAACCAGTATCTACTCCAACTTCACCTATAAAGTCTTCATATCAACAAATCAAAAAACCAGCCAATGCAGCAGCCGAAGGGCTGTCTAATTTTTATGCTAAAATCTACGGTGATGGGATTGACAAAAAAGGTCCTAAAATTCGAAATAACATAATTTACTTGCCAGACCCACGTGGGGATTTAGTTGAGATATTACAAGCAAGGGAAATGGTTGTCCGTCCATATCGAGCAAATTGGCAAGGCACAACAGCTTCTCGGGCTTTTAGAAAAGACCAAACTCTGTATCAAAAATTAACTGAATATGCTAAACAAGATGGGCTTGAAATTATTTGGTGGCTCAATAGAGATTTCATTATTAAAGACGCTTTTCGCATCGAAAAAAATATTTTAAAAACAGCTTACCAAATTGGTGAAGCGGTTTCAGGTCATTTTCCCGAAGGTATTAGTAGCTATTTTTGTTATCGTCAACGTACCTTAGTTTTTATTAATGAAGCACCAAAATACCTTAATGACGAGTGCTCTTTATTAAAACCAAAAAATGCTTATTAATTAAATTAACATCTTAAACTGTATCTATTCACCATACCTAGTATTCCCGTCATTCCAGTTGTATCTTTGCCTACAGGACGTAGGGTCTAGCTTTGGTCTGGAACTACAAAGCTGAAGCTGGAATCTCAGTGTTAAAATTCTAGACTCCCGATTTAAAGACCTCGGGAGTGACGATAGGTGAATAGTTATCTTAAACTAACCCTATGGTAAAAACTTCCTCCATACTAACATCACTTTATTTCGTTCGATCACCGTATCTTTATTAATCAGTAGCGCTTCATTTTGTAACGTTGCTTTGTGCCCTAAACCTCTTAATTTCTGATAACAGTTAGCTAATAACTGTTGTTCTTCTTCTGTTAATATTTCAAGATTAGCTAACTGATTGAATATACTCAAATTATCACAACACTGACTTAAAACTTCGTGCGTATGACAATGAGCCAACACTAAATACTGTGCTAAAAATTCAATATCAACTAACCCACCTACCCCTTGTTTAATATCAACAAGTTCATCGGTAGATTTATCAAGATGATTACGCATTTTTTCACGCATACTACTCACATCAACTTTTAATTTATCTAACTCCCGCGCAAGGCTTAAGACTTGCTGACGTATGTCATTAAACCGCTGTTCAATGACACTGTTACCATAAACAATGCGAGCACGTACCAATGCTTGGTGCTCCCATGTCCACGCATCTTCTTGTTGATATTGTTCAAAAGTATTTATATGTCCAACTAAAACACCCGAGTTACCCGAAGGGCGCAAACGCATATCTAACTCATACAAAACACCACTGCTCATGCGTGTGTTAAAAATATGCATAATGCGCTGTATTAGCTTCATATAAAATTGACTAGCAGATACACTTTTATCACCATTGGCTAAACCCGTCGTTACATCACCCTCAGGGCTATTATGTACGAAAACCAAATCAAGATCAGAGCCATAGCTAAGTTCATTACCGCCCATTTTTCCGTAGGCGATTACCGCAATACCTTTATTTTGGAAGTTATTTTGGTTAAAATTTTTCTCATTACTTGGCGAATTAACGATTGATTTCGGTACACCAAAACGGCCAACAACTTGTTGCCAACCAATATTAATGACTTCAGCAATAATAGCTTGCGCTAGTGCTGTTAAATGTAGGCTTACTTGCTCTACAGTTAATACCTCAGAAATATCTGCGGCAGCAATACGTAATTGTTGAGCTTGTTTGAATAATCGTAAACCATCCATTTGTGCTTCTAAATCTTCCTCAGGGATTCGTAACATACTTTCACGTAATTCATGACCGTAAGCCGTTATTTTTGTGGGATTATGTAACAATCGTGGATCGATTAATTCATCCAGTAAAATAGGAGATTTAGCAATATAGTCAGTCACCCAACGACTGGCTTGGCACAAATGAATTAATTGCTTTAACGCGCCTTCATTTTCAAATAACAGTTCTAGGTAGGCAGTACGGGTAACTATTTTTTTAAACACATGTAAAACGCGTTCCAGTACAAATTCAGCTTGTTTTGCTTGCTGGATATGACAAATAAGTAAAGGAAGCAACTTATCTAACACTTGCCTCCCTCTATTCCCAATGCTCCGTTTACTAACATCATCCCTGAAATCTGATAACAAACGCCAAATATCTTCACTGTTCCAGTGAGTTTCCTCGCTATCACCTTGATCTTGTTCTAACCAAGCAATGGACTCTTCATCATTCCAACGGCTATGCCACAAGGTTGTCCAATGCTCATCTTGAATTTGATGATTTGGGCTTTCAATACCAATAAGCTGCTCAAATTTATCATGAACATCATACATGTGTTTTTCAAGTACTAAGCAAAAGTCTTGCCACGAAGTAAACTCAAGCACATGCAGTATTCTTTGCTTGTCTAATTCATTGTCAGGCAGCGTTTGTGTTTGTTTATCAGCCAATGCTTGAATAATATTTTCGACTCGACGTAAAAAACAATAGGCATTTTCCAGAACCAATTTACTGTCTTCTTCCAGTTCTCCTGAAATCACTAATTCAGGCAATACGGTTAACAGGCGACGTTGCTGTAACGCTTTTACTCTACCACCACGAATTAGCTGGAACACTTGCACGATAAATTCTATTTCACGAATACCGCCGGCACCGAGTTTTATATTATTCACTAATTGCTTACGGCGTACTTCTTGTGAAATCATCATTTTCATACGGCGTAAACTATCAATAACACTAAAATCGATATAGCGACGATAAACAAAAGGTCGTAATAGTTTTGATAATTGGTGATGGTATTTATCATCACCATTAAGTGGAGGAATTACCCGTGCTTTTAGCATGGCATAGCGCTCCCAATCTCTTCCTTGCTCTTGGTAATAATCTTCCATTGCACTAAAGGTTAATACTAACGGGCCACTTTCACCAAAAGGTCTTAAGCGCATATCAACACGATAAACAAAACCGTCGGCAGTATGCTGATGTAATGAAGTTATGAGCTTTTGTGCTAAACGGGTAAAAAACTGTTGATTCTCAATACTTCGTCTATGGCCCTGAGTTTCACCGCTGTGAGGATAGACAAAAATCAAATCAATGTCAGAAGAGAAATTTAACTCATACCCACCTAGTTTTCCCATACCATAAACTAGCAATGGCTGAATTTCACCCGCAGTACTTGTTGGTGTTCCCCACTTGTTTTGGCAAAAAGTGGTTAACCAAGTAAGACTACTTTGAATAAGTGCATCGGCTAATAAAGATAAGCGTTCTAATGACTGCTCAAGAGAAATGTCTAGCACCAAATCAGCCACGGCAATATTGACCATTTGCTGTAAGCGAAAGCGCCTCAATAATCGGTGCAATTGCTCTTCACTTTCACACGCTATTAATAAGTCATTTAATAACGTTGCATAAGGTGGCACTGTTTTTTGGTAGACATCTTTATTTACAAATAAATTCAACACTAACTCTGGTGCTTGCAATGCACTTGTTAGAATAAAGTCACTCAAAGTGATAGCCAAGGTAAACTGTTCAAGCTGTTCAGACGTCAGCTTTTGATATCCTTCAGGATGTTGTTGGCTAAATTGTTGCCAGCTTTTTTGTTTTTGCTGTGTTAATAGTGGGGATAAATTGGTAGATAATGAGGATGAATACACAAGCAGTCCTTTTTATTACTTAAAATAAATGCATCAAGATAGTATAATCAAGACAATATAATTTGAACAATAGACATAATATGTCATTAATGCTATTAATACCCTGAACTATTCAATCGCTGTCTTCCTCGAAGTGTATTAATCGAGGCCTTAGTGTTTTATCGTAAGGTTACAGAGTAATAAATTACCAAAATAATTCACTCACGATATTTTACTGAATAGATATTCTTAACATAGCATTTTTATGGAGATGATAGCAGAAATGCAAAGTCTAAAAGACTCTTTTATCAAACGATTTTTTAATAAAATGTGCACTAGATCAATGTTAGTGCTCTCTATTTTATTGTTATCTGCTTGTGGCGATCCCGTTAAAGAGCAGGCTCTACAGCAACTCCCTATAACCGAGAAAAGAGTTACTCAGTTGGGTGAGGCGTTAACTAATGGTCAGGTGCGCAATGCTAATTTAATTCATCAGTATGCGACAAAAGTATCAATACTCAAGCCAAGTTTAAACGCATTGACTGATGAGTTTAGTAAAGATGCTAGCATACAAGGTCCGATGTATCGCGCCTTACTCGATAGAGTTAATACCGCAAAAAACCAACCGCAAATGTTTGCTTCAAGCCAAGCCCTTTATGACGAATTACTCAATATTTATCAAGCGGCTGATCCGGTACTTTATTCTGAGGCATTAAGTGATCCCCTAAATGTATTAGCTGATATGTCTGACGGTCAATTACCTAGAGTAAACTCTTTATCTAAATCACAATCTCAACAAGCAAATAATGCGCAAGATTTTGGCACGGGTGAACAGCTTATTGGCAATCCAAGTTATGGTAATTGGCAAACGGGTAGTAACGGTATGTCATTTTGGGCATGGTACGGTATGTATTCTATGATGGGAAACATGTTTGGCCGCCCTGCATACTATAGCGACTGGGGACGAAATAGAAACTATAGCTACTATAATGATTACGGCAGAACTCGCTATAGTTCACCTAGCCAGCTAAATAAACAAACGCAACTTGATCAGCGCACTAAAAAATCATTTGCCAGTAGAGGCAAAAAATTTACCAGCCCCTACAATAAAAACCGTACTGGCTCATCGAGTTTATCTTCCAAAAGTAAAACAGCACAATCTAGCGCTAATCGTTTTCGAAATAATACCGCTAAAAAAAGTAACTATGCGAGTAAGTCTACTTCTAAATCAAAGTATGGTAAAAACTCAAGTTTTAGAAACTCTAACACCAATACATCACGTAGTTTTCGACGTGGTAAATAAGAATAAGTAACAAGAAATAGGATAGATAGTTATGAACACATTGATAGATCTCGTTGGTGTTAATCAAGAATTACTGGTTTATTTAGCCATAGACATCACTATTGCTATCATGCTTTTAGGTGCTATGCGCTTTTTATTGGGTTTAACAAGCCAAGTAAATAGTACTGAAGAATTAGCACAAAAAGATAACTTTGCTTTTGGTGTTAGTGTTGCCGGTAGTATTTTTGCTTTGGGCATAGTATTAACCGGTGCTATTACTGGAGAAAATGCGCCAAGTTATATGATGGAAATCATCGGTATGTTGGCCTATGGTACCTACGGATTAATATTGATTAAAGTGGGTCGTATCATTCAGGATAAGGTAGCTTTACAGCACTTAAATAAAACAGAGTTAATAAAAGATAAAAATCTAACCATTGGTATTATTGACGCTGCTGGTGCAATTGCTACAGCAATTATTATTCGCGCGGTATTGCTTTGGGTTGATGGTTTAGATGTTTCAACCTTCATCGCCATTACCAGTGGTTTTATTGTCGCGCAAGCGGTGTTAGTGTTAGTGACTCGTATTAGAGAGAAAAAATACGCTAAAGATAATCAAGAAGATTGCCTACAAGAAGCGTTAAGTGATGGACATTTAGCACTGGCTATTCGTTATAGTGGTCAAGTCATTAGTACCGCTCTTGCCGTTACAGCAGCAAGTCACTTCCTTGTTTATAGTCCTGACACCTTAGTAGTGAATTTACTGGGCTGGTTAGTCTTTGGTATAATAATGACACTATTAGTTACAGTGTTGACCTCAATAGCCAAACGCATTGTGCTTTGGGGGATCAATCTAGTAGAAGAAGTAGATCAGCAACATAATATTGGTGTTGCTAGTATTGAAATGGCGACGAGTATTTCAATAGCCTTGATATTAACCGCGTTAATGGCCTAACCAGTTACGAGTTAACAGTTTCGAGTTGCGAATAAAGTGTCTTCGTAACTTGATACTCGAAACTCATGTATTAAAAACCACCAAAAATCCAAATTCACGCTAGTCAATATTCTTATATGTTTTCAAAAAACACCCACTATTTAGACGACACACTACTCATTTTAACCATGGCGGTTCTCGCTGGTTGTGGTTTGATTTATGAATACCTCCTTTCACATTATGCTGGCCGAGTGCTTGGCGTAATGGAAAGCACTATATATACCATGATTGGTTTAATGATTGTCTCAATGGGATTAGGTGCTTTTGCCGCGCGTAAAGTGCGCTGTGCCTTTAATGGTTTTGTTTATTTAGAATTAATCATTGCTTTACTGGGTGCTAGTGCAATTTTAATCATTGGTGGCTTGATAGCCATTACTCAAATATTGCCACACATCATTGCCGATATGTTTGCCCTTCCTCCTGATATGCTACCTAAAGGAGGCGTATTTAAGCAGTTAAGTTTTATTGCCATCAAAAGTCCATATTTTTTCGGTGTGATATTAGGTTTTCTTATCGGTATGGAAATTCCACTTATTGCCAGAATTCGTGAAGAAATACATGGTCAGCATCTCGCGAATAATTTAGGGACTATTTATGGCGCAGATTATATTGGTGCTGGGGTTGGCGCGGCGATATGGGTTGTTTTTTTACTTAGTATAGATATCAGCAAAGCTGCAGCATTAACAGCAAGTTTAAACCTAATTGCTGGCGCTTTTTTTGTTTTACGTTATTGGCATAAACTAACGTGGCGTAAAACCTTTCTTGGTTTACATCTTGTGTTGGCGTTAATTATTGTTCTAATGTTTAATTACGGTAATCAGTGGCTTAATCAAATGAATAGCCTGCTTTATTTAGATAAAGTAGTACACGTGCAAAAAACCCATTATCAGCAACTGACCTTCACTGAGCGCCATTTAGGCCTTAGTGCTGACGAAGAACAAACTAGCATTATTAACTTTTATCTAAATGGTCGGTTACAGTTTTCATCTATTGATGAACATATTTATCATGACTATTTAGTCGCACCCGTTTTAGCAGGCTCAGCCCGATATGATAATGTACTCATTATTGGCGGTGGTGATGGTTTAGCATTACGAGACGTATTAAAATACGAACCCAAAAAAGTCACCTTGATTGACCTCGATAGCGAATTGATTGATATATTCCAGAAACCAGAAGAGCACCTTAATGCTAGCTTAGCTCGAAAGATAAGCCATTTAAATCAAAATAGTTTACAAGATAAACGCGTCACTATATTAAGAAGCGATGCTTTTATTACCGTTAATGAACTACTTAAAACTGGACAAATATTTGATGCGATTATTGTCGATCTTCCCGATCCTAGTCATCCAGATCTCAATAAGCTGTACACGGTTAATTTTTACGCTCGATTAAAACAATTACTTTCAGGAGATGGCTTAATTGCCATTCAGTCAACAAGTCCTTACCATGCTAAAAACTCATTTATATCTATTGGAAAAACATTAAGTGCTGCAAACTTTGCGCATGTTCAGCAATATCACGACAATGTGCCAAGCTTTGGCGAATGGGGTTGGACTATCGGAGCAAAGATGGGAGTAAGCCCATTAGCAAGATTAGAAAACTTAAAGCAGTTACCGGTAAAACATAATTGGCTCAATCTAGAAATATTAAAGTCAGCTTTTATTTTCCCTAATGATTTTTTTAAAGATGAGGAAAGCATAGATATAAATACCTTAGGTAGTCATAAGCTTTATCAATTACACCAAAAAGCATGGCAAACTCAACAAGGGATTAATTAACTTGCCTATGTACATGGCTCAGGACGTCATCCCCGTGGTGTATTAGGCTTTCGTCATTCCAGTGGTGTTTTGCTGACGTGGCATGGGTGCCACTTATTAGACTATGCATGGAGCACATCGTCCTGAATCCAAGCAATAATACAATGGATCTTCGATCAAAAACTTCGAAGATACGCTACATGGATGTAGTTTATTAGACAATGCAGGAGCATATTGTCCTGACGTTTACAGCAAGCTCCTGAGTTAACTACATAGGCATGTTAATTAATAACGTAATAACGGTAATAAATTTTAAGATTAAGAAAAGAAGTCTAGAATAGAAACAAAAAACACTTGACATAATATGTCAAGCTGCTAAATTTAACCACGATGACATATTATGTCGTCTATATATTTTTGATAAGGATAGGAAGTACATGAATATTCATACTATAGCTGATCATTTAAATAGTTTGGCCGACAATTCTGACACAGGAATGGACTTTGACTGTCAACCAATATCCGGTGAAGTCGATGTACTGCAAATAACGCTTTTGGGTCGAGAAGAACTACCCATTTTTGTATCAGTAACCGATGACCAAATTTTGTGCATTAGTTACCTTTGGGGAGCTGATGAAGTAAAAACTGAATGTGTAAATACCATGCACGAAAGTATGTTAGAAATGAACATCCCCATGCCATTATCATCTTTTTCAAAAATCGGTGATAAATATGTAGTTTTTGGTGCTTTATCTATCAATTCAACTTTTGAAGATATTGAGCATGAACTGGCGGTATTAAGCAATAACGCCATAGAAGTAATTGATGATATGAGTGACTATCTGCTGTAAGTCGTAGTGTAATACGACAAACAAATTCAAGCTAAAATGTCATCTTATTAGGAGAGAAAAATGAGTATATTTAAAAAGATTATGACCGCCATTCGTGGTGGTGCTTCAGAAGCTGGCGAAGCAATTATTGATGCAAATGCTACCCGTATATTTGAACAAGAAATTCGTGATGCCGAAAATCACTTAACCAAAGCAAAACGTGACTTAACTGGCGTAATGGCTGAGCAAATGTCAGCAAACCGTGAAGTAACTCGTTTACAACGTGAAATAACTGAACATGAAGGTTATGTTGGTCAAGCCTTAGAAAAAGGCGATGAAACATTAGCACTTGCTGTTGCCGAAAAAATTTCCACCTTAGAAAATGATCTAAGCGCACAAGAACAGGCACTAAATAGCTTTACCGGCAATGCTGATAGACTTAAAGAGTTAGTAAAGAAAAGTGAGCGCCAAGTAACAGAACATAAGCGCCAATTATCTATGGTAAAAACTACAGAAAGTGTGCAAAAAGCGACTTCTGCTATTACCGATAATTTTTCATCAAGCAATTCTAAATTGTTAAGCGCTAAAGATTCGTTAGAACGTATCAAAGCCAAGCAACAGAAATTTGATGATAAAATGAAAGCTGCTGAAATACTTGAATCTGAAAACTCTGATTCATCATTAACAGCACAATTGAAAGCTGCTGGTATTGGCTCACAAGAAAACAGTGCCAACTCAGTACTTGATCGCATTAAAGCGAAACAAAAGTAATTAATATAATGACTTTTAGAGTAGCGAGTTAGCAATAGCTCGCTACTCTATTACTTCCAACGATTAAATCACAACTATTAATTCGAAACTGTTTATTTGAAAATTGAGATAAATCATGAGTTTTTTTAAAAAAATATTTAACAAAGAAGCGCAAACTCAACGTAAATTAACTCACGTCAACCAACTTTTAGCCGGTGATATTATTGTATTAACTGATAGTTTTGCATTACCCAAAGTGTTACAAGGTCAACAGTTTCAAGTGATCGCTGTTAATAGCTATGAATACGAACAAAACACACAAACTGAATGGTCTTTGCAAGGTAATGATGAACTGGCTATATTTTTATCCTTAGAGATTGATGACACCACCGAGCTAAAGTTTTCATTGAAAATCGAGCATGATGATGTTGAAACGTTATTTGATCTAGATAACTTCTCACAAATTTTTGATGAACCCGGTCAAGCCTTTTTAAACCGCCAAGGTGATAATGATGTCACTTCAACTTGGAGTAGTGAACAATACCAACAAAGCATTTTTGCAAAAGTGGGTTACTTTCATCGAAAAGATCATCGCAGTGAAGATCTTTCAGCCTATGAAGGTGAAGGTAGTGGTGAACAACTTGAGCTGTACACCTTGTATAACGAAGATCAAAGTAAAGGCTTAGATGTCGAAGTGTGGCAAGATGGTGATACTGATGTTTTTTTAACCTTATTTAGACCATTAACCGATATTATTGATATGTACCCGGCGAGTTAGGAACTAGGAAATAATATGACAAAAGCGAACACTTCATCTATCCCTACAAAAAAAGATAGAAAAATTCCTGAAAAATGGCAGTCTTCCGTAAAAGCAATGAAAGCCGTGCAAGTTGCTTTTGATATGGATGAAAAAATTCAATTGTCCATTCGCAAGCAGGCACTTGATGCCGGCCTTAGCCCATCAGATCAAATTCGTGATATTTTAGGCTTGCCCATTAATAAACGCCCCAAACGCCCTCGTCTAACGGTAAGTTTAGCACTAAGTGATTATGAATTATTAGCTGAAAAATACGGATTAGAAGCTAAACAGCAACTAGATATCAAGAGAAAATTAATGGAAGAACTCATTGAATCTGTCAGCTTAAGCGACAATAAATAAACACCTAAAATTGATTTTGTAAAATCAAACTTATATGTGTCATACTCTTGTTAATACCAAGTTGATTAAGTTCTTTCCCACTCAGCGAGAATTAAAAGGCTTAGAGGCAAGGCATTGATTGAAGAGAATGGTTATTCAGGATAATGTGCTCCTGCATTATCTAATAAGCTACATCCATGTAGCGCCATTATCAAAATCAATAACGCAGCATGTAAGCCTTTTAACCTCGCCCTTTGGGAGCTTGCTCGATGCCCACTAACTTCGTTAAATTTATTTGATTTATAGTGACTAAACCGAAACAAATTTGCCTTGTTATTGAACATCGAGCATAGCTCTGAGTTGGGAAGAAATTTAATCAAATTGGTATAACATGAAAAACACAACACTAGGGATATAATTATGTTAAAACAAAAATCACTTATAAAAAATATACTTACTATTAGTTTTGCATTAGGCTTAACTGCTTGTGCAAACACTGAAAACTTAGAGGCAAGTATTACCAGTTTATCAAATAAAGTTGACTCACTATCAAGCGAAGTTTCAGCGCTTAAAACACAACAACAAGCTGCCAGTAACAAAGCTCAAGCAACTAGAAGGGCAGCAGAAGAAGCAATTGAAAGCGCAGCGAAAGCAAATGAGCGCATTGACAACGTTGTTGCTTCTTTTAAAAAATAAGCAACTACTGTCCTAACTCGATAGCTAACCCCTGTGGTTTATCAAACATAGGGGTTAATTTTTTCCATACGCTATTACTTTTACCAACAAACCTTTTTACCGCCGACGTTATTGTGTTTTTTTGAGCAATATTTTCAATGGTTAAAGGGGAATGTATTTCAATCACCCGTCTACCACCACTTTCATAAGACATTTTTATCGGTTGCTCAATAATGCGCACCTTAGTATTTAATGGAATATTTTCAAACAGCCATTTAATATCATCGTCAAACATACGAATACAACCTGAACTCGCACGCATGCCGATTCCAAAACGCTGATTAGTACCATGAATTAAATATTCACTTTTTCCAAGTCGTAAAGCGTATTTACCAAAGGGATTACTGGGCCCTGCAACAATTTCTTTTAACATGGCTTTACCGTGTTCCTCAAAATATCGCTGACGCATAGCGACTGTTGGACGCCAAATAGGATCTTTTCTTTTACTGCTAATATAACTCGTTACTTTCGGTGTCTCCAAACCTTCCCTTCCTATACCGACAGGAAATACATGTACTTTATTTTCTTGTGGTAAAAAATAATATAAACGTAATTCAGGTAAATTAATGACGATACCTTCACGTTTTATATAGGGCAATAACATAGCGCTAGGAATAACAATATCACTATCAAGTTCAGGTAAAAAAGGATCAATACCAGGGTTTGCTGCCATTAGTGCCAAAAATCCAACATTATACTGTTCAGCAATTTTTTGAAAATAATCACCTTTTATAACTTTATGGTTTTGATCAACCCCGATGAGTCGAAAGTCTTTTGCTGGTAGCTCATATTCTGTTGCATAAATTAAATTGCTAACAAAAAACAAGGTGATGAAGCTAAAACAGGCAAAATGTCCTAAAAATTTATTATTACTATTCACTACGTTCTGTCTCTTTGATGATATAAAGCATAGCCTCGAGCCGCCTTACTTAACTTACCAGGCTTCATTTGAATCACTGTCATTAACTGCTCCGCTAATGCAAATAACGCTTGCTCTTCACCACTAACTAATTCAATTTCTATTTCATTTATAGCAAGTGTCTCAACATTAGGAGAGGTAAAAATTTCACCGCGATCAAGTGCTAATTCAATAACACAATTTTCTTGAGTGATTAACCACGTTTGACGAGAAAAGTCGGTATTAAAAATCACCTGCAAACTTTTTTGTAGTTTAACTACATCAACATGCTCAGGCCAAATATGTTTTGGAAATAATAATAAATCTAAGTGGTTACCTTCAAGAGAAACATTATATTCCGGCCTTTGGTGCAAACAACCAACAACTTTCCCTGCTGTTTTAACTGTTTGTTCATATTCTTGGTCAACCCCTCTTATCCTCAGCCCTATATCCATTTTTCTTAAAGCTAAGTCTTTATTATCAAAATAGTTATTGTTCAACTGCTTTCTATCCAATGTAAAAGTTCTATTTTGTGCTTTTAACATTGCCGTAATCTTATCAGCAACTAAATCATTATCTTCATGATTCGCTGATATTAGGTATTTAAGTTCTATCTCTGTAGTCATTTTAGTAAACTTCAATTTTGTTACATGATTCAATCACTAACAGCATACACTCTGTTAGGCTAGATACTCAATCTTAACTTGCTATCAAAGCGCCAAACACATAATATCTGAGTTTCAATAGTTTATTTATCCAGTGGTTATTTCATGAAAATGTCTTCTAAGGTCGTAAAACAAAAAATTAAGCAAATATTTGTCAGCTTTACCATTTTACTTTTTGCTGTCATATCTGCTCAAGCACAAGAAACTAATTCATCAAAAAATAAACAAGGCTTTATTTCTGATGATTTATCGATATACATGCATACCGGCCCTGGTACAAATTATCGCATATTAGGCACTATTAATGCGGGTTCAGAGATAAAAACAACTGGGAAATCAGATAAAGGCTACAGTGAAATTATTGATGATAAAAATCGTAATACTTGGGTAGAAACAAAATATCTCACCACTAAACCTGGTTTACGTTTTGTTGTAGCAGAACTTAATGGCAAGATTGCCGGTAGTAGTGATTACACTAATCAGCTTGATGGTGAAGTTAATCAATTAAGAAGTTCTGTCGAAATACTGAGTAAAGATAAAAAACAGCTATCAACTCAATTAAAACAAGTTGAACAACAGCTCAAAACAACCATGAGTAAAGTAAAAGATCAAGATACTAAAATATTAACGCAACGTTTTTATAACGGCGCTATCGTATTAAGTGTAGGTTTAATATTAGGCTTGATTATACCCAGATTTTTTGCACGTCGTCGTAGTTCAATGGACAGTTGGAGTTAATATTTCTTTCATCGCGCTATTAGTAGAAGCAATACAGCCTTTACTAATAGCTAAAATTTAAAGTGTTTATTTACTTAGTTGAAACTTGTAACCATTGCTCAGGTAAAATTCCCGAAGCATCCGTGTAGTGAATCCATTTATTTGGCGCGATCACTATTTTATTTAGATTCGCATTTAACCAAGCTCCCCACCAGCTAAAACTGCTATTAGCAATGATGTTGTGTTTACATAAACTCATTAAATGCATATCTTGAAACGATTGCTCTCCTGAATTCCAATCAACAAATCGAGCGTTTTTAACCTTAATATTTTCTTTACACCATTCAATATCATCTGAGAAAACAACATATAAGGGGTTATCTACTAACGTTTCAATCTTCTCAATAGCATTTTCATAGTAAGGTAAGTCACAAATTCCACCTAAAGCTTTATGCTTTAAGTAATCACCTCGGCGAATATGAATAGCTACCGTTTCTTGACCTTGAATGTCTTCACAAAGAGCAATGCTTTTGGCGTCAGAAAACTCAGGAAAAACTAAATGCTCACGTAATACGTGTTCAACATCGTCAAAATATAGCGGGCTTTGCCATGGGCCACGATAATAAATATCGGTGTCCACAGTACCAAAATTTTCAGGTTGAAAAGTAAAGTGGTGATGCTTTTTTTCTTTAATATAAGAGGTGTTAATAAACGGTATATGCTTTCTAACTTCTTTCGTTAATTTAGTAAAAATATTTTTAGTACCCTGATACTGTTTTTTTTCAGCCATAGTACAGTAATCAGCATTGAGCTTAAAAATACGTTCTAATTCAAAGCCATTATGCAATGCATAACTTTCCATATCAAAAGCATCAAGCTTTACCGTTTCATTAAACTTTTCTTTAATTGCTAAAAAGAAAGCGTATTGAAATAATTGATTACCAAAACCGCCACAGATTCTTACTATTTTCACAGGTGTTACCCTCTAAGTATTATTATTTTTTATTTTACACGGAATTTATCAAGCTATCATTAATAAAGCCGAGATTTCATCAGAATAACCCCGTATAATTCCTGACAGTTCATACTCATACTAAAAAAGAGATCAGCAAATGACAAAAAATAAAGTAGCTTTAATCACTGGTGTCACAGGCCAAGATGGCTCTTATCTGGCTGAGCTTTTATTAGAAAAAGATTATGAAGTTCACGGTATAAAGCGCCGAGCTTCATCGTTAAATACTGAACGAGTCGATCACATATTCGAAGACAATCATAACCAAAATCAAAAGTTTTTCTTACATTATGGTGACTTAACTGATTCTTCAAACCTGACCCGTATTATAAAAGAAGTACAACCTGATGAAGTTTACAACCTTGGTGCACAATCCCATGTAGCTGTATCTTTTGAATGTCCTGAATATACCGCTGATGTTGACGGAATGGGTACATTACGCTTATTAGAAGCCATACGCTTTTTAGGATTAGAAAAGAAAACTAGATTTTATCAAGCATCTACCTCTGAGCTTTACGGCGAAGTTCAAGAAATACCACAAACTGAAAAAACGCCATTTCATCCAAGATCGCCTTATGCCGTAGCCAAAATGTACGCCTACTGGATAGTAGTCAACTACCGTGAATCTTATGGTATGTATGCCTGTAACGGCATATTATTCAATCATGAATCTCCTCGTCGTGGAGAAACCTTTGTAACCCGTAAAATTACCCGTGCAATCGCTAATATATCTCAAGGTTTAGAGTCATGCTTGTACCTAGGTAATATGGATGCTTTACGTGATTGGGGGCATGCTAAAGATTATGTACGCATGCAGTGGATGATGTTGCAACAAGAGACGCCTGACGACTTTGTTATTGCTACTGGCAAACAAATTAGTGTCAGAGAGTTTGTTAAACTATCAGCAAAAGAAGCGGGTATTGAACTTGAGTTTAGTGGAAAAGGTATCGATGAGGTTGCTCGAGTAAGTAAAATTACTGCCGATAATATCCCTGCACTACAAGTGGGGGATACAATAGTAAAAGTAGATCCACGTTATTTCCGCCCTGCTGAAGTAGAAACACTATTAGGTGACCCATCAAAAGCGAAAGCAAAACTTGGCTGGGTACCACAAATCACCGTTGAAGAGATGTGTGCTGAGATGATCGAGAGTGATTTACGTAAAGCTAAACAACAAGCAATATTAAAAGCACATAACCTTCAAAAGTAAAGAGCACAAGAATAGAGTAATTATCACAATGAAAATATTATTAACCGGCGCTAATGGTATGGTTGGCAAAAACATTCTTGAACTTGCTAAACAACACAAACATCATTTTTTAACACCTAGCAGTAGCGAACTTAATTTACTCGACAATGCCTCGGTACAAAAGTTTTTAACTGAGCATCAACCTGAAATGATTATTCATGCCGCCGGTATTGTTGGCGGTATTCAAGCTAATATGGCCCAGCCTGTAAAATTTTTAGTCGACAATATGCAGATGGGACTTAACATACTCAATTCTGCCAAAACGTTTGCCATTAAGCGGTTTTTAAATTTAAGCAGCTCTTGCATGTACCCTCGTGATGCACAAAACCCTTTATCAGAAACATTAATTCTAAAAGGTGAACTGGAGCCAACTAATGAAGGTTACGCCCTAGCTAAAATTGCCGCTACGCGCTTATGTGAATACATTAATCAAGAGCAACCTGAGTTATTATACAAGACGATTATTCCCTGTAACCTATTTGGTCATCACGATAAATTTTCTGAGCACAACTCACATATGATCCCCGCAGTAATTAAAAAAATCATTACAGCTAAAGAAGATAGCACTGCTGAAATAGAGATTTGGGGTGATGGCGAAGCAAGACGCGAGTTTATGTATGCTGGTGATTTAGCTGAATTTATTTTTTATGCCATTGAGCATTTTGATCGAATGCCACAAAATATGAATGTTGGCCTAGGTACAGATTATACTATTAATGAATATTATCAGCGTATAGCCGAAGTTGTTGGTTATAAAGGCGCTTTCAAACATGATTTAAGCAAACCTGTTGGTATGAAACAAAAGCTCATTGATGACAGCAAACTAAAAGCATTTGGTTGGTCACATAAAACTAGCTTAACTTCGGGTATAGAAAAAACAATAGAATTTTATTTAAGTGAGAAAAATAATGACCAATTCACTAACTAAGTACTCGTTAGCAAGTAGCACATGGGATGAACATGAATATGGAGCGATTCAAAAAGTAATCGACTCAGATATGTTCACCATGGGTAAACAAGTCGCACAATATGAAAAAAAATTTGCTACTTTTTTTGGTAGTAAATATGCGCTAATGGTCAGCTCTGGTTCAACTGCTAATTTATTGATGATAGCAGCTTTATTTTTCACCAAAAATTCAGCTCTAAAGCTACAACGTGGTGATGAAATTATTGTTCCGGTAGTTTCTTGGTCAACGACTTATTTTCCACTTCAGCAATATGGTCTGAAGGTGAAGTTTGTTGATATAGATCGAGATACCTTAAATATCGATTTGGATAAACTTTCTGCTGCCATTACAGATAAAACTAAAGCCATTTTATCTGTAAATCTACTAGGTAACCCTAATGATTATGAGCGGATGCAAAAGATTATTGGTGAACGAAATATTTTTATATTAGAAGATAATTGTGAATCAATGGGCGCTACTTTACAGGGTAAACAGGCTGGAACTTTCGGTATTATGGGCACTTTTAGCTCGTTTTTCTCACATCACATTGCCACAATGGAAGGTGGCTGTATTGTTACCGACGACGAAGAGTTGTATCACATTTTATTGTGTATTCGTGCCCACGGCTGGACCCGTAACTTACCTAAATTCAATCAAGTCAGTGGTGAAAAAAGTGATGATCCTTTTGAAGAGTCATTTAAATTTATGCTACCTGGTTATAATGCTCGTCCGCTCGAAATGAGTGGTGCTTTAGGCATTCAACAGCTAAAGAAATTACCCGATTTTATTACCATCAGACAAAAAAATGCGCAACTATTCCAGCAATTATTTACTGCTCACCCGTACATAACGATCCAACAAGAAACTGGGCAAAGTAGTTGGTTTGGTTTTTCATTGGTCTTAAAAGAAAACGCCCCCTATTCACGCCCTGAATTAGTAAAACTTTTAACTGAAAATGGTATTGAATGCCGCCCTATTGTTACTGGTAACTTTCTTAAAAATTCACAAGTATTAGAGTATTTCGATTATGAAATAGGCAGCTCAATGGAAGCCGCTGAATACATAGATCAACATGGTTTGTTTGTAGGTAATCATCAAAATGATATCGAAAAAGAAATCAAACTGCTTGCTAAAATTCTCACATAAATTTAACGCCTGATATAAAGGGGACTCATGAAAATATTAGTTATTCCCAACCGTGGTCGCTCTTACCATGCTGTTCGTCCTGAGGCAGAGTGCTACATTGATTTAGCCAAAACAGGTCACGATATTACCATAATGACCTGTATGACCAATGCCTATATTGATGAATACAAGAAATTCAATATAACCATCGTTGAATTAGCCTCACTTAAAAAGCACAGTTGGGCGGTAATAAAACAAGTTCATCAATACATCAAGCAACATGACATTGATATTGTTTATGCCACTGAATCAAAAGGTATCCCTAACGCCGCTTTTGGCTGTATTGGTACCAAAGCAAAAATGATCGCTTATCGTGGTACCTCTGGTGGTATGTATAAAACCGATCCTAGCAATTATCTTTGCATGCTACACCCAAGAATTGATGGGGTAATCTGTGTTTCAAGCCCTGTAACTATTAACGTAAAAAACAAAGTCAGAAGCTCGATAAAAAGAAAAATAGTAACTATTTACAAGGGTCATGATTTAAGTTGGTATCAAGATCCCGCTATAGATTTAACGACACTTGGTAGTGATGATAAGTATTTCAACATCTTATGTGTTGGTAGCCCAAGGCCTCATAAAGGTACGCACATTTTACTTGAAGCAACAAAAGAGCTAAGTGATATTATCGATTTAAGAATTATTTTGGTTGGCGATGATATAGAAAAACAACCGTTTATTGATCAAATTAAAAACTCAGGCATGGCGGAGCGCATTATACTAACAGGCTTTAGAAGTGATGTACCAGCCATTGCCAAAGCCTGTGATTTGCTCATTCTTCCTTCATTAAGTAAAGAAGGCTTAACCAGAACCGTTTTAGAATCTTTATCTAATGGCACACCAGTAGTTTCTTCAGCCAATGATGGGGTTTTAGAAACGATAGAAAATGGAGTTAACGGCTATCTAGTACCTATTGGTGATGCTAGTGCTATTGCCGAAAAAATAAGATTACTTTATAACGATAAAGCAACATTAAAAAAACTTACTAATAACGCCACAAACGTAATTACGAACAAGATGTCTCATACTAAAACAGTTATTAATATGGAAGAATATTTTTTAAGTCTGATTAAAAAATAATCCTAGGTTTACAATTGCCAATATTTTAACTTTTTACGCATTTTAAAACGCCTTAATAAATTTAGCGGCTTATTTTTTACCGCCACATTTTGCCCTGCTAACAACTCATCAGCAGCTGCTAACACTCGTTGTGAGGATTCGCCATCAACATAAGGATGAGTGTCCTTAATAAAGCACTCAACTTTAGCTTTTAATTCAGCAGGATAAGAAAGCGCATATTCAATGCTTTCTTCTAATTTATCTTCATCATTAATATCAACCATATAATCTTGTGGTGAAATATTATTAAAAGTTACCACGGGTTTATTCAACATTAAAAACATCATTAATACAGATGAGGTATCACAAACCATTACGTCTGCTTGTTGTAATAAAGGAATAACATTATCAGTTTCAATAAAGGATAAGCTTCCACTTTCGAGGCTTTTATATTGCTCAATAATCTCTTTTGGCATTTTAGGATGAAACTGGATCAGCCATTGCCATTTACCACTTTCACTTAAACGTTTGACGGTTTCAAACAAGTGAGGTGCGCAAGTCAATGCTCTAGAAAAAGTAGAACACATTAAAATGATTGGTTTCGCCCCTTTACTAACATTGGTTAAATCAAATAAAGGATCTAAAGCTGGCCAACCCGTTTGCTTCACTGAAAAGTGTTGATGTTGTTTTGCAAGCTCAATAAAAGGTAAGGTAGTGTTAGGGCCTTGAGTGCAATATAAATCAAAACATCCACGAATATTAAAGTGATCTTCAAAACCGCGTCTATTTAATTTTCCAGAATTAAATCCATGAAATACACCTACTTTAATGCCAGAAATAAAACTAGGTACCACATTTCCCGGAATAAAGACCACATCGGCTTTATATTGCTGTACTGCGTTTACCGACTTAAGCTGTATTTCATTTGCTAATAAATAACTCGCATTAACTTCTTTGCCCTCTAAAAACCAAGCAACTTGATCGCCTCTCGCTAAAATAATATTTTGCAAAGGTCGTAAAATAGCATAAGAGTAATTTTGAGAAATATAAAACAAATAGCGTTTTGCAGACATGAAACATTCAACTTATCTAATGAAATAAAGACCTGTTAATTATCACCATTTTACCTCTATATAACAGCGATGAAAACACGTATAATCCAGTTTTTCTGCGTTAATGTATATTTCCATGATGAAATCAAATGGAATTGTAAAATTATTAAATGGGTATTTCCTAGCATGCTATCTTCTAACTCACTCTTTACTGCGCTAATTTTAGCGGCAGGTATAACCTTAAGCACGCACTCTTTAGCTGAACCTTGGATAGACACTTCAGACATTTACTTAAAAGCTAATATTCAACTACTTGCTGACACTGGTCATATCATTACTCCAGTAACTACTTACCCGTTAATGTGGAACGATATTATTCGCGATATTAAAAGTATCGCCCTCGATAATTTAAGTTCAAATCAGCAAAGCGCTTATCATTATATTAATCATCAATTTAAGCTAGCCAATCGCAACCAAACACGTTTAAAAGCGCAAGTAGGTGTTGAAAATAAGCGTTTTACCAGTTTTGGCGATCAAGTCAGCGATAAAAATAGTGCCAGTGTACACTCAAGTATACTGTTCGAAAATTTTGCTGCTAAGTTTGCTCCAAGCTATACCCATGATCCTATTGATGGCGAAAAGACCCGTTTAGATGAAAGCTATATTGCCGCATTTGTTGGTAATTGGGTAATTTCTTTGGGGCGACAAAATCGCTGGTATGGTCCAACTTGGGATACGAGTTTAAGCTTAACCAATAATGCTCGCCCAATTACGGCACTCGCGATTTCACGTAAATCAGCCGAACCATTTATTGTGCCTTTTACTGAATTTGATATTCCATGGACTGTAACCAGTTTTATGGGAAAAATGGATGATGAACGTGTAGTTAAAAACACCTTATTGTGGGGGTTTAGATTAAATTTAAAGCCGTTTAAAAATTTAGAATTAGGCATTACTCGCTTAGCGCAATGGGGTGGCGATGGTCGTTCTCAAAGTTTATCAACTTTTGGCGATGTACTGCTTGGTAAAACTAACTGTGGTATTGATGATGTAGTTTGTAATGAAAACACGCCAAACCCTGCGAATCAACAAGCAGGCTATGATTTACGTTATAGTTTTAATTTGTTTAATATTCCGATGAGCGTTTACGGACAAAAATTTGCCGAAGACGGTGCTGAAGGCACGCTAAAATATGTTACCAAAGCACAACCCCAAGTTGGCTTTGACGCTCATTTAGCTATTTTTGGCAAGCCAAGCACCATATTTATCGAATTAGCTGATAGTTTGGCTGATTGTGGAGAGAGAGATAATATTGGTGATTGTTATTATGAGCACTCAAGTTATCAAACAGGTATGCGTTATAATGGCCGTACTATTGGTAGCACTTATGAGAACGATGCGAAAACCTATGTGTTAGGCGCTTTTTCTCAGCTCGATACAAATACGCGGCTCACTACCAAAATACGTTATTTAGATTTAAATTATGATAATCAAGACAAAGCCCCTGACAACCCAATCATTGG
Organism: Candidatus Colwellia aromaticivorans; assembly: GCF_003333305.1. Taxonomy (GTDB): domain Bacteria; phylum Pseudomonadota; class Gammaproteobacteria; order Enterobacterales; family Alteromonadaceae; genus Colwellia; species Colwellia aromaticivorans. The sequence continues at coordinate 61,295 of NZ_QOLD01000095.1, read as the reverse complement.
CAATACCGTGACCAGTATTGCCGAACAAGTTTGGATGGTATCAAGTAGTGTTCTGCATGATTATAAAAACTGGCGTTTTACCTTAGCCGCAGAGATAAGCCAGTCAACTTTTGATAATGATATTAGTGATGAAACAGATTTCAATGCCTCTTTTATGGTTGAGTATAATCTCTAGTATTAAGCGACATATAACTAATTTATCTAGCACTTAATAATATTTCATTTGACAGTGTTAGAGCATATGCGTTATTAATATGTACATAGTAATTTTTGAACAGATAGTTTACCCAATAAAATGATAAAATTAATAAAGCACTCTACATTCAACCTCCTCGCACTCATCATGCGCGGTTAGGTTTTATTGCTTATTTAATTACTTCATTTATTAGAGATAAACAAATAAGATATTCAAATGAAACCTGCGCTAATTAACGCGGGTTTTTTTACGTCTATGCGTTAGTTAGCTTCAATACATAATTAGCAAACAACAATTAGGCATATAAAGGATAAGCAAATGAGTAATAAAGCAGCAACAAATGACAATGTCATTATTTTCGATACAACCTTGCGCGATGGCGAGCAAGCATTAAACGCTAGCTTATCAGTACATGAAAAACTACAAATAGCTTTATCACTTGAGCGTTTAGGCGTTGATATTATGGAAGTTGGCTTTCCAGTATCTTCACCCGGTGACTTTGAGTCAGTACAGGAAATTGCCCGTACCATTAAAAATGCCCGTGTTTGTGGCTTAGCACGTGCCGTTGAAGCTGATATTGATGCGTGTGCACAGGCATTAAAAGTAGCTGATCAATTTCGTATTCATACTTTTATTTCTACTTCTGATGTTCATGTACAGCAAAAATTAAAAAAAGAATTTTCTGATGTACAAGCCATGGCTGTGCACGCGGTAAAATATGCACGTAGATTTACTGACGATGTGGAATTTTCATGTGAAGATGCGGGTCGAACGCCAATTGATAATTTATGTCGTATGGTTGAAGCAGCCATTGATGCAGGTGCAACGACCGTAAATATTCCAGATACGGTCGGTTATACTTTGCCATTTGAATTCCAAGGCATTATCACCAACTTATTCAACCGCGTACCTAATATTGATAAAGCAATTATTTCTGTACATTGTCATAACGACTTAGGGCTAGCCGTAGCTAATTCTATGGCGGCAGTACAAGCGGGTGCTCGTCAAATTGAATGTACAATTAATGGTATTGGTGAGCGTGCTGGTAATTGTTCTTTAGAAGAAGTAGCAATGATCATGCAAACTCGCCAGGCATTATTAGGCGTAAATACTAATATTAACCATCAAGAGATTGCTCGTACCTCTAAGTTAGTCAGTACGTTATGCAATATGCCCGTGCAATTAAATAAAGCCATTGTTGGTGGAAATGCTTTTAGCCACTCATCAGGCATTCATCAAGACGGCATGTTAAAAGCCAGTAATACTTATGAAATAATGACGCCTGAAAGTGTCGGTATTGCTAAAACAAAATTAAACCTTACCTCACGCAGTGGTCGCCATGTAATTAACCACCGAATGGAAAGTTTAGGTTATAAAGAAAATGATTATGATATCGAAGAACTTTACGCTGATTTTTTAGCATTAGCAGATAAAAAAGGCCAGGTATTCGATGATGATTTAGAAGCGTTAGTCTTTAAATTACAACAAAAAGATTTGAAAGATTATTACCGCTTGGAAAATATAAAAGTGCAATGTGGTGATGGTGATTTTGCTACTGCGAGTATTAAATTAATCTCTGGTGATACTGAAGAAAGTAAAGTTCACGCTGCTACAGGCAATGGACCAGTTGATGCTTTATATCAAGCTATCAAGCAAACTGTTGATATTGAGTTCGACGTAAGTGATTATAAAATATCAAATAAAGGCTCAGGTGAAGATGGTTTAGGTCAAGCTGATTTAGTTATCACTTGGCAAGGCAGAAACTTCCATGGCTATGGTTTAGAAACCGATGTTATTGAAGCATCAGGACAAGCACTTATTCATGCCTTGAATAGCATCCGCCGCGCCATGACTATTGCAGAATTGAAAGCAGAAAAATAACAAACAAAAACAATGGATTCCCGATTAAAACACCACGGGAATGACGGCTTTACTGTTGTCATCTTCGAAGTGCCTGATCGAAGATCCGTTTTTTGTAATAAATTTAAAATTAAAAGGTTACCAAGAACATGTCCAATATAGCAATTTTAGCCGGTGATGGTATCGGCCCAGAAGTAATGGTTGAAGCTAAAAAAGTGTTAACCGCTATTTCAGCCAAATTTGAGTTAGAAATTAACACTAAAGATTATGATGTCGGTGGCGCTGCTATTGATATTCACGGCAATGCTCTACCTGATGCAACCATGAAAGGTTGTGAAGAAAGTGACGCCATTTTATTTGGCTCTGTCGGTGGCCCTAAGTGGGCAAATTTACCACCAACCGAACAACCAGAGCGTTGTGCACTGTTAAATTTACGTTCTCGTTTTGAATTATTTTGTAATATGCGCCCAGCAACATTGCAGCCTGCCCTGTCATCACTATCAACCTTACGTAGTGACATTTCAGAGCAAGGTTTTGATGTATTAGTGATTCGCGAATTGACTGGCGATATTTATTTTGGTGAGCCAAAAGGTCGTAGAGGCGAAGGCGAAGAAGAAACAGGTTTCGATTCTATGTTTTATTCACGTCGTGAAATAAAACGTATTGCTCATATGGCTTTTCAAGCAGCGAAAAAACGTGATAACAAAGTAACGTCAGTAGATAAAGCTAACGTTTTAGCTACCAGTCAATTATGGCGTCAAGTCGTTGAAGAAGTTGCCGTTGAATACCCTGAAGTAGAATTAGAGCATTTATATGTTGATAACGCGGCAATGCAATTAGTGCGCGATCCTAATCAATTTGACGTTATGTTATGTCCAAACTTGTTCGGTGATATTTTATCTGACATCTGCGCGATGATCACAGGCTCTATGGGCTTATTACCTTCGTCAAGTCTGAATGCACAAGGCTTTGGCATGTATGAGCCTGCAGGCGGAAGTGCGCCAGATATAGCAGGTATGGGCATTGCCAACCCTGTAGCACAAATTTTATCAGCGGCATTAATGCTTCGTTATAGTTTAAATGAAGATGCTGCAGCAAATGCGATTGAAGAAGCAGTAGCTAGCGCTTTAGATAACGGCATATTAACTGCTGACTTATTACCCGCAGGTGAAAGAGAAAATGCAAAAACCACCAGCGAAGTTGGTGATTATATCTGTCAACACATTACTGCCCAGAAAAAAGAGAGCGCTTAACATGACAACCAGTACTGCACCACAAACATTATATGAAAAATTATGGCAAACGCATTTAGTAGAAGAAAAAGCAGGTGAAACACCATTGCTTTACGTTGACCGTCATTTAATTCACGAAGTAACTTCACCGCAAGCCTTTGCTAATTTGCGTTTTCATAATCGTCCTGTGCGCCATCCTGAGCGTACGATAGCGACCATGGATCACAATATTTCAACTCGCTCTATCAAAATTGATGCTGCTGGTGAAGGCGCTGCTAATCAATTACGCGCGCTAGAAAAAAACTGTAAAGACTTTGGCATTGAGTTATTTGGTATGGGACATAAAAACCAAGGTATCGCTCATGTTATGGGGCCTGAGCTTGGTTTAACTTTACCTGGTACTATTATTGTTTGTGGTGATTCTCATACCGCAACTCATGGTGCATTTGGCGCATTAGCTTTTGGTATTGGTACTTCTGAAGTTGAGCATGTTTTTGCTACACAAACCTTGCGTCAAACAAAAGCTAAAACCATGAAGGTAGAAGTAAAAGGCAATGTTGGCAAAGGAATAAGCGCAAAAGATATTATTCTTGCCATCATAGGCAAAACTGGCAGTGCTGGCGCAACTGGTTATGTAGTTGAATATTGCGGTGAAGCTATTGAAGCATTAAGTATGGAAGAACGCATGACTGTATGTAACATGAGCATAGAGTTTGGCGCAAAAGCTGGTTTAGTTGCCCCTGATCAAACCACGTTTGATTATGTTGAAGGTAGAGAATATGCCCCGAAAGGCGATATTTGGCAACAAGCGGTTAATGATTGGAAGCAACTAAAATCAGATGATAATGCCATATTCGACAGCATTATCACGCTTGAAGCGAAAGATATTAAAGCACAAGTTACCTGGGGTACTAACCCCGGACAAGTCACTAGTATCGATGGTATTGTCCCTTCTCCTGATGATTTTAATGACCCTACTGAGAAAGAGTCATGTGTAAACGCTTTAGCTTACATGGACCTAATCGCCGGTACTAAAATTACAGATATTAGCGTTAACAAAGTTTTTATCGGCTCTTGTACTAACTCACGCATTGAAGATCTTAGAGCTGCTGCAAGTGTTGTTAAAGATTACACCGCCAAAGGCCAAAGTGTGCAAAGTTCAATAGATGCTATTGTTGTTCCTGGTTCATATCGCGTAAAAGCGCAGGCAGAAAACGAAGGCTTAGATAAAGTATTTTCTGATGCTGGTTTTGAGTGGCGCCTACCAGGTTGTTCAATGTGTTTAGGTATGAACGACGATGTACTTGAAGAAGGTGACCGTTGTGCTTCAACGAGTAACCGTAATTTTGAAGGTCGACAAGGACGCGGAAGTCGTACTCACTTAGTCAGCCCAGAAATGGCAGCAGCAGCAGCGATTGCCGGTCATTTTGTCGATTTAAATAAATAAAAGAACCGTCATTCCGGTTGTATCTTAAGCCGGAATCTCGATTTAAAAACTGGATCCCCGATTAAGACACCTCGAGGATGACAAGCAAATAATTAAAGGTTCCATCATGGAAAAATTTACCACACATACTGGCTTGGTTGTGCCATTAGATATCGCTAATGTCGATACCGATCAAATCATTCCAAAGCAATTTTTACAAAAAACTGAACGTGTTGGTTTTGGTATACATTTATTTCACGATAGTCGTTATCTTGATCACAGTGGCAAAGAGCCAAATCCTGAGTTTGTATTAAACAAACCTGAATATAAAGGCACTAGTATCTTACTTGCTCGTGAAAATTTTGGCTGTGGCTCTAGTCGTGAACATGCACCTTGGGCATTAGAAGAATTTGGCTTTAAAATCGTTATTGCACCTAGCTTTGCTGATATATTTTACGGGAATTGTATTAACATTGGTCTTTTACCGATTAAATTAAGCGAAGATGAAATTGATCAATTATTCGCTCAAGCTCAAGGTGCAAAACTAAACTTAACGGTTGATTTAGCAAATAATAACGTTTCTTTCATTAATGAAAGTGGCGCTAAAGTTAGCTTTAGCTTTGAACTAGGTAAGTTTCACAAGTATTGTCTAGAAGAAGGTGTTGATAGTGTCGGTTGGACATTAAATAAGCTTGAGACCATCGAAGCTTTTGAAAGTAAAATGCCAAGCTGGCAGTAGCATATACCCGCTCCACTTGAAGATGCATGATTCAGCTGGAACGGGTATAAGTATTGAGTTACGAGTTGTCCTTCGACTGCTCGTGCCTCGCGCTCAGGATGAACGGGTATTTACACAGTTTAATTTACACCCTCATGAACGGTGATAATCAGAGCACTCTTATTCATCACTCATCTACTTATCTACTTGTAACTAACACCTACCAATTAGTCAGCGCTGGTAAGCTAAATACTTCACCTCTATATTTCAAAATAATTTGTTGAGGTAATATCTCTGTCAGTTGTAGCTCTGCCGTTATCATATCCCCTTGATATCTATCTCTGCCATTTACATTTACCCATCCTTGACCATTTGATGCATAAATATGCTGTTCTACATGTAAACTCGGCACACCATTTTGTACCCATGCAGGCATTTGTGTTAGTGACTGAACTTCACTAGCAACGCTATTGGTTACTTCAGCTTTCTGGGATAAAACTGGCTGATCTTTGGTTTCATCCATCGCCATCTGAAAACGCGCTAACAAGTCATCAGAAACACCTTTAACGGCTTCAATTTGATAGTTATCATCTACTTTAGCTTCATGTGTCACGGTTGTATTTAGCTCTGCTGAAACAACTTTTTGTTCCGGTTCTTTTTTAACGAGCGTTTCTGTTATTGGCACAATAACTTTATTATTTGAATTCAAAGCAGTTACTATTTCTTCTGGTTCATTTTTCAGCGCTGCTTGTTGTATTTTTTGTGGTTCAACCTTAACAGGGATTACTTGTTCTGCTGCCTTTTTGGGTAACTCGCTATTAGCTACCAACGATAGTTCTGTTTGTCCAAGCCAAAATCCCGTTATCAACACCACAAATAACATACTAGTAATCAAGGCTGTCTTCATATTTTTATGCTGCCACCAAATAGGCGGCAAAAAATCATCCCCTAAAGCCTGACTTGCTGCTTTAAGTACTATTTTTTTATCAATCACGGCATTATTACTATTGTATGCCTCCATCAAGGCACTATGGCAAATCAAGTTAATTAACCTTGGAATGCCTTGCGATAATTGATGAATAGCAGCAATAGCACTTTTATTAAAAAGAGCTCTATGACAATCAGCCACTGATAAACGGTGTTTGATATACAAAGCTAACTCATTTTTGTCTAGGGGCAGTAAGTGATAACGCGCTGTAATTCGTTGCGCTAATTGTCGTAAATCACGACGTTTCAGTAACTGTTGAAGTTCAGGCTGCCCAATTAGAATCACTTGTAATAATTTGTTTGTATTTGTTTCTAAATTAGTTAACAGGCGCAATTGTTCTAATACCTGCGGCTCTAAGTGCTGTGCTTCATCAATAATCAATAAAGTATTGATGTCATCAACATGATTTTTCAGTAATTTTTCAGAAATTTTATCCGTTAATGTTTTTAACGTAGCACCTGTTTTACGATAACGGATTTTTAGCTGATCACAAATGGTTGCCAGTAATTCTTGGCTTGATAAAGTTGGATTTAAAATGAATGCTAATTGTGTGTTTTCAGGTAAATCAGCCATTAAACAACGACTCACGGTCGTTTTACCCGTTCCCACTTCACCCGTTAGTAAAACAAAACCACCATTACTACTGACATTAGAGCCACCCAAACCATGAGTTAAATGTGTCAGCGCTTCACGATGCCGATCACTCATAAATAAGTATTTAGGATCGGGCGCGATTGAAAAAGGTAACTCACTTAACGAAAAAAAATTTGTATACATAAAGCGACGTTATTGCTCAAAGGTGAAGTGTAAAAAGTGCTATTTATGAAACTAACCTTTTGCTGAAGGTATGTCTACGAATTACGCTCATACTTAGTCAAAAGTTGTGATAAACTTTTATACCAATCAAACTAACTAACTGATCTTTTTAAATGGTCTAAATATCCAATAACATTGTTGCTTTCAATCCCAATAGCCCGCTATTGGTCAATCAAGCGCCTTGTTCTTGAAAATTTATATTCATTAAAATTAGACCCATTAATTAATTTAATTGGTATCACTTAATTCAGTACATATTTTAGGAATATTTTTGTCAACTAATACTACTCACTTAGCAACAGACACATCAACTCTCGATATTTATCTTGTGGGTGGTGCTGTCCGTGACAAACTATTAAATAGAGCAGTAAAAGATAATGATTATTTAGTTGTTGGCGCAACCGTTGAACAAATGTTGTTGCTAGGCTTTAAGCAAGTAGGCAAAGATTTCCCTGTTTTTTTACACCCAAAAACCAAACAAGAATATGCACTAGCTCGTACTGAACGTAAGCAAGGACAAGGCTACACAGGTTTTGATTGTTACGCAGCACCCGATGTAACTATTGAACAAGATTTGTTACGACGAGATCTTACTGTTAATGCTATGGCAATGAGTAAAAATGGTACTATCATCGATCCCTACCATGGAAAAAAAGATTTAGAAAATAGGATATTACGCCACGTAAGTAATGCTTTTATTGAAGATCCTCTAAGAGTATTACGTGTCGCGCGCTTTGCTGCCCGTTATCACAACGATGGTTTTACCATCGCAGCTGAAACACTTATCTTAATGACACAAATTAGTAATAGCGGCGAACTAGCCACTTTAAGCGCCGAGCGAGTATGGCAAGAAATGCAGCGTGCCCTATCTGAAGACGACGATGAAGGAAGTGCTGGGGGAGAAGCTGAAGAAACTGCCAATGAACAACACCCTGAAATATTCTTTCAAGTATTGCACCAATGCCAAGCACTGAAAGCGCTATGGCCTGAACTTGATATTTTATGGGGAGTTCCTAACCCTGCACAATGGCATCCTGAAATTTGTAGCGGTGATCATACCATGATGGTATTACAGCAAGCCGTTTTACTAACCGCTAATCATAAAAATAAAATAGCTATTCGCTTCGCCGCTTTGTGCCATGACCTTGGCAAAGGGTTAACTATGAGCGATCAGTGGCCGAGTCATCGCGGGCATGAAAAATCTGGTCTTCCTTTAGTAGAGAAAATTTCTGAACAACTGAAAGTGCCGACTTACTGTAAGCAACTCGCCTTAAAAGTATGTGAGCATCATTTACATTGTCATAAGGCTTTTCAACTAAAATCTAGCACCTTACTACGAATATTTAATCAGTTAGATGTTTGGCGTAAACCTCAAGATTTTGATGATTTCCTAATCGCCTGTAAAAGTGATTTTCTTGGTCGTCTTGGTTTTGAAAATAAACCTTATCCACAAGAGCAATACTTAAAAGACGCTGCGCAAGCGGCAACGAAGGTCAATGCAAAAGCCTTTGTGGAGCAAGGCCTAAAGGGAATAGCAATTAAAGAAGCAATGGAAAAAGCACGTTTACATGCCATTAAAGAAGTGAAACAACAATACCAAATAGATTAACCAATTACCTCCAATTACCTCCAATTACTTCCAATTACTTCCAATTACTTCCAATTACTTCCAATTACTTCCAATTACACGATAATGTGAACTAGATGTTATTACCAATTTACGCCACTAACATTTCATAACTTATTCATTACAAAGTGACACAGTTACCTTTCTTCTTTCAGTTAATATAGCAATATAAATTATTACCAGAAGGCTAAGAGAATGACAATTCAACGTGTAACTTCAACAACGACTAGTAGCTACAGTTCAATGCAACAGAACAAATTTGCCAACTTAATTATCGAGAATATGGATAAAAATAATTGACTAACAAAAGAACAAACAAATACCTTACATGATCAAGTGAATGCAAAACTTGCTGAACAGGCTGAGAATATAAAATTTAGCTACCAAGCGACAAAAGATATGGACTTAACCCATGCCTATGACCAGCAACAGCAAAAAATGTTTGATATTTATATGCAGCCAAGTTCAAGCGATACTTCAAATATTCATGAAGAGAACCCTAGCGCTTTGCACACTTTCGCCAACAGACAAACAGACAAACAGAGACTTATAATAATTTTATGATGCCAACGACTAAATCATGCTTACACTTGAGTGCGTAACATAACTACACTTCCTCTTCTTCAACTAGCGTCATTAACGAAGTATTACCGCCAGATGCGGTGGTATCAATACTAATAGTTTTCTCTGTTAGCAATCGCTGAATTAGCTTATCAAAATATTCAGAGGTTATTACAGGTAATATAGCACCACTACGTTGCGCTAATTTTTCACTCATGTAATGTTTACGGTCACAATGGCTTTCAACCACAACGCCCGCTAATGCAGAGTGCGCTAGCATCGTTTCTAAGTGGCCTGATTTAGCTACTTGAAATACTCCCTGATCAGCGCCTGTCGATATAAATTTATCTCTAAACGCTAACGCTTCTTCATAAAACAAATCAGTCACAACGGTTACCACACTATTACCCGTCGCTAATGCAGTCACTAATGACATTACCCAAAAATGAAAACTAACCTTTTCATCAGCAAAACAAATGATTACCCCTCTATTTTCTAAATAAAGTCTATTCGATTCACCAGTCGGCCCGGGTAATATCTTCGGTTTTTTAAGACATTTTTCAATATTAATTAACTGATCACGTGCCGAAGATAACGTGCGATTTAGATCATCGGCCAGATCATCTACAATTTCCACATGAGCAATTTTAGCTAATAACTGACGGACATAAGAAATACGCGTATTTATCTCGCTTACACGCCATTTTTTTTCTGATTTTTCTGCCTGATTCATTAGTCGTTTAGCTTCTCGCTGTGCGCTATTATCACCCGTTAAAGTAATCACTTGCGAAGGTAAAAAGTTAAACTGTTCTTCATTTGTCGTGACTTTTTCTTTGACCAAACGTGTTAAATAATTTGGTCCTCCTGCTTTAGGACCAGTACCCGAAAGACCACGACCGCCAAAGGGTTGCACACCCACAATAGCGCCAATCATGTTACGGTTTATGTATACATTTCCCGCACGTGATAGTTTAGCTAATTCTATAGCTCGGTGTTCAATACGCGTATGAATACCCATCGTTAAACCAAAACCTGTGCCATTAACTTTTTCAACAACTTGTTCAATTTCATTGCCTTTAAAACGAACAATATGCACGCAAGGACCAAAAACCTCTTTAGTTAATACATCAATATCACTAATTTCATACAAACGTGGGGCAAAGAAGAAGTGACCATCTTTATCAGTATTATTTTCATCAGCTTTGCCATCAAATAAAGCACACTGATACAATAACTTGCCATTGGTTTGCATATAATCACTGTGAGCATTAAGGGCATCAAGGGCTTTTTGATCGATAACCGGGCCAATATCAGTACTTAATCTTGCAGGATCACCAACGTGTAACTCAGCTAAGGCGCCTTTAAGCATTGTAATAACTTTATCGGCAATATCTTCTTGTAGAAATAATACTCTTAATGCTGAACATCGTTGGCCTGCTGATTGGAAGCCCGATGAGATAACATCATCGACTACTTGCTCAGGTAAAGCCGTTGAATCAACTATCATGCAGTTTTGGCCACCTGTTTCAGCGATGAATGGCACTTGATCACCACCGCGCTTAGCTAAGGATTGTGAAATACGGGTTCCTGTTTCAGTAGAGCCAGTAAACATTACTGCAGCAACACGTTCATCTGGCACAATGACCGAGCCAACAACACGTCCTGGCGCAATGACCGCTTGCACTACATTTATCGGTAAACCCACCGAGTGCATCAACTCAATAGCGCGTAAAGCAATTAGCCCAGTTTGCTCTGCTGGTTTTGCTATTACCGTATTACCGGTAACAATAGCGGCTGCCACTTGCCCTAAAAATATCGCTAACGGAAAATTCCATGGGCTAATACATAAGACTACACCACGGGCTTCTATCCTTTCATCTGCACTTAATTCAATGGCACGCGCAGCATAATATCTGCAAAAATCAACTGTTTCTCGTACTTCATCAATACCATCTTGAGCCGTTTTTCCCGCTTCTTTAATGCAAAGGGCAATTAACTCATTCATATGACGTTCTAAAATATCACCGATACGATACAGCAAAGCCGCTCGCTCATTCACAGATGTTGTTGACCATGAAGTAAAAGCACTCTCAGCTTTGTCTATCAAAGACCGTATATCATCTTCAGAGTGATGATAATGAAAGCCTATTATTTCACTATGCTTGGCAGGGTTTTTTACAGCATTAGCGCCCTCTGGTACTTCATTTTTATTAAGTAAATGACCAACAAACCAATTATCTAACGCTGACTTTAAAGGCATTATTTCGTTAATATCAGTTAAATCTAAACCCTTTGAATTATCTCTACTTGCTAAAACATCACACTCACTACGCTTACTTTCATCACGGTACAAATCAATAGGCATGATAATTTGCTTATTATATTTTATTTTCAAGCGCTGGGTTTTCTCAACGGGATCTTCAAGTAACGACTCCACCGGTCTCGCTTCATCTACAATGGCATTAACAAATGAAGAGTTAGCTCCGTTTTCTAATAGCCGACGTACTAGGTAAGCCAGTAAATCTTCATGATGCCCCACAGGTGCATAAATACGACATTGAATACCCTCACCAGCAACAATTTGATCATATAAGGAATCTCCCATTCCATGTAAACATTGAAATTCAAAACCTTGCTTATCATCACCCGCTAACTCAACTATAGTGGCGGCGGTATAGGCATTGTGCGTAGCAAACTGCGGATAAATACTATCGCGATAATCAAGTAGCTTATTGGCACAGGCGTGATAAGAAACATCAGTGGATGATTTACGGGTAAATACAGGGAAATGAGCCATACCATCTTTTTGGGCATTTTTAATCTCAGTATCCCAATAAGCACCTTTTACTAGCCGTACCATCATACGACGGTTAGTTCGTAGCGTTAGTGCTCGAAGCCATTCAACGACAAACATGGCACGTTTTTGATACGCTTGTAGTGCCATTCCAAAGCCTTGCCAATCGCCTAAATCGGTATCAGTAAAAACGGCTTCAATAATATCTAATGAAAGTTCTAAACGCTCAGATTCTTCAGCATCAATCGTTAGACCAATATTATACTGCTTGGCCTGCAAACAAAGAGCTTTCAATTTAGGGACTATTTCAGCCATCGCTCGTGATTTATGGGTAAATTCATAACGTGGGTGGATAGCCGATAATTTTACTGAAATGCCTGGCACTCGACGGGGATCATTTTTACCTGATGCCAAAGCTACCTGACCTATAGATTTAATAGCGTCTTGGTAGGATTTTAAATATCGATCTGCATCAGCCATGGTACGAGCGCCTTCGCCAAGCATGTCATAAGAATAAACATAACCTTGTTGCTCTTTTGTTGCCGCACGGTTAGTTGCCGCATCAATAGTTTCTCCCATAACAAACTGCTCACCCATAATTTTCATGGCATAGTTCATCGACTTTCTAATAACAGGCTCACCTAATCGACCGAGTGTTTTTTTCAATAAACCAAACCTATCTTGTTTACGTTTGTCGGCATAATCAACCATAGAGCCAGTAATCAATAACCCCCATGAGGAAGCATTAACAAAAAGAGAATCACTGGAGCCTAAGTGTGTACTCCATTGACCGTGAGAAATTTTATCGCGTATTAACGCATCCTGTGTGTGCTTATCAGGTACACGTAACAAAGCTTCAGCTAAACACATTAATACCACGCCTTCTTCTGTAGACAGTGAATATTCATTTAATAATGCATCAATAGCGCCATTGCCTGATTGATCATCACGGATTTGTAAAACTATTTTACGCGCGCGTTCCCAAGCACGGCTTCTAGCACTAACATTTATCTCAGCAAAAGGAAGAATATGATCAACAGCAACATTTTCATCAATACGATAAAATTCACGGATTTTTTGACGAATAGGGCAATCAGTAGTTAACGAGCCAGTGAAAAGCATGGAGAATCCTCAAAAGTGAAAACTAGTACTATTTGTAGTTATTCAAACTAATACTATCTGTAGTTATTATAGTTAGCTTTATTTTAATGATAAGTTTGAGCAGGAATTTTAATTTGAAGTAGGCAGAGTGTGCTGGTTATTTTGGGCAATTTAGCCTATCAAAAAGGTGACAAATGAAAAATATCCGCTCATCCTGAGCATGAGGAACGAATAGTCGAAGGGCGACAAGCTTCCTTCGACCGGCTCAGGACAAACGGAATATGCACAGGCAAACGGAATATGCACAGGTAAACGGAATATATACAGCCGAACAGATATACACCGCCGTTCATGCTGAGCGCGAAGTATGAGCAGTCGAAGCATTAATCGATATTAATACGCGTGATATCTGCACCTAATGCTTGTAATTTATCTTCTATACGTAAATACCCACGGTCAATATGATAAATACGATCGACTTGCGTCTCTGTTTTAGCAACCAAACCCGCAATCACTAAACTTGCTGAAGCACGTAAATCAGTTGCCATAACTTGAGCGCCATTGAGTGAATCAACACCCCTAACTATAGCAGTATTACCTTCAAGTGCGATATCTGCGCCCATGCGTTGTAATTCAGGTACATGCATAAAACGATTTTCAAAAATAGTTTCAATTACCGTTGCTGTGCCTTCTGCTAGCACATTCAACGTCATAAATTGTGCCTGCATGTCGGTAGGAAATGCTGGATGCGGTGCGGTTTTAACATTAACTGCTTTAGGTTTTTGAGTCATGGAAAGTTCTATCCACCCTTCCCCATCAGCATTTTCGCCTGTAGTAATGTCAGCGCCTGCTTCAGTTAACTTCGACAATACTGCTTCTAGCACTGAGGGGTCAGTATTTAAACACTTCACTTTCCCTTGCGTAACCGCTGCAGCAACAAGAAAAGTGCCCGTTTCAATTCTGTCAGGCATTACGCGATATTCAGTTCCACGAAGTTCTTCAACGCCTTCAATTGTTAAAGTATTAGTACCTGCACCCGTAATTTTTGCGCCCATACTAATAAGGCAATTGGCAAGATCAACAACTTCAGGTTCTCGCGCAGCATTTTCAATAACTGTCGTACCATCAGCTAATGCAGCAGCCATCATTAAGTTTTCTGTTCCCGTAACACTGACAAGATCCATAAAGATATTGGCGCCGGCAAGACGACCTTGTTTCTTAGCCACAATATAGCCATTTTCAACATCTATATCAGCAGCCATCGCTTTTAAGCCCTGAATATGTAAATTCACTGGGCGAGCACCAATAGCACATCCACCAGGTAAAGATACTTCAGCATGTCCCATGCGGGCAAGTAATGGACCAAGCACTAAAATAGAAGCGCGCATGGTTTTTACTAAATCATAAGGAGCACAACATTCAGTAATATTGCTCGCATCAATACTTAAGGTTTCATCATTTAGCCACTGGGTTTTAGCGCCTAATTGACCTAATAATTTTACGGTGGTTAAAATGTCATTCAGTTGAGGTACATTACTAAAAACAATAGGTGTTTTTGATAATAGTGCTGACATTAAAATAGGGAGTGCGGCGTTTTTAGCCCCTGAAATGGTGACTTCACCACGTAGTGGCTGACCACCAATAACTTTAAATGCGTCCAAAATGGCTTACTTCTTACTTATAAATGAATAAAATAAATTGACTATATAGACTCAAGCTACTTCAAAATGCATTTTGAAGTAACTTGAGTATAACCAGTATTACATGCCTTTACATATTAAACAATTTATCACGTTGCCATTGTGCTTTAGTAAAGGTTTTTACTGTAACAGCATGAATACTTCCGTCTTTAATAGCATCTGCTAACGTTGCAAATACCACTTGTTGACGTTTAACACGTGATAAATCACCAAACATATCAGCTACCGCGACAACACTACATTGTGAACCGTCGAATTTAACTTGAAGTTCATCAAGCGTTAGTGCGTCGTTAATTAGTTTTTCAATTTCTTGTACTTCCAAGAGTCGTTCCTCAATCTGGTTATTTACACCAAGTGAATTAATGAATCACTTGATCTTATACCAATCAAACTAACTAAGTGATCTTTTTAAATGGTCTAAATATCCAATAACATTGTTGCTTTCAATCCCAATAGCCAGCTATTGGTCAATCAAGCGCCTTGTTCTTGAAAATTTATCTTCATTAAAATTTGACCCCTTAATTAATTTAATTGGTATTATTATTGAACTGGCAAAAAGCCCTCAACGCCACTTAAGCGAATGAGTTTATCTAGTTTAGTGGGTATGTTAACAAAAGATAATTGACAGCCCTCAATATTTGCTTGTTCTAATAAATAGAAAAGCCAAGCTAATCCAGCGGTGTCTATTCGCGTTATTTGTGCTAAATCAAGTGTAGTTGATGAGGGTAAAAATAAGGCTTTAATGCTTTCTTTTGTTATTTGCATAATAGAATGTCGGGTTAACTCACCACTAAGTTCAACTGGCGTAGTAGTGATATTTAAGGATATTATTGTCATACGTTCAATATACTCATATTACCTCGAAATACTCGTTTCAGCGAGAATTAAAAGGCTTAGAGGCAAGGCATTGATTAAAGAGAATGGTTGTTCAGGAGAATGTGCTCCTGCATTCTCTAGTAAGCTACATCCATGTAGCGCCATTGTCGAAATCAATAACGTCGCATATAAGCCTTTTAAACTCGCCCTGCGGGGACGTATGAGCAAATCACGCTCATCGTTGCTCCTTTTTTTAAGGGAGCAACCATTAATAAAAACAAGCGCCTTGATCATGAGTCGCTCAAGCGTCCTGAAACAGACATTTTGAAGTATTATGAGTATGTACCTTAACCCGATTTGTTTTTCACTGATTTAGTTTTAAAAACTATATCGCGTTCACTTTTTTTCTTTAATAATTCAGTCACATAAGGAAGACCTTTTTGACGAATCACACCGCCCAATTCTGCTTGTTTACTGTCAAGTAAACTGACTCCCTCAGCAACCATATCGAATGCTTTCCACTCATTAGTTTTTCTATTTTTTCTTACTTTGAAAGAGACATCAATGTTATCTCTTCCTTGCATAATAACACGGGTATTTACAGCAACAATTTTTTTATCGCTAAAGTTCTTTGCCGGTGCAAATTCAACTGGTTGATTATCATATAAGGTGAACACTTGCGCATATGAGGTCACTAAATAATCTCGAAATACTGGCACAAAGTCTTTGCGCTCTTGCGCTGTTGTTTTCTTTAAATGCTTACCAATCACCTTAAATGCGGAATATTTATAATTAATATATGGCATTAGTTCTTCTCGAACTATATTTTTAAGTATGTTTGGATTAACTTGAATTGCTTGATGTTCATCAGCAAAACGTTTAAACGTTTTAGTGGCAACAGTTTTAATCATTAAATAAGGATCTTTTTTATCAACATAAATACGAGCAGTACTTGTCGATTGCTGTGTTGTATCCTCAGATAATTTATCGGCTTGTGCTTCATCATACGCAAATAGACTAACGCTGAATAAGCTTGCCACTATAGCTAATATCAATAATGATGGATTCATTAACTTTATCTTATTTAAATGTTTCATTTTCATTACTCATCACCGCTCCCTTGGCTAAATAAAAACTGTCCTATTAATTCTTCCAGCACTAAAGCAGGTTTGGTATCTTCAATAAAATCATTTGGTTGTAAAATTTCCATTTCCAATGACTCATCCATAAAGCCTGGCTGTAAACCAATGTATTGTTCACCCAATAAGCCTGCGGTTAAAATAGCGACGGATGTTGCTTCTGAAAACTGGTTGTATTCACTATATATTTTCATAGTAACCACTGGCGTGTAATCTTCTTCATCAAGGGTTATATCACTAACACGGCCAACAACAACACCACCCACTTTTATTGGTGAGCGTACTTTTAAACCACCAATGTTATCAAACTTGGCAAATAAATTATAACTTTCTCCTCCACCTGTAATACCTGTATTAGCGACTTTCAGTGATAACATAAGTAATGCTGCAATACCTAAAGCAACAAAAACACCGACCATTAATTCTATTTTTTTTGACATCATGCCTTTCACCAAACGCCTTATAAATTTTCTTAAACTCTAAACTGTGAACTCAAAACTGTGAACTCAAAACTATTAGCTTATCTTTATCTTGCAAACATCAATGCCGTTAAAATAAAATCTAATGCTAAAACTAATAACGATGATTGTACCACAGTCGAGGTAGTCGCCCGAGAAATACCTTCAGAGGTGGGTTCACAATCATAACCTTTATATACCGCTATCCAAGTCACTACAAACGCAAAAACAACACTCTTAATAATGCCGTTTAAAATATCTTTATTAAAATCGACTTGATCTTGCATGACTGACCAAAAGGTTCCTCCATCAACACCTAGCCAGTCAACACCAACCAAATGTGCACCGAGAATACCTACCATAGAAAAAATAGCAGCCAACAGAGGTAAGCTAATAAAACCAGCCCAGAAGCGCGGTGCTATTACACGGCGTAGTGGATCAACAGCCATCATTTCTAAGCTAGATAATTGTTCAGTCGCTTTCATTAAACCAATTTCAGCTGTTAGCGCTGAGCCCGCCCTACCAGCAAATAATAATGCCGCAACAACAGGACCTAATTCACGTAATAATGATAATGCTACCATTGGGCCTAAACTTGCTTCAGCGCCATAACTAACCAAGATGGTGTAGCCCTGCAATGCCAACACCATGCCGATAAAAGCACCTGACACCACGATAATAATCAATGACATCACACCAACGCTATAAAGTTGCTGTAATAATAACGGAATACCTTTGCGTGGATTTGGCTTATGTAATAAAGCTGAAAGTAACACAATAACCGCACGCCCTAAGCCGCTTATCAGTGCTAAGGTATTTCGCCCTAATAATTGTAACTGCCCCATTATACCTTCCCTCGTGTATGTGCAGTGGGTGACAATTTAATAAGTTCGTTTTGATAACTCGGCGCCTGATAATGAAATGGTACAGGGCCATCAGCTCTACCTTGCACAAATTGTTTTACTAATTCAGAGTCATCTTGCCTAATTTGATCCGGTGTTCCATGACCAATAATTTTTTGTTCCGCAACGATATAAATATAATCAGCAATACTCATCACCTCTGGAACATCATGCGATACGACAACAGATGTTAATCCTAAAGCATCACTAAGTGAGCGAATTAAACTGACAATCACTCCCATTGAAATGGGATCTTGACCTGCAAAAGGTTCATCGTATAAGATTATTTCAGGATCAAGCGCAATTGCGCGCGCAAGTGCCACACGGCGTGCCATCCCCCCAGAGAGTTCGCTAGGTTGCAAAAACCGAGCTCCACGTAACCCTACCGCTTCGAGTTTCATCAATACTATTTTTTCAATAATATTTTCTGGCAACTTACTATGTTCACGAATAGGAAAAGCGATGTTGTCATAAACACTCATATCGGTAAAAAGCGCACCACTTTGAAACAACATGCTCATACGTTTACGTGTTTCATATAGCTCATGACGAGATAAACTAGGAATATCTTTACCTGATAATAAAATTTTACCACTGTCCGGTTTAATTTGTCCGCCAATCAAACGTAATAATGTCGTTTTACCAATACCACTTGGTCCCATAATCGCAGTTACTTTTCCTGCGGGAATAGATAAACTAATATCATTATAAATAATACGCTCACCCCTTGAAAAGGTAAGGTTTTCAATTTCAATTAGGTTTTCTGGCGTTGTTACTGATAGCGTCATTTTATAACATCAATGGTGTTGGTTAATTTATTATTAAAAAGAATTACAGAAGATGCTTCTTCAAAATAGAAAGGGATTTTACCTGAGCACTTATCATTGTTCACTAAAAATTAATAATTAAAAGAAAAAAACTTGTCAGCTAACCTAAGAGAGGGGCTTTTCTTAGGTTTTCTTTCAACTAGTGAATAAAATTACACCAAACTCAAACTATTTTCTCTTTGAAGTCATTAATTACTTTGTTTTTCTCTCTCAAACAGCGACAATTTAACTTGTTGTGCCAAGTAACTTAAGATTCCTCATATTTTACACTAGGGTCTGTTGACCTTTCGAGGTTAAATTTTGTTCGAGATAAAAGCATTTTAATCGCGGCGAGTGGTGTGTAGCCTAGTCACTCTAAGCAAATACTACTCAACAAAGAGTAAAACGCTTTTAGCCGAATCCTTCGGACAGCGTTTGTTGGTCATTTTTACGGCGTTATCGCCTTTTTATGTGACGCTACATGGATGTAGCTTATATGGACAATGCAGGAGCATATTGTCCTGAACCACCACATGACAAAGGCTCTGCCTTGTATAAAGACCCAATAAATAGCTGCAAAAACAATATCGAAAGATCAACAGACCCTAAAGTTATTTAGGTATATTAATTGGAGTTGTAGATGTTAGAACACGTTATTATTTTATTAATTGCCCTTGTAGTACTTGTTTGGAGTGCTGATAAGTTTGTTTTAGGGGCTTCCTCTTTAGCAAGAAACCTTGGGATTTCTCCAATGATTATAGGGTTAACTATAGTTGCTATGGGCTCATCAGCGCCAGAAATGATGGTAGCAGCAGCAGCTTCACTTCAGGGTAATCCTAATACTGCCATCGGTAATGCTATTGGCTCTAACATTACAAATATTGCCCTAGTGCTTGGACTTACCGTTTTGATAAAACCTTTAGTGGTTTCCTCCTCAACAATTAAACAAGAACTACCCCTGTTACTTATATTGACGATACTTGCCTACTGGATGCTTTCAGACGACTTTTTTAGCTTTACTGAAGGTCTCATATTAATGGTCGGTTTTTTTGCTTTTATTTCTGTTCTATTAATAAAAGCTATAAAGCAGCGAAATAATAATAGCCTTGACGATCCGATGATTATTGAAGCTGAGTACGAAATACCTGAAGCAACGAGTACCGTAAAATCTATTTTCTGGCTTATTGTCGGTATCAGTCTGTTAGTTTCAAGTGCGCACTTTCTTGTTGATTCCGCTATATTTATCGCTAAAGCATACGGCATTAGCGATTTAGTTATCGGCTTAACGGTTATAGCCATAGGGACAAGTTTACCCGAATTGGCAGCGAGTATTGCCAGTGTAATGAAAAAAGAAGACGATTTAGCCATGGGGAATATTGTTGGTTCTAATATATTTAATATATTAGCGGTACTACCTTTCGCCGGTTTAATAGCCCCTGGGCAGATAAACCCAGAAGCCTCTTTTCGAGATGCCCCTGTAATGATTGCCATTACTGGTTTACTATTTCTATTATGTTTTAGTCGAAAATCCGGATACTTTAGACTTACTCGCGCAAAAGGTGCACTCTTATTAGTAAGCTTTATTGCTTATCAAATATTACTTTTTAGCCAAACCACTTTTAGCTAACCACTTATTTATTTAATTAATTAGAGCCATGAAAAATTTTAAACAACTTGCCAAGAACGTCATTAACATTGAACAACAAGCAATTGCTGAGTTATTGCAATATATTGACGACAGTTTTGAACATGCCTGCCAGTTGATGTTTAACTGTAAAGGTCGCGTTATCGTTATTGGTATGGGTAAATCTGGCCATATCGGCGGTAAAATAGCCGCCACATTAGCCAGTACAGGAACTCCCGCATTTTTTGTTCACCCCGGCGAAGCTAGCCACGGTGACTTAGGTATGATCACCAAAGATGACGTAGTACTAACTATTTCTAATTCTGGTGAAACTGGTGAAGTTTTAGCTATTATTCCAGTAATCAAACGCATCGGCGCTAAGCTTATTGCGATGACGGGTAATACCACGTCTACCTTAGCTAAATTAGCCGACACTCATGTTTGCATAAAAGTATCGACTGAAGCTTGCCCGTTAGGGTTAGCACCTACGTCAAGTACTACAGCCACGCTTGTTATGGGGGATGCACTTGCCGTTGCTCTGCTTAATGCTCGAGATTTTACCGCCGATGACTTTGCTTTATCGCACCCTGGTGGGAGCTTAGGAAAACGCTTATTATTATGCTTGAAGGATATCATGCATCAGGGTGAACGCTTACCCGTAGTACACGAACAAGCACTAATCAAAGAAGCGCTAGTAGAAATGTCACTAAAAGGCTTAGGCATGACCGCTATTGTTAATGATAATAAAGAGTTGGTTGGTTTATTCACCGATGGGGACTTACGCCGTATTTTAGATGAAAGAATAGATATTCATCAAGACATAATCTCCTCTGTAATGACAACATCACCAACAGTCGCACAAAGTAATATGTTAGCAGCACAAGCACTGAACATAATGGAAGACAAAAAAATTAACGGCTTAATTATTGTTAATGAGAAACAGCAACCCATTGGTGCAATGAATATGCATGATTTACTTAGCTCAGGGGTACTTTAATGAACAGTGTATTGAATTCTAGCCCAAATACCTTATATGGTATGGTGAACGAAAGCATCTTAGTAAAAGCTAAAAAAATTAAACTCTTAGTATGTGATGTAGATGGCGTTTTTTCCGATGGCAGAATATACTTAGGCAATGACGGTGAAGAATTAAAAGCGTTTCATACCAAAGACGGCTTTGGCATAAAAGCACTTGGTAGTAGTGGTGTCGCTGTCGCCATTATTACCGG
The DNA here is from genome assembly GCF_003333305.1 of Candidatus Colwellia aromaticivorans. GTDB lineage: Bacteria > Pseudomonadota > Gammaproteobacteria > Enterobacterales > Alteromonadaceae > Colwellia > Colwellia aromaticivorans. The sequence goes on along the minus strand of NZ_QOLD01000095.1, from coordinate 39,302 downwards.
CCGACGTTCAGCCATTGTTGCTAAACGTATGGCTACCCTTAATGTTAAACACATAATTCAAGGGCAAGAAGACAAGCTTCCGGCCTTACTTACGTTAGCAAAAGAGCTGGCGATAAGTATCAACGAAATAGCCTACATTGGTGATGACATGCCCGACTTGCCTTGTATCATGCAAGTAGGTTTAGGGATTGCTGTACAGGATGCACATCCGATGGTTATCACAAAAGCCGATTACACTACCTTTGTTCGAGGAGGTTTTGGTGCCGTCAGAGAAGTTTGTGATTTAATCATGCAATGTCAAGGTTCACTTGATGGCACGACAGGCGCTAGTGTATGACAAGGCTCAACTTTTTAGCCTTATTAATTCTCTTATTAGGAGGTATGGCTTATGCCATTATTGAATGGCGTTACGCGCAAAAAACGCCTGGCGAAAGTATTGAAAGTGAATTAACCCCCGACTTTATTGCCGAAGCTCTTAATAGCGATATTTATACTCAATTAGGTCAACTATCCCACTCAGTCGTCGCAGATCGTATGGAGCATTACGCTAAACTTGAAGTTACCCACTTTGAATTACCAAATTACATTTTATATCCAACAAATAATAGTCAGTCAAAAAATTCTTCGACTAAAAAACAGAATTATCCATGGAAACTTAGTGCAAAAGAAGCAACATTGTATAAAAACAATAGGGTTATTTTGAATCATCGCGTACACTTAACGTCTACTGATGAAAATAGTTTGATACAAGAAATACATTGTAAATATTTAGAATTAGATTTAAATACTAATATTATCAGCTCAGATCAAACAGTGATGGTGCAAGGGAAAGACTTCACAATGTATGGCTCGGGCTTGATAATTGACTTAAACACCAAACAAATGACACTGACTGAGCATGTACGCACAATTTATAAAAAAAATAATAGCTAATCCCTTAATGCCTAAATTCAAGATGACAATAAAAAAATTCACTACTGGTATATTTTTTACCTCGCTAATTTTAGGCCTAACAGCGCCTGCTATTGCCGCCAAAAAAGATCTTAACCAAGAAATCACTATTAAGTCTAAACGTCAATCTGCTGACTTAAAAAACAAAATAGCCAGTTATTTAGATGATGTTAGTATCAGCCAAGGCTCTATTTCTATTATTGCTGATATAGTTCAAGTTTATAGTAACGTTAATGATAAAACGGGTAAGAAGTCTGATACTTACCTTGCAAAGGGCAAGCCTGCTATTTTTAAACAACAATTAGAAGATGGTAGTTTAATTAGCTTGCAAGCCAATGAAATCAAATATCAACCAGATCAATATATCATTACCGTTTCAGGAAATGCTCAGGTAAAACAAGCCGGCAGTAAAATGAATGGTGATATCATCACTTACAACACCTTGAGCGAAAAGTTAGAGGGACAAAGTAATAGCAATGAACACGTTACCACTATTTTACAACCTGCCCAAATAAAAGCCCAACAAGATAGCTCTGAACTTAAAAAAAAGAAAGCGAATGACAGTGACAACAAATAACGCCGATCATACGATCACCAATAATGATGATGATTTGTCGAAATCAACTTTAATTGCTCAAGGTTTATCAAAATCATATAAAAGTAAACAAGTAGTGAAAAGCGTCAGTTTATCCGTTAGCGCCGGCCAAATAGTTGGCTTATTAGGTCCAAATGGCGCAGGTAAAACCACTTCTTTTTATATGATTGTCGGGCTAGTACCCAATGATAATGGCAAAATAATCCTCAATAACGAAGATGTCACACTTGCCCCTATGCACGAACGAGCACGTCAAGGTATTGGCTACTTGCCACAAGAAGCATCAATATTTAGAAAACTTACCGTTACCGACAATATTATGGCTATTTTACAAACGCGAAAAAGCCTTAATGAGCAAGAAAGACAAGAAAAGTTAGAACACCTTTTAGAAGAATTTAATATCAGCCATATCAAAGACAACTTAGGTATGAGTTTATCGGGTGGTGAAAGACGCCGAGTAGAAATTGCCAGAGCTCTTGCAGCAGAGCCACAATTTATATTGCTAGATGAACCTTTTGCTGGTGTTGATCCTATCTCTGTAGGTGACATCAAAAAAATAATTATTCACCTCAAAGAGCGTGGCATCGGTATACTCATCACCGATCATAACGTTCGTGAAACGCTGGATGTTTGTGAGCATGCTTATATTGTCAGTCATGGCGAAATAATCGCAGAGGGTGATGCGGATCAAATTCTAGCGAATCAAAAGGTAAGAGATGTATACCTAGGTGAACAATTCACGTTATAGTTAGCACATACACTAGCAACTTAGGCTATGCTTAATTTATTAAGCGAGCAAAGTTAATAAAAGCAATAAAACGAATAGGATATATATAAGGTAGATGCGACCAACTCTGCAACTCCGTATAGGACAACAACTAACAATGACGCCACAACTGCAACAAGCGATCAAGCTTTTGCAGTTGTCAACGTTAGAACTTCAACAAGAAATTCAAGAAGTCCTTGAAAGTAACCCTTTGCTTGAAGTTAACGAAGATAAAACGGCTGATTCAGATAATAATTCTGCTGATAATCTAGAAGAAGCTTTTTCAGCAACCGCAACTGAAACGCCAAAAGAAGTCACTGATGGCACAGAAGACGCTACGGCAACCATTGATGAAATAAGTACGACTGAAGCGATGGAAAAAAATGACATTCCTGAAGAGTTAAACATCGACACTACTTGGGAAGACAGCTATAGCACAGGTGTATCTAATACGGGTGCTGTTAGTAGCCCAAGTGAAGATTACACCTACCAAGGTGAAACCACCGATTCAATTCAAGATCACTTACTTTGGCAAATGGAATTAACGCCGTTTTCTGACACTGATAGAACCATCGCCATTGCCATTATTGAAGCCGTTGATGATGCGGGTTACCTAACCGTATCATGTGAAGATATTTTAGAAAGTGTCGGTATTGAAAACCTTGAATTGGATGAAGTAGAAGCGGTATTAAAACGCATTAATGTTTTTGATCCTATCGGTGTTGCCGCGCCATCTATTGCTGATTGCTTGTTAATTCAGCTAAACCAATTTGACTCTGACACACCTTTCTTAAAAGAAAGTAAATTAATAATCAGCGAGCACATTGATTTGCTAGGTAATCGCGATTACCGCCAACTTATGCGTAAAACGCGTATTAAAGAAGATCAATTACGCGAAGTAATGCGCTTAATTCAAAGTTTAAACCCTCGTCCCGGTGATGCAGTAATTAAGAGCGATGATCAATATGTCATTCCAGATGTTACCGTTGAGAAGAAAAATGGTCGTTGGATTGTAGAATTAAACTCAGACACAGCACCCAAGTTATCCATCAATCAACAATACGCTGCCATGACAAAAACAACGAAGTCATCTAGTGGTGACGGACAGTTTATTCGAGCAAACTTACAAGAAGCCAAATGGTTTATAAAAAGCTTAGAGTCACGCAATGATACTTTACTAAAAGTATCAAATTGTATTGTACAACGCCAACAAGGCTTTTTAGAACATGGGGCAGAAGCAATGCGCCCGATGGTATTAAATGATATTGCTGAAGCAGTAGATATGCATGAGTCGACCATTTCACGCGTAACAACTAATAAGTATATGCATACGCCAAGAGGAATTTTTGAATTAAAATATTTTTTCTCGAGTCATGTAAGTACCGAAAATGGTGGTGAATGTTCATCCACTGCGATTCGATCACTCATTAAGAAACTCATTTTAGCGGAAATACCTGCTAAACCGCTAAGTGATAGTAAAATGGCCACATTATTGGCTGAGCAGGGAATTAACGTTGCTAGACGTACGATAGCCAAATATAGAGAATCTTTGTCTATTCCACCGTCTAATCAACGTAAAAGTTTACTTTAAAATTTTATACCCTATAAGGAACATGCATATGCAAATTAATCTTACCGGCCACCATGTAGACGTTACTTCATCATTACGCGAATACGTTGATACTAAATTTGCCAAACTAGAACGACATTTCGATCATATCAATAATGTGCACGTTGTCTTAACGGTAGAAAAATTGAACCAAAAAGCCGAAGCAACTGTCCATATGAGTGGCACAGAAGTTTTTGCCTCTTCAACGAATAATGATATGTACGCTTCTATTGATACCTTAGTTGATAAATTAGATCGACAGGTACTCAAATACAAAGGCAAAATTTCGCAACACTAACACCACAACAAACACCATAGAAAATTATGATACTACAAGACATCTTAACCTTGGACTGCACTCAATGTGCAGTTCCTGCTAGCAGCAAAAAACGCATTCTTGAACAAATTTGTCTAGTCGCCGCTGAAAAAATAGGCAACTGTAGTGCAAGTGACTTATTAGATAGCATACTTAATAGAGAAAAAATGGGTAGTACTGGCATAGGTAATGGTATTGCAATACCCCATGGTAGATTAAGTGACACCGATAAAGCGATGGCTGTCTTATTAACAACTGAAAAAGCCATTGATTTTGACGCTATAGATAACAAAGCCGTTGATATTTTTATTTGCTTATTTGTCCCTGAAAATAGTACCCAAGAACACCTAAATACCTTACAAAGTATTGCGCAACTATTCAGTGATAGAAAAACAGCAAAACAAGTACGTAAATGTACTAACAACCTACAACTGTTCAACTTTATCCAACAAAATAATTAAATTATGAGCATATATACCCGTTCCACTTGAAGATGCATGATTCAGCTGGAATTAGAAACGTCTTTAAGCAAGGCATTGATTGATGAGAATGGTTGTCTCCTTATCGAAATCAATAACGCAGCTTAAAGCGTTTCTAAACCAGCCCCTTGGGGAAGGCTGAGCGACTCAGACTTCCTGAAACGAGCATGTTCAAGTGGATCGGGTATAATGATAAGATGATAATCTAGCATTGCTCGACACTATTAATACGCGACTCGGAAACTTAAACGTATGAAACTTATTATTGTTAGTGGTCGCTCTGGCTCAGGTAAATCAGTCGCGTTAAGAGTATTAGAAGATTTAGGCTATTACTGTGTAGACAACATACCCATTAATTTATTGCCTGCATTAACTCACACCGTCATTAATGACTATGAAAATGTTGCCGTAAGCTTAGATGTACGTAACCTACCAAAAGATCCCAAAGATATACCTGAAATCATTGAATACCTTCCTAGTGCAGTAGATGTTACCACGCTTTATTTAGATGCCGATGATAACGACCTTATTCGTCGATTTAGCGAAACTCGCCGTTTACATCCTTTAATTAAAAAAAATATACCGCTTGATCAAGCGATTGCTTTAGAAAAAGAATTATTAGTGCCTATTTCAATCAACGCTGACTTATACATTAATACCAGCCAATTAAGTCCACATCAATTAGCTGACTTAGTTAGAGAGCGTATTTTAGGCAAAAAAACGGGTGCCATGGTTTTAGTGTTCGAATCATTTGGCTTCAAACATGGTATACCTGCCGATGCTGATTATGTTTTTGATGCGCGATTTTTACCAAACCCCTTTTGGGAGACAGAGCTCAAACCTTATACCGGCTTGGAGCAACCGGTAAAAGACTTTCTTGCCAGGCAATCTATTGTAACCAAATTTATTTGGCAAATTAATAGCTTTATGATGACTTGGTTACCACATTTAGAACGTAATAATCGTAGTTATGTCACCATTGCTATTGGTTGTACCGGTGGTAAACATCGTTCAGTTTATATCGCCGAGTTGTTAGCAGATAACTTTCGTAAAGAGCAAAAAGACGTACAAACACATCATCGAGATCTTGATAAAACAAAACAGTTGCCGACGTTATGAACATTAAAAAAAACAATGACTCTATAATGGTCACTAAAGAATTGACGATTATTAACAAGTTAGGCCTACATGCCCGTGCCGCCAGTAAATTAGCGCAGCTTTGCCAACAATTCACCGCAACTATCACCCTAGAATTAGAAGAAAAAGAAGCAAATGCCAACAGTATAATGGCTATTATGCTATTGGCTGGTGGGCAAGGAAAAACGGTAAAAGTCACCGCCCAAGGCGTCGATGCTCCACAAGCATTACAGGCCATAAGCCAGTTGATTTCTGATAAATTTGATGAAGGGGAGTAACGACAAAGTAACAAAAATGCTGCTATAACCACTAAGTTACGATAAACTTAACGTTAAGCTACTTCCCATGTAAACACAGCCAATTTACGTAATATTTATGTCTGAAATTTTAGAACAAGAAAACATTCATCAAACACTACATCAAGTCAATGAAGCCCTTGATAGTGGTATGTTTGTTTATGTACGTAAATTACTCCAAGGCATGTCAGCGTATGATTTAGCTTTGATGCTTGAATCTTCAACCGCTAGAAGTCGTCCTGTTTTATGGCAACTCATCGATATAGAACATCACGGTGAAGTGTTAGAAGAACTCAATGAAGAAGTACGTAAAGGTATTTTACAAAGTATGCGACCAGAAAAGCTGGCCGCTGTTGCTGAAGGCATGGATGTCGATGATATTGCCGAAGTATTACGTACTCTACCCAATGGTGTTTACCGCGAAGTTCTTAACTCAATGGACTCGCAAGATAGAAGTAGAGTAGAAACGGCACTGTCTTTTGAAGAAGACACCGCCGGTGGTATCATGAATACTGATACCATTACATTACGCCCTGAAGTTAGTGTTGATGTAGTATTACGTTACTTACGTTTAAAAGGACAATTACCCGAAGCGACTGACTCTTTTTATGTTGTTGACAGAAATAATTTTTTTATTGGTGCTGTATCATTAGCAGCCATAATTACCGCCCAGCCAAACATCATCATTTCAACCCTGATTAACGCAGAAGTAGAAGCGGTTCAAGCCGATATGGATGAACAAGAAGTAGCGCAATTATTTGAACGCCATGATTGGTTCTCAGCCCCTATTGTTGATCAAAGTGGGCATTTACTTGGCCGTATAACCATAGATGATGTCATTGATATTATTCGTGAAAATGCTGAACATTCTATGATGAGTATGGCTGGTTTAGATGATGAAGCAGATACCTTTGCCCCAGTAATACAAAGTACTAAACAACGCTCATTATGGTTAGGCGTAAATCTAATCACCGCTTTATTAGCCGTAGCGGTTACCAGTATGTTTGAAGGGATTTTTCAACAGTTAGCTATTTTAGCGGTATTAAACTCACTGGTGCCAAGTATGGGTGGTGTTGCCGGAAATCAAACGTTAACACTGGTTATCCGTGGTATGGCGCTAGGTCATGTAGGAGATAGTAACGCTCGAGCATTACTTAACAAAGAAGTCGCTATTGGTTTTCTTAATGGCGTAATTTGGGCACTATTAATAGCCACATTTGTTTCCATCTGGAAGCAAGATCTAATGTTAGGCGGCGTGATAGCCTTTGCCATGCTAATGAACATGACTGCCGCAGGCTTAGCAGGTGTATCGATACCGTTAATGTTAAAACGCCTTAACATTGACCCCGCCTTAGCTGGTAGCGTTATTATTACTACCGTTACTGATGTTGTAGGAATTTTTGCCTTTTTGGGTACCGCGACTATTTTATTAACTTAACAAGAATTTAGTTACGAGCAAGAAAAGTTTCGGGTAGCGAAGAAAGAAATAACTGTTCGACACTATTACTTCTTTGTTCGTAACTCGATACTAATCACTCTACTCTATGTCCTATTGTCCTGCTATTTGCATTTCATCAATCAATATCGAACCCGTTGCAATACTACCGTGTTTATCAATATCTGAGCCTACCGCGATAATACCATTGAACATTTGTGTTAAATTACCGGCAATAGTGATTTCACTGACAGGATAAGCCAACTCACCATTTTCTACCCAAAAACCAGCTGCACCACGAGAGTAATCACCATTAACAACATTAACACCTTGGCCCATTAATTCAGTGACTAATAGTCCTGTCCCTAATGTTTTTAACATGGCATCAAAATCCGCATTCACACTCCCTTTAGTTTGGATATTTTTATCCTTAACTAACCAGTTGTGAATACCGCCAGCGTGACCCGTTGTCGTAAGTCCTAATTTTCGGGCTGAGTAACTTGTTAACAAATAGGTTTGTAAAGCGCCATCAAGAATAATATCTCGATCTTGAGTAAGTACTCCCTCACTATCAAATGCACTACTTGCTAAGGCTTTTTTGATATGCGGGCGTTCTTGAATAGTTAAAAAGTCAGGGAATATGTCCTTTCCTATCGCATCAAGTAAAAAAGATGATTTACGATATAAATTACCACCACTAATCGCAGCAATAAGATGCCCCCAGATAGTGTTCGCAATATCGGCGCGGAACAATACAGGTACTTTCCTAGTGGATAGTTTCTGAGGGTTTAAACGTGATAAAACTTCACTAGCAGCTTTTTCGCCGATACTAATACCGCTATCTAACAAGGCAAAGTCACGATTAACATCATAAGCATAATCACGTTGCATATCATCGTCACTGCCAGCAATAACCACACAACTTAAACTGTGGCGAGAGCTTGGGTAACCCACTAACTGACCATTACTGTTACCGTAAACTTTAAAGCCTGAAAAACAATCTAAACTAGCACCATCAGAATTAGTAATACGGGTATCACTGTCTAATGCGCTTTGTTCACATTCTTTTGCAATTTCGATCGCTTGTTCAGTACTTAGCTCTTTAGGGTGATATAGATCTAGATCAATTGGCTGCATCGCTAATAATGCCTTATCAGCTAAACCTGAACAGTCATCAACCGACGTGTACTTGGCAATATTCACTGCCGCCTCTACTGCTTGAGCAAGCGCTTTTTCTGATAAATCAGCCGTCGATGCACTACCCTTGCGACCTTGTTGATAAACCGTAATACCTAAAGCACCATCATTAGTAAACTCAACATTTTCTACTTCACCAAGGCGAGTACCCACACTCAAACCTTGCTGCCGACTCATGGCCACTTCTGCGCCATCAGCTCCTAATGATTTAGCTAATTCAAGTACTTGCGCAACTCTTGCTTCTACTTGGTCAAGTTGTTCGATTAATGGATCACTAAATTGTTTTGCTTGGCTCATAGTTTTTTATCTACTTCGGCGTTTAAAATATCAACTTTATTAATTTTTACGTATAATGAAGACATTAATTTAAATTAACTTATATTAACAACTATTATGCCCCAGTCAGCCAACGATATCGACGACTTATCATCGGAAATAGACCAAGAATTGAAGAGTAAAACCGAAATTAAAAAAGAAATGCATCAATTGCAGGACTTCGGCCAAAAATTAATTGAAATGTCTAAACATCAACGTAGTCGTTTGCCACTAACCGATGACTTGAAATACGCGATGATTGTTGCTGATAAAATTAGAAATAAAAATGAAGCATTACGTCGTCATATCCGCCATATTGCTAAAATATTAGTGGAAACAGATCTTGCCCCTATTTACCAAGCTATTGATGTGATGGCAAATAAACATCAGCAAGAAACTGCCAAATTTACCCGTTTAGAAAACTTAAGAGATGAGTTAATTGAGCAAGGAAATGACGCTATTGAAGCACTACTTGCTGAGTTTGAACAACTGGAGCGACAAAAACTTAAACAGTTGGTTCGTCATGCTGCTAAAGAGAAAAAAGCAGAAAAATTAGGGAAACATTACCGTAACTTATTCACTTACCTGAAAGAGAATAGTTAACCCTTCGGCTGCTTCGCACTCAGGACAGACGGACATTCCCGTTCATCCTGAGCCTGTCGAAGGACGTGTCTATTGTGTTCCGCCAATAGTCATTTCATCAATTTTTAATGTAGGCTGACCAACACCTACTGGTACGCTTTGGCCATCTTTACCACACACACCAACACCCGCATCTAATTTAAGGTCATTCCCTACCATAGAGACTTTTTTCATTGCCTCAGGACCGCTACCAATTAATGTAGCACCTTTAATTGGTGTAGTAATCTCGCCATCTTCAATTAAATAAGCTTCTGAACTAGTAAAAACAAATTTACCCGACGTAATATCTACTTGCCCGCCAGCAAAGTTTGGCGCATAAATGCCTTTCTTCACTGATTTAATGATATCTTCAGGGCTAGACTCTCCTGCAAGCATATAAGTATTGGTCATACGCGGCATAGGCAAATGAGCATAAGATTCACGACGACCATTACCTGTTGGTTTAACGCCCATTAATTCCGCGTTGTGCTTATCTTGCATGTAGCCCTTTAAAATACCTTTTTCAATCAATGTATTATATTGTCCCGGTGTTCCTTCATCATCAATACTTACCGAGCCTCGACGATTTTCCAAAGTACCATCATCAACAATAGTGCAAAGTGTTGAGGTAACTTGTTGACCGATTTTTCCTGAAAAAGCCGAAGAACCTTTACGATTAAAGTCTCCCTCTAAACCATGACCAACCGCCTCATGTAATAGCACGCCAGGCCAACCGGCACCAAGTACTACCGGAAAAGTTCCTGCCGGCGCATCAATGGCAACTAAATTAACTAAGGCTTGACGCACCGCTTCTTCAGCATACGTTAAATAACGAGCTTTTCCTTGCCCAGAACCATTACTTTCTGATTCAAAGAAATAGCTATAGTCCGTTCTCGCGCCGCCGCCGCCACTTGCACGTTCACGCTTACCGTTTTCTTCCACTAATACTGAACAGTTCAATCGCACTAAAGGACGGATATCAGTACCATAGGTACCATCGCTCGCAGCGACCAATATTTTTTCATACACACCAGATAAGCTTACAATAACCTGACTGACTCGGCTGTCTATTTGTCTAGCGTGTGCTTCAACTTGATGTAACAAATCAATTTTTTGTTCTTGTGTTAAGCTACCAAGTGGTTCAACTGTTTGATAAATTTTAATTGGTGACTGGCGTTTAAATGCCTTAACTTGTGCACCTTTGCCACTGTCAGCTATACCTTTGGCAGCATCTGCCGCTTGTTGAAGCGCAAATGGAGAAATATCATCAGAATAAGCAAAACCTGTTTTTTCGCCAGATATTGCACGTACGCCAACGCCTCGCTCCATGTTATATGAGCCTTCTTTAACAATGCCATCTTCAAGCATCCAAGATTCATGTTGGCTAGACTGAAAATATAAATCTGCAAAATTTACTTGTCTCCCCATCATGCTATTTAATGTTTTAGATAAAATAGCATCATCGATGTGGCTATCAGCTAACAGGGCTTGCTCAACATTATTCATTTAAAACTCGATTTTTAATTGGATATTAAAGTATGCCTTATACCAAATGAAATAATGAATTGACTAATTCATTATTTCATTTGGTATTAATGGCATACTTGTTCGTATTCTCTGTATTTCTGAGGGAATATAATCACATGTAACTATTCCTTCACCTTGCTCAAGGCAGGTCAATATTTCACCCCAAGGGCTTATGATCATTGAATGCCCCCATGTTTCTCGACCGTTAGCATGCACACCTTCTTGTCCCGCAGCAATAATATAAACTTGGTTTTCAATAGCTCTTACTTGCAACAGTGCTTGCCAATGTACTTTACCTGTTACACGAGTGAAGGCACTAGGCACGGTGATAATATCCGCCCCTAACTCTCTAAGCTTTTGATACAATAATGGAAAACGAATATCAAAACATACCGACAACCCAATATTCGCTAATGGTGTTTTTGCTATACAAGCCTTATTGCCAGCTTGAGTATAACGGGATTCATAATAAGTTTTTTCACTATCTGCGACATTCACATCAAACAAATGAATTTTATCATAACTAGTTATAAGTTCACCGAGTGAATTATAAGCACAGCAGGTATTAGTAAACTTATCCCCACCTTCAGTGACTATAGGAATGGTTCCGCCTATAAGGGTAACTTTATATTGCTTGGCTAACTGACTTAAGGATAGCTGCAGTTCATTATTACCTTTTGAACTACTTTTTGATTGCTGAGCTAATGATAACTGCGCCTGATCACTAGCACCAAAAAACAAACAACACTCTGGCAGCACAACAATATGCTCAACATTAGCACTGTTTGATGTTTGCGTTAACCTTGCCAACTGCTTAGCAATAGCATCAATATTTTGCTCAACATTTGGCGTAGAATTAAGTTGAATAGCGCTGAGTTTAACCATTGTTTTGTTCACCTTGATGAGTACTTGGTTTTAGAAAATCCTGTTCATCTGCTTTAGGCTTATTATATTGTAAAGGTGGTGAATACTGCTCAAACATTTTTTTCTCAAAGTCATCTATTTCTTCAGTATTGTTTTTTTCAGTATTGTTTTTTTTAGTATTATCAACAAACGTTGGTGGCGTAGAGCGACCAACACTCACATCTCTGCTTTTACGATTAACTTCTCTAAAGTTAGGTTCGCTAGCATTGCCGGTAAGCTCAAAATTAAATTCAGAAACAACTTGAGAAGTTATAACCTGATCAATAGCAACTCCGGCTAAAAAAACCACTGGATTGAGTGTCGCGATCCAAGCCAATACTGGCAAACTTGAAGTGAGATTTGGTTTATACGACATTTTATAATCAAGGATATTCGTAGCAAAGCTGGTATTGCCTTTAATATATAAATTACCTGCCGTACCGTTCATACGGGTATTATCTGTGTATAACACCCCTTCTTCTAGACTATAATCACCTTTAATTTCTTGATAAAACATACCGTCACTAAATATATCTCGAAAATCTAAGGTTAACTTTCTCACGATAGACTGCAAACTTAATACTGAAAAGATACGTGCTTTGTCACTAACTTCCGCTAAATAGCCATCATCAATTCTGGCATTAAGCTCACCATTAAGCTTTGTAAAGCTAAAGTCATGCGGACCACCTTGCCAGTTAACATCAACGTTTAATTTACCACCACTATCACGAATGATGGATCCGTAACCTAATTGCTCTAATTCATATTCAATATCTTTTAACGCTAACTCACCTGTAACGTTAGTAATATTTACTTTGTCATTTTTTTGCCATTGCCCTGATACACTAAATTGAGCTTGTTCACGTTTACCATTGAAATGCTCAATTTCAATAACATCTTTCCCACGGCGCGTTAAAGATAAGTTAACTTGTCCTAAATTTAATTCATCAATTTGACAGCGGTCACAATGCAAATTAATTTTTGGCATATTATCAAAGATACTATCATCTGACGAAGCAATAATCTCTTGAGTATCTGTCGCTATCTTATTCTCAACCTCAGTGGTTAAATGAATGAAATCAGCATTAATATCAACCCCCTGCTCTAACCAATCAGGATAAAATTTAATTCTACTACGAGTTTCTTTAGCATTGAGCTGTAATAGCCACCAGTGCGTTTTATCTAATAAGTTGAAAGAAACATTATTTAATGTTTGCCCTAAAAGCTCTAATTGCGTGATGGTTCCTCGAATACGTTCAGGTGTTGAAAACAAAGAAGGAGAGTATTCTACAAGCCCTTTATCATTTATAGGCTCATCAACGGCAGAAACAGTATCAATAATATCGCTGATCAAAGGTTGCCAGACATTAAAATCTGCTTGTGCAAGTTTAGTGGTGATATGAAAGCCATCTGTAGGTAAAAGCATTTGTTCATTACCTAATACAAGATGAGCACGAGAAAAATGACTAGCATCATGCTCTAACACACCAAAAAATCTTAATTGATCGCCATAAAAGGCATTAAAAGTTGATTGCTCTAACTGGCCCGCTACAGCAATTTTCAATGGTACTTTTATTTGCTGAACTTTATTGTATGGTTGTGGGAGCTCAAGCTGTATCTGTTGTAAGTTTGAGTCAATATTAAATTGATATGAAAAACCACCATTATGATGTTGAAATAATGATAAATCACCTTGAAACTGTAATTGACCATCAAAATATTTTTTCAAACGCGGTGGGATATGTTGTATCCAAGCATCAGGCTGCCAATCAGCTGTTATAGCAATATTGGTATCGTAATAATCGGCTTTATCCATCCCCTTTATTGCTAATTTCAACGGCAAACCTTGCCAGTTTACGGATAAATCCTTAGTCGTTATCTTTTCATTCTCAAAGCTCAACTGGCCAGTTACTTGACTAAAATTCATCTGAGGTGTTTGCAGGGCAATGTTATTATCAACAAAGTTAATTAATCCACTCGCAAGCACTTTTTCCGTAGCATTCAGTGGTAAGTTTAAATGGAACTCTCCATTAATATCGCCACTCACTTGTAATTGCTCTAAAACAGTGCCAACACTCTCTTTCAATGGACTTTGCGTCATTAAGTCTGTAACCATAATCGCAGGAGATGGCTTAATTAATGTATCTAACACGAGTATTCGCTCGTTAGCTAAATCATCAATAGCTGCTTGCACACCATTTACATCAAGACCGACTAAACTTCCTGAACGGCCAGTAATTAGCATGCTGTTATTAGTAAAATTTAAGTTTGCTGAAAAGGTTGTTATTGCCGGCCACTGCTCATCAAATTTAAATGTAGCGTCTTCAAGTTCTGCATCGACAACAAAGATGCCCTCATTATTGTTAAAAGGAAAACTAGCTAACGGTCCATTTAATAAGACTTGTGCTTGCGTCGCTTTTCCGCCAATTAACGCATTATTAAGATAATCAACTAAATCACTGCTCATCGAAGTTAATGGGTAATAATGTCCTATTTCACTCACATTGACTTCGGTAATATTCGCCAATAATGACATACTGATATCAGTGTTTTTAAGCGATTCTATCGCTAAATCAGCTGTTAAGTTTAATTCATTTGAGCTTAACGCTATATCATTAACCTCCAATTGCCAGCCTTGCTCAACAAAAGATAAATCAACACTAGCATTAAGTGTTTGGTAAGGGATGGGCGCAATAAAGTGTTGGTTAAAGTCTAAAGCACCTTGTGTTGCTGCTAATTTAAGATGCAAGTTTTCCTGGGTATAACTTAATTGGCCTGATAGGTTCTTTATGCCAGGAATAGCTTGGCTATACTGAGTTGATGTGTCTGTGAAGCTTGCTAATGCTTTTATTCCACCAGCTGTTTTTTTGAAATATATTTCATTTGCCTGACCACGAATAGCTAATTCAGATAAAAGGTCACGTCCCCCTTGTTCACTGATAAATAATGGTGATACTTGACTAATTAACGAGAGGTCAAAAGCAGATAAATAAACTGAAAAATCATCTGCTGTTTTATTTAGTTGTACAATATATTCTTGTTTTTCTTGTTTGTTAAATTGCAATAAGAACGGCGTACTAAAAAGTTTAAAGCTTTCTGGTTGTTTACCTTTAACTAATAATAGCTGCCCTTCACTTAATGCTAATTTATGCTCTTTACCTGCGGCTTGCCAACTGATCTGATTTTCATGCAAAGCAACCTGTAGGCGATCAATGCTACCCGCTTTAACTTTTAACCAAGCAGAAAAACCAATATCCGCTTTAGTGTTATCATTATCAAGCACTAAAACACTATCAAGCCAAGGGGTAATATCAAGATGATTGGCTTCAACATAAATTGAACCTTTTAAGTCATCAAATGAGGTGCCACTAATATCTACCTGTAAACTAAGATTGTTACTACTTAACTCGTTAACAATGATATTACCTTGTGCTTGATGTCTAGCGGCATCATTTAGCCAATGTAAATTATTAATATGAAAACTACGTTCAATCGTATCATTATGGATTGATATTTGACTATTTCGTAAGGAGAATCGATTAATTCGATTCAAAAAAATATTTGATATTTCCTGAAAATCACTCGATTGTTCATTTATTTTCGTGATAGATTTTTTCTGTGGTGAATTGATATTGTTGTTATCTTGCGAATTCCACGCCCGTTGATCAACATTGACTATCGCACCCTCTAAAATCAAATTACTTGAAATTAATTGCTGAGTCATTATTGTTTCCCAAAAATCGACTTGTATCTCTATATGTTCAATAGTGATATGAGCATCTTCAGTATCAATTAGGGTTACTTTATTAGCAATTAATGTTGGGCCAGAGCCTCGCCAACTCATACCTAAACCACCAATAACAAAATTTGTTTGATTGTTATTATTTATATAATTTTGAAAGTCTTGACGATAATGTTCAACATAAGGTAATAACAAACGGAAAGCACTAATGAGCACCGCCAAGCATACCAGCATAATAGCGAGTATCTTATAAAGACGGTTTAACCAACGATTAGAGACGCTTGCGATTGACATTTGTATACATTTTTCCTAAAAACATGTAGCTTCGCTACATCATCACTACATCAAACTGCTCTTGAGAATACATAGTTTCTGTTTTTACTTTGATTGATTTTCCAATAAACACCTCAACTTCAGCAAGGCTATGAAATTCATCATTGACAAGAAAATCGCTGACCGAAGATGAAGCATAAACAATAAAATTATCTGCATCGTGAGCACGGTTCACTCGCACAATTTCACGCAATATTTCAAAACAAACAGTTTCTACCGTTTTTAGATTACCACGTCCAGTACAAATAGGGCATTCACTACACAATACATGCTCTAAACTTTCCCGAGTGCGTTTGCGGGTCATTTCTACTAAGCCGAGTGAAGAAAAACCTTGTACACTAAATTTAACATTATCTTTAGACATTGCCATGTCTAAACTACTTAACACGCGGCGCTTATGATCTTCATCATGCATATCTATAAAATCAACAATGATAATTCCGCCTAAATTTCTTAACCTAAGCTGTCGAGCAATCGCTTGGGTTGCTTCAACATTTGTGCTAAAAATGGTATCTTCAAGGTTGCGATGACCAACAAAAGCACCTGTATTAATATCAATAGTAGTCATTGCTTCAGTTTGATCAATAATCAAATAACCGCCCGACTTTAATTCAATTTTACGATGCAAGGCGCGCTGTATTTCAACCTCAACTGAAAACAAATCAAAAATAGGTCGCTCACCAGGATAGTATTCCATTACCTGTGTTAGTTCTGGCACAAATTCTTCGGTAAAAATCACTAATTGATCATAGGTGAGTTTAGAGTCAATACGAATACGCTCAAAATCAACGCCAACAAAATCCCGCAATACTCGCAAAGATAATGATAAATCTTGATATAACGGTTTATTGACTTGTTTACGCTGTTTACGCTCTTGTACTTTTTTCCAAACACGGCGTAAAAACTCGGCATCGTGTTTAAGTTCTTGTTCATCTGCACCTTCACCTGCTGTACGAACAATAAAGCCCTGATGCTCATCACAATAAGGGCTAACTATCTCTTTTAAACGTTTACGTTCTTGTGCATCTTCAATACGCTGAGAAATTCCGGCATGGGTAGCATGTGGCATTAAAACTAAGTAACGAGAGGCTATAGTAATGTCGGTGGTTAAACGTGCACCTTTTGAACCAAGTGGGTCTTTCACCACTTGTACCATAATATGTTGGCCTTCGTGGACTAAAGCACGAATATCAGGAACTTGCTTCGTTTCCTCTTTTAAAATGAGTTTCGAATTAATGTCTGATGCATGGAGAAAAGCAGCTTTATCTAAACCAATATCAATAAAAGCAGCTTGCATACCCGGTAATACTCGAATAACTTTGCCTAAATAGATGTTCCCTACAATGCCACGTTTGGCTTCACGCTCAATATGAACTTCTTGTAAAGAGCCATGCTCAATTAAAGCGACCCGAGTTTCACTAGGCGTTACATTGATTAATAATTCACTGCTCATATTGCTTTATATCCTTACTATTTTTCATAGCGTACTGGTATTAGTACCATTATATTGAATAGTAGTTGGTAAACCTGAATTAGCTAATAACAGTGCAGTTTCATATAAAGGCAAACCAACCACTGCAGAATAACTACCATTTATTGTAGTTACAAATTGCCCACCTATTCCTTGAATGGCATATGAACCAGCTTTGTCACAGGGTTCACCTGTTTGCCAATAGCGTTTAATTTCACTTAACGTTAATGCTTTAAAACCTACTTGAGTCTCAATTATCTTACTACGTAAATCAGTTTTATCTACTGCTTCATAGCCCGCTACAGCAATAGCGGTGAACACTTGATGTTGTTTATTTTCAAGGCGTAATAATGTTTCAATACATTCGGCTTCATTTGCTGGTTTACCTAATATGTTGCCATCAATAACTACACAAGTATCTGCGCCTAGTACTAACGATTGCTTTTGTTGGTCGTGCGCTAAGGTATGAAAAATAGTAAGCGCTTTTTCTTGAGCGAGTCGCAATACATAATCTTTAGCATTTTCATGATCACATACTGATTCATCAATGTCTGCCACTAACGTGCTAAATTGATATCCTAATTGCCCTAAGAGCGTTTTTCGTCTTGGTGACTGCGAAGCAAGAATAAGTTGTTTCATCATTTATATTCCCGACTTATTTGATAGAAAAATTTCGGCGTACTTTGCGTAATAAATAAAACACCCAAGGCCATAAAACAATGGTTGTTATCACGGGATATAAGTAATTGGGCAGAAAAACGACATCGATTAAAAAACGCTGCAACCAAAAAACCACTAAATGATACAAAGCAGCTAATACACCCGTGATCAATGCTTGTTGCCAAATAGAAAAGTTACGTATTTTTTGATGATTTTCTACAATAATATAGATTGACATTGCCATGGCTGCAGCGTGGACACCTAACACTGACCCCAAAAGCACATCCAATAAAAACCCCATTACCCATGCAGTGATAATATTCACTCGCCCTGGCAGCGCCATACACCAATACATTAAAACAATAAGCACCCAATCAGGGCGAAATGCATCAGCACTTAATGGCATCGGCATTATGCTTGCCATTAAAGCAATCAATAACGTGAAAAGAATAATAACACCGTTATGAGCAAACATTAATTAGCAACCTTTGCTTGAACTTTGTCACTTGTTGATGAGTTTTTTCCATGCGTTTTAGGAGCAAAAATATTTTGAGGTTCTTTTTCTGATAATAATAATAAATATCGTAACCGATCAATTTGAGCAGCTGGTGTACTAAATACTCGAACAAACTCTCTAGACTCATTGTTACTAACAAAGGAAACTTTAGCCACAGGATAACCTTCTGGATATTTGCCACCTAAGCCTGAGGTAACCAATAAATCACCTGTTTTTATATCAGCACTTTGTGGAACAAAATTATGAATTAATCGATCTATTTGGCCACTTCCAGAGGCTAATAATCTTAAGCCATTACGCTGAACTCTAACGGGGACAGCATGTGATATATCCGTAATTAATATCACCCGAGAACTCGTTTGTCCTACGTGCAATATCTGTCCAACAATACCAACAGAATCAAGCACAGGCTGTCCTTCATAAACACCATCGCCAGCACCGCGGTTAATAACTATTTGAAGGCTGTAGGGGTCACTATCAACCGATATAACTTCTGCCACCATTTTTTTTATTTCACTGCGCAAAGGCGAAGAAAGTAAAGAACGTAACCGGGCATTTTCTTGCTTTAGGATAACAAGCTGCATAGCTTCTTCGTGAAAATCAAGTTCATTTAAACGATATTGTTGATTTTCAGTCATTAACTGTCCACGGGTAGTAAGATTTGTCGATGCCCATGTCATGAACTGCTTTGGGGTATTAGCCAAATATTGCAATGGACTTACTAACGATTGCAAATAACCACGTACTGATTCAAAGCTAGCCATTTTATGATCGAAAAAAATCAATAAGGCAGAACAAAACAGCACCAAGACAAGTCGGTGCTGTGGGGATGGACCATGTTTAAAAATTGGGTTCATATAAAAGAGTTACGAGTTGCGAGTTTCTAGTTATGAGTTTTGGCTTTTATACCATATAAAATAAATGTTCTAAGCTGTAGGCTTTTCGCAGAAATTTAATTCAAGTACAAGGAAAAAGCACGGAGTTGACGTTAGTCAATGAGCACTTTTAACGACGTAATTGGATTAAATAGCAATGAAAAGCCACAGTTTTTATTCGTAGGAGAATAAATCGCCCCCATGCATATCAATCATTTCAAGCGCTTTACCACCGCCTAGCGCAACACACGTCAGTGGGTCTTCAGCAACAACGACAGGAATACCCGTTTCTTCCATTAATAAGCGATCTAAATCTCTTAATAATGCGCCGCCACCCGTAAGTACCATACCACGCTCAGATATATCTGATGCTAACTCTGGTGGTGATTGCTCTAAAGCGACCATAATAGCACTAACAATTCCCGTTAATGGCTCTTGTAAAGCTTCAAGTATTTCATTGCTGTTTAGCGTAAAGCTGCGTGGTACACCTTCAGCAAGGTTACGACCACGCACTTCAATTTCAATTACTTCTTCACCCGGATAAGCTGAGCCAATTTCGTGTTTAATGCGCTCAGCGGTAGCTTCACCAATTAAACTACCAAAATTACGACGTACATAGTTGATGATCGCTTCATCAAACTTATCTCCACCAATACGTACCGATGATGAATACACCACGCCGTTTAATGAGATGATACCCACTTCAGTAGTACCACCACCAATATCAACAACCATAGAACCGGTTGCTTCAGATACAGGCATACCTGCACCAATGGCTGCTGCCATAGGCTCATCAATTAAGTATACTTCACGAGCACCCGCGCCCATCGCAGATTCACGAATAGCACGTCGTTCAACTTGAGTTGAACCACAAGGAACACAAACCAAAACACGTGGGCTTGGGCGTAAAAAGTTATTGCTGTGCACTTGTTTAATAAAGTGCTGTAGCATTTTTTCAGTAACAAAAAAGTTAGCAATTACACCGTCTTTCATAGGACGAATTGCTTCAATATTCCCAGGTGTACGGCCTAACATTTGTTTTGCCGCCATTCCTACCGCAGCAACACTTTTAGAACCACCAGAGCGGTCTTGACGAATAGCAACCACTGAAGGCTCATTTAACACAATGCCTTGGTCTTTTACATAAATAAGGGTGTTGGCTGTTCCTAGATCAATAGACAAATCATTAGAAAACATACCACGTATTTTTTTAAACATAAGTTCGAAATGTCCTGTAAAAATGCGACTTCATAAGTGCAAATAGTTAGCGCGAAAAATTGTTCTTTTATCAGATCGAACAATCATACCTGAGTATTACAACCAATTCTATTGTGTCGGTTGCTTTTAAGAGATATTTGTACTAATTATTAACTTCTCGTTGATAAATGATTCTGTCGTTACCACGAAACAGACCAAAAGTAGCCTTAGCTGATGGGTTGTCTTCAAAGTTACCATTATTTTGCCAATCATATTTAAGCCAAACAGGCACTTCATATTCAAGATTTAATGATCCCCTATTACCATTTCCAGGAGATGTAAAAATAAAGTCTCGATATATACCATCACTAAAAGTAGTTAAAGGGTCAGGTACCGTAGCGAGTGTATCTTCCGGTGTAATAGGTTCATTCGTCTCAGTAGAAGTATCTAACAATCGATATTGCCAATCAGTTAAGTCTCCTTCCCATATTTCGCCTGAGTTTATTTCGTCGTCAATATTTGGCACGGTACAATTGTCATCAGTATTAATTTCAAATTCAATCCCATTCCAATATTGAACAGTCATGGGCATAGGTAATAATGACGTTTCAGGCCCAAATGCATTGTCGATAGTCCAACGTCCAAAGCGAATTTCAATACCTTCAGTTAACACCTGCTCTGTAGGGATAATATCTGGGTCTGAGCCACTATATAAATTGATTAGATCACTATCTTGAACTTGTGTTATAGCAAAGGGAATTTTTGCTGGAAAAGGTGCGTATTTAGAATGTGTATTGTGCTCATAAATGAAATGATCAGCGGAATTAAACTCATAATTTAACACGCCAGCTTCCTCCACTGTCAGATCTAAGCTTGGCGTCATTACTGAATTTATCTTGACCTTTTCATCGACAACCATAGGATCAATCCGATCTTTTTCAAAGTCTTCTGTCGGTGGCGTTATTACGATACCAGATGCCGAAAGCTTCATAAAACCTGATTCTGTATAGTTTTTTGTAATGATATTATCTGTATTATAGGCAGTTATTAATATCTCGGGTGGCAAGCCATAAGTAATGGTTCCTACACTATTAGTTTCTTGACCTGAATATGCCCAGTCTTTTATGGTACAAGTACCTAATAATGAATGTTTTGCATTTAAACTACCGTTACCATCAACCCCAAGATCAACATCAACGTCAACAGTTTGAATAAAATAAGCAGGCGTAAAACGACCTACATTGGCAATATAGCCTTGTATATTACCGCCGCCTATATAATCACTATCTGTTAACAGAGCGGATAAGTGAATGATTCCCACTTCAGAAAAGTTGTAATCATCATCTAAAATACTTGCTGAAAAGCTATAGCTGGTTTCAGCCGTTAACACACCTGAATTAGCGGTTAGTGGATCAGGTAAAAACAATTCGCTGGTTACCGTTAATTGCTCACCATCAAAATTACCTGCGATAGCATTAGAATTAAGATCCGTAAAATTATCCGGAATACCATCATTGTCGTCATCTTGGTTATTTGCCCATTGCTTCGCTATAGCTCTTAATGAAAAAGTTTCGCCCGCTTTTTTAAAATCACTACCTAACGCAGTTGAGGCTAGTGCGTCGGCGCTATTCGCATCTTGGCTGAAATCTAATTGAAACCCAAATGGACGAACAACAAATGCATTTGATGTAACACTAAAGCTTTTAATATCTCCTAAACCATCAACATCAATATCCTTTTGCGCATTAACAATAAGTTTACCCGCATCTGGGTAATTAAGAGAAAAATAGGCCTTAGAGTCGCTACTAAACCGAAGGTTATGCTCAACAGCACTTGTCATTAAATTGATCTCAGTAACATTATTGGTAAGCGTTATATTACGAGTGCAGGCACTGCTATCTTCATGACAAGTATATGAAAGGTTCACTGGAACATCTGTACCGTCAGGGAAAAGGCCAACACACGAGCCTGTGTTATCGTCCGTTTTTACTGCTTGTAAAAAGAACTCTTCACTATTAAAACCTGTATTAGAAGGTTTACCTGATAGCTGAGTAGGTATTATAGGAAGAGAATTAGAATCATTGCCAAAAATGAAACCTGTATCATCAAACACAACAACACAACTATCAGAAGCACCATTTTCACATTCGTAAGTTTGATCTAAGCTCAGAGTAGCGGTGCCTGCAGTAGTGAAAGCAAAACTTGTATCAGTACTGCCAACTACGGTCACTGTTTTATTTACCGTACCATTTATTGATAGTTGTACATCGGTAGCATCATGATTTAATGTTGTACACGATGCGTCAGCACAGGCCTTAATAGTTATCGTTTCAGCCTCACAAGTAAGGCCTTGACCATCATGAATTATTTCAAAGTGATCTATTATTGGATCGCCATCATTTCCTTCACCAGGCGTGGGCGGATATGTATTTAGGTTTTTAGATTCAAGCCATTCCCCCGTACCACTTGGTTTTCTTAACAGTATTTTAGTGCCATTGGTAATGTCATTAGGAATGGGAAAAACATACTCTAATTCAGGGTAACTACATGTAAAGTCTTGGCCTGAATAATTATCAACTTGAATATAATCAATAAATAGATGATTTTCATCCAGTAAGGAAAGATCAAAACCAGCGTCAAAATCGATAAAGCCTTTATCTATTATCGGTTCTTCAGCCCATATCCACTGAGTGGCATCATTCATATCAGCAACTGAAATACTATTACATTGCGAAGACTGGTTCTGATTGTTCCCTTCGTCATGACAAAATTTTAGAGTCCATTGGTTATACGTTGTAGAAGAAATAGAACTATCAAGTAACTCTATTTCTATAAAAGCATCACCATTTCCCTGCTCTTTCAAAATCTCGTTCAATGTTGCACCACCAACAAAAGGTGAACAGGCAGCAAAAATTTGATTGCTATTAAATAAAAGCAAAAATCCGAACATAGCAACAATTTTAAACATCTAATAAATACTCGCTTTGACGGTGTCAAAAGTAACCGAAGTAATGAATAAAGCAAAGGTAACGCTAAGTACCTATATATGCAATATAAAGCCGTTTGAATTTACCGATTAAAATGAATTTTTGACAATAAAAAACCCCGCATTTTCGAGGTTTATAAAGTGTTACACTATTATGTAAAAAAATCAGATACTAAATGCCAAAAATATAATTATAAACTCCTAGCTCTAATTTCAATTTTTCTTGAGGTAAAAACACCCGCAACACTACATTGACCGGTACTCGTAATGGTATAATAAGAAGTACCATTAACAGGCGCAACAGTATCATTTGTGCATTTTACATTGACAGCTTTACAGTTCTCTAACCCTTTAATAGTAGAAAAGTCATATTCAACACCGCTTAGACACAAACCATTATTAGGTAATAAAGGAAACACTTCACTTAATTTCTTTTGTGCTCCCGCTTGAGCTGCTTGAAATGCTCGCGTACCAATCACTTCATAGGCGATTGTTTCTGCATTAGAGCTGGTCATCCTAACAAGAGCCGATCCCAACAAAGTCATAACAACAATAATAAAAATAGCAATAACGAGTGCACTACCCTTTTGCTTATTGAATCTTCTATTTTTTACCATAAGTTCATGGAACATTTAACACCTGCACTTCATTATTGAAAGTGACTTGCTCACCGTTTTTTTCAAATCGTAAATGTATTTGTACCATGGCGTTACGCTGTAAAGTTGAGGCTATAACCTCGAAAGGGTTAGCATTATAAATATCTTGCGCCATTTTGGTACCGTCTCTGGTTAAAGTATTATCTAGCAAACAATACTCGACGCTTTCATTGATAAAGTAAATTCTTTGAGTTGGAGAGTCTTCGGCAAATACTACGTCATTTTCTAACGTAATAACCCACTCATCACCGATTGTTACTATACTAGCAATATCATGCACTTTATCGTCATTACTTGTAATAATAGGGTAAACATCGTCGGGGGCTAATGGGTAAACAATGGCTTTCCAATGACCAATGTTAGCGATATCTTCATCAAACCTGATAACATTAATCGTATCGCTTGTTATTTCAGGGGTTACCGGTATATCTGTGTAAATAGTGCTTTCAATAATAGGAGTGAATTTCAAGCAATTACCAGATACTATTAAACTATTAGGTAATGCATTTCGAACTTCACGATTCAAACGTTCAATAGCAAAGCGTGCTGATGACACTAATTGATCTCTGGCTGTTGTTTCAGTATAAATTTGTGTACCAAATTTTATAAAACTACTAATTGAGGCTGCAAGCACCCCTAAAATAACAATAACGACTATCAGCTCAATAAGGGTGAAACCCGATGATTTATTTCTCATTAACGGTTTCATTAAAAGTTAGCTCTATAAGTTGAAAAACTCATTGAAAAATCGGTAGGCGTAGTGATAGTAACTACAATTAACTTAGCTGTTGAAATATTAGCATCCGAAGCACCATCACAACTAGGCCCACTATAATCAGCATCATTACAAACCCTAATAAGCATGGCATAACCAATATATAAGTCTAATGGTAACCCTTGTGAGTTCTTGATCTCCCCTGCGCTATAATCTAATCCATTATAATCATCAACATCATTAAAAGTGGCTCTACTTTCTCCAGTTTCCGCCCCCATAACGGTAGAACAAGCAGGCGCCCCCGTTTCACCACATCGAAGTCGACCTCCTGCCATATCCGAATGTTGATCAAAGGCTTTATTTTGAATTTCATTGAGCATTGATTGCGCTAACTCTGCCGCTTTCACTTGATGTAGCTGTTCAGCGCTTTGTTGTGCAATAGGAAAAATCAGAGAGGTAAGTACAGAGAAAGAAATAGCTAAAACAACGATACCAACAATAGTTTCAATTAAGGTGAAACCTTTATGCTGTAAACGAGAACAATAATGGCTAACTTGCATAAATATAGCCCTCATGGTTTATTTTAATGGCTAATGAACTTTCCCCTGCCACTGTCAACGTGATTTCACATGGCGTAAGTGCATCGCCGCACCCTAAAGCTTCTGGCCTTCCCAGTGAAGAAAAGTTAAAACTTGATAGTCCTTCAGAATTGGTAAAACTTACATTATGATTGGCATTAATAGTGACTGTGGTTGATTTTCCTGCGTAATTAGATTCACATGTAGTGGCATTAGGAGTTGTCGCTAACAACCCAATGACAGATGAATCGATCTGAATCAATCGGCATGTGCCATTGTTTGTTTGTTGCATTGTGCGCAGTTGAATAGCTCTTAACTTGATAATCAATTCATCACGATAAGTATATTCTTCGAAACCGTTAGAGGTGAAAAATTTTGGCAATACTGTCACTGCCATTATCGCTATCATCATAATAACGACAATAAGTTCTATCATGGTAAAGCCATTGCATTCAATGGGTTTATTTTTACCTGAGTACATAATCAAACACAAGAGTTCACTGTAATAATGGGTTTAACCCCCATTGCCGTTGCTGGTTGATAAGTCACAATACAATCAGCACTTTGTGAAGAAATTACTCCTAATGAGACAGGGTAAATAATCAATACGCTATTAGAAATTGCCATTTCAAAGTCACTTGAGTCTAAGTCTAAAACCTCTTGCCAGTCTAAAAGGTTTGTCGTTGGATAGCCATATTGAACATCAATTTCAGTACCATCAGATAAAGTAACGCTTGCCGTGGATAGTTTTTGATTGCCTGCAACAAGAGATCTACTGTAGGCCAGCGCCGAAGCTCCCTGTATAGAAACTTTTACCCCCTCCAATGTTGAGGTTTGAGCATCAGCTTGCAAATGAATATATTTAGGCACAGCCGTTACCGCTAAGATACCCAAAATAACAATAACCACCACTAATTCAATTAAGGTAAAGCCTTTACTGTTCATTATACTTTCTCTGGTGCTAATACTTTAATTAATCAAGATAAAAGACACTATTTCTCTGTTATGATACTTTACAATATTTTATCAATAAAGGGTAAGTTATTGTTTATTTCATACTGATAAACAAGTCAATTTACTTACATCATTTAAACCTATGTGGTCAGCTTTTTCTTATTTTAAATTTTTTCTTGTCAGCTATTTTTTCGTTGGTATGCATATTGTTTTAGATACTCCCGGTGGTACTGGATTGTATCTATCATTCAATATCATTGCTTGGTTGTTTGTAGTGATATTAATTGCCCTTGGTTTTTGGCAGGTCACTTTAAATAAAAAAATAGTTTATAGCAAAATGTTAGTTTGGCTAAGTGTTGGTTGTCTTTGTTTGTTCGTCTCTGCTTTCTATTCTTTTGAATTTACAGATCATGCGATTCCACGTCTTTTAGCACTAACAGGCGGTTTGCTGTTGTTGTTTTGTTTGTATCAATTTCCCGTTAATCAATCAGATAAAGACCAGCTACTAATCCTGATTTTAATTGCCGTAGCATTGGAGTCTTGTTTAGGTTTGGTACAATACTTTTTCTTTGAAGAAGGGTTTTGGGGTGGTTATAAAGTAGGTATTAGCAGGCCGCATGGCGTATTTTTACAGCCCAATGTGATGGCCAGCTTTATGGCAACAGGTTTGGCTATTGCCCTTTTTATCTCAACTCAACTTGCGTTAGTTAAATCTCGGTTTTCTATTCCGTTCAAAGGTCTTATATATTTCACATTGTTCTCTACTAGCTTTTTACTGGTGGTATTACAATCAAGAACAGGCCATTTAAGTGCTTTACTAATTTTAGCTCTTATCGCTCCTTATTTATATCAGAAAAGTCGGAAACAGCTATCGATTAACGTTATTATCATAACTTTAGCCCTGATTACTGCCGTGGTGAGTTTTAAATTTTCTGACGTTCATAAACGAGGCAGTGAAGTATACCAGTCTATAGGTTCACGAAGCGTTATCTATGAAGTAAGTATTGATATGTTCAAAGCTAAACCATTATTTGGTTATGGCTATGGCGGTTTTGAACGGAGCTTTATTGACCATTTTAATCAGTATGCGATAGAACACCCTGAAGTGGGCAATACCATACAACGCTTATCTCACCCTCATAATGAAGTGCTCTTTTGGGTGGTTGAAGGGGGAATTGTAGCCTTATTAGCTTTTATGTTATTCACCATAGCTTACATTACAACTTGGCTTAACATTAGTAGACGCAAAGCATTAGCCTTATTTGCCTTACTGTTACCCATTTTACTACACAGCCAACTGGAGTTTCCTTTCTATAGCTCTGTAAGCCACTTTTTAGTTTTTCTAATTATACTTTGGTTAACTGATACTGAAAACTCAAAAAATAGTTTATCGTTTAAGTGTACT
Source organism: Candidatus Colwellia aromaticivorans (assembly GCF_003333305.1). Lineage (GTDB taxonomy): Bacteria > Pseudomonadota > Gammaproteobacteria > Enterobacterales > Alteromonadaceae > Colwellia > Colwellia aromaticivorans. The sequence goes on along the minus strand of NZ_QOLD01000095.1, from coordinate 11,066 downwards.
AATACGTTCTTATTACGCTTTATTGCACTATTGATTCCAGCGATTTTTGTACCTTTTTTAGCCACAAGTTTACACACTGCCAACATTTTGGTTGATCATGAAAAAAACGGCTATCAATCAATAGAAAAATTGAATGATATTATCAACCCTATTGCTTGGCAAAATAGATTAGATGCGGCGGTTTATGCCCATATTTTAGTTTCAGGGCTAATAGACAGAGACAGTCAGAAATTAGAGCGATATATTGCTTGGGCTCAACAGAGAATAAAATACATGCCTAGAGAAAGCGTGTACGCAAATCTGCTTTTAGCGCTTAGCATATTAAACAAAGATGCTGAGCATCAACAATTACTTATAGAAGCTAAGCAAACTTATCCTCAACGAAAAAACTGGAAAGATAATATTTTATCACCAAAAAAGTAGATGCTTTTTTGGTGATATTTAGGCAGTAAGCTTTGCGATCAACTAAACGCAGTATTTAAAGTCACTATCGTCTAGTAAAGATAATGAATCTCCTACTATATCATCTGAATTTAGCACGGCTATTAACTCTAAACCTTGTTGACGTTGTGCTTTATTTAAGGCTTTATAAGGTAAACGGAAATTAGGTAATACTGCATCTGTCATCATCAGCGCAGTATTAATACCAATAGGGTTTGGCTCACAAAACAACCATTGCATTAAATCTTGCAAGCTATTGTTAAGTTCTGTGTTTTTATTATCCATTAATTGTCGCATCAAACTCGGTACAATATTTGAAGTAACTGAAATAACGCCATGGGAGCCATGTAGATGTCGCCCATCATGACTTTCATCATCATTACCCGACCAACAAGCAATACCTTGTTTTTCATAATGCGCGATACGATCGTTACCACCACATTCTTTCACACCAATGAAGTTTTTATGTTTAGATAGTGGTTCAATGATATCAGGAGTAAGATCTTGACCAGACCGTCCCGGTACATTGTAAATAAAAGCAGGGCCAATATCTAATGTACGCGTTAAGTGCTCCATAACCCCTGCCGTTGATGTTCTTCCATAGTAGGGGTTGATTTGTAAAGTAGCATCCATTCCCGCAGCAAAGCCATTCACAGTTGCTTTTATCGCTTCACTGGTATTATTACTACCGGTATTACCAATAATTAACAACTTTTCACCAAATTTATGCACACTGTGAGCAATTAATATTAAATGCTCTTCCCATGATAACAAGTGTCCTTCACCGGTAGTGCCACCAACAACAATACCATCCACTCCTGCAGCTATTTGTTTAGCTACCAATTTATCATAAGTGGCTAAATCAACTTCGCCCGCTGCATTATATGGGGTTTTAATTGCGGTAATTAAACTTGCTGCTCTCAATCGTTTCATTATGTTCCTAATTTTCTAGTATTCTAATTAAAATGGACAAATAGACGCGCGTTATTAACATTAACTAACAGTGACCAATATTATCAGTTATTTTACGCATTATAAAAATTTCTTTTGTTTCAATATGTTGATATTTAAAGGTCTGATGGTCTAACTGAAGTACTTTATAAGCATGATAATTATCACTATCATTAAGATCTGCCGCATACAGTTGTTGATCGATCAATTCACTTTTTGTGATAGTAAAATGAACATTACCCACTAAGCCCCAATCACCCAGTTCAACAATTTGTTCCGTAACATTTGTTTCTTGATCTGTTGATACAAAAGTAAATTCAAAGCTGCCATCAGCACTTAATTCAGCATACTCCACAATTTGTCGATCCTGTGCGTCGATGTCATTTCGATACCAACGGCCAAACAAAAGCGCTCGGTTATAATTCATGTCGACACATTTTTCCTTTATTTTATGCTATAAATAAAATTAAAAATACCACTTTAACACAGTAAGATGGTGTCTATTTTAAATGTAAAAGCAACTTATGCCAATCTGAATAAATTATTTATTTTTACGCATTGCAACTAAATAAATCATAAACCACGTTTCCAGCTGAGTCTGTTTAAAATAATAAGATGTAACTGGTGATAAAAAGGGTTAAATTATGTGACATAAAAAACGTCACTCCATTGAGAAAAATTCATGTTTAAACCTAACGTACAATTATTATTAACTGGCAATGAATTAATGACTGGTGATATTGTTGACAGCAATTCAGCCATGATAGCACAGCAGTTTAAAGAGTTAGGATTAGACATTTCTCGTAAAGTAACCATTGCAGATAACCTATCGGCATTAGTAAATGAAATTAACCAACTCGCCAAACAGGCCGACATTTTAATTATTAACGGTGGCTTAGGTCCTACCATTGATGATTTAACTGCTCAAGCTTTAGCAAAAGCAACCCAAGTAGAATTAGCTGAACATAATGAAGCATTGGTACATATTACGGCTTGGTGTAAGAAACGCGGTGCTAAATTAAACTCTCCTAATTTAAAGCAAGCCATATTACCACAGGGGTGCGCCATAATAGCCAATAAAGAAGGCAGCGCTGTAGGTTTCAAAATGATTCATCTGGCCTGTGATATTTATTGTACTCCCGGTGTTCCAAGGGAACTAAAAACCATGTTGGCCGAACAAATAATACCTGACATAGCTAAAAAACTTCCTAAAGAATTAATCACCGATGTAACTCGATTACAAGTATTTGGTTTAGGGGAATCAACGTTACAAAAAATGATAGATGAACAACTACCAAATTGGCCAGAAAGTATTGATTTAGGCTTTAGAGCAGGTATGCCGTTACTAGAAGTAAAACTCACTACAACGAGCCAAGAAGGCCATAATATAAAAACAGAGTGGTATACTAAATTAGTAGACGTGTTAGGCGATCATGTCATAGCAAAAATTGAAGATACCCCCTTATCTTTAGCAAAACATATCTTACTAGAATTATCAGATAAAAATTTAAAAGTCACCACTGCAGAATCATGTACTGGCGGTATGATAGCGAGCTTATTAACAAAAGAAGCGGGTGCTTCAACATGTTTTGAAGCGGGTTTTGTTACTTACAGTAATAAGATGAAAACCAAACTATTAGGTGTAACCGAAAAATCATTAGATCATCTCGGCGCTGTAAGTAAAGAAGTTGTTATTGAAATGGCTAAAGGTGCTTTAGAAATATCCTCTGCGGATTATGTCATTGCCGTATCAGGTATTGCAGGACCCGATGGTGGCAGCATAGACAAGCCAGTTGGCACCGTATGGCTTGCTTGGGGACATAAAAACAATTTAAAAACGGTAGGCTTATTAATGCCATTACCAAGAAGTTACTTTCAAAAATATATCGCTAATATAGGTTTAGATTTAATTCGTCGAGAATTAATGAGTAGCACACAAACGCCACATTATATTGTTGAGCGAAAGTTTAGTTAACTACCCCAATAAGTATTTTTGAACAACTCATTGCTAAGTACATAAAAAATTTATATATTTAAAGACATAAATTTTTTATGCCACTACGCTAATGCTATAATAACCAAAGCAACTAATTAAGTGTTAGTAATAATCATTAAGTTTCGGAGTCTATTTTGGTTGAGAAAAATTTTATAACCAGTGGTCGAAATACCATTATACATAAGATGAAAAAGTTCGATTTATTAATTGTTAATGGAGAAAAGCCTGTGGTGATAGTAAGTCACCGAGGTATTGGTATATATAAGGGTGAAATACCAGCTAAGCGCTCTATTGCAAAAAAGGCTTATCAAGATGTTGTTTATATTGAATCTAGTGAAATATTTGGTGAAGAAAAGACCTTATTATTTGTGCAATCTCTAGATGGCAGAGAATATAAAGTTGACTATAGTAAAATAGACACCAAAAACTTTATTAGAGTCCACCAAGATAATTACATTTAATTTAGTGACATATAATTACCCTTTTTAGTCATCTAGTAGTTCATTAGCTTTTCTAATGATGATGTCGGAGTATACCTTTTATGACTCAGGTCAGTTTAATTGCTAATGCCAAAAATAATATTGATGTGCATTTAATGCCAATCAAAAATGGAGATGCAATCACAGAAGCGAATATTATTGAGCTAATTTCAGAGTCTCAATATACCAAATTACGCCCCAATACGGCCAATATAAAAAGTGCCATTGCCGAGTTAAATGATGTACTAAAACCTTTACTAGATAAACAAACAGGCCGTGAAATACAGTATCAAATTTTAGAGCGAGTAGATGCCACTATTTCAATAACCATTGACGGTGATGAAATGGGTGCTAATGCTGAAATCACCGCAGCACAAGGCGGAAAACATTTATCAGCGAAAGCGATTTTAACAGCAGCCCAAGAGGCAGGTGTAAAAAAAGGGTTTAGCAAAGAAGAGTTGGTAAAATTGGCTCAATTAGCCGCTAGAGAAAAACCTAACAACCACGTAACACTACAAATAGCAGCAGGAAAATTAGCTATAAATGGAAATGATGCTGAAATCAAACCACTTGTTGAAAGTGCTCAATCTCGTATTTTACGTCCCAAAAGAAAAGAAGATGGTAGCGTTGATATGCGTGATTTAGGCGATATTATTTGTGTAAAAGTTGGTGATCCTTTAGTAAAAAAAATCCCTTTAACTGCAGGAACAAAAGGCTATACCGTAACCGCTACTTTACTTGCTCCAGAGCCCGGCAATGATGTATCTTTGGTTTCTGGTGAAGGCACCGCCATCAGTTCCAGCAACCAAAATATGTTAATCTCAGAAAAAGTTGGCTTACCAAAAGTAATTGCTAATGGAATGGAAGTCGATGAAATATACAAAATTAAAAGTGTGACTGTTGCTACTGGTAATATCAACTTTACTGGTAGTGTCATTATCGACGGTGACGTAAACGAAGGTATGAAGGTAATTGCTAGTGGTGATGTCACTGTTGGTGGCTTTGTTGAGTCAGCTATGATTGAAGCCGGTGGTGATATCACAATATCTGGCGGCATCATTGGTCGAAAACATGATGTTGAAAAAACCAACATCACCGATGTAAAAATGAGTGTTAGCGTCAACGCCAAAGGCAGTATTTATGCCAAATATTGTCAATATGCTGAAATAAGTTGCTCAAAAGATGTACGCATTGAAAGGCAACTGCTACATAGTTTGCTGAATATTCAAGGTGGACTAAAAGTTGGTACCGAAGAAAAATCTGACGGCAAGCTGATTGGTGGTAATATTAAAGTTGGCACTTTTGTTACAGCCGGAATAGTTGGGGCAACAGCGGGTAGTAATACTGTTTTTCATTTTGAGCATGAAATTAGAAAACTCAAAGAACAAATGCAAGACATTGAGTTAAGATTGAAACTCGACTCAACTAAAACTAACGAGTTAAAAGCTGCAACAAATAAATTAAAAAAATTACCCAAAGATAAAATAAAACCAGAGATGCTAACAAAAGTTGTTTCTACTTATCAATTTCACGCAAAACGTATGAGTGAAGCTCTATTAGAAAAAAAAGCGCTGGAAAAAACTACTCAAGATTATATGGAAAGCGTATATGTCGAAGCTACGGAGAAGTTATATCATGGTGTTCAGCTAATTATTGATGGTTTTAACGATAGATCACGCCGTGAATATGGCCCTAGCAGAATGATATACAAAGAAAGAAAGATTCACATTACCCCTATTGTTAATACATAGCTTTAACCATGGCAAAAACACTTACTTCGCGCTTATTTTTACACTATTGAACTGACCAATTATTAATACTCAAGCCGAGCAATGTTCAATTAATTTAATAGAAACGAATTAACGTAAACTAACGCTAAACGAGTTATGAAAAAGCAAAAAATGTATGACGATGCGAATTTTCTTCGCAACGTCGTAACTCATTAAGGTTATTTACATATTAGGATAATTTGGACCACCTGTTCCTTCAGGGGTAACCCAAGTAATGTTTTGGCTTGGATCTTTAATATCGCAAGTTTTACAATGAATACAGTTTTGAGCATTAATAACAAACTTATCACCTTCCTCTGTATGTTCTACTTCATAAACACCTGCAGGGCAATAACGCTGTGCCGGCTCAAGATATTTAACTAAGTTTACAGTTATTGGAATATTGCTATCTGCAAGCTTTAGATGACACGGCTGTTCTTCTTCATGATTAGTGTTAGAAATAAACACTGAAGATAGTTTATCAAAACTCAATTTACTATCCGGTTTAGGATAGTTAATGACTGCCGCTTCTGATGCGAGCTTAAGCTGATCATAATCTACACTGTCATCTTTAAAATTAAACGGTAGTTTACCACCACAAAAGTTTTGATCTATTGTATTGTAAACGCCTCCTAGCATAGTACCAAATTTGTGCATAGCCGGACCAAAGTTACGGGTATTATATAGCTCATCATACAACCATGAATCTTTGAATTTATCAGTATACGAGATTAAGTCTTGTTTGCCTTCGTCGTTAATGATTAGCGCGTCAACAATGGCTTCCGCTGCTAACATACCAGATTTCATCGCGGTATGATTACCTTTGATTTTAGCAAAGTTAATCGTACCAGCATCACAACCGACTAATAGTGCACCTGGCATAGTCATTTTAGGCAATGAATTGAAACCACCTTTTGCCATAGCACGAGCACCATAAGAAACACGTTTACCACCTTCAAGGTATTGACTAATTTTTGGGTGGTGCTTATAACGCTGAAATTCATCAAACGGACTCAAGTGCGGATTACTATAATTTAAATCGACAATCAACCCGACAAACACTTGATTGTTTTCAGCGTGATATAAATAACCGCCACCTGTTGTATCTTTATCCAATGGCCAACCCGCCGTATGAACAACTAAACCTTCTTGGTGCTTAGCAGGGTCTATATCCCAAATTTCTTTAAAACCTAATCCATAGTGTTGTGGAGAAGAATTTGAATCTAAATTAAATTTAGCAATAAGCTCTTTACCTAAGTGACCACGACAACCTTCAGCAAAAACCGTATATTTGGCACGCAGCTCCATACCTGGCATAAAAGAGTCTTTCTCCTTGCCGTTAGCATCTAAGCCCATATCACCAGTTATAATTCCACCAACGCTACCATCATCATTATAAATAACATCTTGCGCAGGAAAACCAGGAAATATTTCAACACCTAATTGTTCAGCTTGTTCAGCTAACCAACGACAAATATTACCCATACTAACAATATAGTTACCATCATTATGCATAGTTTTCGGTACAGAAAAGCCGGGTAATTTAATACCATTACTGTCGCTATTTAATAAATAAATATCATCTCCAGTTACCTTGGTGGTGACCGGGGCACCTATATCTTTCCAATCAGGAAATAACTCATTCAGTGCCTTTGGTTCGAAAACCGCACCCGAAAGAATATGCGCACCGACCTCTGAGCCTTTCTCAACAACACACACCATAAGCTCTTGTTGCTTTTCTTGTGCTAGTTGCATTAAACGACAAGCAGTTGATAGGCCTGCAGGGCCTGCGCCAACAATTACTACGTCAAACTCCATCGATTCGCGTTCCATGGTATCTCCAAATATTAATTTTATTTACAAAAAGATTCAAACAGTTGTTTGATATTCAAACAGGTGTTTGATAGTATCTTATTAGTGGTTGCCAAGCAAGTCAGTATTTTTCTACAATAGCATAGTGATCAAGGTTATATTAATAGTCAATACTATAGCTTTATAAGCAACCTGTTTTAAACAATACTACCAATTAACGATATAAATAGGTATTAGCTAGCAGTTTGAAAGTTTTTATTAAGTTGACGTTCACGTAAAGTAAAGGTAGTCTTTTGACTATCAACTAAATTAATCAATAATTACTCAATAAAAAACATACCCAGAGGCGACGATGAAAGTATTAGTTCCGATAAAACGTGTAATTGACTATAACGTCAAGGTTCGTGTAAAACCCGATAACTCCGATGTTGATCTTGCTAATGTAAAAATGGCAATCAACCCGTTTTGTGAAATAGCAGTAGAAGAAGCAGTTCGTTTGAAAGAAGCTGGCACTGCAACTGAAATTATTGCCGTGTCAATTGGTAACAAGTCTTGCCAAGAACAGTTACGTACAGCACTAGCGCTAGGCGCAGATCGCGCAATTCAAATTGATACTGATGAAAACTTAGATTCATTAAATATTGCCAAACTTTTACAAAAAATTGTTGAAGAAGAACAACCACAATTAGTGATTTTAGGTAAACAAGCTATCGATAGCGATAATAACCAAACAGGCCAAATGCTTGCTGCATTAACAGGTATGCCACAAGGTACCTTTGCTTCGATGGTAAAAGTTGAAGGCGATAAAGTTAATGTTACTCGTGAAGTTGATGACGGCTTACAAACAATAGCGCTTAACTTACCCGCTATTGTTACAACTGATTTGCGTTTAAATGAACCTCGTTATGCTTCTTTACCAAATATCATGAAAGCTAAACGTAAACCATTAGTAGTGAAACCCGCCGCGGATTTTGGACTAGATTTAGCACCACGCACTAAACTTGTAAAAGTAACACCACCAGCAACACGTCAAGCGGGTATTGTTGTTGAAACAATTGAAGAATTAGTAGAAAAATTAAAAAATGAAGCCAAGGTGATCTCATGAGTATTTTAGTATTTGCCGAACACGATAACAGCACGTTAAAAGCTGAAACTCTTAAGACCGTTGCCGCAGCACAAGCCATCGGTGGCGATATTACACTATTAGTTGCAGGGCATGACTGTCAAAGTGTTATTGATGAAGCAAGTAAAGTAAACGGTGTAAGTAAAGTATTAGCTGCAGATAATGCAGTTTATGCGCATCAACTAGCTGAGAATGTAAGTTTGTTGGTTCTTGAGTTAGCTGGTGATTACGAACATATTATTGCAACAGCATTAACTACTGGCAAAAACTTTATGCCGCGCGTAGCTGCTTTATTAGACGTAACCCAAATATCAGATATTATCGCTGTTGAAAGTAGTGATACATTTGTACGCCCTATTTATGCAGGTAATGCTATTGCCACAGTGCAAAGTTTAGATAGCAAAAAAGTAATTACTGTACGTGCCACTGGTTTTGATGCAGTAGCAACCGATGGTAATGCTGAAATAGTTACTTTAGATATAGCAACCGATGCAAGTATTTCTGCTCATGTAAGTGATGAACTAACTGTATCTGAACGTCCTGATTTAGGCGCCGCAGGTGTTGTTATTTCTGGTGGCCGAGGTATGCAAAATGGTGACAACTTCAAATTACTTGAAGGAATAGCAGATAAACTTGGCGCTGCTATTGGTGCATCTCGCGCTGCTGTTGACGCTGGCTTTGTACCAAATGATATGCAAGTTGGTCAAACGGGTAAAATTGTTGCTCCTGATTTATATATCGCCGTTGGTATTAGTGGCGCAATTCAACATCTTGCTGGTATGAAAGATTCTAAAGTCATTGTTGCGATCAACAAAGACCCTGAAGCGCCAATCTTCCAAGTAGCGGATTACGGTATTGTGGCTGACTTATTTGATGCCTTACCAGAGCTTGAAAGTAAGTTATAAGTTACAGCTAGAAAGTTTCTCTATAAGTTTTAAGCTAAACTTTATATTGCTATAATAAAACCACTCTCGTAGTGGTTTTATTTTGTTTAAATTTCGTCAAACATAACGTGATATGCACTCAAAAATTCAGGTAATAGCATAATGAAAGAAAAATTATCCAGCCTCAGCGACTTAGCCCATGCTTTTGGAAGAGATGCCAGTAGCACATCAACAGTGGCAAAAAGTGATGACCAGTCCTTGGTGTATTCTACCGATAGTGGTCGTATAAAACATACGAAAAAGGAATCCAAAGTTACTCCCACTGATGGCTTTGCTAGAATTCGCCGTGAAACCAAAGGCAGAAAAGGTAAAGGTGTCGTTACAATCACCGGTTTAGGACTTGATAGTAAGGCACTAAAAGAATTAGCTAAAAAACTAAAAAAAACATGTGGTACTGGCGGAAGTGTTATCGGGGAAATAATAGAAATTCAGGGAGATAAACGTGAAGAGATTAAAGCGTCACTTGAGAAAGCGGGGTTCAAAGTAAAAATGACTGGTGGGTAAAAACCAATAACACCCCGACTCAATCTTACATGAACAACTAGCGTTGGCACTAATGTGCTTTCTAGAAACAAACAATAAAAACAAGTGGTAAAACTAAGGGGTTTCGTTTTCACCCAAGGCTAGAAAGCAAAAAGTCCGTTACTTTCGCTTTTTATTATAATATGAAGGTGGCTTTTCTTAAGTGAAGCTTCTCCATTATCCCCGTTCATCCTGAGCTCGTCGAAGGGTCACATGGGCTTTACTGCCACATAAGTCACACTACCCATTAGCGCACCTGAGTATTCACATTTCCCCTATCCTCGTTGATCCTGAGCTAGTTTATCCTGAGCTAGTTTATCCTGAGCTCGTTTACCCTGAGCTAGTTTATCCTGAGCTCGTTTACCCTGAGCTCGTTTATCCTGAGCTAGTTTATCCTGAGCTAGTTTATCCTGAGCTCGTTTATCCTGAGCTCGTCGAAGGGTCGAAGGGTCAAACACCAGACAGCAAAAAGCCCGCAACAATGTTGCGGGCTTTTCTAAATAGAAGCTTAGCAATGTCCTACTCTCACATGGGAACTCCCACACTACCATCGGCGCTACTGCATTTCACTTCTGAGTTCGGAATGGGATCAGGTGGGGCTACAGTGCTATTGTCGCTAAACAAAAACTTTTAATCACTCGCTTACCTTTGGTAAGTAGTAATTAGCAATCTTGGAAATTTGATATAAATATTACAAAGCTTATTTTACAAAAGAAATGTCAAGTAACACGTTAGTACGTGATGTTTTCTATAAATGTCAGTCTTAACTACAAAACCACTTGGGTGTTGTATGGTTAAGCCTCACGGGTAATTAGTATCAGTTAGCTCAAGGCCTCACAACCCTTACACACCTGACCTATCAACGTTGTAGTCTCCAACGACCCTTTAGGGAGCTTAAAGCTCCAGTGAGAACTCATCTCAAAGCCTGCTTCCCGCTTAGATGCTTTCAGCGGTTATCAGTTCCGAACGTAGCTACCGGGCAATGCCATTGGCATGACAACCCGAACACCAGTGGTTCGTCCACTCCGG
>NZ_QOLD01000068.1 GCF_003333305.1 Candidatus Colwellia aromaticivorans | reverse complement strand
CTGCTAACTCAAGTTCTGCAGTCATTTGTGTCCAAGCAATTGAGCCGCCAACTTCCATACCTGAACCAACATTATTCAAGCCTGCCATAGGCTTGCCAGTTTCTTGGGTAATTAAAGCCATCAATTCAGGCATATTGGCTTCTAATACCCCCGCTAGCGCTAACATTTTCGCTTTTCTTTGAGCTGAGCTGGTTTGACTCCACGAGTTGAAAGCACTTTTTGCTGATGCTACAGCTTGATTTAAATCATCAACACCGCCCTGCTGATACTGCGCAAAAGCTTGCCCTGTGGCCGGATTAATCACATCACAATACAGCGTAGACTGACTTTGTTGACCATTTATAGTCATTGTAAACTTATTCATAAAACACCTATTACATTTTAATATTTAACAAAAATAATTTTCTTCTTAAATATTTAACAACCCTTTTCAATGAAATAGTTTAATGTCACCCCACCTAACGAGGTGCAGCATATAAGTTTTGGTTATAGGCCGCAGCACTAGTAAAGTTAAAACTGTATACTCGATATTATTAATCTGTAGGGTTTTTAACAAACACTGAAACAGCTAAGTTTTCACTGATATCAAAACCAATTCTAGCATTAAAAACAGTATAAGCACTTTCGTGTGAGACTTCACTATTGGTAATATCAATAAATTGGCTTAAACCAGCAAATGTTAGTGCTTGGTAGTTTTCATAATCGTAATAAAAAGCGGTTGCATTAAAACGAACATCGCCATCTGGTAAGGTTGATTTAAAACCAAGTTCATAACTAAGAAGCTCTTCCAATTCAAATGGCACATCTTCAACCGTAACGCCATCAGTAAAATCTAGAAGTCCGTCATCAAAACTACCACTTTTAAAGCCACTTGCACCTGTTTAATTATTTTCTGCATTTCATTGAGAGTGAAATAGCGTGTTCTAGTATTGTCCTCTTTTAGCCGTTTGATTTTATTGGCTTGGTTAATTTCAATAATTCCCCAAGCAACGGCTTGCTGTCCCATTGTTTTAAGCAGCTCTAATGTCCTATTACACGTTGCGGAGCATAGGCTTTAATGAATCCATCACCTGATAACATACCCATCTGTAATCGCTGTATGTTAATCGCTTTAACTTCATCATATGGAGTACTGCCGAAGCGTTTACTCACATAATCAGTGTATCGCTGAACATCATGCTTGAATGAGCGCTTCTTTTGTTTAATAAATGGAAAATAACTTTCATTAAAAAACTGATCGAGCGTTGGCATTTGCTTGTGGTTTTCACGTTCTTGTTTTGGATCTATTCCTGAAGCTATTAAGGTAATGTGTTTTCGTGCAATTTTACGTACATCACTCACTTCAATCTCTGGAAAGTTACCGAGAGTAATTGAGCGTTTTTTAGAATGAATAGAATACCTGAGCAAGTATCGCTTTTGACCAGATTTACCAACTAAAAGCTTTAAGTTTGATATTTCTTTATCACTGTATTCTTTATCTGTTGAACGAGCGTTACTGTCATTGTCTGGAAGTGCTTTTAGGCTGGCTTGAGTGAATTTAAAACGGGTTTGATGGGTTGTCATAAATAATGTCTCCTCGCTTATTATGTAAATGAAGGATGAAAAACACCTTCAAATCATTAATATATGCTTAGGTAGACACTATTTTCGGTTATAAGTTGTATAATCACGTGATAGTTGAATTTGGCTTTATGCTTTGTATACTGGCTACTTTACAGGCTTAACGGTATCTAAAACTCGAATTCATTCATTAAATCTTCAATAAAATGAGCTGCTAATTCATGCCTACCTGTATAGCCTGATTTTGAGTAAATATTTGTCGCCTGACTCCTAACGGTTTTTTCCTTAACATGGCGAACTAAAGCAATTTCTTTCATTGATAGTCCCTTTATTAGTAACAAAGCGACTTCTGATTCTGATGGTGTAAGGTTCCACTGCAAAAATTGTTCTTTCATTACAGATAATAACTCCCCTGCAAGCCTTGCTGTCTTCGTTTTCTCTACTTTAATTTCTTTTCCTAGGGATTTAACATGCTTTATTTCAAAGTATAAAACAGCAGAAATAGCGACAAAAACAATCAATTCAATAGCAATATGAAAGAAGCCATCTTCACTACTAATTAAATCAACTATAATGTCAAAGATAAAAAATGAACTGGCAAAAGATAACACTATAGCTGGAAAATATTTTTTAAACTCCACTAAAACCTCGTATTTTAATTACATTTATCTGATTTGAATTTGAACATCTTTTTCCAAATAGGTTTTCCGCAGAGCGTATGAAGCACAACAGCACCTACATGTAGAAATAAATATAAGGGTATTAAAGTTTCACCCACTTCATGAACTTCTTCAATGAACTCAAAAGCTTTACTTTCTGTACCTGAGCCTAACATAAATAGAGCAGTACCCGTGAGGGACATCCAAGTAAAAATGAATAAACCGAAAGCTTGAGTAATACCTGACAAACCTTGGTGCCTTTCTCTTTCTGGCACTTTTAAGCTAAACAAGGAACGAAAGTCGTCTAATGCTAATTGCCATTGTTCTTTTGATAAAGGGGACCAGTTTTTAAAAGAAAGCATCCCTTGTGTGCCAACTCCTACTAAAAGGCGTAATATTATGATTGCAGCTACTGATAAGCCTAAATAACTATGTAGTAAATAGCCTATTGATGTTACATCATCATCTACAAACTCACTTGTAAGATAAGCTGTTATCCCAAAGACAGCTAGCCCTAAATGAATAAGCTTTGCGTAAGTTGGATATTCATATTTTTTCATAATAACTCAAACCTTCATTTATCAAACCTTACTAAACTTTACCAACTAAACCATATAAATTAATTGGGCATTTGCCCCTTTTAACTGTATAGGAGCTTATTAAATTGCATAGTGGGCATTTGCCTGATGACTAGATATAAATAGGCTATTTGGAAATACCATTCACTCTTATAACTTTCTACCGTCCGGATATGGACCTTAAACAATTGAGCTTAAGTGATTGCTGATATTGAATTTAAAGTACATTTAGTGAGGAAAAATCAACTGAAAATTCCCGTGTATAGACCGGAAGCGCTGCTACTACGGGAGATGAACCGTACGAGGAAAGGAGATTTTTTGTTAGGTATGGGGTTTACTAAAGCGGATAAGCGTAAATTTAGGCAAAATAATGATATTTTCGAGGCGTATAAAATCGGTAGAACGAGGGATTAAAGTTATTGGTGTTAAAGTTGGTTTTTACAGAAAACTGATGATTTGAAAAAGAATTTTATTACAATGAAAAACATTATTCTTATGTAACTGATTGATAAGAAGATATAAAAGAACTTTTACCTTATGACATTTTATTTTTTATCTTCTTGAAAAGAAGATGGTACCCGGAGCCGGACTTGAACCGGCACGCTTTTCGGCGAGGGATTTTAAATTTTTTGTGTACACTGAAACCCAAATAGTTTACTTATTGATTTTACTTGATTTAATAATTTATAGACTATTATAAATACCGATTAATTAGCTAAAACAGCCTAAATCAACGTACAAAACCTATATAAAGTACAAATAATCAGCGATTTTAATAAACACTACATCATTATTATAAGCGCCCCATAAAAGCTTAACCTCAATTCCATACTCTGCAAAGTCCATCATATCGTAAATAGTTACTCGACGAGGCTCAACAGAACATATTCCACCTACTTGCGACAGTACAAAAATTAGACATAATGAGGCCCAACTATTGTTAATAGAATGTATCATCAAGGCTGAACATCAATTAAATTAGTTTATTTCTTCATATATTCATCAATAGCTTTAAGAGACATTTCAACTAACAAGGGAGTTAATTCCTTAGCCGTTTCGGTTTCTGATCTAGTATGTACCCAACCTAGATAGGTGAAACTGCGTGCTAGCATAAACAAAGAAAGGTGTTTAAGCTTGTCATCAGAAAGATCACGTAACTGTCGATAACCTTTAATCATCGCCTGTTTAGCAATCTCGTAATTAGGATCTTCTTGTATAAAGTAAAGCGCCGTCGCTAATTCAAACAAATGCCATCCAAAACCAGCATCATCAAAGTCAATAATCTCTACAGTATTACCGTCTACTAGAATGTTCTCTGGTACAAAATCAGCATGAATCATACTGTAATCATCAGCATTCCGCCCAATAACAGGTAAATGCTGCCGAACTAAATCTCTTGCGAGAATAACGCGCTGCTTTTGCTCGTCAGTCAATGCTTCCAGTTCCCAAAATGGTCCCCAAAATGGTTTTTCGCCAACCAGTGCCTCCGTATCCCAAGCATGCCGCTCGAAGTTTTCAGGTAATGTCCAAGTAGATGATTGGTTATGTAATTTAGCGGCTTGTTGTCCAATAATTAAATAGTTTTCTCTAACCTGATTGGGGTTGGTGTCTAACCCTTCTTCAATCGAGCCAATTTGTTCCCCTTTTACCCATGCTAAAAGATCAACTTGTCTAACATCGGTTATTGATTCAGTTTTAATAAGAGCAAAGAAATCTCCATTTTGAGTGACCAATGCCTTGGGAACACCTAAACCATATTCTTTAAGAGCATTCACCCATTGTAGTTCAGACTTCAACGCCTCATTTGAGTGGTAGCCAACACGATGTATACGCAGGGCATAACGTTCACCATCGCTTGCTTCTAAAGAATATACTGCATTCTCTCTATGCTTAATTAAGGTTAATTTGCCACTCAAGTTCCAAGATGATAACGATTTTTCAGCAAGTTCCAGTAGATGAGCTTCTTGATGTTCCAAGGCCAATGAATAAAAGTCAATCATAATATCTCCAGTTTTCGCTAATAAAGGGCTGTAAATGCTTGGTCTAGATGCTCAATAAGCATATCGGCATGAGCATGTGAGAAACAAATGGGAGGTCGCATTTTCAAAATATTATCATTTATGCCTAAGCGGCTAATCAGCACGCCTTGCTCTTTCATTTGGTTAATTAATTTTCCGGCTTCTATTGTTGCTGGCGTTTTTTTCATGCGATCACTGACCAATTCGACTCCGAAGAAAAGACCACTTCCACGCACATCACCTATCAGCTCATGTTTTTCAGAAAGTGTCCAAATTTTTTGTTTTAGATAATTACCGACATTTGCCGAATTTTCAACAAGGCTCTCATTTTCAATCACCTCCAACACGGCCATACCCACTGCACAGGAAACAGGGTTTCCGCCAAACGTGTTGAAATACATACTATTGTCTCTAAAGCCATTACCCAGCTCAGAGCTACAGATTGTTGCACCAATAGGGTGACCGTTACCCATTGGTTTTCCGAGTACTAAAATATCTGGCACGACCCTAGAGTTTTGGTGTCCCCACCATTTTCCAGTTCGACCAAATGCAGACTGAACCTCATCAAAAATAAGTACGCCACCTGCTTCTCGTACATATTTAGCAATCTTATCTAAATAGCCAGAGGGCTTATCAGGTAGCCCTTCATTAGCAAAAATTGGGCAGATAATCATACCCGCAAAACCAGTTCCATCTTGATTGAATTCTTCTATTGCTTGCTTTACTTGGTCGGCATAAGCATTTTCTAAAGATTCCCCTTCAAGGCCGTTTAATTTGTGGTAACTGTCAGGGAAAGCCACCGACTTAACATTAGCACCTAGTGGAAGGCCTTGGTTAAACATGGTAGCTAATGGATACACTGCTGCACTATTGCCATGATAGGTAGCATTGCTGCAAATAATACCTTGGCGTCCTGTACTTTCACGTGCCATACGAAGTGCCAGCTCGTTAGCTTCAGTACCTGTGCAGGTGAGAAAAAGCATATCTAGAGAATCATCAAGTTTCCCTAGCAGCTTCTCGCCATAGTTGACAATGTTTTCGTGTAAATAACGAGTATGAATATTGAGCTCTTGGGCTTGTTTATAAAGAGCTTCAACTACATGCGGATGGCAGTGTCCGACGTTAGGCACATTATTGTAGGCATCTAGATAACGTTTACCATCGGCATCGTATAACCAAACTCCTTCCCCTTTAACAATGTGCAGAGGCTCATTATAAAATAAAGGTGCTTTTTTTCCGATGAGTCGATTTCGTCGTTCGAGCAGTATTTTATCATTCATTATTTTTTAGTCTCAAGTTCTATCTTGGTAATAGATAATAAGTTAAAAAAAGCCGTCTTCCTATCGGTCAAATGACTGACTTTAAGTATTCAGTATCAGTCATTTGATGGATGTAGAAATAGGTTCAAATCTTTACTATTAAGACTATATTCATAAAATTAGAAACATAAGGTAGGAAGTGTCATGCTCGATCTGATTACTGGTGATGATAATCACCCCGTTGATATTAACAGTCTAAAATCGCTTATTGCGGTCATTTATTTGGGTATTATTGGCCCTGCTATATTTATTGTTCAGCCAGCATTTGTACAGGGATTGGTTGAATTATACCATTATAGCGAACAGGGGGCGGGCTATGTTGCAGCAGCAGAAATGTGGGGTATTGCACTAACTACATTGGCGATGACATTCTTTTCACATAAGATAAATTGGCGCACCATACTCGTCGTAGCCACAATGATTATGGTGACTGGAAATCTTGCCTCTATCTTTATTGAGGGGCAGGTTTCCTTTGCTATTGTTCGTTTTATTACCGGTATTGGTTCGGGCGTATTAGTTTCATTAAGCTTTACTATCATTGGGCTTACTTCTAACCCTGACCGAAATTTCGGATTTCTTATTATGTGGATTTTAGTTTATGGTGCTGTAGGTTTCATGGCCATGCCTACCGCATACGAATTAGTCGGTATGGAAGGGGTTTTAGTCTTCTTCGCATTGTTTAGCATGAGTGCTTTGATATTCATACGTTTTCTTCCCGTCTCAGGACATGAACATTTTCAACCTGATGAAGAGTCCGTCGATCTTTCAACACAATTAAAGTTTCTTGCTGTAGCTGCAGTGTTTGTCTACTTCGTTGCTCAGGGCGTCGTTTGGGCCTATCTTTTTTTAATTGGTACCAGTGGTGGCAGCACCGAGCAAGAGGTTGCTAATGCTCTGACTCTATCACAGTTTTTTGGCATCGCTGGAGCCTTACTCGCAGCTGTTGCTGGTGCACGATTTGGTCGTATAAAATCACTCGCCTTTGGTATTTGTGGTAGCGTTATTTCGTTGTTTTTTTTATTGGGTCAAGTTGACTGGTTGATCTATTATACAGCGGTCTGCTTGTTTAACTTTGCCTGGAATATGTCTCACCCATTTTTACTTGCCGCTATTACAACTTTTGATCGTACTGGCCGTATCGTATCCTATGCTGTGGCGGCTCAAATGATTGGCTTAGCCGTAGGCCCAGCACTTGCGGCATCGGTCATCAGTGATGGGG
This sequence comes from Candidatus Colwellia aromaticivorans, assembly GCF_003333305.1. Taxonomy (GTDB): domain Bacteria; phylum Pseudomonadota; class Gammaproteobacteria; order Enterobacterales; family Alteromonadaceae; genus Colwellia; species Colwellia aromaticivorans. The sequence goes on along the minus strand of NZ_QOLD01000068.1, from coordinate 6,813 downwards.
ATTATAGCAAGGTGATATGGTTGGGAATTATCCTTTTTGTTATCTCAATGTTAATTATCATCCCGCCGATTAGGGAAGAAAAAGCGCTGCAGCTATAGCTTGGCAATCAGGTATCTTTGGCTGTTAAATCACTTATGATTCGACTTAGAAGATCAGCGCGGGAAACCACGTCGATCTTTTGGAATATATGTAAAAGGTGTGTTTTTACTGTTGAGAGACTAAGGTTTAATTCATTGGAAATGCCTTTATTACTAGAGCCAGCAATAATGAGTTCCACTACATCCAATTCTCTTGGTGTAAGCTTGTATTTTTTTTGTAATGATGTGCGTTCAGCTGTACGCTTTGGAAGATATACAGAGTTCAGGGTGTACTCCATAAAAGGTTGGAGGCTTCTCAATAGCTCCAATTCTCCTTCTGAAAAAGCAGACATTGAATCGTCGCGTAACATGCTAATGACCGCCACAATTTCTCCCTCTCGGCGCAAAAACATATCAACGGTGTAACGAAAGTTGTTTGGCCGCATAAATTGTCTATAAAAACGCGTTTTCTGAAGCTTTTCAAAGGATATTTCTTCGTCAATACACACAATTTTGTCATCGGATTTTTGGAATTTATCAGGGTTGAGTGGATCAATTTGGCGAAAGTATTCGTGGTACTCTTCAACCACTTCTTCTTCGGTATTATATACCGCCATACCACGTCGACGCATATCAGCATTGAGCAAATAAAAGGCCGATGCAGTGATGTTGACCAACTTATGGATCAAATTTAACGCCATTTGCTCAAAGCTTTGAGGGAAGTTATCGGGTTGTTTAGAACCTATGACCATAATGGACTAATTAGGAATGAAAATTTCATTCATCATACGTTAATCATTATAGATTTACAGATGTATTTACGCTTTTTTACATGTCTAAATTTATTGAAGTTACGTGAATGGTGTTAAATATCTAGCTGTCTAAAAAAGTGATATGAACACAATTAATTCATATCACTTATCTATATTTTTCAAATCATCTATTGATATTAAAAATAAGTATAATCAATTGTAATACCAACCCAACGAGGAGGTGCATAAAAGTTTTGGTTAAAGCCTGCTGGCCCTGTTAAATCAAAGCTATATACCCTATATTCCTCATCTGTCAAATTCTTAACAAATGCTGATACTGCCCAGTGTTCATTAATTTCATAGCCAATGCGCGCGTTAAAAATCGTATGAGAGTCTTCTTTTGACACATCACTATTGGTAATATCAAAGAATTGTTCATCTTTGTAATTGAAGTCAACCTGCAAAGATAAGCTTTCAGTGGCTTGATACCGGACTAAGCCATTTAGCTCTATATTCGGCGCTAAAACCATTTCACTATCGAATATGGACCCCACACCTCGAGAAACGACTTCATCAACTTCAGAATTAATGTAACTCGCCCCTAAATTAATATCCCAGTTATCACCAGGTAACCAAGTTAACTCTATATCAGCACCACTTACTGTTGCATCAGAGTTATTGATGAATTGACTCAAACCAGCAAAACTAAGGGCCTGATAATCTTTGTAATCATAATAAAAAGCTGTACCATTTAAACGAATAGATCCCTCTGCTAAAGTAGATTTAAAACCTAATTCATAACTTAATAACTCTTCTGGTTTAAAAGCGACATCATTTACGGATAGACCATCAGTAAAATCTAAAAATCCACCATTAAAACCTCCACTTTTAAAGCCTGTTGCAATATTCGCGAAAATAAGAATGTCATCAATTGGAGCATAATCTAAACTTATACGACCTGAAAGGTTATCATCATCAAGTTTATTCAAACTGCCAACATCGGGGTTACTTGCTGTAAAATTAAAAAAATAATCAGTGCCAGGAAAATCAGTACCAAGGCCAAGACCACAAACATCACCACTAGGAATAAGACACGAATTAAGAACAGCATCTGGACTACCTGTCGTTTTATTTTGGTAATTCATCGAACGTTCTTCTGTGGTATAACGTAGGCCTACAGTTAAGTTTGTTTTATCGTTAAGTGCTATTGCCACCTGACCAAATAAACCTATAGATTCTGTTTCTTGCTTATAATCTACATCATAATTAAAAAAGTGAACAAATTCATTACCAAAGGTACCCTCTGGTGATCCGGTAGCTGCATCAGCGACAGGACCTGGATAATTAAGATCAAGATCTAATGATCCGGTAACCTCATTTTCAAAATAATAAGCACCAATCATCCATTCCATAGAATCGACGTCAAATTCAACTCTGAATTCTTGGCTGAATTGCTTGTTTTCAGAAATAAATCCCGTTTCAAGACCTCTAGTTGGACCAGTATCAGCATTTTCTATGTGTAGTTTTTCAACATTTTCAACTGCCGTTACAGAATATAAATTAAAGTTATCAGCGTTATAAGTAAACTTAGCTGAAGCACCACTAGATTCAATTTTTAGTACTCCAGGCCTATCGTATTCTCCAGCCCACACATCATTATCATTATCAGTGTAACCAAAACTGTCCGTTGCTTCACCACTAGTGACTTGATGTTGGTACTGTGGTGCAATAGTCTCAGAATCAGCACTATGTACATTCACTAAGGCAGTTAAGTTATCTGATAAGTCAAAGTTCATTTGCAAGCGAACAGCAGCGTTATCGGCCTCATTGGCGTCTTTACCAATTCTGTTTTTAACATAACCGTCATGCTTATTCGTAGCCACTGACAATCGAGCTTGAATCGTATCAGTTAGCCCTCCAGAAATAGCCGCTTCTGTCTTTAATTGATTATTTTCAGCAATAGTAACACTGGCAAATCCATCTAATTCATCGGTTGGTTTAGTAGAAATAAAATGAATTAGCCCACCTGTAGCATTACGACCATATAAAGTTCCTTGTGGCCCCCTAAGTACCTCCACCCTTTCTAAATCAAATAATTGAAAAGTTAAACCTGGCATTGCTGATTGATATACTTCATCACGATAAACAGCAATAGGACCTTCATTATTATCATTAAAATCGTTTAGCCCTACTCCTCGTAAACTTATGGATGGATTATTACCTTCACCAACCGGGGTACCAATATTTAATCCCGGTGTCTGATTGGCAATGTCTGTGCTATCTGTCATATTAAGCTCTCGCAAACCATCTCCTGAGAAAGCAGTTACCGCTATATTACTTGCTTGAATTGATTCTGATTTCTTTGAGGCCGTTATTTGAATAACCTCTAAAACGTTTGCTGCATGAGATACAATTGACGTACTACTTAAAAGTGCTACTGAAAGCGCCAAGAAAATTTTGTTATGTTTCATTATTTTTCCTCATTGATTATGTGATCCTTCCCAATGAAATAAATTAATATTTTTAAGTTTAGGAAGCTTAAGTGATGGCGCTTTTAATAGCGCCTTTGTAACATCATTAACGATTTCAATATCGTTTTTTTATTTTCTCTATTATCCCATTAGGCGTTATCAACCCAACTGGTCACAATATCGATTCTGTTCTCGTATAAATAACCGGTGTAGATAAATGGCTTATGATCCAGACCAACTCCAAATTATTTTTGATAAAACTGCTGCAGAACTACTGGGCTCTCAGGTAGGGTGGATCCACCGTCCACCACAATGGTTTGCCCATTAATATAGGAGGCTTCATCCGAGGCTAGAAATAACATAGCATTGGCAATATCTTCAGGAGCACCAAGTTGTCCGTTAGGGATCATCTCTGCCATGTTAGAAAGATCCTCCTTAGAAACGAGCTTTAGCATTGCCTGAGTCAAGATATACCCGGGTTCAACACCATTAACCGTTATGTTTTCGCGTGCTAACTCGAGAGCTGCCGTTTTGATAAGTCCGTTCAGCCCAGCTTTAGACGCTGCATAGTGGGCTGTTAAAGGCATAGCAACAGAGGGGCCTGTCACTGAAGAAGTAAAAATAAACCGTCCAACTTTCCGACGACGAAACTCCGAAAGACAAGCTTTTATTATCCAGAAGCCTGCTTTTAGGTTGACATCTAAAGTTGAGTTCAGATCTTGCTCAGTTAAATTTTCAATGGATACCATAGGGAAAACCCCTGCATTATGGATTACAATATCAATCCTGCCATAGTGCTCAATGGTTTTTACAATCATGCGGTCGATCTGATTTTTATCAGATACATCGGTTTGTATCAACAGCGCATCACCGCCATTTTTCTTTATCGTATCGACGGTTTGCTGCCCATTCTTTATGGTACGTGTAGCAACGACCACTTTTGCACCTGCAACAGAAAATATTTTAGCTATACCTTCTCCGATTCCTTGACCTGCACCAGTTACAATTACTATTTTACCTGTTAAGTTGCCAATCATGTAAGTTGCCCCATTTGTGATTTAGTCAGTTTGAAGTTAAATATCTTAAGTTAAACAAAATTGCCTGACTATCGACCAAATGACTGATTTAGAATTCAATGCATCATCCTTTTGGTTGAGAAGAGTGAGCTATGCTTCAGTTTTTATTATGAATTTGTCACAAATAAAAAAAATACAATGTTATACGGCCTATATTGGGACCCCAAACATGAGGAAAATAACGTACATAGGTGATGTTTCTTATAAAGTAAATGAAGTCAAATGATGATTAAGAAATAAAACTTATTATGACTAATTTATGAAAATAAAAGTTTACTTTGGGGGCTCAAATGAAATAGAAATATAGCTTTAATGTCAACTATACCTGAAGGTAGTTGGCATTAGAGTGCGAGCAGTTAAGATCGTTCTTGCAACAGAGAGTTTGAAATAAAAATAATGGTAAAGTAACGAGTTCTTGTGTTATCTTCTTTGAGCAGCTTTATCTTATTGGCTTGATTAACCTCAATAATTCACCAAGAAATTGCCTGCTGCCCCCTTGTTTTAAGTAAAGCAAAAGTTCTGTTACACGTTGCCGGAGCATAGATTTTAGTTAAAGTCTCACCTAATAACATATCCATTTGCAATCGCTGTACTTCAATAGCAGTTACTTCATCATAAAGCTTATTACCAAGGCGTTTACTCACATAATCACTGTACCTTTGCTTGTCATGTTTCCATGACTTCTTATTTTGTTGAATATAAGGTAAGTAACTTTCATTAAAAAATTCATTTAATGTCGGCATTAGCTTTTGGTTTTCTCGGTCTTGCTTTGGATCTACGCCAGAAGCAACTTGGGTTAAGTACTTTCTTGCATAGTAAGAGCATCATTAACATTGATAGATGGTAACTTTCAATGCAGGTTTTGGCGTTCTAGCTAATGTTTCCTCGCTTATTGTCTAAATGAAGGATGAAAATACCTTCAAGTAATTAATATATGCTTGGGGGTACACTGTCACAGATGACTTGATGATTTATTCCTATTAAAGGTAAGTACAGCAAAATTTCAAAAACTGCTATAACTAATGAATATCATGCTGTCAATTGGTTACTTTAAAAAGATTGGCTAAGGGGAAGTCCTAAGTTGCCATATTAACTTCAATCACCCTACTACTAGGCTCAGTTTGGTACCTAGCTAGCATGCTGGCTAGGTTTTCATGATTAGTGATGATTTTTTTCTCTTTTAAGAAAGCTGGATTATAAAGTTTGCTATAAGATCGCTCTGCCAGGTCACAGCAAAAGGTGACGATAGTTTTCCCTGGACCCATTTTTGCAGCCGCATATAAGGCACCAGCAACGTTTAGGGCTGAGCTACTGCCTAATAATATACCATCTAGCTGGCTGAGCTCACGGGAAATAGTCACCAAATCTTGATCTGGTAAGCTAATGGCTTTATTTATCTTGGCCTGACGGAAATTTTCGACACTACGCATGATCCCAATTCCTTCGGTAAACGAACAGCCGCTTGCTTGATATTTACCCGTTTTAAAGTAATGGTAAATACCTGAGCCGTGGGGATCAACCAACCAAGTTTGTAATTGAGGGTTTTGCTCTGATAAATACAATGAGTTACCTGCTATAGTACCACCAGTACCAACTACAGAAACCAGTGCGTCAATATTGCCTTGGGTTTGTTGCCAAATTTCAGGTCCAGTATTGAGATAATGGGCTTTACAATTACTCGTATTTTCAAACTGATCGGCCCACCAATAATCAGCATGCCGTTCACCAAGATGTTTGGCGGTATGATAGAAATGCTTTGGATCAGCAAAGGGACAGGCATCAACTAGCAACAATTGCGCATCATACAAAGCGATCATTTGCTCTTTCTCTTTAGCTTGCCCTTTTGGCATTACTGCTAGCATGTTAAAACCATATGCTTTGGCAACGAGGGCTAAGCCAATACCAGTATTGCCGGCGGTGCCCTCGACTATCGTCATACCGGTTTTCAATTGACCACTATCTACTGCGTCTTTTACTAACTGTAAGGCCGCTCGGTCTTTAATAGAGCCTCCTGGGTTTTGCTGCTCACACTTTAATAATATTTCACAACCAGTTAAATCACTCAGGCTATTGATGCGTAGTAGATCGGTATTACCGATCAATTCAGTGATGCAATTAGCAATATTATCGCTAGTGGTTGGGAGTATTTTAGTCATGGCGGGTACAAAGTCACTGAGTGTAATTAAAGCGTAGACCTAGCTAAGATTAAGTCAAGTTTTTATTATTTATCCATTTGCTTGAATATTTTTTTTAGACGTTTTCTGGAGGTTTTTAGGAGAATATTAGGGAGTATTGAGTGTAATGATATTGCGCATTGACTCAAAAGAAAAGGTAACCGAAAGTCATACTCGTAATCTCACATTAGGTGTAACCGAAACAAGTTTAAAAATGGCTTTCAACTTACTTTCTATCTTAATCTTTAATTGAAATGGATCTA
>NZ_QOLD01000080.1 GCF_003333305.1 Candidatus Colwellia aromaticivorans | reverse complement strand
GAAAGCTTGTGGCTTAAATTGACTCTGTCAAACACAGTGTTGACAGTCGGCTTGGTTTTATCCTCCACACCATTACTGGCTTTCATCGGCCTAGCCTTACTCACTACTACGGGTTCATCTGCCACCTCACACTCGTAATACTCTTGAGTCACCTCTTGAATAATACGTCCAACCATTTTTGATCAAATCATTTTGATTGGATACAATGCCAGGCTTCCCCAGTTACTGCACTAGTTCCCTGTTAGAAATTCCACCCTCAAACACAGCATTGGTCTGACTAAGTATTGGGCTTCGCGCTATTTTGGACGCTTACCCACCAATACCGCCGAAGCAGGTTACGGTTAGTTGTGTACCTCTAACTTCTTATGGCTTCCTTCAGACCCCACCGTTAGCCAGTGACGCCCTTGCCATTCAGATTATCTTCCCCTTAGTCGGGGTGATAAGGCTTCTTTCAGCCTATCGGGTTTGCCAGCTTCGCTGGGCAAACAAAAAAGTCTAAATAATCAAATTTAGACTTTTGGATTATTAATCCAAGCTAATTAATAATTGAACATTCGAAATATGTTCAAAAACTAAGCATAACTACTCGACTTGGCTAAAAACCATATTAGTATAATCAACCATGCCTATAATTTCTTTGTTTTCAATAACAGGGGCAAGATGAATACTAAAGCGCTCAAATAATCGTGCGCAATACCTTACATCCATATCAGGCAATACACTGATCAAAGGTTTTGCCATTATTTCATATAAATTTACGCGATCGGGAGAACGATCTTTTGCTAGCACTTCTTTGGCAATATCTGCAAGCATCACTATACCGTATTCATCTTGAGCATCACGTTTATTAATAATTAACGTGCTAACGTTATGTTCTTTGGCTAACTTAATCCCCTCAGAAGCGGTCATCATACCATCAGCAAATTGATAGTTGTCGGTGGTCATCGCATCTTTAACTTGTACTAATTTATGACTCATAGCTCTTCCTCAATTTTACCTTTTAAGCGCTCTACCTGATGAGCTACGCCTACTGCATCTTCGACATTTAATTGAATAGCGATACCTTTACCCGGATCTTCATCAAAACCAGCAATATTGCTAATTCGCTCAAGTATTTTTCTTGATAGATGTTGTTCAACAACAAAAAGTAATACATCCCTTTGTGTTTCAAGTTGCATGCCAAAAAAAGTACGCTGGCGTTTTACACCCTCGCCTCTGGCATTGTTTATTATGGTTGCGCCTGTTGCGCCAGCCATTCTTGCGCCTTTCATAACGTCGTCTGTTACTGCGTCGTCAACAAAGGCAACAATTAATTTAAATTGCATGTGATCACCTATTTTATTTGTCTTCTATAGACTCTTTCAAGGAGTCTTGTTGTTTCTGATTTAAATTACGTTTATTTTGTTTGTCTTGCTTAATTTGGTTTCTTTTTTCTTCTTTTTGTTCAGCCCTATGTGCTCTGGCTTCAGTTAACTGTGCGTAAGCCATAACGGCAATTATTGGAAATAAGCTAGCAAAAGCAATTAAGCCAAAGCCGTCAATCAATGGGCTACGTCCAGGAATTGTACTGGCTAAACCTAAACCTAAAGCAGCAACTAGAGGTACGGTTACGGTTGATGTTGTTACACCGCCAGAATCATATGCCAATGGCATAATTAACTTAGGGCAATAAAAAGTTTGAATGACCACAACAACGTAACCAGCAATAATATAGTAATGAATAGGGTGACCTACGACGATGCGGTAGCTCCCTAAGGCAATACCAACAGCAACACCAATAGCCACTGCGATACGCAGGCTATTCGCATTAATCGCACCACCAGAAACTTCCTCAGCTTTAATGGCAACGGCAATAAGTGAAGGCTCAGCAATTGTGGTACTAAAACCTATTGCGGCTGCAAAAACATAAACCCACTTATAATCTGTCCAATGAATAGTGGTTAACACTTGCTCGCCAGCATGAATGAATTCTGGTGCGGTTAATTGTGCTGCCATCATTTTGCCTAACGGAAATAAGGCTTTTTCCAAACCAAGCAAAAACAAGGCTAAACCAATAAGTACATAAATAAACCCGAAACCTACCTGCTTGATATGAGGGATAGGCTTGCGAATAACAAGCAGTTGAAAACCCAAGATTATTGACAAAATAGGTAATACATCAACAACGGTATTTTTTAAGGTGGTTAAAAATTCAAAGATCAAATCCATTAACTGATCACCATGCCGTAAATCATCACAAAAATCATCGGTGTTAATGAGGCGAAAGCGATTAAACCAAAACCATCAATCATCGGGTTTCTACCCTTTATTGCTGAGGCTAAGCCTACACCAAGTGCTGTCACTAGGGGAACGGTAATCGTTGATGTTGTAACACCACCCGAGTCGTATGCAATGCCAATAATCCAGTTAGGTGCAATCATAGTCATCAGTACAACAACAACATAACCGCCTAAAATTAAATACTGTATTGGCCAACCGCGAAGTATACGTAAAACCCCCATAACAATAGCAAAACCAACAGCAAAGGCTACGGTAAAACGTAAACCGTTGGCATATGAAAGTTGTGATTCTAAGGTGTCAGCAATAATGCCACCGGATGCGGCAACAATTGCAGCCTCTTTCGCTACGGCAATTAACGAAGGCTCAGCCACGGTAGTGCCAAATCCTAAACAAAAAGCAAAAGTGAGTAACCAACTAATGCTGCCTTTTTTGGCGAAGGCTTGCGCCATCGATTCACCAATAGGAAATAAGCCCATTTCTAAACCATAAATAAAGAAAGTTAACCCAAGGACAACCAGTGCTAAACCGACCAAAATATCGCCAACATTAGGCATAGGCTGTTGCAGAACAGCAAATTGAAAAAATGCAATAACGAGAATAATGGGTAGTAAATCTTTGCAACTACCTAATAGTGCTTTTAGAAAAACGAAAATCTGATTAGTCATAAACAATTACGTAATAAAGAATACTTAATATTATATAAAGAATTAAAACACTTACTTTGATGCAACACAAAATAAGTGTTTATTTAAAGTAAACGTTCGAAATGGTGAGCAAGATTGCGGATATGGAACAAAGAGTATTTTGCGAGATCCAGATTCTATCTGGTATATCCAATACTTTTTACTTCAACCTTAATGCCACACATCTATCACCATAGTTAGTACCAAAATTATAATACATGTGACTTTACTAATATAGACAAAATTCAGCTCAAATCATTATGATTCAAATCAATATCGCTCAAGGATACAATTAAATTGAAATATACTTGAAGTAAACGCATTATTGTTGATGCTCCAACTTATATACCCATGATACTTCAAAATGTCTGTTTCAGGGCAGCTGAACGATTCATGATCAAGGCGCATCTTTTTATTAAGGGTCGTTCCCTTAAAAAGAGATGCAACGAAGAACATGATTTGATCAGGGGCCCCTGTAAGGCTGGTTTAGAAACGCTTTATGCTACGTTATTGATTTCGACAATGGCGCTACATGGATGTAGCTTACTAGAGAATGCAGGAGCATATTCTCCTGAACAACCATTATCTTCAATCAAAGTCTTGCCTAAAGACGTTTCTAACTCCAGCTGAATCCGACATATTGAAGTAACATGGGTATATTGTTAAAACAAAGATCAACAGCGCCTAACGTTATTCATTTAAATTTGGTTTTCTCGCCACGATTTGAGCAATAGCTTGTTTTTGATTACTAGCATTCGCCGACTCAATAATACCTTCAAAGCTATGGAGAATTTGCCAATCAGAAAAAATATCTGCCAGTTCCCCCGCTTTTAATAAAAAATTAGCCTTTTTTGGGCGACCAAATTGCGCTTGTTCGGTGGTGAAGGTTTCATAAATAATGAGACCATTGGGCAAAATCGCTTGTTTGATTTGTTTAAATAGCGGTCGATGCAAATAGCGAAACACTATAATAGCGGCAAAAGATTTACCTACTAGTGGTGTTTCACCTTCTTCTTCAAAATCAGTCAACCAAAAGCTTGCTTGCTGTTTGTTATTTACCAGAGACGCATGCTGTTGCACCTGTTCTATAGCAGCAGAATTAACATCAGCAAAGGTTACGGATATACCATTTTCAATTAAATAAAGGCCATTTCGACCACTCCCGCAAGCAAGATCCAAAACCGTGTTTTGCTTGTCAGTATTTAGGTTTTCTAATTGCTTAAGGTATTTACTAATGAGTGGTGAATGTTGCAAAATAGAATACCTTTTAATTCACTTTATTTAAAAACTACCACGAACACCGATACTAAAGTTTCGCCCCGGTAGTGGCGCAAACTCTTTAAGAAATGACGAATGCACATGAGCAACTTCATCCGTTAAGTTATTTCCTTTAATGTACAACACCATATCACTATCCCTAAAACTCATTCCATCTAAATAATAGTTATAATTAAAATCTATCAGGCTATATGCCGCTGTTGATGTTTCTAATGACGCAATATCATTTTGCTTAAAGTAATGATTAGCACTTATTTCGCTATCAAAGCTATTGCCTTGGTAGTTGAGTGAAGCGCCTATTCGCATAGGAGGAATACGCGGTAAGCTGCTATTTTTTTCACTGCCAATAGACTCCCCACTACTAGCAAGCTCAGCTTTGATATAATCACCAAAAATTTTGACTTTAATCGGGTTAGATATTTGATAAACAAATTCAGCCTCAAGTCCGTACATGTTCACATCACCTTGTTGGTAAATTAGTATCGGCAAACCTTCTTCATCGTGCTCATCTGCATGTTCATCTTTAAATTGAAGACCAGTGTCTTGTTGGTAGTAATAGTCTTTCACATGGTTATAAAATGCACTGGCAACAAAGCCAAAGTCACCTTCAAATTTTCGCCATGTTAGATCGACACTATAAGACGTTTCAACCTCAATATCCTGTGGCGATAATTCCACATGAATTTCATCATCTTCTTGTGATAACTCAAACATAGCGCCTACTTCAAAAGTACCTGTACCAATATGCGGGCCAAAAGAAAACAGTTCCGCCGCTGATGGGGCTCTTTGCGATACAGCTAATGATAAGCCAAGATTATATCCTGCTTGGTAATCCCAAACTAAACCTAGCGATGTACTAAAAGGGTTAAAATTTTGTTGTACAAATGATACCTGTTCATCGTCATGAGCATGATCGTGATCTGGGAAGCCGATAGTCGTATCGTTAGCATCAATAGTTACTCGCTCAATTCTAGCGCCTAGCTGTAGCAATAGATCACCAAAATGCTTTTCTTCTAACCACGCGATGGCAAAGCTGTCGGTATTTGAAGGGGGAGCAAATGCTTCTTCACCTATGGCTTTAAAATCAGAATTTTTGAAATGAAGAGTCCAAGCGCCCTGCCAGCCTAGATATTCTTGATGATGTAAATCAACTTTCATTTCAAAGCTTTCATTAGAAAAAGTTGTACCTACTAATCCGTCTTCTATTTCTTGATGCTGATAATCAGTGTACGCAAACCGAGTGATCAGTTGTTTAATAAAACCAGTAGAGAAGTTCACTTCACTTAATACCTGTAATCGGTCTTGCTTCATTTCTGCCGCAGTACCTAGATCATTTCCCTCTTCTTCATGTTCTTCTTCATGATGATCATGCCCAGGGATGCCATAATCACGCTTTATCTTACCGTAAGAAAAGCCAATAAAACCTTGGTCAAATAAAACGCTAGAACCCAATGTAAAACCGCTAGATTTTGAAGCGCTGTTACTTAGAGAATTAGTGACAAGGTGACTACCTTGCTCTTCTTCGTGTTCCTCATGTTCTTCCTCAGGCACTTCAAAACCTTTTGGTAATTGGTAATCACTCGCATCACGCCAAAAACCATCTAGATGCACAGCTACGCTATCATTACCCGTTTGTATAGAAAATGAACCCTGTTTTTCGTTGGCTACATCGTTATATTGTAACAACCATTCGCCAAGCATATCAGTTGATGTTGGTACGCGATTATCAACAATATTAACAACCCCACCGATTGCGCCACTGCCATAAAAGAGAGTCGCAGGGCCACGCAATACTTCAATTTGTGTTGCGGTACTTGTTTCCGAAGCCACTGCATGATCAGCACCAACACGTGATGCATCTCCCGCATCTAAGCCATTTTGAGTAATTAACACTCTGGGTCCATCTAAACCACGAATAATAGGACTACTGGCCACTGAGCCATAAAAACTAGAATGTACACCTACTTCATTTTTTAGGGTTTCACCCAATGTTGATGCTTGCTTAAGTTTCAGTTCATCGCCTGCGATAACATTAACCGGTAAAGCTGATTCAATGGTTGATGTGTGTAATGGCGTCGCATAGACATCAAATACTTCCATCACTGATGGCGACAGCCTAATATTCAGTCCTGAAATATCATCTTGATTTATAGTGATATATTGATTTTTATGAGCATAGTTTTTTGCACTCGTATGTAATTCAATCTTACCCGCTGTTAAATTAGATATCGTAAATAAGCCTTGTTCATTAGTGATAACCTTTTGTTGATTACCATTAATTTCAACGAGTGCACCACTAATAGGTTTGTTTTGTTGGTTAACGATTTTTCCTGAAATATTTTGTGAAAAAACGGCTGATGTATAACTGAATGCAGAAATAGATAAGCATAAAGTACAGGCAGTGAATACCTTGTTATAAGGCATGAAAATGTGCTTTGAAAACATGAATAATATAATCCAATACAGAGGTAAAAATTTTGCTCAATGATCACGCTAAATCAAGAATTTAAAATCTGATTGGGCATCGTAGCAAAGAAATAGATAACATTTATTGGATAAAAGGGGGGGCTCGTAAAAGCGGTTGAACAAACTGGCTAAGCGTAAACTCAGCCGTAGTTAATTGAGAAGTATAAAAATTATAACCAGTAACAACAATTGCTTGAACTTGGGGGAGTTCAGGCGGTATATCGATCCCTTGATTACATAGTTGACAGTCTTGCTGCTCAACGGCTGTTCTTTGATCAACTAAATGATCCGCATGAGCAAGTACTGACGTTAAAAACAGCAACACAAAAACCATGAGTGCAATTGCCTTCATGGTTGTTAAATTATTCTCGGTGTTTTTGCTTGTTTTTAAAAAGCTAAAATTAGAAGTTTGCATCATATTATTTGTGATAATATAACACTTCAATATTGTCTACAAGCTATTTTGACTACTAACTATTTAGGCACATAATTAAAGTTCAAAATAGTTTATAAACACTTTATACAACTCAGTACCTTGGTTCACACTGGCTGAGGCAAAATGCAAAATAGGTAACACTTCACTATCAAGACAAATATTGTGTAATGGACCTCCGTCAACACTACTTTCACTAGAGTAGTTATCCATTCGTAAAATGCGTGCTAGTGGCTCACCTGCTGCCAGCGGCTTACCAAATTCAGCTAAATAATCCACCATTCCACCCATAGGCGCATATAGCGCTTTATAGTCTTTTAGATAACAAGCGTAACGGGTCATTTGTTGTGGTAAAAAGTCTTTAGGTAAATTCGCTGACTCATTATTACCGGCAATAACGCCTTTGTATTGTAAATAACTCAAAATACTCAGCGCATCTTCATGAGCTACCACTAAGTCAATTTGTTCTTGTGTACCCAACTCAACGGTAAAGCTTTCTTTCGCAAAAGCGCCCTTACCCATAGTAAAATTTCGACCATGGCTTTCAAAAGCTTGTTGCAAACTCCACCACGGACAAAAAGTGGCTTCATCCATTGCGCCATCAAAATCATTAGGGATAAAAATAGTATGGGGAATATCAAAATAGCTGGCGCTAGCCTTTATATATTCTGGACAATATAAATGTTTACTCGAGATAGGACCAGTATGGAGATCTAACACTAAATCTGCTTGATGTGCCATACGCTGTAATTGATAGGCGATACGTTGACCCGTAGTTAACCCCCACATATTATGATCTAACTTATCTTCGATTTGATCTAACAACAATTGTTCAAAGTCAGTTTGTATTTCAGCTTCAGTCGCATCAATATGCTGCTCAACAAAAGGAGCAATAATCCCATCATCAAAATGATACATGCGATTCCAGTTAACACCCGTAATAGGATCAAATCGACCTAAAGTATATTCACCATTTTTATGATTACAAGCAATAGGGTTGGCATATGGCACTAGGGTTATATTCGCTTGAATATTGCACTCTTTGAGCAGCTCAAGCAATTGAAAAATAACTGCATTACCTTGTACTTCAGCACCGTGCATGTTCGCTTGAATATAAACATTAGGTGCAGTGCTTTGCTCAGGTTTATAAGAATAAACAGGCACGGTGAGCTTAACACCACTGGCCATTTCTCCCACATGCATAAGCTCTTTTTTAAACATATTAATCATAATATAACCCTAAGCTAAGTAAGAAGTTGCCGGTTGTGCTGGTCTTATTTCGACTAAATTCCCTTCTTGAAAAACATATTCTGCCGCTAACTGATGACATAAGAAAAACGGCATACTTTCAGTAAAACCATAAGCACCACAATAACCAAATACAAGCTTGTCATCCACGGTAACATCGTCAGGTAACGTTAAATGTCCGAGTTTATCCATACTGGTACATAACGGCCCATGAATATCAAAGGCTTGGCTTGGTGCATTAGAGTTTCTTAATAAC
Source organism: Candidatus Colwellia aromaticivorans (assembly GCF_003333305.1). Classification (GTDB taxonomy): domain Bacteria; phylum Pseudomonadota; class Gammaproteobacteria; order Enterobacterales; family Alteromonadaceae; genus Colwellia; species Colwellia aromaticivorans. Next base: position 5,653 of record NZ_QOLD01000080.1, on the reverse strand, counting down.
ATAACAGGAAAAGGTTGGTCGGTAATAGCAGGACGAATTATATGGTTGATGCCCGCCGCTAATACTAATTGCTCTTGATCATAATTTATTTTTCTGTCAACAACCGGCACAACATAATAACCACACTCAGCAACAGCAAATCGGCCTAATTCTAGCCAAAGCTCTTCAACACCCGATTGCGCTTTGATATCGGCTAAGTCAGTTATAATTTTCTGCCATGACAACTGCTTGCCTTCATTTAAATAGTCAATGCCTAAACCACCACCTAAATCGAGAATTTTTAGCTCCATGCCAATATCAGTAGCAAGGCTTGTTAGTGGTTCAACCATCTGTCCCCAGAGTGAATACATTTTTTCATTACTGAGCATGTTGCCCCATTGAAAAATATGTAAACCGCAAATATCTAAATTAGGATAGTCATTTACCTGCACGTTTTGCCATTCTTGAACTGATAAACCAAATGGCGTTAAGCTATTACCACCTAATGGATTTTTTTCACCGTCAGGCCATTGAAGTTGTACACGTAATAAAACTGTAGGACTTTCAACTACGCCTTGTGCCGTTAATGCTTGCTCAGCAATAACTTCATTTAACCAATTAAGTTGATTTAAACTTTCAACAACAAAGGTTTTTACGCCTAATTCAACAAAGGCTTTTAACTGTTTTTTCGATTTAGCCGGACCTGTATTTAAAACACGATCAGGGCTAATACCTTGTGCTAAGACTTGCGCTAATTCACCAGAACTAGCGACATCAAAATTAAAACCTGCGCCATCTAATGTTTGAATAATTTTAGACAACGGATTAGCTTTTACGGCAAACCATAGCTTAATCACATCTTGCTGCTGTAATTGCTCAAGATGATTTTTTAAGGCGTCAAGTTGATAAACAAAGTAGCCCTGTTCATCATCAGGTGATTGATGTTTAAGTAAGGCATTTTCAATACGGGTATCGAACCAAGTCGGTTTAGTCATAATAATTTCTTTTGTTCTAACAATAAAACGCTGCCAATAATTTTAACTATTCAGCTTTAAGCGGTATGGTTCAAGTTAAAGGAAAAAGCACGGAGTTGACGCATGTCAATATTCCGTACATCCTGTACTCCACCTTTTAGGCCATCCTTCGGATGTTCAAATTATTTCCCGAAGAATTTGTGAGTACTTTTGACGCCTAAATTGGACTATACCGCAACAAGGTGAATGGTTAACGTAAGATTGATTCTAACTCAAGTGAGGCATCACTTTGTTCATCACGGTATTTAACAATTAATGCACAGGCCATACTTAAACCTTGTGCTTCTGCCCATTCGCCTTTAACAGGGCGAGTGCCAGGAACAACTACGGCGCGCTCAGGAATTTCAGCACCTTTTTCACGCATTACTTGATTAACACAATCATATACTGGTACTGATTTAGATAAAGACACGCCTGGCGCTAATACAGCCCCTTTTTTCACTACAATGCCTTCAACAATAACAACGCCTGCACTTAAAAATGCGTCATCTTCAATAATAACCGGGCTAGCACCGATAGGCTCTAACACACCACCAATTTGTACAGCAGCACTCACATGTACATTCTTACCTACTTGTGCACATGAGCCAATTAAGGCATGACTATCAACCATGGTACCGCTATCAACAAAAGCACCGACATTAATATAAGCAGGAGGCATAATAATAACGCCCGGTGCCACATGTGCGCCAGCTCGTACTGACGATCCACCTGGTACTAAACGCACACCATCTTCTGGGCTAAATTGACGAGCAGGTAAATTGTTTTTATCAACAAAACCTTGATAGTTACCCTCGAAACTAATATTAACCCCTGCTTTAAAAGCAGCTAAAATACCCTGTTTCACTTCAATATTGGCATGCCAATTACCATTCTCATCTTGATTTGCTGCGCGTAATGCGCCTGTTTCTAACTGTGCTATTACATCTTGCCAGTTCATGCGATATTCCTATTTTCAATTGCTTCTATTAAGAAGCTTGGCTAAAAGAAGTTTGACTAGCTTGTGCTAACCATTGGTTAATTTGTTCATCAATAACCAATAATTTTGTATTATCAGTTAATTCAATATGGGTTAACGGTGCGCGCAAGGTTGGCGTGCTAATGGCTTTTTGCTGATGCATCAATATTTTTACGGCAATGGGATTTGCGACACTAAAAAGTGCATCTACAGCATTATTCCACACAGGAAACATTGTTTGAGTTTGCCCAGCTAAGCACAATTCTACATAGGTTCTAGTCGCTTTTGGCCAAACATTCCCACTCACAGATACCAATCCTTTAACACCTGCTGGTATTAAATAAGGTAGCATGGCATCTTCGCCAGTATATATGTCTATATTGGGGCATTGTTGGCGGTAATTCAAAAATTTGTTCAAATCTCCACTGGCTTCTTTCATTGCCCAACAATTTGGATGATCTTGTAAACTTTGTATTGTGCCTACCGGAATTTCAACACCACTACGTGATGGCACGTTGTATAACATACAAGGAAATTTCGCAGCATCTAATAAGGCTTTAAACCAAGCTGTTTGACCAACTTCTCCCGGTTTTGCGTAAAGAGGTGTGCCTAATAAATAGCTGTGAATATTCAGTTTATTACAACGGTTTATCCAATTAATTTGCTCGGATAAGTTATAACCACCAACGGCGACCATTAAAGGTGACTTTATTGATAAGGTCTCTTGTAAATTACAAATAAACTCAACAATAGAAAATTGCTCATCATTAGTTAAAGCGAGCCCTTCCCCAGTGCTTCCTAGCAGTAAAAGTCCATTTCCAGCCTGCACTTGTGCCTTGGCAATTTCAGCTAAACTGTCGAAGTCTATACTGCCGTTTTGATGAAAAGGAGTAATTAGTGCGGTCCATAACGGACAGTCGCTCACCGAGGTAACATTAGCTGTTACTGGTGAACTATTTATAGATGTTTTTTGATTCATGGCTCTCGAACTCGTTATTTACCCGTTCCGCTTGAATATGCATGATTCAGCTGGAGCGGATATAACTGCATATAGCAGATTGGTTCGGAAAACTTATAGGCATTTACTAAAAACCGAGGAAAAGCACTGTAACAGTGCCCGTTGGCTATTATGCAAAGGCCAGAAGTTCTCCACTCAAAAGCGAAATGATTAAATAAAATGATTTCGCTAACAGTGACAGTTGTTGGGATTCAGCCCGCTCTTGCTAGATCACCTAGCAAGTAAACAACCGATAAATACCGAATCAAATCAGTATTATCTCGGCGTTAATCCCCCTCATTACCATCAGCAGAGTTTGATCTCTGTGCGCTGTAAACAACGCAATGATAACTACCTGGTTAACGCTCCTCTTCTGGCCCCTTTAAACTTAATGACACAAAACCACCAAGTTAATATTAGGGACGGCGCTATTTAAGCATTTTTATGGCTTTTTTGTCAATGCACTTTTTTATACTAATACCAAGTCTATTAAGTTATTTCCCGCTCAGCGAGAATTAAAAGGCTTAGAGGCAAGGCTTTAATTAAAGATAATGGTTATTCCCTTATCAAAATAAATAACGCTGCATATAAGCCTTTTAAACTCGCCCTCCGGGAGCTTATTAGCAAACTGATAACATCGCAAAATTGGTGAAATATAGAATAACTATGTTTAATCAATTTCACTTGTTCTAAGCTCGCTAATAGTAGCTCTGAGCTGGGAATAAATTTAATATAATTGGTATAATGCAGGAATTATAATTGTCGATTAAAGTTCGAATATCGTAGAATATAACATTCACTCTTATTCAGTAGTCTTTCTATTTATGTCGATTTCAAATATCAGCCAAGTGTTATTGCGCAATATCGAAGTATTATCCGCAACCACACCACTTTTTATTAACTTGATGGAAGATGGTTTTATAACGCGTTATCTACATGATTATCCAAACGCAAATATCACGTGTTACAACACTAACTTTATTGATTACCTTGCCATCAATAATAAATATGAGAATCAAATAAAGACACTTTTTTCTAGCGAATATAAAAATGAAATCAAACACGATTTAGTTGTTATTAATTTTCCCAAAAGCAAAGATGAGTTAGCATTCACTTTAGCGATGATCGCCCCCTATTTACTTAACAATGCTAAAATAATTTTAGTTGGTGAGAAAAAAGGTGGTGTGCAATCAGCACCTAAATTAACGCAGCATTTTTTAACTAGCTGTCAAAAAATAGATGCGGCCCGACATTGTTTATTGTTTGGGGGTATACATGAAACTAAAGAAGGTGAAAGTGACGCCTTTATAATCGAAGATTGGTATAAAAACTATGAGGTTAATATCTCAGGTATTACGTTAATCATTGCTGCTTTACCGGGTGTTTTTAGCCAGAAAAAGCTTGATGTGGGTACTGCCTTGTTATTAGATAACTTACCTAAATATATGCAAGGTAAAGTATTAGATTTTGGTTGTGGGGCAGGGGTTATTAGTTGTTTGATTGGCAAGAAGTTTACCAACACCGACTTATCATTACTTGATGTTAGCGCTTTAGCCATAGCCTCGGCAAAGAGAACACTCATGTTAAATGGTTTAACTGGCAATGTTTTTGCCTCAGATAGCTTATCAAACGTCAATGAAAGCTATCAACATATCGTTTCAAATCCACCTTTTCATCAGGGTACTCAAACCAGCTATCAAGCAACGGAAGACTTTTTACGTGGTATAAAAAAACACCTAACTGCCACTAAACAACAAAAAAGTGATATCACCATAGTAGCCAATAGCTTTTTACAATACTTACCCATAATGCAGCAACATATTGGTAAAACAAACACCATAGCAAGAAAACAAGGCTTTAATATTTACTACCATAAGAAAGGTTAAAAATAATTAAAGCAGAGTATATACTCATGATACTTCAAAATGTCTGTTTCAGGACGCCTGAGCAATTCATGATCAAGACGCTTATTTTTATTAATGGTTGTTCAGGAGAATGTGCTCCTGCATTCTCTAATAAGTAACATAAAGTTAAGAGATTGATTTTTAAGTAAACATAAAACTGGAACACCGTCATTTCCGAAGTCTCTGATCGGAAATCCATAGTGTTTAAAAACTGGATCCTCGATTAAAACACCACGAGGATGACGACGTAAATTTTTGGTGTATGCTTATAGCAATGTTACTAGTAGATGGTTGGGGCGTAGCCGCTGTTTTGCTAATAAGCTACATCCATGTAGCGCCCTTGTCAAAATCAATAAGGCAGTGTAAATCGTTTTTAGCCCCATCGGAGAAGCACTTGAGCAATCCCATTTTATTGTTGCGCCAAAGAAATAGGGAATACCATGATTTAATTGACGCGCCTCAAACTGAAATTGCTCAAGTACTCTGAATCGAGCACTTTGAATGATTACGGGTATATATTACTTCATAAAGTGAGTCCTGCATTTTGAAGTAGTATGAGTATCAAAAATACGATAGAATGTGCGCCTTTGAATTTACTTGTTGCGTGGTTTATTAGCTATCATCGCGCGACCTTAGTTAAGTAACTATAGCTTAAAGCGGAGTCGTAATGCCGACATCAATGCCTGATATTGCCAACCATACAACAGCCCAAACAGAGGGAACCCTTGACTGGGTTGGAATGAGCAATATTGAAATGCCAATAATGGTCGCCTCAAAGGGT
>NZ_QOLD01000037.1 GCF_003333305.1 Candidatus Colwellia aromaticivorans | reverse complement strand
ATTTATTTGCATGAACATCATTCATTAAGCGTTTTATTTTGTTCTCACTTCGAAAAGTGAAGAACTATGTAAAAACAAGTTAATGTGAGTATTCACACAAATTGCATGATAACTAATTGTTAAAGAAATAAGCAGTAATCTCATTCGTTACTCGCTTTGCGCTTCTTGGTTAACGTTGCCGTTTGCCCGAAGCAGGATGCGCATTGTACGCCTCCAAGTTTTGATGTCAACGTTTTTCAGTGTCTTTTTTAAAAGTTTTTACAAACTTTTAAAACCGGCATTACTTAAACTAAAAGTAAAACGTTAAGTTAACTGATTCACTTCAAAAGCGATGAGTTAACTATTCAAAAAAGCTCTTTGGGTTACCCCTTGGAACTGGTTGCGCATTTTAGAGATTTTTACTCTGGCGTCAACTGTTATTTCAACTTAATTGTTTAACTGCTACTTTTTCGAACAACCCCTAATATAAAGCTCGAATAGACACTCTATTTATGATCATTCAATTTATAAAGTATGAAATTATAGGAAAACAGATCGTGTAACCAAAAACTAATTCATACACACAATAAAAAAGCATAATTGAGCTGTATAGAATAATTTGTCTTTAGTTTGCTTAAAAAAAAAGTGTGCCCACTATTGTGGTCACACTTTTTAGAATAAAATAAGAAAAAATTCTTATTTCGAAAATATATGGCGGTGAGCGAGAGATTCGAACTCTCGAAAGGGATAAACCTTTACACGCTTTCCAGGCGTGCGCCTTCAGCCACTCGGCCAGCTCACCGTATAACTTTAGTCTCAAAGTTGCGCTATGGTAGTGAAAAACCTTTTAACACGCAAGTAGAAATCAGGGATAAGTAGATAAAAATCAAGTTATTGATTAAACACTATTCAATGTTTAACTATCTAAGCATTTCCTTTAACTTTAAGTTGATTATCCGCAGCAAAATTCAACATACGATGTAAAGGGATTAAGGCTTTTTCAGCCAAATCAACATCAACAGTAATCTCTTTACCTAATGAATTTTCTAACGCTTCTGAGATTGACTTTAAACCATTCATCGCCATCCAAGGACAATTTGCACAACTACGGCAAGTAGCGCCATTTCCACCTGTAGGTGCAGCGACGAAAGTCTTATCAGGATTAGCTTGCTCCATTTTGTAAAAAATACCTCTATCAGTGGCAACAATAAAGTGCTGATTCGGCATATCTTGACTTGCTTTAATCAATTGACTGGTTGAACCAACTGCATCAGCCATGTCTACAACATTGGCTGGTGATTCAGGATGCACCAATACACCGGCATCAGGGTACTGAGTTTTTAAATCATGTAAAGCTTTCGCCTTAAACTCATCATGAACAATACAAGCCCCCTGCCACATTAACATTTTGGCACCAGTCATTTTTTCAATGTATGCGCCAAGATGACGGTCTGGTCCCCACAGAATAGGTTTTCCTTGGCTTTCTAACATTTCTACAATTTCTAAAGCGATGCTTGATGTAACAACCCAATCTGCACGGGCTTTAACCGCAGCAGAGGTGTTAGCATAAACCACAACCGTATGGTCAGGGTGCTGATCACAAAAGGCAGAAAACTCTTCAATTGGACAACCTAAATCCAATGAACAAGTAGCTTCAAGTTCAGGCATTAAAACTGTTTTTTCTGGCGTTAAAATTTTAGCCGTTTCGCCCATGAACTTAACCCCAGCCACAATAAGTGTTTTTGCTGGATGCTGATTACCAAATCGCGCCATTTCTAAAGAATCAGCAACACAACCGCCTGTTTCTTCGGCCAATGCTTGAATTTCAGGATCAGTATAATAATGAGCAACTAACACGGCATTTTTTTCAATCAACAAGGATTTTATTTTTGCTGTATATTGTGCTTTTTCATCAAGGCTTAATAGTGCTGGTTTAGCTGGATACTGAAAATCAAAATCAACAGCGGCATTAGATTGGCTCATTCTTACTCTCTATTTTTACATATGTTGAGAAACGCGGCAATTATAAGACAAAGCACAAAGAATGTGTAGTATTAAGAAAATTCAACATTAGAGCGGTTAAAAGCCTTGGCTTGGGTATTCATATCATATTGATTGTAAATCTAAGAAGTGGTCGGCCGTGAAGGATTTGAACCTTCGAAGTTAATTTGGCTAACGGTTAAAAGCCTGGGCTTGGGTATTCATATCATATTGATTGTAAATCTAAGAAGTGGTCGGCCGTGAAGGATTTGAACCTTCGACAAATTGGTTAAAAGCCAACTGCTCTACCAACTGAGCTAACGGCCGACATGTTGTTCTATTGGAATAATATTCCAACCTACACTTTATACTCTGTAGTAGAGTTATTCACTTCAACATTCATCACTTGAACATTAAAGCTTTTAGAAGTGGTCGGCCGTGAAGGATTTGAACCTTCGACAAATTGGTTAAAAGCCAACTGCTCTACCAACTGAGCTAACGGCCGACATATTGTTTTATTGGAATAAATTCCAACCTACACTTTATACTCTGTAGTAGAGTTATTCACTTCAACATTCATCACTTGAACATTAAAGCTTTTAGAAGTGGTCGGCCGTGAAGGATTTGAACCTTCGACAAATTGGTTAAAAGCCAACTGCTCTACCAACTGAGCTAACGGCCGACATTGCATTAAGGTTGGTGCCTCAATGCGCCGCATATAATACTCATAATAAAATTTAGTGCAACAACAAATTTCACTTTTTAACTATTATTTTTTTATATGCCTAAAAACACAGCAAAGCGCTACTTTTGTCAGCAATAAAATAACGATTTAGTTACTTTAAACTTTCTAGACGCGGTTTAGCTAATTGTGCAGAAGTTGAATTTGGATATTCACTCAATAATTGACGATACAATTTTATTGCTTTATTTTTACTATTTTGCTGCTGCGCGACCATCGCTAGTTTCAACAACGCATCAGCCCTTTTACTTGAATCTTTAAACTGTTGAACAACAATTACAAATTCTTGCTCAGCTTCATTCAACTTACCTTTATTAAATAACAATTGTCCTAACCAGTAATGAGCATTAGGTGCATAGGTTGATTGTGGGTATGTTTGATTAAAGTGTCTAAATTCAGGGATAGCTTCTTCATAGCGCTTATCTTTAAGGACTAAATTAAGCGCTTTATCATAAGCTTCATTTTCAGTTAAATTATCGCTGTAAGTTTTGGACACCGCTGTGGAATCAATAGCATTAGGTGCTGGTACTGTTGGTTTTAACGCCTCACTTACACGCCTATCAAGCTCTTGGTACAACTCTCGTTGCCGTTCTAGTACCTGAGACAATTGATGAGTATGCAGCTCAGTAACACCACGAAGCTCGTTAACTTGTGTTTGTAAGTCATCGAGCTGTCGCTGAATATTAACCTGAGAACGATTTCGAGAATCTAACTTACGTTCAATATTGGCTAATTGGTCAGTTAGTGACAAAGAAACAGTGCCTTGCTCAGCACTCGCTGTTGAGTTTATATCAATTACTGGCGCTTGTGCTGCTAGCACTATCGAAGTACTAGCAGTTAACATCAAGCCTAATAAAGCAATTCGGTTTGAAAAGGTTTGTTTCATTTATTTTTCCGAAGTGAATAAATGCATTTGCAAGAAATGATTTTTAGTAAACAATTACCGCACGACGGTTTTTAGAGAAAGCTTCTTCAGAGCGATCTTTAACCATTGGCTTTTCTTCACCGTAGCTCACTACAGATAATTGTCCTGAAGTTACGCCCATGTTTTCTAAATAAGTCACTACTGCTTTAGCACGACGTTCGCTTAAGGCGATGTTATATTCTGGCGTACCACGTTCATCAGCATGACCTTCAATCAAGACTTTAACATCTGAATTAGCGTTCAAAAATGTTGCATGCGCATCTAAAAGGCTGGCAAATTGCTCACTAACAGTTGAGACATCGAAATCAAAATAAATAATATGTTCAGAACGTAGTTTTTCTAATTCTTGACGTTTTTGCTCTTCAATTTCAGCAGCACGTTTAGCAGCAGTTACCTGTACACTATCTTCAACAACTTCTTGTGTTACTTCAGTATTAGCATTTGTATCAGTATTACTTTGTTCATCACTGTTATCATTAGAGCTACAAGCTGCTAAAGCTAAAAGAGGTAAAGCAATTACTACATTCTTAAGTGTTTTATTTAAACGCATGTTATTTTCCCTTATTTTACAAAAATTATATTTTAAAATTATTTTCAGTTATTACTATTATCCCCAGACGACTTTAAAATCGTTTGGAAACAACTTACAAAAATGGTGACCAAGCAGGAGACTTCACTTGTCCATCAAGTGCCGGTAAACGAGCCTTAAAGCGACCATCCACCGAGACTAGACCTAATACCTGTCTATTGTTATGTAAAGTGCTGTATATGATCATACCACCATTAGGCGAAACACTCGGTGATTCATCCAAACGAGTTTTAGTTAACACCTGAAATAGACCTGAATCTACTTCCTGCTTAGCTAAACGATACTGACCACGTGTTCTATTAACCATGATCAGTTGCTTGCCGTCAGGAGTGACTGAGCCGCCAAGATTCATTTCACCATTAAATGTTAATCGTCTTACTTTACCGTCGACTAAATTTACGCGATAAAGCTGAGCTTTACCACCCCGTTCTGAACTAAATACTAAAGAATTACCATCGGGTAACCAACTTGGCTCAGTGTCAATAGCCCGATTACGTGTTACTCGGCGTAATTTTTTGTTGGCTATGGTCATAACATAAAGATCAGGATTACCGTCTTTAGATAAAACCATCGCCATTTTTTTGCCATCAGGTGAAAAACGAGGTGCACTGTTTATCCCCTTAAATGAACTAAGCAATTGACGCTGACCTGTATATATATTCATGATATGAATTTGTGCTTGACGATTTTCAAAAGAAACGTAAGCCAATTGTTCACCATCTGGATGCCATGTTGGTGACATCAATGGTTCATTAGAACTTAACAAAACCTGCTCATTAAAACCATCATAATCAGCAAACGCTAATTGATACGGATATTTTCCTTGATCGCGCACGATAACATAAGCAATCTGTGTTAAGAAAGCACCTTTACTACCTGTTAGTGACTCATAAACAGCATTGCTGATGGTGTGACCATAACGGCGAAATTGTCCACTGTTAATTTGAGCACTGCTTTGACTAAGAATATGATCTTGTCCTCTAATCAACTCACCATTACTGAGCATAGATGCTTGCCCACCGGTGATTTGACCACGAATGACATCAACCAATTGATAACTAACTTGATACTGCCCCAATGTATTTTCTTTAATAGAGCCAATAACAATAGCTTCTACGCCAGTACTTGCCCATGCACTATAATCAATGTTTTTCGCAGAAGTAGGTAACTGTGGGAATTTGTTTTTACTGATAGGGCTAAACTTACCACTTCGCAATAAATCATCACTAATAACCTTAGAAATTTTCTCAGGCAACTCACCCGTGCCTTGCCACTGAAAAGGAACTACAGCAATAGGGCGAGCACTATCTATGCCACCCGTTATCACTATTTCAAGTGTTGCCATCGCAGAGGTGGAAAGTAGGGAGATGAAAAGTCCAAGGAGTAATTTAATTTTCATTGTTCACTTCTAAATCAGTTAAATAATTAATTAATCAATCAATCATTATGGGTTATTGAATTTTTTCATTTAAAATTCAGGTAATACGGTAACACTAATCTTGCGCATTTCTTTGAACACTTCTGGATCTTTCGACACAGGTAATGTTCCGGCTTTATAAACAGCTCTTTTCGCGGCTTCACAAACCGCCGCATCGCCATCAACAACGCTTGCTCTAGTTACAAAGCCTGATGGTGCAAGACTTATCAATAATTTACAAGACCTTCCTTCCATCGTACTGCGATCATTAATCATGTTTTGCTCTATAACACCTTTAATCAGTACCGCATAACGCTGGACTTCTGACATCATTTGCTGTTGACGGGCTTTATTTCGCGTGGCCATTTCCGCTGCCATTTGATCGGCAAGTTGTTTATCAAGAACGGCTTGTTCTGCTGCGGCTTTTTCTTGACGTTTGCGTTCAGCTATTTTCTTTTTACGTAAATCGTCTGCTTTCTTGGCAGCCGCTTCGGCTTTAAGTCGTTTAGTACGCGCTTGTGCTGCTGCGTCTTCAGCTTTTTGCTTTTCTTGTTCTTTTTGCTTTCTTAATTTTTCAGCTTTTGCCGCTTTTGCCGCTGAGTCTTTTGCTGCTTTATCAGAACGCTTCTTCTCTTGTTCTTTTTTCTTACGCTGTTTTTCTAATTTTTTAATGCGTGCTTCTTCTTTAGTGCGACGTTTCTTTGCATCATTAGCACGTTTTTCAATATTTTGAAGTCGTTTTCTTTCTGCTGCTTTGTCATCAGCTTTTTGTTTTTTTATTTTATTAATCGCTTTTTGCAATTTAGCTGAATCAATTACGGTGGCCTGAATAGGCTTTACTTCTTGAGCGACTGCCGTATTTTTTTTCGGTTTTGCTTCGGTAGTAAAATCACCAACAAATAATACAGCAACTAATACTATATGCAAAACAACACTGACGGTTAATGGAATCAGGAACTTCTTGTCCACCTTAATTCTCCACAGGATCTGTCATCAAGCCTACCGAAGGTACACCTGCAACATCTTGTAATAGCACCATTAACTGAATAACCGCATTATATGAAACGGCTCCATCACCATTAACCACTACAGGCGTATCAGGGTTTACCGCTAAATGAGCTTTAACTAAAATAGCAACTTCTTCTGCAGATAATGGTTCTTTGTCGTTAGCGCCTAGGGTTATATAATATCGACCTTGAGCATCAACTGAAGCAACCAGTGGCGGTTTGGTATCTTTATCTAACGACTCTGCTGCTGCTTGAGGTAAATCAACTTTTACCCCTTGAGTAATTAATGGTGCTGTTACCATAAAAATTATTAATAACACCAACATAACATCAATATATGGAACGACGTTAATTTCGGCAACTTTACGACGTCTAACTCTTTGATACATATGTTACTCCCCAATTAACCTTGCTGTTCAATTGCGGTTTGACGTTGCAAAATACTCGCAAATTCTTCCATAAAGTTACCATAGCTATTTTCAAGCTTTTCAACTTTATGACTAAAGCGGTTAAATGCCATAACGGCTGGAATAGCGGCAAATAGTCCCATTGCTGTAGCAATAAGTGCTTCAGCAATACCAGGAGCGACCATGGCTAATGTTGCTTGTTGTACTGAGCCTAAGCCGATAAAGGAATTCATAATTCCCCAAACCGTACCGAATAAGCCGATATAAGGGCTAATAGAACCGACGGTAGCCATAAAAGGTAAATGCACTTCTAAACTGTCTACTTCACGTGATAGCGCAACACGCATTGCTCTATGTGTGGCATCAACAATGGTTTGTGGATTATCTATATGGCTTTTACGTAAGCGAGCAAATTCTTTAAAACCAGCAACAAATAAACTTTCAATGCCTTGTATTTGATTTTTTGAGGAGATTTCATTATATAGTTTACTTAAGTCGGCACCACTCCAAAACTTATCTTCAAATGCTTTTAATTGTTGTTTCGCCATGTTTAATGCTTTTCTACGCTGAAAGATCATAGCCCAACAAGCAACTGAAAAACCGAGTAACACCAACATAACAAACTTAACAAGCAAACTAGCTTCTAATACAAGTTCAAAAATTGAAAATTCAGCAGACACGTTTAAACGCTCCTAATATAGATTCTGGAATAGCCATAGGCTTAGCATTTTGAAAATTAACACAAGCAACTCGTATTGTTGCAGTACATATCACTTGTTGTGCTTGGTTAGTTATTTGTTGATGAAAAACCAAACTAGCGCGTTTGAGCGTAATAATAGTGGAATTAACATTAAGTAAATCATCTAACTTTGCCGAAGCAACATTATCCATTTCAACCCTTCTGACTACAAAACCAATTTTTTGTTCCAAAAATTTTTGCTGATTTATACCAAGTTCTCTAAGCCACTCAGTACGAGCGCGTTCAAAAAACTTTAAATAGTTGGCATAATAAACAATTCCACCTGCATCGGTATCTTCATAATAAACTCTTAAAGAATAATGTTGGCCTGTGTTCGGCATTTAAAATAGCTTTCGAGGGTAATAGACTTAGATAAATGTATAGTAATAGATAACCTAGGAGACAAACAAGGTGAAGTTCATGAATATTTACATTTTTATAGTAAAAAATTAATTATTTAAAAAAACTTGAAGTTAACTTACTTTAATTAAAAGCAAAATAACTAATCTTTAATCTATTTATTTACCACAAGATAAATAATAAATTGGTAATTATTCACCATACCCAGCGTGCACGTCATTCCGGTTGTGTCTTAAGCCGGAATCTGCCTGTTTTAAACATTAGACTCCCGATTAAAACATCTCGGGAGTGACGATAGGTGAGTAGTCACATAAATTGTAGGTTTTTTTCTTAATGTTTAACGACTAAATGATTAGTGCTAACAATATAATTAATTACAATTGCCCAAGCACTTGTGCGGGTTCTATTTTAGTCGCCTGCCAAGCAGGATAAATAGTGGCTAACAATGACATAATAAGTGCGGTTATTACCGTAATGTATACATCAGACATAAGTAGGTGACTTGGTACATGATCAATAAAATACACGTCAGCCGACAGCAGTGTTAAGGTAAACAAGCGCTCTATGAAAGCGACAATATCAGCAAGATTCAACGCTACAATCACACCAAGAAAGCTACCAACAATACTGCCTAACAGCCCATTAACTAAGCCTTGATAAATAAAGGTCAGCATGATTAACTTAGTACTGGCGCCCATAGTTTTAAGAATAGCTATATCACCTTTTTTATTATTGACTGCCATAATTAACGTAGAGACTATATTAAAACTAGCTACCGCAATAACTAAAACTAAAACAATAAACATAACCATACGAACCATTTGTATATCGTTAAATAAGTGCCCTTGAGTACGAGTCCAATCTTTGATATAAACATAATGGTCAAACTTATGTGCAATCTCTCTGATGATGTTTGGCGCTGCAAAAACATCATTAAACTTCAAACGAATTCCTTGTGTTTCACCTGGCTTATAATTTTTAATGTCAGCAGCTTGCGATAATGAAATATAAGCAAGTGTTTCATCAACAACACCACCAAATTTAAAAATACCGACAATTTTTACATAACGCTTTACCGGGGCAGAAAATACATTTTGTTTCGCTGTACCGTTGTTAGAGGGTAATAATATTTGAACTTTATCGCCAAGTTTCACCGATAGCTTTTTGGCTACCCCTGCGCCGATAACAATCCCATTACCTAGTCTTTCATTATTATCTCTATCGTTACTTTTATTACTTAGGGCTTGCCAACTTCCCTCAACAATATAATTTTCTATATCTGATACTAGTGTTTCTAAATTTACATCAACGCCTTTTATTTCTAATGCCTTGAGCTGTGCTTTATGTTGCATCATACCTGTTAAAATAATGACAGGTGCTGCAGCAACAACTTGCGGGCTCTTTTGTATTTTTTTAATATTTTCAGGCCACTTTGGAATGGGCTGGTTCACAGACATTAATTCAGCATGAGGTACTATAGATAAAAGCTTATTAGCTAACGCTTTTTCAAAACCGTTCATGGCACTTAATACCACAATCAATATCATCGTGCCTAATGCAATACCAATAGTTGAAGAGGCCGATATAAAAGTAGAAAAACCCTGACCATGACGACTACGAACATAACGTAATGCTAAAAAAACACTTAATGGCGTAAATATTGACTCTGATGGAGTTTCTTTATCAAGTGTCTTAGTTGAACTCGTCATTTTAGACATTTGTTGTTGGCTCAAGATTAGTAGACTTAACATTATTTAAAGCAACTGGATCACTGTCAACAAAGGGCATTAATTTACCATGATCTAGTTTCAGCTGTCTGTCCATGCGCATAGCTAAAGCTATATCATGGGTCACGATGACAAAACTAGTTTGCACACTTTCGTTTAAACTACGGAGTAACTGATAAATTTGTTCTGCGGTATCACTGTCTAAATTACCGGTTGGTTCGTCCGCTAAAATTAGTGATGGTTTAGTCACCAATGCTCTTGCAATTGCAGTACGTTGGCGCTCCCCTCCTGACAATTCACTAGGTCTGTGATGACCACGATGAGCTAAACCGACCTGCGCTAGTACTTCAGTTGCCACCGCTATTGCTTGTTTAGGATTATCCCCACGAATAAGTAGAGGCATAGCAACATTTTCAAGGGCAGTAAATTCCATCATTAAATGATGAAATTGATAAATAAAACCAATATGCTGATTGCGAAAAACAGCCCTTTGCTTATCTGATAAAGTTAAAATATTAACATCATTAATAAACACTTCACCCGAAGTAGGTAAATCTAGAGCGCCAGCAAGATGCAAAAAAGTGCTTTTACCACAACCTGAGCTACCAACAATCGCCAGTAATTCTCCCTTTTCAACCGTCAAATCTAAACCATCTAACACTTTTGTTTCTATATCGCCTTGCTGATATGACTTAGATAATTGATGACAGTGTAATGCCTTACTCATTGCGTAGAACCTCTGCTGGTTGGGTTTTTGATGCTTGAAAAGCAGGATATAACGTCGCAACAAAACTCATGACGAGTGCTGACAACACAATAACTACAACATTATTAACTTCAAGTTGCACAGGTAAGGATTGTGCCGCATAACCTCCTCCCAAAATATTAAGTCCGAACGTCGCTAATATTTCATTGAGATTTAAAGCGATTAGTACCCCAAAAACACTCCCCAGAGTGACGCCCCATAAGCCATTCACCATACCTTGGGTAATGAATATTTTAACAATACCCATTCTAGATAATCCTAATGTTTGTAAAATACCTATTTCTCCTTGCTTTTCTACCACCACCATAACAAGCGCTGAGACAATATTAAACGCAGCAACTGCGACAATCAAACTCAGCATTAACCACATCATTTTTTTCTCCATATTAACAGCAGAAAAAAGCGCTCCTTGACTATCATTCCATGTAGTAAAAGAGAGTGGCTTAATAGCGAAATCTACTTGATTAGCCAATGTTAACGCGTCTACTACTTGCTGAGCATTAAAAGCATCATCTAAATAAAGGCGTAATTGATTTATACCGTCACCTTTTCGACGTAATAATTTCGCACCATATTTACTGTGCACATATACCATAGAATCATCAACTTGAGAACCAACATCAAAAATTCCACTGATAATAAAGTTTCGTTGCACAGGAACTCTACCCATAGGGGTAAAAATAGTTTGATTGGGCAGAACTATACGTATTGTATCTAGCATCGACACTTTTAACTTATTTGCTAAAGAGCGACCAATAACAATGCTATATGCTTGCTCAGACAAACTTGACAAGTAGCCTGAGACCATATGACTGTTAATAATATTATTTTCTTCAAATTCAGGAATAATACCCTGCAACAAAACACCTTGCAGGTTTGTCGATGATTGAATCAGCGCTTCGCTACTTAAAAAAGGAGTTACTTGCTGTATATTTTTTTGCTGTAGAAGCTGCGTTCGAAGTTTGGGCCAGTTTTTGAAAGAACTCGCTTTAACATTATTCTCTTGAGTAAAAAGTTCTTGCGAGACATGCTCTTGAGTAACAATAACGTGAGGTACGATACCTAAAATTCGTTTTTTAAGTTCACCTTCAAAGCCATTCATCACAGAAACAACCGTGATCAACGAAGCTACCCCAAGCAAGATACCTACGGTAGAGAAAAAAGTAATAAAAGAGATAAAACCTGCACGGTTTTTACTGCGACTATAACGTAAACCAATAAATAGACTAACAGGTTGAAACATTTAATATTGTGACTAAAAGTGACGAAAATATTCGTGTTGATATAAGATGTTTAGCATAACACAGCAGTTTAATTTTCTGTGCAAAATAAATAAAAGATACTTAAATAACGTCATTTCTGCTATAACTTTGTTATTGAATGAGATTTTATTATAAAGTCTTAAACCAGTTAAGCATTAGCAAACATGACACAAATGAATAACGAAACAATCGAGAAAAAACTCGCTAAGTATCACGAGTTTTTTTCAATAGAACATAACTTTAGCATTAATATTTTGCCACTTGAGTTAACTAAAGTGGCGAGTTTTGAACAGTTTTTAGTCGATATGCCTACGCCTTTTAAAATGGCAAGTGATATGAAAAGCATTGATCAATCAGCACTACGTCCATTACAGGCGCTTTCTGGCGTTGCCGGTCAACTAGTTGAATTTTTAAATCATCAATCATCAAAAATAGACTTACTTATTGGTTATATTTTAAGTCAACAAGATGATGAAGAGCACAGATACCAAGGCATTAAATTTGGTGGTGGCGGCTTATTATTTACCGCAAACACAGCATTCAAACTAGCCCAGTTTTTAGAAATGAAAATTTTTTTACTCAATCAAAATTGTGCTGTTTTCTGTTATGGCGAAGTTATTGAAGTACAGCAAGAACAAGAGTCCTATTTACATAAAGTAATATTTCACTTTATCCGTGAAGATGATCGAGAAATACTAGTTCGAAACAGCTTACACGAGCAATCTAAACAACTACAAGTACTTGCTCAGCAAAGAAACCAAGAAGGAAAGATATAAAATATTATTTATTAATGTACATGATAAATAAGTTTAATTACTCTGAAAGATACGCACCGATTGCCCTGAGCCTGTCGAAGGGTAAAATCAAACTATTTCAACTAAATAACATTATCAGAGGATTTATGTCATTAAGCGTTATTATATTAATTTTTTTAGCCCTTGGAATCATTCTCGGCGGCGTTTTATTATTAAAAAAGTCCGCAAGGAAATTTGATTTAACAACAGAACAATTAGAAAGCATTAAAAAGCGAAATAAAGAGTTAGATGCAAAAGAGCAGGATGAAAAAAATTAGCTAAGAAACTCAACATTGCGCAAGTCTTCTATACCCAACCTTATATACTGAACCTGAAAAATACTCACTATATAACGACAGAAAAGAAGGTTTTTAATTACGATACAAGGTTTTAATTAAGTGATAGCCAAATTTTGTTTTTATCGGCCCATGTACTGTTAACAATTCTTTTTTAAAGACTACATCATCAAACGCTTTAACCATTTGTCCACGACGAAATTCACCTAAATCTCCCCCTTTTTTCTTTGATGGACAGATTGAAAATTTTCTTGCTAATTGTGCAAAATCGGCTCCTTTAGCTAACTTTTCCTTTAATTCAAACGCCTGTTTTTCTGTTTTCACTAAAATATGAATTGCTGCTGCGTTAGCCATCACTAATCCTTAACTACTAATTCAACGATATAACTAATTATACCAAGGTTTAACCTAGCACTAGTACCATATTTTTCTTTTACTTTTCTGCCTGTTGACATAAAATGTCATTAGAGAATTTTAATGGCATCGAGTTATATATATTTATGAGTACAATAAAACATTTATTTGAAAATAATAAGAAATGGGCTGACAAAATCACAGCAGAAAACCCTCATTTTTTTCAAGGCCTTTCAGAGCAGCAATCACCAAAATATTTATGGATAGGTTGTTCTGACTCTCGCGTGCCTGCTAATGAATTATTAGGGATGCAACCAGGAGAAGTGTTTGTTCACCGTAATATTGCCAACCAAGTTATCCATACTGATTTAAACTGTTTATCGGTTATTCAATTTGCAGTAGATATTTTAAAAGTTGAACACATTATCGTCTGTGGACATTATAGTTGTGGCGGCATTAGTGCTGCTTTTGATGATAAAAGCCACGGTTTAATTGATAATTGGTTACGTCACATTCAAGATGTATATCGCTTTAATAAAAAGAAATTAGATGCGGTAGCAGACGAGCCTCAGCGAATGAATTTAATGTGTGATTTAAACGTTATTGAACAAGTGGCTAACGTATGTAATACCACGATATTACGTAATGCTTGGTTTACTAAGCAAAATGTGACCGTGCATGGTTTAGTTTACAATTTACATGACGGTATATTGAAAGACTTAAATGTCTCAGTTAATAGTAATTAATGTAAATTTTAAGTGATGAGTTGCAAAAAGTCCATTTCGTTACTTGAAATTATAAAACACCAGGTTCCATTTGATTTAATTCAATCGATTTAAACAAGGTGTATTAGTCTATTTACAGACAATATCGAGTAGGGTGAGGCTCATGCCTCATCCCTCTCACAGAACCGTACGTACGGACCTCGTATACGGCTCATGCAATTTACTATTTCTCATCACTTTGATCAGTAATAAGAAGCGAGAACGCCT
>NZ_QOLD01000085.1 GCF_003333305.1 Candidatus Colwellia aromaticivorans | reverse complement strand
CTACGAGGAATAACACGGATCTTTAGTTCTCTCTTGCGGTTAAAATCGACATAGGATTGGAATTCATTAGCAACCAACATAAGTAGGCGCTGAATATCAGCATACTCTGTTTGGCCCCAGTTACCCCTGGCTATTTTGATTTCTAGGGAGTTCTCAGAAGGCGTTTCTTCTGGGGCAGCGAACACAGAAGAGGATGCTATCAGAATGGTACAGGCAAGCAATATGGTTGCAATTAGAACGCGCAAACCACGGCAAGGCAACGGTATCGAATTTAATGCGGTCACACAACCCCCTGCGTAGCTATTTTCTGCTACCACATTCCATAGGTATAGTTAGCAGCGTGGAACTAGAGCCTCGGCATCCTAGACAAGGGAGAAAAAATATATTTAAATAATCTAGCAGTCAACGGAGTTTATGTCAAATAATGCTAATCAACATATAGCTTAAATAAGATGCTCTGAAATTAAAATTATTGTGCAGGGATACATAAACCGTCGATAAAATATATTATCGACTAAATGTTTTTGAATTTTATACTTTAAGTTCCAGGTTATCGATTTTTTTAAATGAGAGGGTTAAGGTGAAAAGAAAAGCATTCAATAATCCTTATACTGGCATATCTAAAGCTGACTTTTCAGGTATTAGGTTTTATAGCGAGTCTGACTCTTATGAAAATCAAAGTGAGTATAACAATGAAAACACTTTTAATTGTAGCGCATGCACCTTCTAAAAATACGCAATTAATGGCTAATGCGGTTTTGAAGGGGGCACAGCATCCTGATATTGAACAAGTTCAAACACGTTGGATTCCACCCTTAGAAGCTACACCGGAGGATGTATTAGCCTGTGATGGGATAATTATGGGGACGACTGAAAATCTCGCTTATATGAGTGGTGCTTTGAAGGATTTTTTTGATCGCTGCTATTATCCTTGTCTGGAAGTAAAACAGGGATTGCCTTGTGCGTTATATGTTCGTGCGGGAAATGATGGTACTGGTACTTGCCGGGCTGTCGAATCGATCTGTACAGGTTTGCGTTGGAACTGGATTCATCCCCCATTAGTATGCAGAGGAGACTGGCAAATAACATTTCTTGACCAGTGTGAAGAACTCGGTATGACGATGGCTGCCGGACTTGATGTTGGCATCTATTAACTCGCCTTAAATTCAGGCTATTCTTTACTCGCATTAAATTACAGAGATTATGTGAATATTCAAATAACCTAATGTATAATCGCCTGTATTATCATTAACAGTCCCCCTTACAACTCGGGAATATTATAAAATTTAGAAGGTAGTAACGTATGTTTTCACAATTAAAACAACTGCCGGCAGATCCTATTTTAGGTTTGTCAGTAAAGTTTAAAGCTGATATTAATCCGAATAAAATTGATCTTGGTGCCGGTATTTATAAAGATGCACTAGGAATTACTCCTGTATTGGCTTGTGTTAAAACTGCCGAACAATTTCGTGTTGATAACGAAGGTAGTAAAGCTTATATAAGCTCAGCCGGTTCAGCATTATTTAATACTAAAATGACCGAACTTATTTTAGGTGATCATAAAGTTATTACTGAAAACCGTATTAAAACTGTTTCTACTCCCGGTGGAACAGGTGCTTTGCGTATTGCTGGCGAATTTATTAAAAAATGTACTCCTGGCGCCACCATTTGGGTGAGTAATCCTACTTGGGCAAATCACAAAGGCGTATTTGAAGCAGCAGGGTTAATTGTTAAAACTTACCCTTACTATGATTATGAAAACAAATGTTTAGATTTTCCTGCAATGCTTGAAGCATTAAAGCAAGTTTCTAAAGATGATGCAGTGTTATTACATGCGTGTTGTCATAACCCAAGTGGTATGGATTTAAGTAAAGAACAATGGCAAGAAGTTGCTGATGTATCAAAACAAGTTGGTTTTATGCCTGTTGTTGATATGGCGTATCAAGGTTTTGGCACTGATTTAGATAGTGATGCTTATGGTCTTAGATTAATGGCGGATACGGTAGAACAGATGATTATCTGTAGCTCATGCTCTAAGAACTTTGGCTTATACCGCGAACGTATTGGTGCTTGTTCCATCATTGGTCGTAGTGCAATAGCTGCTGATATTATTAGTTCGGTATTACTTTCTGTTGTTAGGGTTGCTTATTCTATGCCACCAGCACATGGTGCCGCTATTGTTGAAACTATTTTAAGTTCAGATGAATTAACAACACAATGGCACGGTGAATTGGCCGAAATGCGTAATCGCATAAACGACATGCGCCAATTGCTAGTTGATAAGTTATCTGAGAATGGCGTTACGCGCGATTTTAGCTTTATTACTACTCAAAATGGTATGTTCTCATTTTTAGGTATAGACAAAGATCAAGTTCAACGTCTGCAAGATGAATCTAGTATTTATATTGTTGGTTCTAGTCGTATAAGCCTTGCCGGTATATCTAGTGACAATGTAGATTACTTAGCACAATCAATTGCTAAAGTACTTTAACTAACATGGCTATGTAGATAACTCAGGAGCCAGTAAAAATTGATTTAAAACGTCATTCCAGCGGTGTTTTAGGCTGACGTGGCATGGATGCCACTTATTAGACTATGCATGGAGCACATCGTCCTGAATCCAAACCAAAAACAACTGGATCCTCGATAAGATGCTTCGAGGATGACGACTATCAGTAAACTTCTGAGCCAAGTACATAAGCACGTTAACTAATGACTTAGTGAGTCTATAGGCTTAATAAAAAGCCCGTTTTACATATAATGTAAAACGGGCTTTTTGAACTTTATGATGTGAGTTTAATAACTTCTATTAAACTATTTTATTTGCAGTCACAATTACGCCATCGGTATCGGCATATAAATAACTACCTTGAACGAAATCAACACCGCCAAATGAAAGTGGAAGTTCTCTTTCGCCAGAAGTTACGGGTATATATTTTCGTGGGCAAGTATCAAGTGCAAATAAAGCGACAGGTATATTGCTAATTTGAAAGGTGTCTCTTACGTAACCATTGATAATAATACCTGCATAATTGTTTTGGTGAGCAAACTTCATTAAGTTTTCACCCACAACGGCAAAATATTCTTGGTTCACATCAACAACAACAACTTTACCTGAGCCATCTTCATCACGAAGTAATTTGATTAAGTCAGAGTTGTTTTTATCTAGCTTTATAGTGATAATTTCGCCTTGGCAGTTGTCTACTCCGCCATAGTTTTTATAGCCAGCGTCTAACACTTGTACTTTATCACTGTATTCATCACAGATATCAGCGGTGAAAATCGTCATATACCTTTCCTGTTCTTATTTATATGGCAGTATTCTAACACCAAAGAAGCCTTTTCATCTAAAAATTGATATTATATTTTCATAAAAATTGTACTTGTATATATCAGGCGTTAAAACATATGAAGGTAGTAACAGGTGTTGTGGGTAATGATATCCACGTGGTAGCCAATCGATTAATCGATCTTTCCCTACAAGCGAGAGGCTATGAGGTATTTAACCTTGGTGTTAATACCTATTTAGAAGAGTTTTTTGATGCGGTTGTCGAAACAGGCGCAGATATACTTTTGATCTCCTCACTCAATGGTGAAGCTGAAGGTTGGGGTCGAGAAGTGCCACGACTAAAAGCTAAATATAAAAAATTAGATGACATTATTATGATGATCGGTGGCAACTTAGTTGTTGGTACGGGTAACGCAGAAGATATAATCCCACGCTACAAAGGTTACGGGTTTGATATCGTTTGTCATCAAGTTGATTTAAATACAGGCCTGGACTCATTAGAAGAAATGCTTAAAGAGAGAAACTTAAAATGAGTTTACTGCAAGAAGAAAGAGAAATAATTGTCAATAATGAATACGTTGATAATTTTGATTTTGCTGAAGTTAAAGAATTTGTTACCAATGCGAGTAAAGATCTCTTTATTTCGCATCACTTTAAAAATAAGCCTAAGAATAAGATGCTTGTTCAACCTCGTGGTGGTTTTCCGACATATGAAAAACAATTTGCCCTAAGTGAGTATTTTGTTAAAGCCAATGTTGATGTACTGCCGCTAACTGTTGACTCTAATACGCGTTTAAATGATTATGCTACCGCAAAAAAGATGCTGCGATTGAGTGAAGAAAACGATGTAGATATGCTCAATGGTTATCCTTTAGTGAATCATGGTTACAGAACTACACGTAAAATGGTTACTCATTTTAATAAACCAGTAAGTTTACGCCACGGTACGCCAGATGCTCGTTTATTGATTGAAACAGCAATTGCATCCGGTATTTTTGAAATTGAAGGGGGTCCAATTACCTACCTTTTACCTTATTCGAAAAATTTCCCTTTAGATAAAGCGTTTCTGTATTGGAAATATGTAGAGCGTGTTTGTGCTAATTATTCAAAACTTAATGAACCTATTAATAGAGAATCTTTTGGTCCATTAACGGCAACCTTAGTTCCACCGTCTATCACTATTGTTATTCAGCTACTTGAAATGTTGCTGTCACTAGAAGAAGGGGTGAAATCATTTTCGGTGTCTTTTGCTCAGCAAGGTTCAATGAATCAAGATATTGTTACGGGTGCGGTACTTAAAAAGTTAGCTAAACATTATGCTGCTGAAATTAACTGTTCAGATGCAGCAATCAATTTGGTTTATCACCAATGGATGGGCGCATTCCCAATGAATAAAGATTCTGCCGAGCAGCTAATCAATATAGCTACCGTTATCGCGTCAATGGTCAGTGCTGATAAAATCATTACCAAAACAAGAGAGGAAGCCTCGGGAATTCCAACGAAAGAAGCGAATGCTAAAACCGTAGCGAATACTCAGTATACGTTGGGTATATTAAATGGTTTACCGAATGTTGTAGACGAAGAAGAAGAAGAAATTCTTACTTTAGAAGTACATGCAATTATGGAAGCGGTATTTAATGACTCTGCTGACACCTTATGGCGAAAAGTGTTTAACTCAATTAAAAACGGCATTATTGATGTACCATTCTCACCGCATATTATTAATCACAATAATATGATCACGATACGTGATGCTCAAAAAAATATTCGTATCATTAAAAGAGGAAATGTTCCTATTCCTGACCGTTGTTATGCTTATGAAAAAGGGCAATGTGACTTAACAAAAGATACAACGAGTATTGTTAACGACATTATTCATGACATAGGAATTATGCAATGAGCCAGATAAATTCACCTGATGATAGCTCTAATAACAGCCAAGAAAAATTATTGATAGATGTTGGCAGTACCTACTTTAAACTGAGTAATAAAACCAATATAGAGCAGCACTTTAGAGATTTTAATAAATCTATATTAGATGATCTAACGCATAAGTGTGGTCAAGAAATCGAACGCTTTGATAAAAAAAATATCCATATTTGTTCATCAGCTAATGGTGGTTTAAGTACCCTTATTATTGGTGTAACTCATTCATTTTCTCTAAAATATGCGACAAACATTGCGTTTAATTCAGGTATTAATATTATTGATACCATCCTTTTTCAAAATATTGAAGAATATTCCGTTCCAAGCGACTTAATCGATGTCGTCATTATTGTGGGCGGCATTAATTCAAACAGCGATAACTTCTCTGAAGACTTATACCGCTATTTAGACAATTTAACTTATTCGAATGTGGTATTCGTAGGTAGTGAACTTGATGTGCCTACGATTAAAGAGAACATAGAGAATGTTGTGGTGTTACCGAATATTATTGATGACCGATTACATATTGTAGAAGATTCTTTAAAAGCCTATTTAACTAATTTATATCAGCAGGATATTGAAGGTAAAGAAGACATTAAAGATCTGTATAATATTACAGATAATCAAATATTTTCAACACCTTACGTTGTCAATAAAACACTTCCTTTTATTCACACAAAATACGCAGTTGTGAACCCTTTTGTTTTATTAGATATTGGCGGCGCAACGACTGACATTCATTATTCAAAAGATTTGGTTGACGAAAATATCGTCACTGAAAATGAATATGATCGACTTGTTTTTAAAAAGCTGGGTGTTTATAAATCAAAACAATCGTTAATTTTTGCAGCAAAGAACAATGAATTTGTTTATGAATTATTAATGCATTTAAAAGTCACAGAAAATATTTTTGAAGAGCAAAGTAATAAAGCCACTAAGGTGCTGATGCAATTAGCGATATTTCTAGTTTTATGCAAAATTTCACACTACAAAAAAGCGTATGTTAATCTAAAATTATTATCCGTTAATTCTTTTGTATTAACCGGTGGCATAACGAAAGTATTAACAGTAGAAGAAATTGAAAATATAATTTCATTCTTTTATAAAAAAATTCTTAACTCAGACCATAATCCAGCGACTGTACTAGATAATAATTATGATATCTGGACTTTAGGTGCAGAAGTAGAAGGAAAAGAACTATGTCAATAAACTGTATAAGAACACTAATTGAAAGTGCAGTAAGTTCGCACAGCGATAAAACAGCGGTAGTTTTTAATGAAAAAAGTATCACTTATGCTGAGTTATTTAATAAAGTAAACCAAGTTGCTTATTATTTACAAGAGCTTGATTTACCAAAAGACTCGCGTATTGGTATTTATTCAAATAAAGGCATTGACCAAGTTATTGCTGTGTTAGCAATACTGTCTACTGACTATGTTTTTGTGCCGCTAACCACCTTGTTAAAGCCTGAGCAAGTTGAATACATTATTAACGACTGTGACATACAATGTATTATCACAGACAAAAAACACGTTGAAAGCGTTGCTTCAATAAACTTTAATGGCAAGGTTATTTCTTATGACACAACCAGCAAAGACATACCGTCTTTTGAAGAAATTTATAAATATTACAACAAGCCTTATAGCTGTGACATTAATAGCCACAGTAACGCGGTAATAACCTACTCGTTTGGCGTATCTGGTAGACCAAAAGGTATTGTAATATCACATCGTAACTTAATTGATTCTGCTCGGGTTGTTTCTCAATATTTAGATTTAAAACAAAACGATGTAATCTCAGGGTTATTAATTTTTAACCTCGATTACGGCTTAAACCAAATATTTTGTACTTTATATAAAAAAGCAACGTTAGCGTTACACCGCTTTATTTTGCCCGATGATTTTTTCAATCACCTTATTAATGACAAAATAACCGTTATTCCGCTAATGCCGGTGTATATATCTCAAATGTTTGATGAAGATATTAGCCGACTGCCAAATGCTGAATTATTTTCTAACATCAAAACCATCACGTCCTCTGGTGGCAATGTAACCGCCAAAATGATCAAAGATTGCAAGAATACTTTCCAACAGGCTAATTTTTATTCTATGCATGGCCTTACCGAAGCATTTCGCTCAACCTATCTTGATCCGTCGCAAGTTGAAATTCGCCCAGACTCTATAGGTAAAGCTATCGCTGATGTTGAGCTTTATGTGATTAATGAAAATGGTAAAGAATGTGGTGTTAGAGAAGTTGGTGAGTTAATCCACCGCGGTGGTTGTATTTATAAAGGTTTTTGGAATGCGCCTGAGCAAAATGCTCAACGATTTAAGTCAGTACAAATACTTAAAGATGTTATAAATATTGAAGGGCAATTAACGGATGAAATCGTGGTCGCTACAGGCGATTATGTTTATAAAGATGAAGAAGGTTATTTTTACTTTAGCTCAAGACATGACGACATGATCAAAACTCGCGGTTTCAGAGTTTCCCCTTATGAAATAGAGTCTGTTGTCGCAAAAAACATTCCTCAAATAGAACAATGTGCCGTATTTGGTATTGATAATGAGCAAATCGAAGAAGAAATCATCATGGTTTACTCTGCCACCAATGAGATATCTGAAAAAGAGATTTTATTCGAGTTGAAAAAACACTTAGCCTCTTACATGGTTCCTGGCAAGGTAATATATAAAAAATCGTTGCCTTTAATACAAAGCGATAAAAATAAAATTAACAAAGAAGTTTTAAAACAAGAATTCTCTGCTAATTAGCCAGAGAGAATGCAGGAGAATATTCTACTGCATTCTCCTCAATCAATGCTTTATTTAAATCGTTACCTTCTAAAATATTTATTTTGCCGCGTTTAATATTTGATCGAACTTTAACCCAGTTAATTTCATCACACTCTTTACCACATAAAACATGATCGCACATAGCATTACCATGGAAGGTATGGCAATAACGGGATAACTTAACATGGTCATTTCACCCAGTTGTTCATTAAACTTTGTCGTACCAGCAGGGCTAACGACAATCCATTTAGCTAATAGATAATTCATCGTTGCAGAAAAAACAAACGTTATTGATAAAAGATGATTTGCCCACTGAATTTTTGCTTTAAATACATCAGTTTTACCTTGATCTGATAGGTTTTGATAGATTAAATCTAAATTAAATAAAACAGGGTTTAACAAAATCTTGGCAATTAATGGTTTGCCCCAGAAGCCAGAGATTAGTACAACTAGCCCGATGACCGATGGAATTGCCGCTTCCTTAATTGCTAACCATTCAACATCCAATTCAAATAATCCAATACCACCAGTTAACAAAGTACTTAAAAACCCAAGTAATGAAATAAAGTTCATCGACTTGTTTTTAATGAAATCATACAAGCCATAACCAAGCGGGAATAATAACGCCACTACTAAGGCATAAACAGAGCCTAAGTATTCTCCCCCCGATAATTTCATTAAAATAATCGATGGAATAACAATATTAAAAATAAGTTCTAAAAAGGTATTATTAGGGCGTTTAGTTTGTGTTGACATTATATTTTCATTTTATGGGAAACTGACAGTTATACCAGTTTCATTAATTAGGTGATCTATTTTATACGTAGAAAAAATGGTCAAATACAAGGCGTTTATTTCAATAACTAGTTGTTCTAGCTATTAAATAAATAACGAAGTAGTTGGTCGTTTTAACAAGTAGAAATGATCACATAGTTAGTGAGATTGGTATTATCAGTCTATTTAAGCATTTACTTATTTTATCTAATAAAAGGTCAAAAGTCAGTTTCATTATTTAAGGCATGACGATATTGCTTATCGCTAACTATTTTCATCATTGGAATGAAACAATATTCTTTTACTATTGGTGAGTAAGTTAATGTTCGCTCATTTTAATCTTCTTTGAAGAAGCAAAACTTCCCTTTGTTTGACGCTTTTGCTCGATACATTGCACGATCAGAGTTCATCATCAGTGCATCAGCCGTAAGTCCATCTTTGGGAAACATTGCAATGCCAATGCTGCTCCCAACATTAAGGGTTTGGCCTTCATGGGAGTAACTCGTAGCCACTTCCTGTGAAATACGCTGTGCGATATTGCCCACATAATCTTCATTCTCAGGCGCAAATAATAAGACGATAAACTCATCCCCACCAAAGCGTGCAACAGTATCGCCTGTACGGATCACGCTTTCGATTTTTTTCGCTGCTTCTTGAATTAATTGATCACCAACATTGTGACCGAACGTATCATTGACGGTTTTAAAATTATCCAAATCAATGAAAAGCAAAGCAAGTAATTGTTTATCCCGCGTGGCATGCGCAATCGCCTGGTTTAAGCGATCCATCAGTAAATTTCGATTTGCGATCCCCGTTAAAGCATCATGATTGGCTTGAAATTCTAACTTTGTTTCATATTCTTTTTGATTGCTAACATCTTGTAACGTTTCGACCGCGCCAATTACTTTGCCTTCTTGGTTCTGCAGGGGAGCTGCTGTAAAATAGAGCCACTTTTCTCCTGCATTAAAATTCGGGAAATGATCTGTGGCTTCCCAACCCTTTTCAACCAAAGTCGAAGCGGCCCAACGCTTTGAATAATATTCTGTAATCTCTGAAAATTTGTTATCCAGTACAAGATCCGCAAGCACGGGACGTGGTTCAGAATAGAACCCTTTCCATTGCTCTTTTGTTCCAATAACGTCTGATGATTTTGTGCCAATTATTGCTTCACAAGCACGATTCCAGTGGGTAACCTTGTGATCATCATCAATAACGAACATAGGAACTGGGCAGCCATCAATGATCTGAGAGAGTAGATGTTCTTTTTCTTTTAGCTCAGCTTCAAAAAGTTTTTGTTGGGTAATATCTCTTAACGTTTCCATCGCACCAATAACAAAACCATCTTTGTCTTTTAACACTGTTGCGCTAAAGGAAAGCCATCTTCCGCCACCGGGAAAATGCGGAAAATAATCTTCAGCTTCCCATGTACCTTTAACAATGGTTGACCTGTTGAATTTACCGGCATAAAGATTTTTCATATCTTCTATGCGACCATCGATAATCAAGTCAGCCATTGTAGGACGTTCTTCATGATAAAAGGGGTACCATGCTTTATTCGTCCCAATAGCTTCGCAAGCAAGTACACCCGTTACAGTTTCACATGCGGCGTTCCAGTAGATGATCTTATGGTCCATATTTATTACAAACTTAGGTACAGGCGATCTCTCTATTATTTGGGCAAGAAGTTGCTGTCCATTTTCTGATATTTTAAGATTTTCTATATCAACCGGCAATTTAATAACCTATTTTATGATGACGATTAAGATAATCATGCTAAATCCCTGCTCCGAGTACAAGCCCCTATTTCCGTTATACTAGAAGAGGTTTTACTTTTTTCTTGTTTTTTATGATGTTAGAGAAAAATATATTTAATACCTAAGTGTTTAAATGCTACATATACCCGTTACCATTCAAGATGCAGGTTTCAGAGTGCTTGAGCGATTTCAATTCAAGGCGCTGTGATGTAATAATGGTTACTCCCTTATAAATCACTATATACTCGAAGTTGGCCTGCGTGCCATTGATAATATGATGTGAGAAAAGCAAACTGTAAATTATCGTATTAGCAACCTTCATCGTTAGGCCAGTTAATCATGACGCTTCAAACCGTTTAGAAATATCATTTAAACGTCTCGGTAATTCCAGGAAGCCGTACTGGTAAAATCTACAAATTGAGTGATCTCAGTTAGATTTTCGGTTTTCCCCCATTCTAAGCCAATAGCTCGTTTATTCTGGTCTTCTGCCAATGGTAGCGTAGTTATTCTCGATGAAGTGTAATGCTGTGGCACAATTGTAACCCCAACTTCAGCTTCCACTAGCGCTAATGCACGTTCATCCTGATTAGTTATATAGGCCACATTTAATCGCACATTATGCTGCTTAAGCAAGTTCTCAAACACCTGTCTATGTTCACAATGAATACGGGCAATAAATAGCTCTTCATTCAAATCTTTAATACTGACAAAATTAGATCTGCTCAAATGGTGATCTTGCGCCATTGCAACTACATAGGGTTCTGAAAATAGCTTTTTTGAATAAACGAAGTTACGGTTAGAAGCTGGCTTTTCTTTAAGTAACGTTAGCGCAAGATCGATTCTACCCTCGCGCTCGAGTTTCTGCATCTCTGCCGCACTGGCATCAATTATATTTAACTTTAAATCAGGATTTTCTAGACGATACTGCTTAATCAATCGGGTCACATAGGTAATTGAAAGTGTATTGATCACCCCAAGCTGAAGCCTACGTTGTACATCATGGCGTTTCAGTTCATCTTTAGCTCTGGCACATTCTCCTACAATCAGCTTTGCTCTTTGAAGAAGTTTTCGTCCTGCAGGCGTGAGTACTACATTACGTTTATTACGGATAAACAGCTTAACACCTACCTCAGCTTCCAGTTTAGATATTGAGGAAGACATCGCTGGTTGTGATACAAAAGCACGTTCAGCTCCCCTAGTAAAACTTTCTGATTCAGCGGCAGCTAAAAAATGGCGTAGTTGTTGTATTTCCATATCATAACCTTAGATTATTACTGTGATTAAAATAATCGATTTTACTTATTGTAATCGAAGTATTAGATTGTTATCAATCAATAGAGGATAAATCAGGGGCAGGGCGGCATATTTATCCAGTGGAACTTGTAGAAATTTAGTGAAGAATTAATGATTAGCTCCTTAAAGGCTTAGACTTGAAAAAGCTGTTTACTTTTTATATATACCCATGATACTTCAAGATGTGCGTTTCAGGGCAGCTGAACGATTCATGGTCAAGGCGCATCTTTTTATTAAGGGTCGTTCAGGAGAATATGCTCCTGCATTCTCTAATAAGCTACTTCCATATAGCGTCCTTAAAAAGAGATGCAACGAAGAACATGATTTGATCAGGGGCCCCTGTAAGGCTGGTTTAGAAACGCTTTATGCTACGTTAT
Source organism: Candidatus Colwellia aromaticivorans (assembly GCF_003333305.1). Lineage (GTDB taxonomy): Bacteria > Pseudomonadota > Gammaproteobacteria > Enterobacterales > Alteromonadaceae > Colwellia > Colwellia aromaticivorans. Next base: position 95,466 of record NZ_QOLD01000085.1, on the reverse strand, counting down.
TGATTTCGACAATGGAACAACCATTATCTTCAATCAAAGCCTTGCCTAAAGGCGCTTCTAACTCCAGCTGAATCCGACATATTGAAGTAACATGGGTATAGAGTAAAGAAAGGCCACGATATTTACCAAAAAAAGGACAATTCAATGACAAAAACAGTTGATTTTTATTACGACTATATTAGTCCTGCTTCGTACCTAGCGTGGACTCAATTGGTTGATATATGTAAACGTTCTAACGCCACTATCAATTACAAACCAATGCTTCTCGGCGGTGTATTTAAGGCCCATGCTTCCAACCGTCCGGTGATGGTTCCGGCAAAATGGGAGTGGATGAAAGCTGACTTTCTTCGCTATGCAAAATATTACGGTATTCCTTACCAGCTCAATCCACATTTTATATTTAGTACAATCAATGCAATGCGTGGGGCTATTTGGGCATTAGAAAACAACGAAATTGAAGCGTACAACCAAGCTATGTTTACCGCGGCTTGGGCAGATGGCAAAGATCTCTCAGACAAAAATGTGTTGACTGACATACTAGACGATGCTGGTATTAACTCTGCTGCTGCCTTGGCTGCTATGGATCATCCAGAATTGAAATCGGCATTGATTCAGTCAACGGAAGAAGCGGTAAAACTGGGTATATTTGGCGCACCTTCTATGATTGTTGATGGAGAAATGTTCTTTGGGCAGGATAGATTAATCTGGGTTGAACGAGCACTTTCTAAGTAGTTAACTCAATGTTCGATAACTCAATACTATAAAGGGAATAAAAGTATGCCAAAGGTTAAAGGGAATATTTATGAGTGATCAGATAGAACGACTGAAGGTTCTAACTGCAGGAGTACTTAGCCTGATATTGATGGTAGGTATTGCACGGTTTTCCTACACGCCTATGTTGCCAATTATGCAACAGCAGGCAGGATTAGGGATATCTGATGGAGGCTGGTTGGCTACAATCAATTTTGCGGGTTACCTGTGTGGTGCGCTTATCGCTTCACTTATCAGTGACTTGCTTATTAAGGATCGTCTCTACCGTATTGGTCTAGTCGTTGCGGTGCTATCAACAGCCGGCATGGGATTAACTGATAATTTCTGGCTGTGGTCTGTGCTTCGGTTTTTAGCTGGACTAAGCAGTGCTGCCGGGATGCTGATTGGTTCAGGTCTTATTTTGAATTGGTTGATCCGCCACAATTACCATAGCGAACTAGGGATACATTTTAGCGGCATTGGCTTAGGAATCGTTGTGTGTTCCATAGCAGTTGAGCTGATGAGCCCGTATTTTGATTGGAATGAGCAGTGGTTGCTATTGACGTTAATAGGCTCGTTAATCTTGATCCCTGCTTGGGCATGGTTGCCGCCACCTAATACATCCGCACTCACCAATAACGGCGAGGCGATGGTTGATGCGCCACCCAGCCGTACATTCTTGCGTTTGTTTATGGTTTCTTACTTCTGTGCCGGCGTAGGTTATGTTGTTACTACTACCTTTATTGTCGCTATCATTGATCAGTTGCCCGGTCTCGAAGGAAAAGGGATCTGGACCTTTATGATAATAGGCTTGGCTGCCACCCCAGCGGCGATCCTTTGGGATCTATTTGCCCGTAGATTCGGTAATTTGAATGCCCTGTTCTGCGCCAGCGTAATTCAGATTATCGGTATTTTGCTACCCGTGATAGGAGCGGGTCTGTTTTGGACAATTATCGGGGCGATTCTGTTCGGCGGAACCGTTGTCGGCATGGTCAGTTTAGTACTGACCATGGCCGGACGTTATTACCCCACCCGGCCCGCTAAAATGATGGGGAAGATGACTCTCTCATACGGAGCCGCTCAGATTGTCGCACCGGCAATCACCGGGCTACTGGCAGAACGCAATGGTAACTATAATAATGGCCTTTATCTGGCTGCGGCAATGATGGTGTTAGGTAGTGTGATATTGCTGATGCTTAAGGTGATAGAACGCAGAGAAGCTCAGGCCTTACAGCCTACTAACTGATAATGGGTGACGCTTATGACCATTTCAAGCTCATTCAATATATACCCAAGTTACTTCAAAATGCAGGATTCAGCTGGAATTAAAAACGTCTTTAAGCACAGGTTCATAGTTCCCGACTGAACCTAAGTACCTACATCCATGTACGCAAGGCATTGATTGAGGAGAATGGTTACTCAGGAGAATATGCTCCTGCATTCTCTAATAACACCATCCGTGTAGCGTCCTTATCAAAATCAATAACGCAGCATAAAACGTTTATAAACCAGCCCTGCGGGGATGACTGAGCAAAATATGCTCATCGTTACATCTATTTTTAATGGAACAACCATTAATAAAAAGATGCGCCTTGATCATGATTCGCTCAGGTATCCTGAAACTCGCATTTTGAAGTGTCTTGGGTATATCACACATCAATATTACCTTTAACGTATCTATTCACCATACCTAGTATTCCCGTCATTCCAGTTGTGTCTTTGCCTACAGGACGTAGGTGCTTAGCTTAGGTCTGGACACCAAAGCTGAAGCTGGAATCTCAGTGTTTAAAATTCTAGACTCCCGATTTTAAGACCTAGGGAGTGACGATAGGTGAATAGTTACCCTTTAACGATGTAAACTTATGTAATATCGCTATTCTCACGCTGAATCTTTGATTACACTGATAACAGAGTTATTTTTAATATGAGTTACACGTTTTATGACGCGTCGATTTCGACCAATACTTCCGCTATTACCACTACTTTCAAGCTTATTGTTATTGGCTTGTAGTAGTTCTTCAGAAGTAGATGAAAAATTAAAAGACTTGCCGCTTCCTCAGAACTGGCAAGACAGCAAACAAGCATTAGCGGTTGAACATAACTGGTTATCTCAACTTAATAACCCTCAAGTTCATCAATTAGTTAAGAAAGCCTTAGCGACTAACCACCAATTTGCCATGCAAGCATATGCGCTGGAAGTATCACAGCAGCAACTCATCGTTTCAGGTAGTCAACTTTGGCCTGAGCTTGATTTGGCTTTTCGCAGTGGTCGAAATAAAGATAACCAAACCGACAGTTATTCAAACAGCAACTCAATTAATTTGAATTTAAGCTATGAAGTAGATATTTGGGGAAAATTGTCTGACGCCGATCGCATGAGTAATTTTAACTACCTTGCGCAAAAATCCTCATTTGAACAGCACAAACAACAGTTAGTTGTTAACGTACTAACCACCTGGTTTCGCGTGATTGAGGCAGAAAAACTGCTGATTCTTTATCGCAGTAGGGTCAGAAACTCTCAACAAAACTTAGCGATTATCGAATCAGGCTATACTTCAGGGTTAACCGCTGCGCTTGATGTCTATTTAACACGTAATGAATTGAATAACGAGTTAACAAGGGTATCAGAACAAGAAACGGTGAAAACTAAATTAATTAGACAGTTAGAGCGCCTGATTGGTGAATACCCAAAAGGTGAGTTACTCGTCAATGCTAATTTGCCGCTTCTTACCAACGACATTCCTGTTGGTTTACCATCAGAATTAATCAGTAGAAAACCTTCGTTAAAAGCCAGTTGGTATCAACTATTATCACAAGATGCAGGGTTAGCTTATGCACATAAGCAACGCTTTCCTAGCATTATTTTATCAGGCTCTGTCGGTGACTCTAACGCTGATATTGCTAATTTACTCTCAGGATCTTCGCTAGCATGGTCATTACTGGGCAGTATTTCAGCCCCTATTTTTAATGCAGGCCGTCTAAAAGCGAATGAAGAAAAAGCACGTTTCGAACTAAAACAAGGTGAACAGTTATATCTCGATACCTTATACGGCGCTTTTAGCGATGTTGAAAATGCCATCACCACGGAAAAAAACTTAAAACAAAGTTATTACACCATGTTGGCCGCACAAGAAAATGCAAAAATTGCATCCGCCTTATCTTTCGAACAATACCAAAGTGGCTTAGTTTCCTATACAACAGTACTTGATGCACAAAAGCGTTCTTTTGAAGCGCAAACAACGTTAATAAAAATTAAAAATCAACTCATCGCTAATCGTATCAATTTACATTTTTCATTAGGTGGCGACTTCACCACACCATCACTTGAAAATGAGGCTAAATAAACATGTCCAACACCATTAAAGTTAAAAAAATACTCGTGCCGATTGTTATTATTGTGGTGACACTCGCGTTAATGATGATGATTTTCAAAAACCCACCGACAAGTAAACGTGCTAAGCCTTCTAAAGCAGCTCAAATGACGGTAGTAACTACCACACTTACTCCACAAAATTACCCAGTGATAGTGAAAAGTTTTGGTACGGTAAAACCCAGAACACAAAGTGTGCTTTTTGCCCAAGTTTCCGGACAAATCAATAAAGTGAGTAAACAATTTAGAGCGGGTGGTTTTTTTGAACAAGGCGATATATTAATACAGCTTGACGATAGAGATCACCGCGCTGAAGTTAAAATTGCTCAAGCAAGTTTAATGTCTGCCAAGCAAAGTTTACAAGAAGAAGGCGCACGGGTAAAACAAGCACAAGCTGATTGGAAAAGACTCGGCAATGGTCAAACACCTAACGCGCTGGTATTACGTCAACCACAATATGAAGCGGCTAAAGCGCAAGTACTCTCTGGAGAAGCATTGCTTGATAAAGTAAAACTGTCACTAGAGCGCACTAAAATTGTAGCCCCTTACGCCGGTAGAGTATTAAAAAAGCATGTGGATATTGGTCAAGTGATTTCAAGTAATACTCAACTTGCCGATATTTTTGCCGTTGATTATGTAGAAATACGTTTACCGATAAAAAATAAAGATTTACCTCTGATGAAGCTACCTGAAGAGTATCGAAATGTGCATGAACAGTCAGAAGGTGCAGGTAATGAACGTTCGATGATAAGCAATGTCGTTATTTCATCGGATTTAATGGGTGAACAGGTATGGCAAGGAAAGATTGTTAGAACTGAAAGCGCCATTGATGAAATGTCTCAACAGCTTTATGTGGTTGCCCAAATTATCCGCCCATATGACAGTGAATATAATCAAGGAGCACAGATTAAAATGGGTCAATATGTCACTGCTCACATTACTGGTCGTGAAATTGAAGATGCCTTAGTGATCCCAAGTAGTGCTATTTACCAAGGTAGCTATGTCTATATTGTTCAAAACAATCTATTAATACGTAAAAACATTCAATTAGGCTGGCAAAATGGTACTGAATCTATTGTCACACAGGGATTAAATGCCGGTGATGAACTGGTACTGACATCACTAGGTCAAGTGAGCTCTGGTACACCTGTAGCCATTGAAGGGAAAGCGCCAATAAAAAAGCAGCGTAAACCTCAAACGGCTACTTTATCTAAGGCGAATAACTAATGATTGCTTGGTTTGCACGGAATCATGTTGCCGCCAATTTGTTATTAATTACTATTTTAATTGCAGGTTTATTTAGTTTAACTAACCGAATTCCTTTAGAGGTTTTTCCATCATTTGCCACAGATCGTATAAACGTAAATGTGTCATTACGGGGAGCAACGCCTGAAGACGTTGAAAAAAGTATCTCTATTCGCATTGAAGAAGCCGTTCAGGATTTAGAAGGTGTTAAACAAATTGCGAGTCGCTCAAAAGAAGGCTCATCTGCAGTAAATATTGAAGTTGATTCGGGTTACGACCCTAGAGAAATGCTTGCCGATATTAAAAGCCGTGTTGATGAAATTAATACATTTCCTGTCGATGCTGAAAAACCGGTAGTTTCGTTAGCAACGCGTAAACGTGAAGTAATTGCTGTTACCATTGCCAGTATCTATAGCGAAAAAGAAACCCGCGAATATGCTGAGAAAGTCAGGGATGATTTATTAAAAATTCCTGCCATCACCCAAGTGGAGCTCAGCGGTGTACGCGATTATGAAATATCTATTGAAGTGCCTCAAGACAAATTACGCCAATATAATTTAACCATCGCACAAATATCTTCTGCCATTTCAGATTCAAGCACAGATATTTCTGCCGGTAACTTAAAAACCCAAGGCGGAGATATATTATTGCGATCAAAAGGCCAAGCTTATCGTAAAGACGAGTTTGAAAAAATAGCCATAAAAACTAACGTCGATGGTTCTATTATTCGCCTCAGTGATATTGCCATTATTAAAGACTACTTTGAAGAAACGCCTGTACGTACTCGCTTTAATGGCAAACAAGCCGCTTTTATTGATGTTTACAGAATTGGTCAACAAAGTGCGATTGACGTTGCTGATGCAGTAAGAATTTACATAAATGATCAGCAAAGTTTATTACCAGTAGGTGTTGAATTAAGTTTTTGGGATGACGATTCACAAGTTGTTAAAAACCGTATTTCCACGCTAACCACCAGCGCCTTACAAGGCGGTATTTTAGTATTAGCGTTATTAAGTTTGTTCCTCAGGCCTTCCATTGCCTTTTGGGTATTTATTGGTATTCCCGTGTCTTTTATGGGCGCCTTTATCATGATGCCAGTATTTGGTATCACCTTAAATATCATCAGTTTATTTGGCTTTATTTTAGTACTGGGGATTGTTGTCGATGATGCCATAGTCACGGGTGAGAATATTTATACGCATTTACAAACGGCTGAATCAGGTGAAGTCGCTGCAATTAGAGGTACACAAGAGGTTGCCACCCCTGTTACCTTTGGTGTTTTAACAACCATTGCGGCATTTCTACCGCTAGCCTTTATTGATGGCGCACGTGGTGCAATATTTGCGCAAATTCCGGTCATCGTTATTCCTGTACTTATCTTCTCGTTAATTGAGTCAAAGTTTGTTTTACCTTCGCATTTAAAGAACTTAAAGCTGCGCTCCGATACGGCAAAGCAATCAAAGTTTAGCCAAATGCAACAAGCGTTTGCAGATGGTTTTGAACGTGCAATCATTCGCTTTTACCAACCTTTATTAAAGCGTGCCATCAATAACAAAACCACTACCCTCGTTGGCTTTATTGGTGTGTTTTTAGTCATTCTTTCACTCATTATGAGCGGCTGGACAAAATTTATTTTCTTCCCGCGTATTCCTAGCGAAACGGTACGAGCTTCAATCAGCCTACCGGCAGGAACCCCTTTTGAAGTCACCAATAAATATATTATTAACATGGCTGATAAAGCCGAATTGTTACGAGAAAAATATATTGAACCTTCAACCAACCAAAGCGTCATTATTAATATATTAGCGAGCACTGGTGGTCGTGGTGGTACGTCAAATAAAGGTAGTGTACGTTTTGAAATTACACCGCCAGAATCTCGAGAACTTGCCATTACTTCACGTGAACTCGTTCGTGAATGGCGAAATTTAATTGGCCCTATTCCAGGTGCAGAAAGCATTACTTTTAGAGCTGAAATTGGTCGTTCTTCTGATCCTATCCACGTGCAGTTCAAAGCGAGTTCATTAGATACGCTCAAAGAAGTAACCGATAAAGTAAAAGTGCATTTATCCAGTTACCCTACCGTATTTGATATTGCCGATAGTCTTTCTAACGGTAAGGAAGAGCTAAAAATTGAATTAACCGAACAGGGCAAAGCACTAGGGATAACTCGCGTTAGTATTTCAAAGCAAGTTAGGAATGCGTTCTTTGGTTCACAAGTACAACGTATTCAACGTGGTAGAGACGATGTACGAGTAATGGTACGGTTGCCATTAGAGGAGCGCCGTACTATTGCTGATTTAGAAGATATTCTTGTGGTCACGCCCAGTGGGGGCTCAGTACCACTATCACATGTGGCCAAGTTAATACCGGGAAAAAGCCCATCAACCATTTCAAGAATTGATCGTTATCGCACAGCAAATGTCAGTGCTGATGTAGAAAAATCGAATACCAACATGACTGTACTGCAAGCTGATTTAAAAAAATACTTAGATGAACTCATGGTGCAATATCCCGGGGTAAGTCATTCACTGGAAGGTGAAGCTAAGGAACAACGAGAATCTTTTGGTTCACTAGCTTGGGCATTATTATTTGTTTTTTTCATTATTTATGCGCTATTAGCTATCCCTTTTAAATCTTATGTTCAGCCCATCATTGTGATGAGTATCATTCCGTTTGGCATGATTGGGGCGGTAATTGGCCATTGGATCATGGGCATGGAATTAACCATTATGAGCATACTTGGTATGCTGGCGTTGATTGGCGTGGTGGTAAATGATTCACTGGTGTTGGTCGACTTTATCAATAAAAAATGCAGCGAAGGGGGTGAACTAATGGAAGCCGTGTTAACCGCAGGTGCCGCAAGGTTTAGACCTGTTATGTTAACCAGTTTAACTACCTTTATTGGTTTAATGCCGTTATTGTTTGAGCAATCTACACAAGCTCAATTCTTAATTCCGATGGCGGTATCATTAGGTTTTGGTATTTTATTTGCCACGTTTATCACCTTGATTTTAGTGCCAGTGAATTATTTAATTATTGAGCAATTAAAGGCTATGTGTTCAGGTGATAGGAAAGAAATTGAACAAGATAAGGCGCAGCTGGTATAAGGGTAAGTGGTCGGAGTCAGAATACAGAGCTAAATTTTTTAAAATAAAAAAGAGCTAACAAAATTTAATTGTTAGCTCTTTCAAGTTTATAGTAATACCTTTAATAGATATTAGGCGTCTTTATGTAGGTGAACATCCATTTGTGGATAAGGAATGTTTAATCCTTCACTTTCAAAGGTTTTATATACTTTTTCATTTAATTCAAAGTACACGCCCCAATAATCAGCCGCATTCACCCATGCTCTAACGGCAAAATTAACTGAGCTGTCTGCTAATGCTGAAACGGCAATAAATACCTCAGGATCTTTTAAAATTCGAGCATCATCGTCACATAAACGCTTGATAACTTCACGGGCTTTATCTACGTCATCTCCGTAAGCAATCCCAATTGTCCAGTCAACACGTCTTGTTGCCTCAGTGGAATAATTGATCATCGATGATGTTGATAATCCACCATTAGGAATAATGATCGTTTTATTGTCAGGGGTCTTCATAATGGTATTGAAAATTTGTATCTCAGCAACCGAACCAACATAACCCTGTGCGTCTATAACATCACCAATTTTGAACGGTTTGAAGATGAGAATCATTACGCCACCAGCAAAATTCTGTAAGGTACCCGACAATGCCAAACCAACGGCTAAACCAGCTGCACCGAGGATAGCGATAAACGAGGTCATTTCGATGCCTAACATACCAAGCGCCGTGATTATTAACATGACCCGTAATAAGCCGTTAACCATGCCTGTTAGGAAAGGCATTAATGATGGGTCTGTTTTACCTTTGGTTAAAGCACTTCGTACGCCACTACCGATGGCTTTGATTATCCATCCACCAATGATCCATACCGCTATCGCTCCAAGCAATTTCGGACCATAGAGTAATGTCATTTGCGTTAATTGCTCAATAATTTCTTCTGGGTTCATAATATCTTCCTGATTTATTCATAATATTTTAAAATGTGTATAAAGACTCGTTCGTTTTGCCCTAATTGAGTTTTTTAATCCTTATGGCGGAAACGCCACTTGAGCAGTAGCTACAAGTTGATAGTTACAACAGTGAATATACGTTAAAAATCATGAATATGCTTATAAAATTATTTGAGTGATTGGTATAAAATATATTCCAAAGAATTATGTTATTAGACTGAAGATGAATATCCACCATATTCTGGTAGTGAACAGGATGCAGTGTGAAAGGTCGCGAGCCGCTATGACGAGTGTTGTACAAATTTAAACAAAAAATATCATGATCTAAATCAAGCAAAGCTCATCAATTGTAAAAAATAATACAAATGATATTGATTCTCATTTAGCTCTGTGTTTAAATAACGCCACTTTTGAGAGAGTCGCGTTTATTCTGTATTTTCCTACCGCACCTTTCATCAACCATTTTAGCTAATTTTATTAGCACTAGAATTTTAAATAATATAAATATGGAACTTAAAACATGATGAATAAAACATTAATAGCCTCTGCATTAATTGGTCTTTTTGCCAGTAATGCCGCTTTTGCTAACCAAGAAACTGATGAATTGCGCAAAGTGATTGCCGATCAACAAAAAGTTTTAGAGTCGTTAGAAAGACGCCTTGATGAAACAGATCAAAAGCTTAATGCGACAGCGGATCAAATTGAAGTTGGAGCAGAACAAAGTGCTTTCTCAAACACATCAATCGGTGGTTATGGTGAATTACACTATAACAACTATGAAGATAAAGACGCAGAAGTTGATTTTCACCGTTTTGTATTATTTTTCGGTCATGAATTTAGCGATAGCGTACGTTTTTTCTCTGAATTTGAATTAGAACATTCTATTGCAGGAGAAGGTAAGCCAGGTGAAGTGGAGCTTGAACAAGCCTACGTTGAAGTTGATATAAATGAAGGGGTTAGTTCAAAAGTTGGTTTGTTTTTAATTCCAGTGGGCATTATCAATGAAACGCATGAGCCACCAACATTCTACGGTGTTGAACGTAACGGCGTTGAGAAAAATATTATTCCTGCTACTTGGTGGGAAGCCGGTGTCGCTTTCAACTATAAGCCAGCTGGCGGTGTAAGTATTGATGGTGCAGTGACTAGTGGTTTGAATAGTACTAAAAAGAATTTTGATAGTAATGGTGACTTTACTCATTATAGCTTTACCGGTATTCGCAAAGGTCGTCAAAAAGTGGCTAAAGCAACGGCTGAAAATTTAGCTTATACCGGTCGTGTTAAATATACTGCTATTACAGGGTTAGAACTGGCGGCAACGTTACAATATCAAACGGATTTAACGCAAGGTTTAGGTGAATTAGATACAGCAAGTGCCACCTTATTTGAAACGCATGCTATTTATCAAGTGCAAGATTTTACCGTACGTGCATTGTATGCCCGTTGGGATATTGATGGCGATGAGGCAAAAGCTTCAGGCAGTGATGAGCAAACAGGTTGGTATGTAGAGCCTTCTTATAAGTTTAACGAAAAAGTAGGCGTTTTTGCTCGTTATTCAGAATATGACAACAATGCAGGTAATAGTGCTTCAACAGCGGTTGAATCAACCAGTGTTGGTGTTAATTACTACATTCATGAAAATGTTGTTTTAAAAGCTGATTATGAAAACCTTGGCGGTGCTAGTGATTCTTCAGGATTCAATCTTGGCTTTGGCTATCAATTTTAATTAATGGTCAATTGGTTAATAACCGATTAATTATATTGAGAAAGTGAATAGTGCTAATGTGCTATTCACTTTGCTGTAAAAACTACCGAGTGATTATATGAATAAGTATTTACCTTTATTTATCTTTGCTTTAACAATGGCTTTTAGTCATGTGAGTCTAGCTGCGAAAGGGGTGTACCAAACCCCAGCTGCGTTTATCAGCGGTTCATTTGTAGATGCAACGCCACAAGCAAAAGTTTTATGGTTAACCAAAGAAGATAAAGCGGTAGTAGCCAAAATATTGCAACACAAATTTAATCGTATGCGTATTCGCTATTGGCAAGTAGATAACGAAACCGTATGGATTTTAAATGAAATAGGCAAAGAAAAACCTATTACCATTGGCGTGCATATTAAAAATAACCACATTAATCACTTTAAAGTATTAACTTTTAGAGAAAGTCGTGGTGATGAAGTACGACATGAGTTTTTCTCTAAACAATTTATCAATGCTACGCTTAACAAAGAAAATAGGCTTAGCCAAAATGTAGATGGGATTACGGGCGCTACTTTATCTGTAAGAGCCACGACAAAAGTCGCCCGCTTAGCCCTTTGGTTAAATGCGAAAGTGACTAATATACCCGTTCCACTTGAAGATGCATGATTCAGCTGGAATTAGAAACGCCTTTAGGCAAGGCATTGATAGAAGAGAATGGTTATTCCCTTGTCGAAATCAATAACATAGCATAAAGCGTTTCTAAACCAGCCCCTTGGGGAAGTCTGAGCAAATCATACTCAGCGTTACATTTCTTTTTAAGGGAGCAACCCTTAATAAAAAAATGTGCCTTGATTATGAATCGCTCAGACTTCCTGAAACGAGCATCTTAAAGTGGAGCGGGTATAGCCTCTTATAATTACTAGCTAAAAGTAAAGTGATGCGGCAGAATAGTGGTAAGCTAAATCAATTAAATCAGCAATGAAACCATCAAAATCGCTACATAACCGCCTAATTCGACATTTACGCGAATGGCATAGAAAACTTGGCATTATTGCCGCTTTTTTTATTATATTTTTATCTATCACTGGCGTTGCGCTTAATCATACCACTACGCTTTCATTAGCACATAAACCTATTAGCAATGTTTGGTTGTTAGATCACTATGGCATTGCACCCCCCAATGATATTCGCTTTTATCAACACAGTTCACTGCAAGTGACTAATAACTTAGTGTGGCTTGATGGCAAACTATTATTAGAAAGTTCGTCTGATATTGTCAGCGCTGGCGTTATGTCAGCTAACGTATCAAATGACACAATAGTTGATGTATTTGTTATCGTCAGCCAAGCTAGTTTGTATATATACAATAATCAAGGTGAATTACTTGATCAACTCGGCGTAGAGGCTGGAATTCCAGAAGGCATTGAAGCTTTAAGTATCGATAATGATTTGGTCATTGTAAAAACAGCATCAGGGTATTATCAAAGCGATAGCGACTTTCTTTATTGGCAAGCTATCTCTCCATTAATAGAGCCTTTATGGATATCGCCACAACCGGTTTCATTAGAGAAAGAACAACAGGCTGCACTGGCTTATAGATCTCAATTTTTAACCATAGAGCGTATTATTTTAGATGCTCATAGCGGCCGTATTTTGGGATTAGTAGGAGTGTTGTTTATGGACATGGTGGCCATTTTACTTATATTACTTTCGTTAAGTGGAGTCTATATTTGGATAAGGTATGCTAAAAACAAGCGATAATGTCACCCTCGGCTAAGTCAGGCCTTATCATTATTTATCCACAACGTGATGCACATATTTGCTAAATAGCGAGTTAATAAAAAAGAATGAAGTTCGTCACTTAACGAACTTACGTATATAATTAACTTATCCTGATACAAAAAATTAATTATATACTCAATGAAAATACCATTTATCGTGCTATTTTCTGTGTTGTTAACAAGTGTACTGTTAACAAGTGCATTACTAGCACAAGATCTTTCTAAAGGGGTAAACACAGAGAAAAAAAGTGCTCAAGAACATAATGCTTGGTTGAAGCAAAGGTTCAGTGAGCAACATAAAAAACTTATTCCCGTGATTGCCGTTGCTGATATGTTTTACGCTTGTAATATTGAACGTAAAGTTGATCCTATTGATTATCAGCTCTCTGATCTAGTTTTAACAATGGATGAAAATCGATTAGCCCAGAAGTTGGCATTATGTCTTGGTGATGACACTATACAGTCAGATGTTGCTATAAACTTTGGTTTGCTTGGTTGTTTTCATGAACAATTAGCACATTTACCTAAGGTTGAACGTCAACAAAAAATGCTTTTAGTGAACAATGCTATTCATGCGTTATCAAGCAATGAGCGTAAAAAAAGTTTTATCCAATGTGTCACCGAGCAAGCAATTCACTACCTAAAATAAAGGCCATTTGATTAAATTGGCTGTTAGATAAGTTAACTCCATCGGTTTAGATAATTCAACCCGTTTTAAGTGATTGAGCTATAGTCATAAATTGTAACAAATAGATGGAAACATTTACTTTTCAACCTTTTTAATCATGACTAACATCACTTATAGTAAAGTGAACTATACTCATGATACTTCAAAATGCCTGAAACGAGCCTTTCGAGGTAACATGAGTATCTATATTAATTATAAAAAGTAATTCGAGAAAGATGATGACCAAAGAAACTCAAAAAATATTAGTTGTGGATGATGATATGCGTTTGCGTTCTTTATTAGAGCGATATTTGGTGGAACAGGGTTTTGTGGTTCGTAGTGCCGCTAATTCAGAACAAATGGACAGACTACTTGAACGTGAAAATTTTCACTTGTTGGTATTAGATTTGATGTTGCCAGGTGAAGATGGTTTATCTATTTGTCGTCGTTTACGTCAACAAAATAATAATATTCCTATTGTTATGCTTACCGCTAAAGGAGATGAAGTTGACCGAATAATTGGTTTAGAGCTGGGCGCAGATGATTATATGCCGAAACCTTTTAATCCAAGAGAGTTATTAGCACGAATAAAGGCTGTTTTACGTCGTAGAGTGCAAGAGGCTCCGGGGGCACCATCCATGGAAGAAAACGCTATATCCTTTGGTGAGTATCATCTTAACTTAGCAACACGAGAAATGGTTAAAGGTGATGTTAGTATGCCATTAACGAGTGGCGAATTTGCGGTATTAAAAGCGCTGGTTACCCATCCTAGAGAGCCACTATCGCGTGATAAATTAATGAATTTAGCCCGTGGAAGGGATTATTCTGCCCTTGAACGTAGTATTGATGTACAGGTGTCTCGTTTACGTCGTATGCTTGAAATTGATCCCGCTAAGCCAAGATATTTGCAAACGGTTTGGGGATTAGGCTATGTTTTTGTGCCAGATGGTAACGTTACTTAATTGTTGAGTTAGTGATGTTATGAAAGTATTACCCCGTAGTGCCTTTGGTCAAACTGTTTTACTTATCGGTTTTTTGCTGTTTGTGAATCAAGTCGTTTCTTATATTTCTTTTGCCTTGTATGTTATCGAGCCTAATCAGCAACAAATAAATCAATTATTAGCTAAGCAAATACGTGTTGTTTTTATTGATATAAAAGACGCCCGTATAAGCCCTAAAATGGCGGAAGCTTTTCATCGTGAAACAGGTATTGGTGTATATCGAGAAGCAGAAGCCCTTAAGTTAGGTTTAGGTTTAGCAGGTTATTACCCGTATCGCAGTGAGCAAATGTCTGAATTACTTGGCGGATTTGCCGAGGTACGAATTTCCCAAGGAGATGAATACCTTTTTTGGATTAGACCTCCGCAGGCTCCTAACCTGTGGGTAAAAATTCCTTTACTAGGATTAGAGGAGGCAAATTTTTCACCGTTAGTTATCTTTCTTGGTATTCTCGGTGTACTCAGTGTTGCAGGGGGCTGGTTATTTGTAAGGCAAATCAATAGACCGCTGAAATCTTTACAGCATGCCGCGGAGGATGTTGGTCGAGGTGATTTTCCTGAACCACTAATCGAGTATGGCACTTCTGAAATCATGGCGGTAACTCAAGCATTCAACCATATGTCAAAAGGTATCAAACAGTTGGAAGATGACAGAAACCTGTTAATGGCGGGTATTTCTCATGATTTACGAACTCCGTTAACACGTATACGTTTGGCCAGTGAAATGATGTCAGCGGAAGATGAGTTTTTAAAGGATGGTATTGAGAAGGATATTGATGATATGAATAATATCATTGATCAATTTATTGACTATATACGTCATGACTCGAAAGATAAAGCGGTACTTGGTGACTTAAATGTATTGGTTGAAGAAGTTGTTAGTGTTGAAATACCGGCAAATAGAAATATGCACATTATTACTAAAGAGTGCCCTAAAATTCCATTGCGTCATGTGGCTGTTAAGCGCGCATTAGCCAATTTAATTCAAAATGCGTTGCGCTACACTGAGGGCGATATAGATATTTCTACTGGTGTAGATAAACGTAAAGGCTATGCTTATTTTATTGTTAGTGATCAGGGAGACGGTATTCCTGAGGCTGATATTGAACG
Organism: Candidatus Colwellia aromaticivorans; assembly: GCF_003333305.1. GTDB lineage: Bacteria > Pseudomonadota > Gammaproteobacteria > Enterobacterales > Alteromonadaceae > Colwellia > Colwellia aromaticivorans. The sequence goes on along the minus strand of NZ_QOLD01000085.1, from coordinate 79,809 downwards.
TTTATTTCAACCCTTTACCCAAGGTGATAAAGCGAGGGGTACAGAAGGTAGCGGTTTAGGTTTAGCGATTATTAAACGTATAGTTGATACGCATGGTGGTAATGTTGAATTATCTAATAAGCCTGAAGGTGGTTTACAAGCTAAGGTCAGCTTGCCATTAAAGTTCTAGTGTTTTTACAAGTATTGGTTTGTTAACTAAAAAGTCACTAATAATTACTTATTAGTGACTTTTTTGTTCTATACCCGTTCCACTTGAAATGCTCGTTTCAGGAAGTCTGAGCGTTTCATAATCAAGGCACATTTTTTTATTAAGGGTTATTCAGGAGAATATTCTCCTGAACAACCATTCTCTTCAATCAATGTCTTGCCTAAAGGCGTTTCTAATTCCAGCTGAATCATGCATCTTCAAGCGGAACGGGTATATATGTTCGTAACTGTAATTTCTAAATTGTAACTTAGAAATTAATTACAGTTGTGGTCCTGCAATAACTAATGCTTTACCATTATCAGTATCAGTGAACTTATCAAAGTTATTAACAAAACGGTTAGCTAAATCAACCGCTTTAGTGTGCCATTCATTAGCGTCTTCATAAGTATTTCTTGGGTCAAGAATATCACCTTCAACACCTGCAACTGTATTTGGAACTTCTAAATTGAACATCGGAATAACCGTTGTTTCAGTTTTATCAATTGAGCCATCTAAAATAGAATCAATAATTGCACGAGTCGCTTTGATTGAAATACGCTTACCTGTGCCATTCCAACCGGTATTCACTAAATAGGCTTCTGCACCTACATCTGTCATGCGTTTACGAAGTACTTCTGCATATTGAGTTGGATGCAAGCTTAAGAATGCCGCGCCGAAACAACTTGAGAAAGCAGGTGTTGGTTCGGTTATACCACGTTCAGTACCGGCAAGTTTAGCCGTAAAGCCAGACAAGAAGTAATATTCTGTTTGCGCAGGTGTTAATTTAGCTACCGGTGGTAATACACCAAAAGCATCAGCCGTTAAGAAAATTACTTTCTTAGCATGACCAGCACGAGATACAGGTTTAACTATGTTATCAATGTGATGAATTGGGTAAGAAACACGTGTGTTTTCAGTTTTTGAGTTATCGTCAAAATCTATTTTGCCTTCAGCGTCAACGGTAACGTTTTCTAATAAAGCATCACGACGAATAGCGTTGTAAATATCTGGTTCATTTTCTTTGCTTAGGTTAATTGTTTTCGCGTAACAACCACCTTCAAAGTTAAATACACCATTATCATCCCAACCATGTTCATCATCACCAATTAATTGGCGTTTAGGATCTGTTGAAAGTGTAGTTTTACCTGTGCCCGATAAGCCAAAGAAAATTGCAGTGTCACCGTCTTTACCAACGTTAGCACTACAGTGCATAGAAGCAATACCTTGTAGCGGAAGGTAATAGTTCATCATTGAGAACATACCCTTTTTCATTTCGCCGCCGTACCATGTACCACCAATCAATTGCACTTTTTCAGTTAAGTTGAATGCAACAAAGTTTTCAGAGTTAAGACCTTGTTCTTGCCACTTATCATTAACCGTTTTAGCACCGTTCATTACGATAAAATCTGGTTCGTAAGTTTTTAATTCTTCGTCACTTGGGCGAATGAACATGTTTTTAACAAAATGGGCTTGCCATGCAACTTGCGTAATGAAGCGTACTTTTAAACGTGTCGCTTCATCAGCGCCACAATAAGTATCAACAACAAATAAACGTTCACCAGAAAGTTGTGTGGTTACTAAGCCTTTTAAATGATCCCATGTTTCAGGCGTCATTGGTTTGTTATCATTTTTACCTTGATCAGACCACCAAACGGTATCGCGTGTTACATCATCACGTACAATATATTTATCTTTAGGAGAGCGACCTGTAAAAATACCAGTGTCGACATTAACTGCACCGAGCTCAGTCACTACACCCTTATCAAAACCTTCTAGATCAGCTTTTGTTTCTTCACTAAAAAGCAACTCATAAGATGGGTTGTAAACAACTTCTGTAACATCATTAATGCCATATTGTGACAAATCAATTGAGTTTTCTGGGGCGGTCATAGCGAATTCACTCCTAAGGTGTGACTGATTTTAATTTGTAGTTAAGTCTAAAAATTTCATTGTATTTAATAAGGCGACATTCTATGGGATTAAGCACCAAAACGAAAGTAAAAAATAACCTAAGATGAAAGTTTTCAGTATAAGCAACAGAAATAGTGAGAATAGCGAGATATTTCTTGTAGGTAATTTTACAACAATAATAAGGGTAAGGGCTAGGAGGGGGCAGGAGTTGTACACTCTTTTAGCTGGTATTAGGTAATAATTATCCAAAAGAGTGCTTTATATAAAAACAATAGACTAAAATGAAAGTTTGTAACTAATGTATATCTTTCGAAATGAAACTTTTTAAATCTTCATAAAAAAAGTCATAAGTGGTTAAGCAATAATCACAAGTCATCGATATTTTACTTTGTTCCGCCAGTATTGATTCAATTTCAGTTGGCTCTATCTGTGAAATAGCCCCTAAACATTTAACGCGTGAACAGCCGCATTGGTAGCTGACAGCTTGTGGGTCAAATAAGCTAACTTTTTCTTGGTGGTATAAACGGTATAATAAAGCTTGTGCTTCAAGTGAAAAGATTTCATCGGGTCTAATGCTATTTGTTAATTGCGCTATATGTTCAAAGTCACTCTCTTGCTTAGTCAAATTTTCGCTGCTGCCGTCTCCATCAGGTAATAGCTGTATTAAACTACCGGCAACTTGCTGTTTAGCATCATCACTAAAAAGCCAAATTTTAGTGGGGATTTGCTCAGACACATCAAAGTAATGCGCTAAACACTCAGCCAGTGTTGCTGCTTCTAACGCAACCACACCTTGATAAGCTTCACCTTTTTCCGGTCTTATAGTAATAACCATGGTGCCTTTGCCAATAAGTTGATGTAATGAGTTGGCCGTTGTTTGCTCTTGTTCAGGTTTTAACTTGGCAATACCGCGCATTTTTTGATTATGATCACCGTTAACAGACATGTAACCAATAGGGCCATCACCTTGCAGTTGCACAGTGATTTCTCCTTCAAATTTCAATGTTGCAGTGAGTAAACAAGTCGCAGCCATTAATTCACCAAGTAACAAACGAACACCAATTGGGTAGTTGTGGTTTTTAATAATGCTTTGGTAGCTATTACTTAATTGTACTAACTCGCCACGTACGTGCATGTCATTAAATAAATAGCGATTAAGCACGTCTGTGGCCGCAATCGTATTTTTAGTTATGTCGGTATTAGACATAGTGCTTATATCCTTTCTTTAAATTCTCTAAGTTTTCGACGTTGCTTTTTGTCGGGTTTAGTGTCGCTTGCGGGGCTGAGCAATATACCCTGCTTACGCGCTAAGCTATTTTTTTCTCTTGTTTCTATGCTTTGACTGGTTTCTTCATATAAGCTTTGAGCAAAAGTTGCGTCACGACGCTGATCCGCTAAGGCGATCACTTCAACTTCTTTTTCATCAAAACCCTGACGAATCCTTATCGAATCACCAATAACAACAGACTTGCCTGATTTGGTTCGTTGACCATTATAAAAGACTTTACCACCATCAATCATTTGCTTAGCAATGGCACGAGTTTTAAAAAAACGCGCTGCCCAAAGCCACTTGTCTAATCGGGTTGAACTATTCTCATTTGCTATTGCCATAGAAGATTGCTTTTTTATAAGTAAAGTAGACCAAAAGTGCACGCATAAATTTTGCTGAAAATAACATATTTTAGCCCACACTTCGTCTATTATATTAAGGTGAATGTAAATAATAGTTAATAATTATGTGCTTTGCTTGTTGCGGAGCTAATGCTCAAGTATTATCAAGCAATTGGAGTTTTGAAAATAACGTGCTTTTTACCGTTATACTTCTCTTGATAGATGGTACAATCATTAGAGTAAAATAAAGATATGAATAAATGGCTATAAGCGATAACTTTACATTATTTGCCGCTAATTTGGCAAAATTACCTCAACAGAAAATAGCACAAGCTATTAGCTTATTGTTGTTAATTTACATTGCCTTTTTAGCCGCTAAAATAACGTGGTTGCTAGTGCCGCAAGCACCTATAACATCTACTTCAACACTATCGGCAGGTGTGAAGCAGACAAGTTCAACAGGACAGCATTTTAATTTATCTGCTTTGCAGTCACTTAACTTGTTTGGTCAATACAATGAGCAAGTAAAAGAAGTTGTTCAACAGATTACTGATGCACCAGTAACTCGCTTGAAGCTAACGTTGTCTGGTTTGGTTGCCAGTGATAAAACGGAGACTGCTGCAGCTATTATAGAATACCAAGGCAAGCAGGAAACCTATGGTATTGGTGATGTTATTTTAGGCACACGTGCTAGTCTTGAACAAGTACTCATTGACCGAGTGATCATTAAACAGTTAGGCCGTTTAGAAACCTTAATGCTTGATGGTGCTGATTATAACCAACCGGCTCAAAATATTGCTAATAAAAAAGAGACGATCAACGCAAGGGTTGATAATGGTTCCCGAAAAACGCTGAATAAAGCTAATGTGGTCGATCTCCGTTCGAATAATGAATTAACACGAAATGCAGTACAATTAAGGTCTGATATATCAAAAGATCCCGGAAAAATAACCGATTACTTGCGCATTTCTCCCGCTCGTGAAAATGGAAAAATTATTGGTTATCGATTATCTCCCGGTAAAAAACCTGAGTTTTTTAAATTATCAGGTTTAAAATCTGGCGATATAGCGGTGCAAATGAATGGTTATGATTTACGGGCACCCTTAGAAGCTGCGCAAGCACTGTCAGCGTTAAAAACAGAACGTGATATATCATTATTGATTGAGCGTAAAAATGATTTGATAGAGATACTTTTTAGTATTGACTAAATATAACAATAATTATTTATAAGATAAGAATAATAAGGAATTTTTCATGGGCACAACCTTAAACGTATTTGTGGTTAAGCAGTTAACTCATAAGTTTAAGCAACTCAAGCAATTATGCGTGATTTTGATAACAGCGCTTACTTTTAGTGGTGTTTTTGCTGTTGGGCAAGCGAGTGCCAATCAATATTCACCGAGTTTTAAAAATACTGACATTGTTGAATTTGTAACAATTGTCGGTAAAAACCTGAAAAAAACCATGATTGTTGACCCTAATGTGCGGGGTAAAGTTAATGTGCGTAGTTATGATATTTTAACGGAAGAGCAATACTATCAATTTTTCCTGAATGTGCTCGAAGTTTACGGCTTTGCCGCTGTGAAAATGAATAATAATATAATCAAAATCATTCGAAATAAAGATGCTAAAACTTCATCGATTCCTGTTGTTGGTAGCAAAAGTGGCATTATTGGTGATGAGATGGTTACCCGTATTGTTGAAGTGAAAAATGTCACGGTGCGTGAGTTAGTACCGCTACTACGTCAATTATCCGATCAAGCAGGTGGTGGTAATGTTACTAATTACGATCCTGCTAACGTGATTATGCTTACAGGTACAGCGGCAACAGTAAATCGCCTAGTAAAAATTATTGAAAGAGTCGATAGAGCAGGCGATCAAGATGTAGAAATTATCAAGCTGCATTATGCTTCAGCGGGTGAAATGGTGCGTATTATTGAAGCCATGAATAAGCCGACTAGTGGTAAAGCAGGCCAGCCAACGTTTTTAATTCCAAAAATTGTTGCCGATGATCGCAGCAATAGCGTTATTGTTAGTGGCGAAGTGAAAGCACGAGAACGTGTTATTCGTTTAGTTAAACGCTTAGATAGTGAATTAGAAACGAGTGGTAATACTCGCGTTTATTATCTTAAATATTCTAAAGCAGAAGATCTCGTTAAAGTGCTTAATGGTGTTAGTAAAACGATTGCCTCTGAAGGCGCCACAACGAACTCAAAGTCGCGTAGCAAATCACAAGCTGAAACCAGCATTGAAGCGCATGAGTCAACTAATTCTTTAGTTATTACTGGCCAGCCCGATATGCTACGTTCATTAGAGTCGGTTATTCGTCAACTAGATGTGCCTCGTGCACAAGTGCATATTGAAGCGATAATTGTTGAGGTGTTTGAAACTGACGGTGTGCAACTTGGTGTGCAATGGTACAGCGAGCAAGGTGCTTTTACACAGTTTACCAATGGTCCAGCGCCTATTACTAGTATAGGCGCAGCAAGTAAAGCGGCGGAAGGTGAAAAAGGTACTACCATCATTAAGGAAAATGGCGATACGATAAAAAACCCAGATACCAATGGTGATTATACATTGTTAGCACAATTATTAGGCTCCGTTAGCGGTGGCATGTTTGGCATTATGAAAAATGACTGGGGCGCTATTGTGCAAGCAGTAAGCTCTGATAGTAATTCAAATATTTTAGCAACTCCCAGTATTACCACACTCGATAATGAAGAGGCTTACTTTTTAGTAGGTCAAGAAGTACCTATTATAACTGGTTCACAAACAGGTAGTAATAATAGTAATCCTTTTCAAACTGTAGATAGACAAGAAGTGGGTATCAAGTTATTAGTAACACCACAAATTAATGAAGGCAATAGCGTACAGCTCACCATAGAACAAGAGGTTTCTTCAGTGAGCGGTGCTACCGGGGTTGATATTTCTATTAATAAACGAGAAATCAAAACAACCGTTATGGTGGAGAGTGGTGCAACGGTTGTTTTAGGTGGTTTGATTGATGAAGATGTACAAGAAAGTGTGCAAAAGGTGCCACTACTGGGTGATATCCCTATTATTGGTCACCTATTTAAATCGACGTCAAACAGCACTCGCAAACGTAATTTGATGGTATTTCTTCGTCCAACTATTATCAGCGACGCAGAAGTAATGAATACCATGGCTAAGGAAAAATATAACTTTATTCGTGCAGATCAAATCCGTAAGCAAGAGGAAGGTTTGTCATTAATGAGTAATTCAAAATTACCAATATTACCCAAATGGAATGATGATTTAGCATTGCCACCTTCTTTTGATGAATATCAAGATAAACTGCAGCAAGAGAAAGCGCATACACCGCAAGACAAGACAGTAGAAGGTAGTTTACCAAAAGAGAATAACGATTAATGTCTGAAGACCTTATTCAAGCTACCGAGGTAGCAGTACAACATAGTGAGCAATCAACTGAGCTTGATAACCATAAATTAAGCGCTATTGCTTGGCGTTTACCTTTCGCTTTTGCTAAACGTTATAGTGTTTTATTCAGTAAAAATGAAACAGGTTACGTTTTACACTGTCTAGCCAATATCAGTTTAGAAACCATTGTTGAAGTTCGACGTATTATTAAAGCCCCGTTTAGTTTTGATGTTCAAGATATCGCCTCGTTTGAATTGTTGCTAACGCAGGCTTATCAACGTGACTCTTCAGAAGCGCAACAAATGATGGAAGATATTGGTAATGAAGTAGACTTATATTCCCTTGCCGATGAAATCACAGAAAGCGAAGATTTATTAGAAAATGAAGATGATGCACCAATCATCAAATTGATCAATGCCATGCTCAGTGAAGCGATCAAAGAAAGTGCCAGTGATATCCATATTGAAACCTTTGAAAGTGCTTTGCAAATTCGTTTTCGCGTTGATGGTATTTTACGTGAAGTCTTAAAACCTAATCGAAAATTAGCGTCTTTATTGGTTTCGCGTATAAAAGTGATGGCAAAATTGGATATTGCTGAAAAACGTATTCCACAAGATGGCCGTATTTCGCTGCGAATTGGTGGTAGAGCGGTGGATGTTCGAGTATCCACTATGCCAACAGGGCATGGTGAGCGTGTCGTATTACGTTTGCTCGATAAAAATGCGGCTAGATTAGACCTTGAAGACTTAGGCATGACCGATAATAACCGTGCTAATTTCTCAACCTTGATAGAAAAACCGCACGGTATTATTTTGGTTACAGGCCCCACAGGCTCAGGTAAAAGTACTACGCTGTATGCCGGATTAACCCAAATTGATGCCAAGGAACGCAATATTTTAACCGTTGAAGATCCCATAGAATTTGCCATTGAAGGTATTGGTCAAACGCAAGTAAATACGAAAGTAGACATGACCTTTGCTCGTGGTTTACGCGCTATTTTACGTCAAGATCCTGATGTGGTGATGGTAGGCGAAATTCGTGACCTAGAAACAGCACAAATTGCTGTGCAAGCTAGTTTAACTGGGCACATGGTGTTATCTACCTTGCATACTAATACGGCAGCAGGTGCTATTACTCGTATGGAAGATATGGGGGTTGAACCCTTTTTGTTATCATCAAGTTTATTGGGTGTTTTGGCGCAACGATTAGTCAGAACCCTGTGTCCTCATTGTCGTATGAGTCATTTACCTGATGAAGAAGAATGTGCTTTACTTGGTTTACCAAAGAATAATAGCCAAAATATATATCGCGCTACTGGTTGTGCTGAGTGTAATTTTAAAGGTTATCGAGGCAGAACAGGTATTCATGAATTGTTGGTGGTTGACGATACGGTTCGGGAAATAATTCATAACGGTCATGGTGAACAGGCTATTGAAAAATATATTCGTCAACATACCGCTTCTATTCGCCGTGATGGTTTTGATAAAGTCATGTTAGGCAAAACCACTTTAGAAGAAGTATTACGCGTAACGCGAGAAGATTAATGGCCGCTTTTGATTACCAAGCCGTAGACAGTAAAGGCAAAACTAAAAAAGGTGTTATTGAAGGTGATACCCCAAGGCAAGCACGGGCATTACTTCGTGAGCAGGGTTTAATGCCGACAGAAGTTGTACCGACTTTAGCCAGTAAACAAAAAAAAACAGGAAAAACGAATAACCGAAGTAATAAAGGCAAAGTATCTGCTGCTGAACTGGCATTAATCACTCGTCAATTAGCTACCTTAGTTGAGTCGGGTTTACCCCTTGAAGAAGCATTAGTCGCCATCGCTGAACAAGGTGAAAAAAACACTATTAAAAGTATGATCATGGGAGTGCGCACTAAAGTTACCGAAGGTTATGGTTTGGCAGAAAGTATGGCTGAATACCCGAAAGTATTTAACCACCTTTATCGTGCCATGGTTGCCGCGGGAGAAAAATCAGGCCATTTAGATAAAGTATTGAATCGGCTAGCTGATTATACCGAACAACGAGAACAAATGCGTTCACAACTCATTCAAGCATTGGTTTACCCTGTTATTATGACCGTTGTTGCTATTGGTGTTATTGCTATTTTATTAACGAAAGTGGTGCCACAAATTGTGGGTCAATTTGAACACATGGGCGCTAGCCTTCCCAGTTCAACGAAGCTTTTAATTGCCAGTAGTGATTTCTTACAAGCCAATGGTTTTTATATTATGTTATTTATTGCGATAATCATGTTGTTGCTCTCGCAATTATTGAAAAATCCAAAGTTTGAGATGGCTTATCATCAACGAGTTATAGCGTTTCCGGGTATAGGGAAAGTTGTTAAAGGTCTTAATACTGCTCGTTTTGCTCGTACGTTAAGTATACTTTCAGCGAGTGCAGTGCCTTTATTAGAAAGCATGAAGATTTCAGGTGAAGTACTTGATAATTTATATATTAAGCAGCAAGTTAAATTAGCGGCTGACAAAGTTCGCGAAGGGACTAGCTTACGTTTGTCGTTAGAACAAACTAAACTATTTCCCCCTATGATGTTGCATATGATTGCCAGTGGTGAAAAAAGTGGTCAGCTTGAGCAAATGTTAGGTCGTGCTGCAGACAACCAAGATAAAGAATTTGAAGCATTAATGAATATATCATTGAAAGCTTTTGAACCTGCCCTTATGGTAGTCATGGCAGGGGTAGTATTATTTATAGTGATGGCAATATTAGAGCCGATATTGCAATTGAATACCTTTGTTGGCGGCTAGTCTTTCAACAATAGCAGGGAAAACGCTAAGTACCGCTCATCCTGAGCACAAGCAGTCGAAGCGCCGTAAATTAGTTCACGTTAATAGGACGTTAGGAATAAAGAAATGAATAAACAAAAAACGCAAGGTTTTACCTTATTAGAAGTCATGGTAGTGATTGTCATCATCGGCATGATGTTAAGTGTGGTAGTACCAAACTTAATGGGTAGCCAAAACACGGCTAAGTTACAAAAAACCGTACAAGATGTAACTGCACTAGAAAACTCTTTAAGCATGTATAAATTAGATAATTATGACTATCCAAGTACAGAGCAAGGGTTAGAGGCGTTAACGGAACAAACCGATATAGAGCCTATTCCACGCCGTTTTCCTGAGGGTGGTTATGTTAAACGTTTACCTAAAGACCCTTGGGGTAACGAATATATTTTATTGAATCCAGGTGAGCAAGGTAAAATGGATGTGTTTTCATCAGGACCTGATGGCGAAGTTGGAACAGAAGATGATATAGGTAATTGGAACCTCGGCGATTATCAGTAGTAAGCTTTCACCTTGTTGCTGTAAAATCCAATTTAGTCGGCAAAAGTACTCATTGACTAACGTCAACTCCGTGCTTTTTTCTTTAAATTGAATCATACAGCTTAAAGGAGAAGCCTACTTTTAGCTGCAACTTTAGAAAAGCTAAATACCAGACATGAAAAATCATTATTCGTTATTCTCTCCATCCAAAACAAAAACCAGAGGCTTCACCTTGCTTGAAGTCTTGGTGGTCATTGCGCTAATAGGGTTGATTATTTCTAGTATACAGTTTAATTTTTCTGGTAAACGTCCCGAAGACACCTTAAAAAAAGTCAGTTACCAATTTACGGCGTTATTTGAAAATGCCGCCAATTATGGTTTGTTAAATAATGTTGAGCTTGGCTTGTATATTGATAAAAGCAGCTATCGTTTCTTAGGATACGATGGCATTAAGTGGAGTGAAATAGCGCAGCAAGATTGGTTAGCGACACAAGAATTACCTGAAGGAGTCACCTTAACACTCACGTTGGATGATTTACCCATAGAAGAGCCGCTACTCTTTGATTCATCAGTATTTAAAGATCAAAATGAAGAATACCTCTCTTTTAAAGCAATTGAAGAAGCAAAAAACGCAGAACAAGAAAAACAACTATTACCGCAAGTCTATATTTTATCCGGTGGTGATATAACCCCTTTTAGTCTAACGTTTCATTTTACCGAAGACGCCTCGTTATATGATGATTTATCTGAGCTAGGTTATCGCGTAACCGGTATTTATAGTACGCCGCTAACGGTAGAAGGGCCGGTGTTAGATGATTGACTATAGACAATCGAAAAAATCATTTGGCTTCACGTTAATTGAAGTGATGCTGGCGATGGCTGTTTTCTCTATTGCAGGCATAGCGTTACTCAGTGCAGCCACCAATAATGCGCGTAATATTGGTTATCTAGAAGACAAAATGTTCGCTAACTGGATTGCTGCTAATCAACTAGTTGCAACGCATTTAGTGGAAAAATGGCCACCAAAAAATAATTTAAAAGGTGAAGTTGAATTTGCCGACAGGGCATGGTTTTGGCAACAAAAAGTGTTAAAAACTACTGACAACGATATGCGTGCAATTGTAATGGAAGTTCGTCTAAAAGAAGATGATGAACTTGCTATTAGCAGTTTAACTACCTATGTTTCTAAGGTGGGGAAATAATGCAGAGTTACAATTTTAAAGGCTTCACTTTACTCGAAGTATTAATTGCCATTGCTATTTTTTCCCTTATTAGTTTATCAAGTTTTACTATTTTTGATACGGTACTTAGTGGTGATGAAAAAGCAAAACAACGTAGCGAACGTCATAATGAATTACAGCGAGCCTTTGTAATTATAGAACGAGATCTTATCCAGATTGCTCGTCGGAGCATTCGTTTAAATGGTGAATCCCCTTTGAATAACTTTTTACAAACGTCAGGGGATGTTAATTTATCGGATGAGCAAGCTCTTGCTTTTGTTCGTCATGGTTGGACAAATCCGGGTCTATTATTACCGCGCAGTGATATGCAAGCTGTGTCGTATCAGTTAGTTGATGAAACGCTAGAGCGATTACATTTTAATTTTGTTGATGCCGTAGTCGGTGAAGAGGCGAAAGTAAGACCACTAATAAGTGATGTTTCGGCATTAATATTTGAATTTTATGATGGTAAAAAATGGCAAGAAACGTGGTCAGAAGAGTCTTTACCATTAGCCATTGCTATTGAAGTTGACACGAAAGATTATGGCGTTATTCGTCGACAATTCTTAGTTTCCGGTAGTAGTGTCACGACAAAAAATATAGCATCAGGTGAAAATCCATGAGCGTCTCATTATCAAAATATCACAAGCAAAAAGGGGTAGCGTTAATTACCGTGATGTTAATTGTTGCCTTATGTGCTGTTATTGCCAGTCAAATGACTGCTCGTTTGCAAATGCAAATGCAACGTAGTGCTAATATTACTTTTAACCAACAAGCTTATTGGTACGCTATGGGTGCAGAGGCTTTTACCAAAAGGGTGTTAATAACTGCCTTTAAAAAGGATGAAGATGTTACTCATTTAGGGCAGGTTTGGGCGCAAGGTGAAATAACTTATCCTGTCGATTTTGGTGAAATATCGGGTGAAATACTTGATTTACAAAGCTGTCTCAACCTGAATGCACTTCGAGCTCCCTTAAGCAATACAGGTAACGTGAATGCGGCTAACAATAAACCAAAATCAAATGATAATAAAGTGCCAGCTCGACTTGCCTTTGAAACCTTATTGATCAATCTTCAGCTGGAGGGTATTAGCCAATTTGAAGCTGAATCAATGGCAGACTCATTAACTGATTGGTTAGATGAAAATAGCCGTATTAGTGGCTCAGGAGGCGCTGAAGATGATGATTATGCTTCTCGTGAGTTTCCATACCTTGCCGCTAATAATTTTTTAGCCAGTGTTAATGAGTTAAGAGTTGTTGCACATTTTACGCCTGCTATCATTAATGGAATCAAACCTTATGTCTGTGTCATACCTGACAGTGATCAACACAAAATAAACATTAACACTATAACTGCAGAACGACCGGAACTACTGCAAGCGTTGCTTGATTCTACTTTAGAAGAAGCTGAGCAAATATTGAGTGTTCGAGGAGATAAGGGCTTTGACGCCATTGAAGATTTTTATAATTTGCCTGAAGTGATCAAGTTAAAGAATAGTGACAGTAACAAAGATCAGTTTGTAGTTGATAGCGAATACTTTACACTAAAAGCTAGCGCCAGTTTTAATAATAGTTTTTTTGTTATGAACTCGGTAATGAAAATAACGAATAATAAACATATTGATGTGATCAGCCGCACCATAGGACGCAATTAATGGCCGAAATTTTATATATACGCTTAGGTAGTCAAGCTCAAGATGAGATCTCTTGGTTAGTTTTTAGCTCTATCGAGCAAGAAATTATTGCCAGTGGCGTATTAACGAGTGCGGAGCAGTTAACTGAATTAACGGCTAAAGCACAGCAACGTTTGGTTAACATTTTTGTACCAGGTAATGATGTGCTATTAAAACGTGTATCTATGCCAACTAAGTCACAACGTTCCATGCGTGCTGCAGTGCCTTACATGCTAGAAGAGGAATTGGCGCAAGACGTAGATGACTTGTTTTTTGCTTATGCTGATAATGCCAGTGATGATGACGAAAATAATTGTTTTGTTGCTGTCGTTGAACGCGCTCAAATGCAAATGTGGTTAACGTGGTTGGCTGATGCAGAAATTAAGGTAAAAACACTTCAATCTGAAGTGCTAGCTATGCCCTATAAACAAGGAGAATGGAGCGCTATTGCTTTGCATTCTTCAGAAAAAACCTCAGGTAATGCGGTAAACCAAGTTGTGATACGCCAAGGCGAATGGCAAGGGTGTACGCTTGATAGCGAAGCATGGAAATTTGCCGCAGAGAATATTTTTTCAAATCAAGCACATTCAAAGTATCCGGATGGAGATAAAGAGAATAATGTAATCACCCTGAATGCTTATTCTGAACTGCCAAACATACAAAACCTTGCTAGTAATATTACGGTGATTAAAGACGAAGAAGAGCTACCTTTGGCCTTGTTTGCGCAGCATTGTCAGCGTAGTCCGTTTAATTTATTGCAAGGCGAATTTAAAATTAAAGAGCAAGGCTCTATCGCTTTAACTAATTGGTTATGGGCTGCAGGAATCGCTTTGTGTGCCTTATTATTGAATGTTGGTTATAAAAGTACCCAACTGTGGCAATTTTCTGCGCAACAAGAGCAAGTAGAAGAACAAATTATTGCACGTTATAAAAAAACTTTTCCTAGTACTAAAAAAGTACGTATTGGTACGATAAAATCACAGCTAAATAAAAAAATTGCCCAGCTAGGTGGTGCAAGTGATAGCACAGGTTTTCTAAGTATGCTGTCAAAAGTGCAGCCGGCCTTTGCTAAGGTGCCAGCTTTAAAACCTGAGTCGTTAAAATTTGATGGTAAAAGACATGAATTACGGCTACAAGCAATAGCGAATGATTATCAACATTTCGAACGTTTTCAGGCGGTTCTTAATAGTGCCAACCTAGCGGTAAAACAAGGTGCACAAAAGAACCAAGGTAATCAAGTTACGGGTTCGTTTAGTATTACTACTAAGCAAAGTAGTACAAGTAAGGGGCGCTCATAATGGATTTATCTTCAATAAAATCATGGTGGCAAGGGCTTAATATACGCGAGCAACGATTAGTAATAGTGATGGGCTTAGTGTTTTCTGCCTTTTTACTTTATAGCTCAATATGGCAACCGTTAAATGAAAGCCTAGCGAAAACAGAGCAAAAACTTGCTAGCCGACAAGCATTATTAACCTGGGTTACTGAAAATACTGCTCGTTATCAAAATATCAAATCAACGGGTGGCGGTACGAAAAATAGTGGTAGTTTATCTAGTATTATTAATCGTACAGCAAATCAACAACAACTAACGATTACTCGCATGCAACCCCAAGGAGAGAGCTTGCAAGTATGGCTTGATAATGCTCCTTTTACCTCGTTGTTATTTTGGCTTGAGCACTTGGCTAATAACGAAAACTTGCAAGTACAAGCTATCGACTTAGCGCAAAGTGACAAACAAGGTGAAGTACGTGTTCGTCGTTTACAATTAGGTCGAAAGTAGCGATTCATTTTAGCCGCTAATTTAACGCTAAGCTAAATATAAGCGTTATAAATATTTACAGTAGAGAAAATAAATGAAAAAGAAGTTTGCCATCGGCGTTGTTTTTTTAATGACTTACCTTGGCTTTTTAGTCGCGACATTGCCGGCAACAGTATTGTTTAACCAAATGTCATTACCTAAGAATATTTCGTTATCAGGCGTGAGTGGTAGTGTATGGAAAACAAGTATTGAGCAAGTTTTTGTTGGTAACGTGGAGATTAAAAAAATCAAATCGGAGTTAAGTTTTTGGTCTTTATTTTCGTTAGCACCTAGATTGCCAGTCACTTTTGGTGATTCTTTATTAGCAGGCCCTGAAGGCGAAGTTGACATTACTTTTTCTCAGGGAAAAATTGAAATTGAAAATTTAAGTTTATTGCTTAAGGCCAACGAAATTGCTCAGCAATTGACTTTGCCTTTACCTGTTACGGCGAAAGGTGATGTGGAAATAACGCTATATCACGCTGCCATTAACATCGAAGATAACAATAAATGTATCGCTGCTGATGGACTAGTCACGTGGTCAAAAGCAGGCGTGATTGCATTAGAACAAAATATCCAACTAGGTAACTTTACGGCCAAAATTGCCTGCGAAGAGGGTGCTTTAGCATTGCTATTGTCACCCCAAAATGATTTAGGCTTAACCCTTAACGCTTATGCGCGTCAAGGTGGGCGTGTTTCAGGCAATGGTTTTTTAAAGCCCGGCGCTAAATTTCCACAGACACTTAATAGTGTACTGCCATTTTTAGGACGAAAAGATAGCCAAGGGCGCTATCGATTATCTTTTTAGAGAATCTTTTTAGATAAGAGACTTTATCGGATTTGCTAAAATATCTTTAGTTAGCTGTCGGTAATCTGAAATTGAAGTAAAGTCAGCGAAGCTATTCGCGGGCTTTTTACTGTCTGGATTCTCTACTGCTAAAATATGTTTAATGCCATATTTTTGTGCAGACTTTAATACTGGCAAGCTATCATCAACAAATAACGTTTTATTTACATCAAACCCTTGTTTGGCTTGCAGTCTTTGCCAAAGAAGCTGGGACTCTTTTACTACGCCAAATTCATGGGTTGAATAAAGTACATCAAAATACTTATCTAATTGAGTACGTTCAATTTTTAATGATAGGGCGTCAGGGTGAGCATTGGTTACTAGAATAACTTCGCGACCACTTTGCTTTAATACCGTTAGAAACTCGTCAGCATCTTCACGTAATTGAATTAAATGCTGTATTTCGCGTTTTATCAGCGGAATTGGCATTTGGGTAAACTCAGTCCAATAATCTAAGCAATACCACTCAATAGTGCCAGTAAGTTCTTGATAGTGACCAATGAGTTTTTGTTTCGCCTCTTCAACGCTAATGCCGTGCTGTTCACTATAGCGAGCAGGAAAGTGCTCTAACCAAAAGTGGTTATCAAAGTGTAAATCTAAAATTGTTCCATCCATATCGAGTAAAACAGTAGAGATTTTTGACCAATTGAGCATTTAGAGGTTCCATAATTGATGTTTATCGTGTCATTATAACTGTATTCAAATGAATTAATAATTAATCTTGAAAGCTTATGGCAGGGAATAACCAATTACCAAAAATTAATGGTCAAAAACAAGTCGCTAAAAGTCGTTTATTTACGATAGAGCAACTTGATTTAACCTTTAGTAATGGCGTACAACGTCATTATGAGCGTATGCTTGCTTCAGGAAGTGGTGCGGTAATGATAGTACCTATGCTTGATGATGATACCTTATTGTTAGTGCGAGAATATTGCGCTGGTACTCACAGTTATGAACTTGGTTTTCCAAAAGGCCTGATCGATCCTGGTGAAAGCCCAGAGCATGCGGCAAACAGAGAGTTAAAAGAAGAAATATCGTATGGCAGCGAACAATTAATACCCCTTTCTCAGATGATGATGGCACCTGCATTTTTTAATGCAAAAATGGACATTTTTATCGCTCGAGGTTTGTATGCTGCAGAATTAGAAGGTGATGAACCTGAGCCATTAGATGTGGTACCTTGGGCAATTAAAGATTATAAAAAGTTATTACAACAACGTGATTTTAAAGAGGCACGCAGTATCGCTGCATTAATGTTGTTAATTGATCACATTTTCCCTAATAAATTAGCCAATCAGGATTAAACATGAGTAGCATAAGTGATGAAAGGTTATTAAATATTGCCCTTGATAGCGCTAAAAAAGCGGGTATTGAGGTGATGAAATATTATCGAGATAAGAACTTCACTGCTGAGCTAAAAGAAGATGAAAGTCCGGTAACGTGTGCTGACATTGCTGCCAATGATATTTTGATGGATCAACTCAGAACATTAACGCCGGATATTCCTATAATATCTGAAGAAGTAGGTGCAGTCTCCTTAGCCCAACGTAAAAATTGGTCTAAATATTGGTTGCTCGATCCTATTGATGGTACTGGTGAGTTTATAATTGGTAGTGGTGATTTTGCTGTTAATATTGCGTTAGTTGAAAATGGCTGGCCAAGTATTGGCGTTATTCATGCGCCTGATCATCATTTAACTTATTATGCTCAAACTCATCTTGGGGCTTTTAAAGAGTGTAACGCCCAAGGTAATGTTCAGGGTAATGCTCAAAAGGGAATAAGCCAGTCGAGTCATCAAATTCATGTCGCTGATTATCAAGATAATCGTCGTATTAAAGTTGCTATCAGTAGACGGCAACAACTACATTTAATGGGACAATACTTAAACGATGATTATGACTATGATTATGTTGCTTTAGGTAGTTGTTCGCTCAAAAATTGTTTGATTGCTGAAGGTGGTGCCGATTGTTATATACGCGTTGGTGTTACGGGTGAATGGGATACAGGTGCTAGCCAATGTATCTTAGAACAAGCAGGCGGCACTATTATAAACAGTGAATTTAACCCCATGACTTATAACAAAAGAGAAAGCTTGCTTAACCCTGATTTCCTTAGTTTAGGCAATCAAAACATCCATTGGAAGGATGTTATAAAAGCACATCGAAAGGTTTATTGATTTTGTATTTTATTTTCGTTATCAAATTGTTCTCGCGGTAAAATATTAACGCTTTCATGAAGCTCTGAATATACTATTACCGCGCTGCCTTGTTGCAACTGTAATTTAACTTGGGCAATTTTATCTGCTTTACTGGCATCAATTACGCCATACTCCGTACCTTCGCGTAAAATAAAATCCTCAATAATGGCGGTTAGCGTCTCTTCGTTAATTTGTTCTAATGGGATTATCATCTGTTATTTCTCGGTATCTATAGTTAAATATTCATTTAAAAAATCTGGAACACGTTGTTCTAACCAATATTTTGGTTTTAATGGGTTATTGCCATGAATAAATCCAACATGACCACCATTGTTCGACACTTCAAATGTTAAGTGTTTGGGTAGTTTTTGTTGTGGTATTGAGCGCTGATGATTAAGAAAGGGATCATCAGCGGCATGTATAAATAAGCACGGCTGCTTAATTTTTGCCATGACCTGATTACCACTGGCTTGTTGATAATAATGCTGTGCATTTGTAAAACCATTAAGTGGCGCCGTGACATAATCATCAAACTCATAGAGCGTTTTTATGCTTTCAATCTTTCTTTTATTGAGGTTACTGATTACTTTTGTCGTTATTTTTTCTAAGGTGCTACTTTTAAGCATTTGTAATAAATACTTTTGGTATAATCGAGAAAAACCTTGGTTAATATGAGCACTGCAACTGGCTAAGTCTAATGGTGCGCAAATAACAGCTGCTGCACGATATGGGTTATTAGGCACTTGTGCTAAATATTGGGTAAGTACATTACCCCCTACAGAAAAACCTAACACCGAAAATGCACAATGTTGATAACGAGCAATAAGCTGCTCGGTTAAATAACGAATGTCTCTTATGTCTCCTGAATGATAGGAGCTTGCCTGCCTGTTTGGTTTACCGCTACAACCACGAAAATGCATCAATACTGCGATCCAACCACGACTTCTGATGGCATTAAGCATCCCTTTAGCATAATGACTATCTTTTGAACCTTCTAGGCCGTGCAATATTACAATTATTGGTTTAGTATTATTTTTTTCTGGTCGCTCTGTCCAGGCTAAATCAATGAAATCGCCGTCAGGTAATTCTAGAGTTTCAGCGTAAGTGATGAGTTTTTGATTACGTCGAAAAAATTTAGCAACTAGCGTTTGAGCGTGGGCGTTAGTGAGCCACCAAGCAGGTTTGAATTTACTCGCAGAATACATGTTTAGTAATACTAGGGTAGGATAAATTAGATTGTACGGTAAAGCGTTTGGTTAGGCTATCAACATATGATTAAACTCAATGATGAAGTATTTTAATGTATTGAAGGTAATAATATACTACCTTTGCACTTACTATATTATCACGGTTATTAACCATAACGTTTAGTATAGCAAAGGTATTAACGTTGTTTGATAATCGAACAGTGCTTTACGTTATTTTGTATCTTCGTTAATATTTTTAAGAAAATAATAAACATAAAATGCGCAAATACCCAGCATAATAACCATGCCACCAAAGGCAAACATAACAACGGGATCACTAGTTAACATTTTAAACAAATCCATGGGAAGCTCCTTATATTTTGTATTGCTAATATTATAAGAAGTTGCAATCAACTAGTACGTGATTTAGATCAATAGAAGTTCTTCTTTTGAGCCATTTCGGCTTTTAATTTCTCCTGTTCTTTGATTTTTTTATAAATCTGGTTGGCTTTTTCGATGGCACTATCTCTTTTCCCTTTTGATAGTTGACGTTCATCTATTAAGCGACTTTGGTTAGCATCAGGATAACTATTCCAAGAAGCAATGGTGTTCCATACTAGTGACATTTCAGTGCTTTTTTCTACGCCTTTACCTTCACTGTATAATAAGGCTAGGTTGTATTGCGCTAAAGCGTAGTTTTGATCAGCAGCATTTTGATACCAACGGGAAGCTTTAAAGTCATCTTGTTTTACGCCTGTGCCATTAGCAAACATTACGGCTAAATTGAATTGAGCACTTGCAAGACCTTTTTTAGAGGCTTTGTAGGTTAACTCATAAGCTTTTTTTAAGTCTTGTGGTACTAGTTTTCCTTCACTATAAATTAATGCTAATTCAAATTGGGCGTCAGGATAATTTTGTTTAGCTGCTAGTTCAAATAAGGCTAGCGCTTTCATGCCATCTTTAGCAACACCATAACCATGCTGGTAAACAATAGCCATTTGATATTGAGCTGGTGCGTAGCCTTCAACTACTAAGGGACGAAACTGTTCAATAGCCGCATGAAATTCACCACGATTCAACTCGTAAATGCCAAGTTCTAGATCGTTAGCTTGGCTTAGTGTTGAAAAGCCGCTAAGTAATAAAAAAAGTAATGATACTATTTTTTTAGTTGGTACTATTTTAGTTAGCATAGTTTTCTCTTTTAGTTTGATGACGTAGGTGTTGATTAATGTATATTAATTATAGTGTAGCTTAAATTTTAATTTATGATGTTTGGATCTCTTCAATTTTTTCAGCTAATTCTAACCATAACATTTCATTTTCTTCTACTTTATCTTTTAAACTTGCTTGTAGCTTTAATTGTATCGTTAGTTCACCTTTACGTTCTGCTTGGTAAATCTCACTGTCACTAAGTAGTGCTTCTACTTGCGTTAATTCATCTTGCCATTGGTGAATTTTTTTCTCTAATTTATCCGCCTCTTTACGCAGTGGTGCCGATTTTTTTCGTAGTTCAGCTTGTTGTTGACGTAACTGTTTTTTATCTAATCCTTTGTCTGCTGTACTTTTATTACTTCCTATCGCTTGTTTTTTATCATCATTAAGCCATTGTTGATAATCATCAATATCGCCACTAAAATCACTAACTTGGCCGTTAGCAACTAGGTAGAATTCATCAACACAAGATTCTAATAAAAACCTGTCATGGGCAATTAAGATGATTGCGCCACCAAAGTCTTGCAAAGCCATCACTAGCGCTTGACGCATTTCTAAATCTAGATGGTTGGTTGGTTCATCAAGTAATAACAGCTGTGGCTTTTCTAAAACAATCAATGCTAAGACTAAGCGTGCTTTTTCACCACCAGACATGGTATTAACCGATTCTAATGCTTGATCACCGCTAAAGCCAAACTTACCTAGAAAGCTTCTAGCTTGTGGTTCGCCTAAAGCAGGCTGGGCGCGAATAATATGATCAACAGGACTTGAGCCACTGTGCAGTTGTTCTAGTTGGTGTTGTGAAAAATAACCAATTTTTAATTCTTGAGCACAATAACGTTCACCATTTAGCAGCGCTATTTCACCGGCTAAAGATTTGATTAAGGTTGACTTACCTGCACCATTTCGCCCCAATAAGCCAATGCGACTGCCGGGCACTAAGGTTAAACCAACCTCATTAAGAATAATGGTTTCAGTGTTGTAACCACACTGACTTTCCGTTAACGATAATAAGGGATAAGGCAGGCTCTCTGGTTGCTCAAAGCTAAAAGTAAATTGGCTATCAACATGGGCAGGAGCTAAATCGGGTAATTTTTCTAAGCGTTTTAAGCGACTTTGTGCTTGTTTGGCTTTACTGGCTTTTGCACGAAATCGGTCAACAAAGGCAGTTAAATGAGCGGCCTCTTTTTGTTGTTTTTGATATTGCGCATCTTGCTGTGCTAAATGTTCACGTCGTTGTCGCTCAAAGGATGTGTAATTACCGCTATAAAGTTTGGCACGCTTATGTTCAATATGTAAAATTTGACCGATAACGGTATCAAGGAAATCTCTATCATGAGAAATAAGCACTAAGGTGCCAGTAAAACGCTTCAGCCAGCGTTGTAGCCAAATAACCGCATCTAAATCCAAATGGTTGGTGGGTTCATCTAGCAGTAGTAAATCAGCACGGCTTATTAACGCTTGCGCTAAGTTTAAGCGCATGCGCCAACCACCAGAAAAATCTTTGACCGGGTTGACTAATTGATTTTGCAAAAAACCTAAACCATGCAGTAACTCACCAGCACGAGCGGGTAAGCTGTAACCGTTAATGGTGTCTATTTTATTAATTAAGGTTGCTTCTAAATTACCATCGTCATTTGTCCTAGCTTGCTCTAATTGTTGTTCGAGCAGGCGAAATTCTTTATCACCGTCCATCACATAATCAAGAGCAGATTGCTCAAGCGACGGTGTTTCTTGTTTAACGGTCGCTATTTCCCAAGTACTTGGCATACTCAAGTTTCCTGCATCAGGAGATAGTTCTCCTAATAAAGCCGCAAAAAGAGACGATTTACCACAACCATTACTGCCCACTAAACCTACTTTATGATTGGGATGAATAGTGAAGCTTGACGCGTTGATTAGATTTTTTGCGCCTCTATCTAAGCTTAAGTCGGTTGCAGTGATCAAGAAAATGCCCTAATAATGAGATTTGAATAATTCGAGACTATTGTCGCTTTTCCTTAGGGGGTAGTTCAAGGTAAAATAGTCTAAATAGTATTTATTTTCCCTTTTGAGAACATTGTTGTGAAAAATAAGATTAAAAAAAGATTTATCGCGGGTGCTGTTTGTCCTAAATGTAAGGCGCAAGATACGATGGCGTTAACTAAAGAAAATGATGTTGAAAAAGTCACCTGTGTTAGTTGTGGAGAACAAATGACACAAAGTGAACCTCAAGTTGAAGAAGTGGTACGCCAACATGAGCAGGTTATTGGAGTCTTTAAGCCTTAATAATATAGTAGTGTGGTTACCAAGGGATTATGACAGGCAGCATAAGCTCATTGCTGCTAGTGGGAGTCCATCTCAGAACGCTAACTGTTGCCATAATGCGGTCTAAATTTTTAGAACAATCACGTCCACTTTTATGTCCGCTATCTTCAAGAATAGCTGACATTAACAGTATTTTCCTATCTAGCTTTCGCCCCCTTTGTGAGTTATAAGCTATAAATCAGTGGCCAGAATTACTTAGCCACTACAGAGAGTGTCATTGTTAGGACGAACGATAAACTGGTTATCGTAGTTAGTTAACTCTGAGAAATGCTCAAAGCTATTCCAACCATTACGTTCATTGAATGGGTTACCTACTTCAGCCATATCATTTGCGATAACAGCCTCAAGTTGAGCATCTGTATATAGGTCAGTAGTTGTTGCTGCCGTTGGAATAGAATTTGCAACAATCGCAAATGTACCGATTAGTGATGCTAATATTAATTTTTCATGGTTCTATTCCTTATTTAGTTGCTACAGGCACAGTCCACTCACCTGCGAAGTACGCTGGAGTAGGTTTGTATAAACGGATTAGATAGTTCCAACCGTCAAGAATTTCAATGCTGTTCTCTACTGATGTATCATTAGTAAAGTTAACAGTTACTGAACCGTCGCCATTAGGAACAGCCGATTGGCTGTTGATAACGTGTGAGCCAGTTTCAGTAGATAGGAAGCCTTCTTCGTTGTAGACAGTCACTGACCAAAATGCATCATCAGCTACTGGCACATCATTCAAAGTAATTGAGTATGCAGTTTCGCCGTCATTGTGCTCTGGGGTACCTTGAACATATGTGGCGTTGTCAGCTGCCCAACCACCCCATGCAATAGCAGTACCGATTAGATGATGAACCATGTTCACGTCTTCAGCATTTTTACCGTATGTGTAGATGTAATCAGTATGGTTCTCACCGAGTGCACGAAGATTTTCACGGATAGGAATTAATGTATCCATATCAGGAACAGGTAGGTCTTCAAGGTTACCTTTGTCAGCTTGTGTGAAAGTCATAGCATTTTGAGCTATACGAGCTTTATCTAGGTCACCATCGTTAACGATATTGACCATAGTACGACCAATCAGAGATGCATAACGACTTCCAGCTATCTCTTCAGTAAGTACATATTCACCAGCTTCAGAGTAAACGATAGGTGCATAGTGACCTTCATTTACCACTAATAGCGTTTGGTAGCGACCATCAGTATCAGGCATGTTGATTGTCACGGGAGAACTTAGGTCAACAATTACTGCTGTGTATAACGTATCAACGTTGCTACGAACAACGGGTTGACGGTCAAGAGGAGTAACTACTGGTTGATGGAATACTTCACCGATACCGCCTGTGATTTGCATCATTCCATGCATCATTGCATGAGTTTCTTTCTCAGCGAAGTTATCAATTGTTACTGGTTCAGCTCCTACAACTACAGAGGCTACTGTGGCTGCAAAAACACCTGCTAATACATAACGACCTGGATTTAAAAATTTAACCATCGTATTTCACCTTTCTATTTAGTGGATGTTACAGGTGCGCCCAATGTAAGACTCACTTGCAACAATCTTTTGAATGTGGAGCTATTATGATGGAGAGGCGTTAATGGGTATGTGTGGAGGAAGCTTAATAATGTGTGTTTATTTAAAGGTAAAGTATCTGATCAGCAGTGTCCGTCTGGTGGGCTCATTTAGCGTTTAATATTCAACGGTAATAAAGCGTCAATGTCGGGTTCTAGTTTGGAGAATTCATCTAAACATTTCAATACGTAATCAAATGGGATAAGTCTATTAGCTTTGGCGGTTTATATAATACTGTAGAGTGCTGCGCTAGCATAATAATGTACACAATAACGTCATAACTCAAATCAAAATGTTTTTTGCTCTGAAAAAGGAAAAACAACAAGATTTAGCCTATAATTTAACCACCCAAAAAAAGAGGAACTATATTATGAGTAATCAACATTCTTGGGAATTATCAATGAATCAAATTGAAAATTGTAGCTGTAGTCACGGATGTGGCTGTCAGTTTGGCGGTTTCCCAACCAGTAAGGATGGTGGCTGTGAAGCAATACTAGGCTTTGAAATACTTAAGGGTCACCTAAACGACTTAGACTTAAGTGGTTTGAAAATGGTGTTTGCTGCCGCTTGGCCAAGTGCTATGCATGAAGGTAATGGCAAAGGTGCTCTTTTTATCGATAACAGTGCTAACGAAGAACAAGTCGGTGCGCTTGCTACCATAATGTCAGGACAAGCAGGTGGTATGCCTGTTGAGGTACTAGGTACTTTGTTTAGTGAATTTGATGGACCAATAATGGCTGATATTAAGTTAAATAGGCAAGACTATACATCAACGGTAACAATAGAGGGAATTATTGAGGTTGAACAAGAGCCACACATTAACCCCGTTACTGGCGATATTAATGAAGTGCATATTTCCTTCCCTAAAGGCGGCTTTATGTGGAATGATGGTTTTGCAGGAAAAACCAAATTAATGAAAATTAACCATGGCAATATGGCTTTTAATTATAGTGATACCTTTGCTGCAAATGCTGTTGTTAATTGGCCAAATGCTTAAATAAAGATACATCAATGCCTGATTACAAAATGGTATTAATAAATCGAACTTTTATCATTATTAGTGTGTGCCTACTCATTTATTTGAGTTGGCATTACATGCTTTATGATATGACTATGAATATGGATCCAGTAGCAAGTTGGTCTGTGGCTGATGTATTCATGCTGTTTATCATGTGGGCTATTATGATGGCAGGAATGATGCTGCCATCGGCAATTCCAGTAATATTATTGGTTGATAAACTAAACCGACAACGTATTTCGTCAAATCAAACCTACACACCAACCATTTTTTTTACCTTCGGCTATCTCATAATTTGGTGCTTATACAGTTTAGTTATTACCTTTTTGCAGTATTTTCTACACCATTTAGGTCTACTGACACCAATGATGGATAGTGCGAACCTAAGCTTTAGTGCGTCAATTTTAATCATTGCTGGTATCTATCAATTTTCTTCATTCAAACAAAACTGTTTAAATCTGTGTAGATCACCATTGTCTATGCTTAGTAAAGATTGGCAAGAAGGTTTTAAAGGTGCATTACTCTTAGGCCTAAAACACGGCAGCTATTGCGTAGGCTGTTGCTGGTTTTTAATGACGGTATTATTTGTAAGTGGGGTAATGAATCTAAAATGGATCCTTATTTTAACGCTGGTAATTGTTGTAGAAAAAGTCATGCCAAAAGGAGAAATAATCAGTAAATACTTAGGTGCATTACTGATTGTTTTTGGATTAAGTTATTGGTTCTAGGTAAAACGCATCAACTTATCTGCTAAAAGCGAGTTGCGAATAGAGTATAATCATGACGACCAAGATCATGATATTGATGTTCAACAAACCTTCACTGAGCAACTCAAAAGAAAATAGTAAAATGTCCGCTTAGTTGAATATGAATGGCATAATGAGCTTTCAGGAGACATCGAACTACCAATACTCGACTGGCGAGTTAGTCACCAGACTGTGTGAAAACTCTTGATCACTTTCTGGTCTAATACTCAGTTTTTTATGATCAGCTTCAGCTTCATCAACAGGGGCATCACTTAGACCGAGTGAAAATATTGCCGAGGTATTAGATTGTTTTAATAGTTCTTTCATAGTAATTACTCTTATTAAGCATAGAAGGAATAAGCAATGTTAAGGCACAGAGAAAGTAACTTAATATTGATAGACTTTTCTATAAATGAAAAATGACTTTATGTGAAAGCCACGACTACCCGTAGACAGTTACCAAGACTCAAACCGCTCCAATTAAATAAATAGATATAGCGTGTCTGAAATTATAATGAGACATGTTAAATTAGGTAGATACTATGATATCAACATTTAAACTCAAGGCTCTTAGCTAACATTAAGCTTTCACATAACTCAAAATACAAAGGTAAATACGCCTAGACATGTGTAATTCCTAGCACTTATAATCACAGTATTCCTGTAAAATTTAACATATTTAATTTAAGGCACTCAAATGAAAATATTATCTTTACTGATTATTTTGACACTATTTATCTCTAACACTGCACTTGCAGAAAAACCTGAATGGGCAGGAAAAGGTAAACCCACCAAAGAACAACTCAAAGCTCATAAGGAGTCGATGAAAGCTAAAAAAGGTGTAGAGAGCGAATATGAAAAAATGGAAGAAAAGCCTGAAAAAACTAAAGATAAAAAGAAAAACAAGATAAAAGGAGACAAGCAAAAATTAAGGGCTATCTCAGATAAGGAGAAAAATAAAAAAGCTTACAAAAGCAATAATGAAATAAGAAAACAAAAAACTGGTAAAGACAAAACAGCAGAAATAAAAGAAAAAGCAGTTAAGTCGGAAGTTAAAGAAAAAACAGATAAAGATAATAGTGCAGAAAAAGCTAAAGAAGTTAGAAAAAAATGGTGGCAGTTGTTCTAAAATACTAAAGTTAAAACTCACATTTATAAATCACTAATTTAAGGAAAAAACATGAAAAAAATTATTACTCTATTTTTAGCTATTTCTCTTCTTACTGCTTGCTCTCCAAAAGTAGGAAGTGAAGATTGGTGTTCTGATATGAAAGAAAAAGACAAAGGTGATTGGACTGCTACAGAGACTAAAGACTATACAAAACATTGTATTTTTTAAAGTAATTAAACAAGCCTTTAAAATCGAAAAATAAAAGTTGGCTACGTATTTTAAAATACGTAGCCAACTTTTACTTTACTGCTTAAAGTAATAAAATATAATATGAACCATTTCTTGGGTTGTTCTGAGTGGGAAAATTAGCAATGTCTGCCAGTAGTATTATGTTGGTTTACAAACTAACAGCGGAATGTCATTTTTAACCCTACTCATGTCAGGTTTATTGCCACAGGCAGGTATGAGCTAGGCACCTTAATAATGTGGCGGTGGTGGTTCTATCTCATCTTTATCTGATGACATGCTACCTGCATCTTTTAGACGATTTGCCACTAATTGAATTTGCTCTTTCAGCTCTGCCATTTGCGTTTGATGTACAGCCAACTCTTTACTGAGTTGCTCTATCACATCATCTTGAAAAATATTGCGAGATTCCAGCGCATTGATGCGCTCTTTGAGTATACTGATTTCTTTATTTTGATTGTCGTTCGTCATTGACTTAATTCTATTCTTACAGGTTAGTGTGCTTGGGGAATACGCCAAAGTTCAGCATATCCAGAGGAGCTTTCTGTTATTAGGGTGTTATTATCGCTAAATGCGAGACTATAAACAACGGCTCCTGTCGGTCTATTTGCTTCTTTAGGGGTAACACGCCAATTAGCCGTTCGTTTTCCTGTGGCGACATCCCACACGCTAACTTTACTACTCGCTGCCCCTGTCACTAAGGTTTTGCCATCAGGTGAAAAACTCACAGAGCTAAATACTTCGTGACGTTTAGTGCCTTTTAGCTTAGTGATTAGTTTACCCGTTTTTAAATTCCATATATGGGCTGATTTCATGCTATCAGCCGAGAATGCAAAACGGCCTTGGCTATCAAGCGCCACTTGTGATACTCGGCTAGTGTGATTGAACTGATAAATAACTTGTCCTGATACGGTGTCCCAAACATAGGCAATAAAATCATTACCGCCTGACATGGCAACTCTGCCGTTGGGCATCATATCAACGGTATTTATTTTTTCTTTATGACCTAAAAACTCTAAACGCCTGCCAGTATCCACAGCGACATGTACCACGACACCATTACCTTTGCCAATAAGTAAGTAATCACCATTGTTGCTAACGGCAATATCACGTATGTTTGACTCACGTACCTGCCAGTAACCTTCAGATTGACCAGTATTCATATTCCACAAAGCAAAATTTTCTCGGCTAGCGGTGAGTGCGTGGCTATTGTTATTACTAATATCAATAGCTAATA
The DNA here is from genome assembly GCF_003333305.1 of Candidatus Colwellia aromaticivorans. Lineage (GTDB taxonomy): Bacteria > Pseudomonadota > Gammaproteobacteria > Enterobacterales > Alteromonadaceae > Colwellia > Colwellia aromaticivorans. The sequence continues at coordinate 51,050 of NZ_QOLD01000085.1, read as the reverse complement.
CTAAATTATCACTACTATCTTGCTTTTGTGCCCATTGATACGTTAATGCGTTCTTTTCTAAGTCCCAAACGCTAATGCCGTGATGAATAGAAGAAATCACACTCCACTTGCCGTCATTAGATATGTTGCCAGCATAGCTGCCTTCTATTGCGTGTTGAAATCTTTCTATGGGTTTATCGCCGGAAGGACTGCATGCGAGTAAAAAAATTCCAGACAGTAACAGAGTAACTGAGATTTTCATCACTGATAACAAGTACTTTTTAGGTTTTGAAAAATTAAGCAACATATTAGGTCTTTTTTATTTTATCGTTTCTCGTTAGTATATACTCAAACCACCTCAATATGCGAGTTTCAGGACGCTTGAGCGAATCATGTTCAAGGCGTACTTTTTATTAATGGTTGTTCAGGGGAATATGCTCCTGCATCCTCTAATAAGCTACGTCCATGTAACGTCCTTAAAAATAGATGCAACGACGAGCATGTTTTGCTCAGTCGTCCCCACAGGGCTGGTTTAGAAACGCTTTATGCTGTGTTATTGATTTTGAAAAGGGGTAGCCATTCTCTTTAATCAATGCTTTGCCTACATGGATGTAGGTACTTAGGTTCAGTCGGGAACTATGAACCTGTGCCTAAAGACGTTTCTAATTCCAGCTGAATTCTGTATCTTGAGGTGGCTTGAGTATAAGGCGTTTTTTTAAATTGTTTAGCTTTATTTTAGTTTAGCTAGAATGATAAATGGATTGGGGAATTCTCCAATTGTGATGTTTTAATGGAGAAATAAATGAAATTATTTAAACCCACTTTAGTTGCGGTTGCTTTATTAGCTGTGGCTGGTTGTTCAGAAGGCACCAAAAAAGAAGAAGCAAAAGCACCGGTATTACCAGTATTAGACACTGAAATACAAAAACAAGCTTATGGCTTAGGCGCTTCTATTGGTAGTTACATGCAACGTAATTTGGATGAGCATGACAAGTTAGGGTTATCGCTAGATAAAGAATTAATTGTACGTGGCTTTGTTGATAGTATTAACGATAAAGCAGTGATTGAACAGGAAGAAATTCAAGCATTGTTGAAGAATTTAGAACAAAACATGAAATCGAAACAACAAGAACTATCAGTAAAAGAGGCAAAAGAAAGTTTAGAAGGTGGTCTTAAATTTCTTGAAGAAAATGCCAAGAAAGAAGGCGTACAAGTCACTGAGTCAGGCATTCAATACTCAGTTTTAACGGAAAGTGAAGGTGCAAAACCTGTGGCTACTGACACAGTAAAAGTACACTATAAAGGTACTTTTTTAAATGGAGAAACTTTTGATAGCTCATACGATCGTGGTGAACCAGCTGTATTTCCATTGAATCGTGTTATCAGAGGTTGGACTGAAGGCGTGCAACTTATGTCAGTTGGATCGAAATTTAAATTTACTATTCCTTCAGACTTAGCATACGGGCCAAATGGTAATCCGCCACGTATTCCTGGTAACTCAGTATTACAGTTTGAAATTGAGTTATTAGAAATTCGAAATATAGAGTCAGCTCCTGAAGTTGTTGAGCAGCCTACTGCAGAGAAATAAGTACGAGTTACTAGTAAATAGTTACCCGTAACGTAATGCGTTTTGAAAGCCATCTGCAAAATATTGTAGGTGGCTTTTCTTTTAATTAATACCAGTTTCATTAATTAGGTGATCTATTTTATAAGTAGGGAAAACGGTCAAATACAAGGCGTTTATTTCAATAACTAGTTGTTCTAGCAATTAAATAAATAACGAAGTAGTTGGTCGTTTTAACAAGTAGAAATAATCACATAGTTAGTGAGATTGGTATAAATAGTACTTTTGGTGCAGGTGTAATTAACAAATTGGTACAGATGAAATGAAAAAACTTTTAATCATAGGTTGGGTTTGGCCTGAGCCTAATTCTTCTGCAGCAGGTAGTCGTATGTTGCAATTAATAGAGTTCTTCCTGCAACAAGCTTATAGCATAACTTTTGCGTGTACTGCTCATCGTACTGAGCATATGGCTGATTTAGATCAGCTGAATGTCGACTGCATAGACATTCACTTAAATTGCTCAAGCTTTGACGTTTTTATTGATAACCTACAACCTGATGTGGTGATGTTCGATCGCTTTATGATGGAAGAACAGTTTGGTTGGCGTGTTAGTGAAAAGTGTCCACAAGCATTGAGAATATTAGATACTGAGGATTTGTTTTGTTTACGAAATGCTCGTCATAATGCTTATAAACAAAATCGAAGCATGACCAATGCCGATTTGTTGGGTTCAGATTTAGCTCAAAGAGAGGTTGCAGCAATTTTTCGTTGTGATCTAACGTTAATGATTTCTCCCGTAGAAATAGCATTGTTGACTGATCTCTTTAAAGTCGATGCTAGTTTATTGCATTACCTACCCTTTGTTTTTAATCAAGAACAACGTCAAAAAAATAATCCTTCTTATCATCAGCGACAGGGCTTTATTTCTATTGGCAATTTTCGTCATCCACCTAATTGGGATTGTGTATTATGGCTAAAACAACAGATTTGGCCATTAATTCGTCAGCAATTACCGAAAGCTGAATTGTTGATATGTGGCGCTTATCCCCCGCCCAAAGCGACTGATTTACATGATGAAAAAACAGGTTTTTTGGTTAAAGGCTGGGTTGATGATGCGGTACATGCGATGCAATCTGCGCGAGTATGCTTAGCGCCTTTGCGTTTTGGTGCTGGTATCAAAGGAAAATTGGCTGAAGCGATGCTATGCGGTACTCCTTCGGTTACTACCGATATTGGTATTGAAGGTATGCAAACCCAATTAGCATGGCCGGGTATGGTAGCTAATGAAGCGCAAGCGATTGCTGATGCAGCGGTTAAACTTTATCAACAAGCTAATGTTTGGAAAATAGCCAGTGAATTAGGCGCAACAAATGCGGAACAATTATTTGAGCAAGTTAGACATTTTAAAGCGTTATCAGACCATATTGATGGGTTGCTATATAATTTAGAGCAACATAGGCAACATAATTTTATTGGCACAATGTTGAATCATCATCACCATAAAAGTACTAAGTATATGTCTCAATGGATTGAAGTAAAAAACAAGTTGGTATAATGCAGCGTAACTATAACGATTCTTCTAATATTTTAGTTAATCGCTGTGCTGCTAATAATAACCTTTGCTCCATAACAACTTGATGGTGGTTCAAATAATTATCCGGTAATCTTATTTTACCTGTCAGTTTCTGGCAGCTGCCATCGTTGTTTGATTGGCAATAGTTTAAGCTAGCACTTTTTGCTAATTGAAAAGATTCATCAGCCCATAGCCAAACTTGTCCCGTTTGCCAGTTTGGCTGCAAATGTTGATGCCATTTTTCTGTTAGTAACGCTAACCACTTTGCTTTACTGTGCTTGCCTTTATATAAAATACATTCATCCCAATACCAATGTAAGTTCTTACATTTCGTCGCTAAGTGGGAAAATTCCACTCTGTTGCCACCTAAGTCATCCGCGAAACTGATATGCAAAGGTTGATGAATATCACCTAGCCAATGACCTAAAAAAAGTAAGGCTTGTACTTGTTGCCACTTTGCATCGTTTTTGGTTTGAGCTAATGTTTGTTGATGTTTTAAAATAGCTTGAGGTAGACAGTTTTTACTGCAATCGTTGGCTCTTATGTTAATGTGATCACGCGGTACATTCATATAATGCCAAGGATTATATGACTTAAACTCTTCTAAACGTTTGATTGCATCAGCCCAAGTACAGGCGTTAGCAAAGGTTATTGGACTGTTTTTCTTTTTATAATTAAAATTATTAATTAAGTGCTGATGTTTTGTTGGGATAGCGTTAAGTAAAGCGGATATTTGGGTTTGTTTGGTTAAGGATAAATGTTCAAAAGCTAATTGACAGACAATTTGGTGACCCAGTTTTCCTAAAGCAAAGCTAGGGTTAGAAAAAGTAAAAAATATCAAGATGAAAAAAAATAGCTTTATTGTCAAAATTTAGTCCTTTGATTTAGCTTTGTCTGTCGAGAACAAAGCTAATTATTTATATCTATGTAAGCAAAAAATCACAAGCGTGATGTTGATGGAATGGCCTTAATCAACAAATATTTCCATTTCTTCACCAATTTGCTTACGCATCTCCATTAATTTTACTGCAGTATCGTGCTGTTTCTTATCGGCTTCTGTTACAGGAACCCACTGAGGTACTTGCTCAGATTGACCGTTTTGATCAACTGCCACCATAATGACAATACAATGGGTAGTTAAACGACGATTCAATGATTTTGGATCACACGCATTAACTTCTAGTGCGATATGTAGAGAAGATTTTCCAGTGTAAATAACTTTGGCTTCTACTTCGACTAAGCTACCGACATGGATTGGGGCAACAAAACGAATGCCACCAGCGTATGCGGTTACACAATAACGACCACTCCAACCTGCCGCGCAAGCATAAGCGGCTAAATCAATCCATTTCATCACCGCGCCACCGTGGACTTTTCCGCCAAAATTGACATCTTGTGGTTCAGCTAAAAATCGTAGGGTAATATCCCGTTGTGGTTTTTTCATTTTATTTAGTGCTCTAAAGTTGCATATTAAAAGAAATTTATATTGTTAAGGTGTTATTAGCAAATAATTAAGCGCTTTTTCTTCGATGCATATAAATTATATGCATCGACTAATAGAGTTGATAGTAGTCTGAACTCGGGTGGTATAGCCTATTTATCAAACAAGGTTGATTTACTCTTCAAAAATAACGACTAAAGAACCGCAATAAAGTGTTATTTTTAGCAATGTGCTTGATTGATGAAATAATAACGATAGTTTCGGGTCATCTATCTATACCCGTTCCATTTGAAGATGCATGATTCAGCTGGAATTAGGCACGCCTTTAGGCAAGGCATTGATTGAAGATAATGGTTACTCCCTTATCAAAATCAATAACGTAGCATAAAGCGTTCCTAAACCAGCCCCTTGGGGAAGGCTGAGCAAATCATACTCTGCGTTACATTTCTTTTTAAGGGAATAACCCTTAATAAAAAAATGCGCCTTGATTATAAATCGCTCAGACTTCCTGAAACGAGCATCTTCAAGTGGAGCGGGTATATACATCATTAGAGCATTTTATTACTACCATTGAGAAAGCCAAACTTGAGGTACTAAAGTTCAGCAATCTTATAGTAGACATAAATAATTGATACAACTAAAACGATTAACGAGGTAAACATGGATAATATGTACAGTATGCTCAGTTTATTGGAAAAACTATCGGTTATTTTTATTTTTTTTATAGGATTGGGGGTTTTAGCCATAATCTACATGTATATCGTTGATCGAACACAGACGAAGCAGGCTATACGTCGTAATTATCCTGTTATTGGACGGTTTCGATATTTATTTGAAAAACAGGGTGAATTCTTCAGACAGTACTTTTTTTCTATGGATCGAGAAGAGTTACCATTTAATAGAGCTGAACGGAGTTGGGTTTATCGTGCGGCAAAAAATGTAGATCGCACTATTGCTTTTGGATCAACGCGAAATATTGAGCTGACAGGAACTATCATGTTTATGAACTGTGCGTTTCCAACTTTGGAAGAGGACGCGGTTCCACCAAGTACGATTACTTTTGGTGATGGTTGCCGGGAGCCTTATAGTACCGATTCATTATTTAACATTTCAGCCATGAGTTATGGTGCGCTATCTGCACCGGCAGTTAAAGCACTTTCAAATGGAGCAGCCAAAGCTGGGTGCTGGATGAATACTGGTGAAGGAGGGGTGAGTGAACATCACCTAGCGAGTGGCGCTGATCTCGTTTATCAAATAGGGACAGCAAAATATGGCGTGAGAGACGAGCAAGGACAACTATGCGATAAAAAGCTAGCCGAAGTGGCAGCAAAGCCACAGATTAAAATGTTTGAAATTAAAATGAGCCAAGGAGCAAAGCCAGGAAAAGGCGGGATTCTACCGGGTAATAAAGTGACGGCAGAAATTGCGAAAATACGAGGCATACCACAAGGGGAAGACTCAATAAGCCCTAATGCTCACCCGGAAATAAAATCAGTACAAGACATATTAGTTATGGTTAATAGGGTAAGAGATGTGACTGGAAAACCCGTGGGTTTTAAAGTGGTTATTGGTGAGTCGTTGTGGTTAACCGCGCTCTTAGAAGAAATAAATAGTCAGGGATCTGAGTTTGCGCCTGATTTTATCACCATAGACAGTGCTGACGGCGGTACGGGAGCTGCTCCGCAACCGTTAATGGATTATGTAGGTTTACCGTTAAAAGAAAGTTTACCCTTAGTTGTTAATTTACTGATTAAATATGGTCTACGAGATCGTATTAGGGTTATTTGCTCAGGCAAGCTTATTACACCCTCTAAAGTTGCTTGGGCGCTGGCGGTTGGTGCTGATGCAGTGAACTCCGCAAGAGGTTTTATGTTTTCTCTGGGGTGTATTCAATCATTGCAATGTAATAAAAATACCTGTCCAACAGGAATAACCACGCATAATGCAAAATTACAACAAGGACTGGATCCCGCAGATAAGGCGGAACGTGTGGCTAATTATCATAAATATGTACAATATGGTGTTGGCTTATTAGCACATTCTTGCGGTGTAAAGCATGCGAGAAAGTTATCGCGTCGACATGTTCGTATTATTCAAGATAACGGATTGTCAGTAGCATTAGATAAATTATATCCCTATAATCATGCTGAAAAGTAGGAACTTATCCATCTTTTAATAAATAATCAATTGGAAATAAAAAAGCCTTTCTCAAAGAGAAAGGCTTGAAATGCTCGCTTTATGGTCTTGTTGAACAAGCCTCTTATTATTTATTCTTTCTAGCTGCTTTTATTCTTTTTATTAGACTTCCTTGCTAGTGCAGCTATTTTATAACAAAGCGTTTTCTCCACTGCAACAACTTTAATAGAGTATAAACTCGACTATTTTCTTCGTAGCGGGTGTTATTTTGCTACTTACTTGGCTAAGTAACTGATTATAAATCTATTTAAAGATAGCGAATATTGAATAATATAAAAAAACATTTTAACTTTTTATGGAACATTTGTTGAAGTTAGTAAAAGCAATTGATTTGGCGCATAGATCCAAAATTGTACCAGTGCTAGAATACTCGGCATAAATTTCTCGTTATCTATACCTGCTCCATTTAAAGGTGCTCGTTTCAGGAAGTCTGAATCATGCATCTTCAAGTGGAACGGGTATATATTAATGACAACGAGAGCAAGCAAACAGTAAATGAATTTAGAGGATTTATTGGTGACCGAATTAAAAAATGATAATTATTTACGTGCGTTATTAAAACAACCAGTAGATTACACCCCTGTATGGATGATGCGTCAAGCAGGACGTTATTTACCTGAATATAGAGAAGTTCGCAAAGGCGCTGGCGATTTTATGTCGGTTTGTCGTGATGCTGACTTAGCGTGTGAAGTAACTATTCAGCCTTTACGTCGTTTCAAACTTGATGCCGCTATTTTGTTTAGTGATATTTTAACTATCCCTGATGCGATGGGCTTAGGATTGTATTTTGAAACCGGTGAAGGTCCTAAATTTACTAATCCTATTACCTGTAGAGCGGATATTGAGAAAATAGGCATTCCTGATCCAGAAGATGAGTTAGGTTATGTAATGAATGCCGTACGTACTATTCGCAAAGAGTTGAAAGGAGAGGTGCCGTTAATTGGCTTTTCAGGCAGTCCGTGGACGTTAGCAACGTATATGATTGAAGGTGGCAGCTCAAAAGCTTTTACTAAAATCAAAAAGATGATGTTCTCAGATCCGCAAAGCTTGCACTTGTTACTTGATAAGTTAGCAGACTCTGTCATTACCTATCTTAATGGTCAAATTGCCGCTGGCGCACAATCAGTTATGGTATTTGATACTTGGGGTGGCGTGTTATCACCGCGAGATTATAAAGACTTTTCACTACAATACATGGCGAAGATAGTTGATGGCTTAACTCGCCATGCAGATGGCCGCCAGGTGCCAGTTACCTTGTTTACTAAAAATGGCGGTATGTGGCTAGAAGATATTGTCGCGACAGGCTGTGATGCGGTAGGACTTGATTGGACGATTGATATTGATAAAGCTAAAGCGCGTGTCGGTGATAAAGTTGCTTTGCAAGGAAATATGGATCCGTCAATGCTATATGCACCTCTACCTCGTATTGAAGAAGAAGTAGCGAAGATATTGGCAGGCTTTGGTCATGGTGGTACAGGGCATGTGTTTAACTTAGGTCATGGTATTCATCCTGATGTTAAACCTGAGCATGCAGGGCACTTTATTGAATCAGTACACCGATTAAGTAAGCAATACCACAAGTAAAAAGTGACGAGATTTTAGTAATAAGGGTAGCGAACTCTTTAGAGTTTGCTACTACTTTTTAACTCGTACTTCGACTGTTCGTACCTCACGCTCAGTATGAATGGACTTTTTGTCTATTTTTAGGCTCATTATGAACAGACCTTTCCGTTCGCTCTGAGCCCTAAGCCCTGAGCCCTGAGCTTGTCGAAGGGTCGAAGGGATCAGTCTTCTTCTACATCATAAGCGCTAAAATCAGTAACGCCCTTTTTTTCTAAGATGCGACGCACGCTTGCAGGTAGCTTTTCATTATTATCTTTTGCTAAATCTTCATCATCAGGTAAAGGTTGGCCGGTGAAAGCATGTAAAAATGCTTCACATAATAGCTCACTGTTAGTCGCGTGGCGTAAATTGTTTACTTGGCGCCTAGTTCGTTCATCTGTTAACACTTTCAAAACACGTAAAGGAATTGATACGGTAATTTTTTTTACCTGTTCACTTTTTTTTCCATGCTCGGCATAGGGATTTATATATTCGTCATTCCACTGAGCCATGTTACTTCCTCAATTATTATTCTAGTTATCTTATTATACCAAATGAAATAATGAATTAGTCAATTCAGAGCTGTGTCAGGTAAGTTAGAACAAGCAAAATTTGTGCGTATATAGTTATTCTATATCAAACAAATTTGTGAGGTTATCACTTTCCTGACAAGCTCCCAAGGGCGAGTTTAAAAGGTTTATATGCCGCGTTATTGATTTTGACAAGGGAATAACCATTCTCTTTAATCAATGCCTTGCCTCTTAACCTTTTAATTCTCGCTGAATGAACAACTCACTACTTCAATTGGTATTAGTTATAAGATAGATTTTACTGGTTGTTGAAACTCAGTCAAGTAGAAGTTTAGATGTCTAAAAAATCTTGACCTAAATAACCAAAGAGTTTAGAGTTATAGACGTCCAAACATCTAAAAAAACATATGAAAAATTCATATGTAAAATCAAGTAAAAAAGTGATTGAATAAGAGGAATTTATATGTCGATCAATAAAATCACCACTGCTGCGGTGCAAGCCGGTATTAATATCGACCCACATCATGGTGCTGTGGTTGCGCCTATTTATTTATCAAGTACTTATTCATTAAAAGGCTTTAATGATAAGCGTGAATTTGACTATTCTCGCACTGGCAACCCAACGCGTGCTACTTTTGCTCAAGCTATCGCTACATTAGAACAGGGCAGTGTTGGTATTGTTACCAGTACAGGAATGGCTGCAGTACATTTAATCTGTCAGTTATTATCAACAGATGATTTGGTGGTGATTCCTCATGATTGTTATGGCGGAAGTTTTCGTTTATTTACCCATTTAGCCAAGCGTGGTCAATTCAAATTAATTGTAGTTGATCAAAATGATCAGAAAGCGCTAGCAAAGGCGTTAGCGCAAAAACCTAAATTAGTTTTATTAGAAAGCCCAAGCAATCCGTTATTACGCTTGGTAGATATTGAGCAAGTCACTAAAGCTTGTCATAAAGTAGGTGCTTTAGTGGCGGTTGATAATACTTTTTTATCGCCAGCCTTACAGCAACCACTGTTACTTGGCGCTGATATTGTTTTTCATTCCACGACTAAATACATTAACGGTCATAGTGATGTTGTTGGTGGTGTTGTCGTTACTAAAGAACAAGCGCTAGGTGAAGAGTTAGCATGGTGGGCTAATTGTATCGGTATTACTGGCAGTGCTTTTGATAGTTTTTTAGCTTTACGTGGTTTAAAAACCTTACCTATACGTATTAAACAGCACCAAGAAAATGCTGAAAAAGTGGCTGCTTTTTTAAAGAACCATACTGCTATTGATGTTGTTTACTATCCAGGATTTACTGATCATCCTGGTCATGATATCGCTAAAAAGCAGCAATCAGGTTTTGGTGCTATGTTAAGTTTTGAAATAACAGGCGGCGTCAATGCCGTGAAAAAATTGTTTGATAATTTAAGCTTATTTACCTTAGCGCAATCTTTAGGCGGGGTAGAGAGTTTGATCAGTCATCCGCCGACAATGACGCATGCTGGTATGGAAGAAGCTGCTCGGCTAGAAGCGGGTATCACAGATTCATTGGTGCGTATTTCTGTGGGTATCGAAGCTATTGAAGATATTTTAGCTGACTTGGCGCATGGTTTAGAGCAAAGTCAAATTGCTTAGTGACAAAAGATCTAAAGAGTAAAATTAAAGGATTAAACTAACCCTCGAGTATTATGGGTATATAGAGCTCAGTTGCTTAGTTTTGTTTTTTCTAGCATTATTGACTTTTATTCATATGCTTTATCGACGTAATGGCTAAACCTGACCAGCATCAAACACATTATACTCGTCAAGTTCATAGCTTGCTGAGCAAAATCTATGGACGGAGTCAACTCAAAGACTCTATGCTTGAACGAGCAATTCATTATTTTAATCATCAGTCTTTTATGGCAACGGATGAAACGGTAAGTGAAAACCACCTCGAGCTAGAAAAATTAGAACGTATTGACCGTCATAATCATTTACTCAATATTTGTCTTGAAATTATTGATTTAACTGAAGGTGACAGCTTTGAGGAAAGTAATCGTAAGTCAGCTCAACTCCTTGGTACTATTCAATTAATTAGCCCAACTGAAGGCAAGAAAGTTACCGATAACAACGAGTATTATAAGTCGTTATATAAAGCGATATTAAGCTTACGCTTATTAGATAAACTGTTGTTTGATGGTGAAATAACCGATTCTCATATAACTAAAACATTAGCTGAATTTCCTGAGCAACCCTATGCGCAGTTTGATCTTGATGCTCAACGTCGTGTAATCGAACAAATCAAAATACCCTTGTTGATGGCGGCGTTACTTCAAGATATCGGTATTTATCACAGTGATGCACAAGCTATACTCGTTGGTACAGATTTGACAGAAGACCCTCATAGAACATTGGTTGTAGATGAACGGAAAAAGCTATTAACCATCAATTATAAGCAAACATTGAAATATATTATTGATGGTTTAAGTGTCCCTGTTTATGTCGGGAACTCTAAAGAAGAGCGTGACCAGTTTGTCGTTGATGAAAAAGTAAAGTCGCAATTTTTACAACAATTAATTAAAAGTAGTTTCAAAGTAAAGCAAGGTATTGGTAATTTATTGAAAGTACCACAAATATACACCTCTATTATTCTTTCAACCAAAAGTAGCTACAACTATAAGGTGTTACCTAAGGTTTATCAGGTATTAAATAAAAATGCTGAGTTAGGGGCCTGCTCTCAGAAAGTTGTTGATGCGCTGTATCAAATAACAGGTATGTTCCCTCAAGGTTATGGTGTGATTTATATGCCACAAGAAGGAGGGTGTTATGAATATGCAATTGTAAATCGATTATACCCAGCTTTGCCTGAGCAACCGCTATGTCGTATAGCAACGAGGAAATTAGCTTTTATTAGTCATGGGCATAATATAGAGGTGGAGAAACAAAGTAATTTATACTTTCCACATATGGCTAAAAAAGTAGCTCGCTTAAGTAAAGAGCGCTTGAATGAAATTCTTGAGTTGTTATCTTCAAATTATCAGGAAAGACAAGAATTGGATTTACTACCGCGTTGTTGGCATGCAAATGAATTCTTTTCAGTTAAAATTAATCAAAAGCTTTGGAATAAAAAGGATTAGTAAGCAAATTTTATTGGAACTCGTCAAAATGGTATTTTATAGTTTTTGGCCAAACATCTGGATTCAATTTGGCTAAAATATTTATAATAGATAAAGGAAATTGTAACTACTCACCTATCGTCACTCCCGAGATGTTTTAATCGGGAGTCTAATGTTTAAAACAGGCAGATTCCTGCTTCAGCTTTGTAGTTCCAGACCAAAGCTAAGTACCCACGTCCTATCGGCAAAGACACAACCGGAATGACGTGCACGCTGGGTATGGTGAATAATTACAGGAAATTTACTATTAGTGAAGCGTTTATTAGGTAGCTAAGCAATGATCAGAAGGATATAAATGAAAAATTCTTTAGTGACAGCAAAAGTCAAACCAAAACTGTGGCATTGTTACAATAGCCGTTCATTACGAGTATTGTGGGCCTTAGAAGAGTTAGGGATAGATTACGATATAGAAACTATGGCGTTTCCGCCTCGCTATACCGTTGAAAAATATAAAGAGCTGAATAGCTTGGGCACAGTACCTTTCTTTGTTGATGGGGAAAATGGTGAAATACAGATGACTGAGTCGGTGGCAATTTGTCATTACCTAGGTGAAAAGTACCACAGTAAAAATAACCTGATACTGTCCGTAGTCGATAGTGGTTATGGTGATTATCTAAACTGGCTTTATCATAGTGATGCCACATTAACGTTTCCACAAACATTAGTATTGAGGTATCGTGCTTTTGCGGCTAAAGGGTGTACTCAGCAACAAACAGCCGATGATTATGATGCTTGGTTTGTTGCACGCTTAACACGCTTGAGCGAACATTTACTTCACCATGATTACTTATGTGCTGAGCGATTTACTATCGCTGATATCGCCATCGGATTTTCTTTGCACTTAGCTACCTTGTTACAGTTAGACAGGCACTTTAGCCCACAAATTTCAGCTTATTTGATGAGACTAAAAAACAGACCTAAATTTCAACGCGCTCAAGCTATCGGTAAAGAACTCGACCCTTTTTCATAAAAGAGCATTAAAAATACTGTTTCTACTTCATAAAAAATGCATGTTAAAAGTTTGTTTGCACTAGTGCATTAATATGTCTGTCTTTGTGAAATATCAACAGCCTTTAATCGAATAGAAAAAGCTAAAAAGTTGAGTTTTATCAAATTATCAAAAACAAATTAGTTTAAAATAACGTTATCAATATTTTATATCTTGACGTATTTAATTCTCAACATAAATGGATCGGACAATCAAAATGAAAAAATATATTCTAGTTATATCAGCATTATTACTTGTGTTAATGGGTTGCAGTAAATTAGTCGATGTGCAACTTGATGCGGAAGTGACGGTGTTTTTGAGCAATGGCGGCGAGAGAAAAATACAGTTAACGGCGAAAGATGCAGAATACATTATGTTGAAAGAGTGGCTCGAGCAACACAAAGCGGACTGGTTATCTACATCGGGTCTATATTCTGGTGGTGTTTACTTAACATCAGGTAGTTACGGTATTCAAGTGACCGATAGTAAAGTAGTGTTGTATACGAATATTACTGATAAACCAACGGCTATTTATGCTCAAGAAATAGAACGCAGTGCTCTTAAAGCGTTAAAGAACTTGGATAAATAAGAATCCTAGTTGAAGTTATTTCACTTTTGTTTATAAAGGAATTATCAATAATATTACAAAAACAACAAAGTTCATCCAAAGTGCTCTGAATAGCGTTATTCGAATGCATTTTAGGTTGTTGTCTATTCATAAACAATAACGTTGGATCATTGCTATCAACAACTTGTCTGTTTTATCTATTTCGCTATGGGCTAAAAATTCGTTTGGTTGGTGTGCTTGGTTGATTGAGCCCGGCCCTAATACAATTGTTTGACAGCCTAGCTGTTGAATATAGGGCGCTTCAGTAGCGTAATTTACCGCGCAACAGGTATGGCCACTAATTTCTTCGGCGATGCTAACAAAACATTCTTCATTATTTGTACTCTTCTCTTGTTCAAAGCTTGGTGAGCTAGGATGTAGTTCTTCAAAACTAATACGACCTGGATATTTCTCAGCCAAAGACTTCAATGATTCGCTTAACCAATGCAGTAGTTCGTCATCACTCATCCCCGGTAGTGATCGTAAATCAATGTCCAAGTCACAATGACCACAAATACGGTTGGCATTATCACCTCCTTTAATGGCACCAAAATTTAAGGTGGGTGCTGGCACATCAAAGGCTTCATTTTTATAGTTCAACCTGAACTTTTCTTGTAGATTGATGAGTTGGCCAATCACTTCATACATTATTTCAATGGCATTAACGCCTAAACTCGGTTTGCTAGAGTGACCAGACTGCCCTTGTACACTAATACGATGTGACATGTGCCCTTTGTGCATCATTACAGGGACTAAGTTAGTGGGTTCGCCAATAATTGCCACATCAGGTTTTGCCGCTTGGCTTTGAGCAAAAAACCGCGCTCCGGCCATGGTGGTTTCTTCATCGGCTGTTGCTAGGATGTATAATGGTTTTTTTAGTTGTTTTGCATCTAGTCCTTTACAGGCTTGTAAAATAAAGGCGAAAAAACCTTTCATATCACAAGTGCCTAAGCCATAAAATTTATCATCTTTATCGACTACACCCATAGGGTCGCTTTGCCAACGTCTTTCATCAAAAGGTACAGTGTCACTATGACCCGCAAGTAACAAACCACCTTCGCCACTGCCAAGTTTGGCAAGTAAATTATATTTATTGTCACTGGTTTTATGTGCGCCGGGAACCTTTTGAATATCAATGCTAAAGCCTAACTGCTCAAACCATGTTCCAAGCAATTGAATAACTTCTAAATTACCTTGATCCCAACTCGCTTGAGTAGAGCTAATAGAAGGGCAGGCAATCAACTGAGTTAATGATTGTTTGAAATTAGGTAGCTGCGACATAAAAACTATTCCGGTAAAAAAACTCAAATAAAAATTAAATAGTTATGCTAAATAGTTGCATAACTACCCATTAACTGGTAAGTTGCTCTCCCAGTGTAAATAACCTGCTTTCATAAGGCTACTTTTTTCATAAAGGTACAGTGTAATGCTAATTGTTCAAGAAATACGACGACGATAGAGAATTTTTTATTATCTCTTGAATGCTTTAGTTATAAGAGGTAGTTTTTCCCTGGTAAAAAGCATATCGTTATTGTTTATTTGAATATTAAGGTCTTTGGTTGTGTCAAAAGTTATGAAGGTCGCCGTTATCGGCGCAAGTGGTTATGCCGGTGCTGAATTAGTTGGTTTATTATGTCAGCACGATAAAGTTTCAATACAACATTTGATTGTGTCAGAAAACTCTTCTTCCTGTGGAAAACTTTTTAGCGAGTTACATGGTCGCTGGCAAGGGATATGTGATATACCCCTGCAGTCTTTTTCTAAGGAATGGTTTGAAGCTTCTGCCAAAGAGTTAGATGCTGTTTTTTTTGCTACTCCTCATGAATTTAGTGCCGATTGGGCGCATGCTTTTGTTGAGGCAGGTGTTAAGGTATTTGATCTTTCAGGTGGTTTTAGACTTAAAAACCCTCAAGATTACCCAACGTTTTATGGTTTTGAACATGCCAATGTAGAGGCGCTATCAAGTGCTATATATGGCTTAGCCGAGTGGCATCAAGACGATATTGCGGATACAAATTTGATTGCCGTTCCAGGTTGTTATCCAACCGCGAGTTTACTTTCCCTTAAACCGATTACCAGTAACAATTTTCATGTTGAAAATTCACTTATTGTGGTTAATGGTATTAGTGGTGTTAGCGGTGCAGGTAGAAGTGCCTCTTTAGCTACTAATTTTAATGAAGTTAGCTTAAAGCCTTATAATATTTTGCAACACAGGCACCAACCTGAAATATCTCAAGAAGCTAATGCGCAGGTGATATTTAATCCACATTTAGCACCTTATACAAGAGGCTTGTTGGCAACGGTAACATTACAATTAAAAACAGAAATTAACGCCAAACAAGTAGCACAAGCATTTGAACAAGCCTATGCTGACAAGCCATTGGTTAGGCTAGTAAAAGCTTGGCCGCAAATAGGCAATGTTGCTAATACTCCATTCGCTGATGTGCATTGGCAACTTGATGAAGAGAAACATGTGCTTGTGGTAAGTTGTGCTATTGATAACCTGCTAAAAGGTGCAGCATCACAGGCCTTACAATGTTTTAATATTTCTCTTGGTTTACCAAGCGAGTACAGCTTGATGGCCTCTAAATAGCAGTAACAAATAAAGAATAACGAAAAGATAAGAGATAGACATGAGTAACCCTAAACCCTTAGTTATAAAAATAGGCGGTGCCATCTTAGAAAAAGAAGATGCACTGAACAATTTATTATCCGTGATCACCAAGCTAAAGACTGATGCTAAAGTTGTCTTAGTGCATGGCGGCGGTTGCGTTGTTGATGACATGCTAGCGCAGGCAGGTTTTACTACCGTTAAAAAACATGGTTTGAGAGTAACCCCTAAAGAGCAAATAGGCTTAATTAGTGGTGCATTAGCGGGGACTGTGAACAAATCGATAGTTGCTACTGCTAATAGTATGAGTTTGCCTGCCGTGGGTTTATCGTTAACCGATGGGGATATGATTCAGTGCAGTTTATCACCACAAGATTTAGGACAAGTAGGTCTTCCTAGTGCAAAAAATAGTGTATTATTAGATGCCTTACTAAATAATCATTTTTTACCTGTTATTTCTTCTATTGGCGCGTTACCTAATGGTGATCTAGTTAATGTGAATGCTGATGATGCCGCAGTGGCAATTTGTCAGCTGTTAAACGCTCAATTATTGTTATTGACAGATGTTAACGGCGTAAAAGGGGCTGATGGTGAGTATTTGCCTAGTTTAAATAGTGAGCAAGCAAACAAGCTTATTGATGAAGGTGTTATTGCTGGTGGCATGACAGCTAAAGTAAATGCAGCCTTACATGCGGCGAATCAATTACGACGAAGTATCGCGGTTGCCAGCTGGCAATCGCCAGAGCAAATTATGCAATTACTTGATGGTCAGGGTGTAGGAACACAAATTCAGCCTGACTAGGATCTTATAGCCCCTCTAATAAATAACAGGAGGGCGTTAACGTAATAAGAATTTTTTAGAAGAAGATACTAATGTCGAACCAATTAAACCACTTTTTAGCTGATGATCAGTTAAATAAAAACCAATTGCTAGCCTTGATTGAGTTAGCCATAAAGATTAAAAGCAATCCTACCGATTATAATCAAGCTTTAGCTGGAAAGTCAGTGGCGATGATTTTTGAAAAACCGTCATTAAGAACTCATGTTAGCTTTGATATGGGTATCAATAAACTTGGTGGTCATGCCTTATATTTAGGGCAACAAAACGGCAAGTTGGGTGAACGTGAGCGTGTTAGCGATTATGCCAAAAATTTATCCTGCTTTGCCGATGCTATTGTTGCCCGAGTTTTTAGTCACGATTCAATTCAAGGCTTAGCCAAGCACGGTAGTGTTCCAGTAATTAATGCCTTGTGTGATGTGTATCACCCTTGTCAAGCATTGGCTGATTTTGTTACCTTAGCTGAGTTACTTCCGTCCTTAAATAAAAGTGAGTTAAGTAGCGTTAAATTGGCTTATGTCGGTGATGGTAATAATGTCTCTAATTCATTGATGATTATGGCAGCAACCTTAGGTGTTGATTTTACCTTACTTACGCCTACAGGTTATGAAGCACAATCAGATATTGTCGCGGTTGCACAAGCATTGGCAGATGAGTCGGGTGCCAAACTGACTATCACCACTGATGTTGAAGCTATTGGTGCACAAGATGTTATCTATACAGATACATGGATTTCAATGGGCGATGAAGACGCGAGTAATAAAGCGAAGATATTGGCGCATTTTGCTCCCTATCAAGTCAATCACCAATTGATGACTAAGGCGAACGCAAGTGTAGTTATGCATTGTCAGCCAGCACATTTGGAAGAAGAAATTACCACTGAACTGTTTGACAGTGAGATGGCGGTGGTATTTCAGCAAGCCGAAAATAGAATGTGGGCACAGAATGCCGTATTGGTATCGCTACTAAAATAACGAACCTATTTACTAAAAAATCATTTATTAAGAAATTATTTAAACAAATTTAGAGAACAAAATTATGAGTATTCAAAAGAAACAAATTAAGAAAGTAGTATTAGCATATTCAGGTGGTTTAGATACCTCAGCCATCATTCCATGGTTAAAAGAAAACTATGATAATTGTGAAGTAATCGCATTTTGTGCTGATGTTGGTCAAGGCGAAGAAGAGCTTGTTGGCATTAAAGAAAAAGCAATCGCTTCAGGCGCTTCTGAGTGTTATGTAGCCGATTTGAAAGAAGAATATGTTAAAGAATATATTTACCCAATTCTTAAAACGGGCGCGGTTTATGAAGGTCAATATTTATTGGGTACTTCAATGGCACGTCCCATAATTGCTAAAGCTCATATTGAAGTAGCTTTAAAAGTTGGTGCTGACGCAGTTTGTCACGGTTGTACCGGTAAAGGTAATGACCAAGTACGTTTCGAGGCTTGTTTTGCAGCCCTTGCTCCTGAGCTTACTGTTATTGCGCCATGGCGTGAGTGGGATATGGTATCTCGTGAAGACTTATTAGATTACTTAGCTGAACGTGAAATTCCATGTGCCGCTTCATTAACTAAAATTTATAGCCGTGATGCAAACGCATGGCACATTTCTCACGAAGGTGGAGAATTAGAAGACCCATGGTGTGAACCGTCTAAAGAAGTATGGACCATGACAGTTGATCCAATGGATGCACCTGATGTAGCTGAAAAAGTAGCGTTAAGCTTCCTTGACGGTGAATTAGTTTCTGTTGACGGTAAAGACTTCTCTGGTAATGGTACGGAAAATAGCCCTGGTGCTTATGAAGCACTAATGTACCTTAATGATAAGGCTGCAGCACATGGTGTTGGTCGTATCGATATTGTTGAAAACCGTTTAGTTGGTATGAAGTCTCGTGGTTGTTACGAAACTCCTGGCGGCACAGTATTAATGGCTGCGTATAAAGGGCTAGAAACACTTATTTTAGATAAAGAATCTTTAAAATACCGTGAATCGGTAGGCCATGAATTCTCTCACGTAATTTATGATGGCCGTTGGTTTACACCTTTAGCAAAAGCACAACTAGCTTCTGCTGCTTCTTTTGCTGAAAAGCTAACGGGTGATGTAGTCGTTAAACTTTACAAAGGTATGGCACAAGTTATTCAACGTCGTTCGCCAAACAGCTTATACTCAGAAGAGTTTGCTACTTTTGGTGCTGATGATGTTTACGACCAAAAACACGCTGAAGGTTTTATCCGTTTATTCAGTTTATCTAGCCGTATCACTGCACTTTCTCAGAAAGAGAAGTAATCATGGCTTTACTTGTGAGATGTGGCGGGCGCTATTGCGTGGCTAGCTTTCTTTACATTCTAAGTAGTATTTTCGAAAAAAATTGGAGTAAATAACTATGGCTTTATGGGGCGGACGCTTTAAAGGGCAACCTAGTTTACAGTTTAAAAAATTCAATGATTCACTGCCTGTAGATTACCGCATGGCAGTACAAGATATTGTTGGCTCTATCGCGTGGGCAGGTGCTATTCATTCTGTCGGGATAATTAACGAAACTGAGTTAACTGAACTTACCGCAGCACTTAATGAATTAAAAGCTTCTGTTGAAGAAAATCCACAGCAGATTTTAGGCTCAGATGCCGAAGATATTCATAGTTGGGTTGAAATTGCGCTTATTGAAAAAACAGGTGATTTAGGTAAAAAACTCCATACTGGCCGCAGCCGTAATGATCAAGTGGCTACAGATTTAAAGCTTTGGTGTAAAGAAACCGGCGGCGAATTATTGTTTGCCTTAGTTAATTTACAACAAGCCATGATGAACTTGGCTGAGCGTGAAAAAGACACGGTATTGCCAGGGTACACCCATTTACAACGCGCCCAACCAGTAACGTTTGGTCATTGGTGTTTAGCCTATGTTGAAATGTTTAACCGTGATATTGGTCGTTTAAAAGACGCGCTTTATCGCTTAGACGTTTCGCCATTAGGCTCAGGCGCTTTAGCAGGTACAGCCTACCCAATTGATCGTAATAAATTAGCGCATAACCTAGGCTTTAGAACGGCAACGTTAAATAGTTTAGATGCGGTATCCGACAGAGATCATGTTATTGAATTACTTGCGTCAGCCAGTATTTCAATGATGCATTTATCACGTTTTGCAGAAGATTTGATTTTTTACAATTCGGGTGAAGCAGGCTTTGTTGAAATGAGTGACTTAGTTAGCTCTGGTTCATCATTAATGCCGCAAAAGAAAAACCCTGATGCTTGTGAATTAATTCGCGGTAAAGCAGGTCGTGTTTTTGGTTCGTTAACGGGTATGTTAACTACTATGAAGGCATTGGCACTTGCGTATAACAAAGACATGCAAGAAGATAAAGAAGGTCTTTTTGATGCTCTTGATACGTGGCAAGAATGTATGGAAATGGCGGTTTTAGTTGCTGATGGTTTAAAAGTAAATCGTTCACGCACATTAGCGGCAGCGCAGCAAGGTTATGCTAACGCTACCGAGTTAGCTGATTACCTAGTGAGTAAAGATATTCCATTTCGTGAAGCACATCACATTGTTGGGGAAGTGGTACTTGCCGCCATTGACAAAGGTGTTCCGTTAGAAGATTTAACCCTTACTCAGCTGCAAGAATACAGTAAAAAAATTGGCCAAGATGTTTATCAACACTTATCAATAGAGTCGACGTTAGATAAGCGTGAAGCACTGGGTGGTACATCACGTGGTCAGGTTGAACAAGCGTTAGCAAATATTCAGTCGGGCGATGGTGAAATTCTTAATGAAAATGTTGTTGGCGCTCCAGGTAAGCAACAAATCAAAGGCGCATTAAAGCAAGTAAAACAACGTTTGAATGCACAAAAAGCGGCAGCGATGTCGGTACGTAGAGCAAGAATGTCAGACGTTGACAGTATATTTTCTTTAACTACGTTTTGGGCTGAAAAAGGCGAAATATTACCACGTACACGTGACAATATTATTCATGACATTCAAAACTTTGTGGTTGCTGAAATTGAAGGGAAAGTGGTCGGTTCTGCTTCGCTATATATCTATCAAACCGGGCTTGCTGAAATCCGCTCGGTCGTCATTGACGAAAATGCTCAAAAACAAGGTCAGGGTGAAGCACTGGTTCAATATTTACTTGAATTTGCTCATCAGATGGAACTAGAGCAAATTATTGTATTGACTTATATTCCGCAATATTTTGCTCAATTAGGCTTTAATTTAATTGATAAAAGCTCACTTGCTGAAAATATTATTGAAGACAGTGAGCCAAGTCCTCATAAAGACCCTGCAGATGAAGTGGCAATGGAATATATTGTTGGCCGTTCTGATAGTGCAAAGTAAAAGACGTTAGGGAAATAAAAGATCATCATGGATAATAATAAAAATAATGTAAAGTGGTTTAGAAGTGCTGCGCCTTACATCAATGCGCATCGTGGTAAAACGGTGGTATTAATGTTTGGCGGAGAAGCTGTTTCACATGCAAATTTTGCCAATATTATTCATGATATCTCTTTGTTGCGCAGTTTGGGCGTTAAGTTAGTGATAGTGCATGGCGCACGGCCACAAATTGAAGAACGCATGGTACAACGAAATATTACGCAAGTAATTGAAAAAAATATTCGTATTACCGACGCTGATACACTAGTAGCGGTAAAAGATGCCACAGGCTCTTTACGTTTACATATTGAAGCCTTATTAAGTACAGGGTTAGTCAACTCACCTATGCACGGTTCACAAATTCGTGTGAGTACCGGTAACTTTGTGATTGCCAAGCCTATAGGCGTTCGTGATGGTATCGATTACAAATATACCGGAAGTGTTCGAAGAATTGATTCTGACGGCATTAACATGCAGCTAAATTATGGCTCGATTGTTTTATTATCACCCATCGGTTATTCGCCCACAGGTGAAGTATTTAATCTGGCGTTAGAAGATGTTGCTGCACAAACAGCCATTGCTTTAAAAGCGGATAAATTGATCACCTTAACCGAAGATGAAGGCTTATTGGCTAAAACGGGCGAATTGATCAGAAGTTGTAGTGTTCGTACCGTTAAAACATTATTGGATGAGAAAGATTGTCATGTGCGTCAGTTATTGCTTCGCGCAATAATTCAATGTGGTGAAAATGGTGTTGAACGTTGTCATTGTGTGAGTTATCAAAGTGATTCTGCATTATTACAAGAGCTTTTTACCCGTGATGGTGCTGGCACTTTGATTGCTAAAGATCATAAAGAACAAGTAGCAATAGCAACGATTGACGATGTTGGCGGTATTTTGGAATTATTAGCACCGCTTGAAGAAGAAGGGGTTTTAGTCAAACGCTCACGTGAATTACTTGAAGTAGAAATTGATAAGTTCACCGTGATCAAAAAAGAAGACGTTATTATTGCTTGTGCCGCTTTATATCCCTATTCGGATGCGAAAATGGGCGAGGTAGCCTGTGTCGCTATACACCCAGATTACCGCAAAGGTGATCGCGGAGCACGTTTGATGACAGCGCTTGAAAATGCTGCAAAGCAACAACAACTTGCCGCTATATTTGTGTTAACAACGGTAAGTGGCCATTGGTTTCTTGAGCAGGGCTTTATTGAACAACCGATGAGCAAGCTGCCTGAAGGTAAAAAAAAGCTGTATAACTTTCAGCGAAAATCAAAAGTTTTAATTAAAGATATTTAATTTAGTCTAATACCAGTTTCATTAATTAGGTGATCTGTTTTAACCTGTAGAAATGATCACATAGTTAGTGAGATTGGTATAACAACTAACGAGAAGCCATAACATTTATGTTATTTAGTGAACAGGATCAAATTTTTTATCGGTAGTCTAACCGAAATATGAAACGGCTATAAAATGGCGTAAGATAGAAAATAAAGCTATATTGTACACAGTAATTTTATTTGATTTTCTAGATAAAAATATGCGAAATGAACAATTATCTCTAACAGTATTCTATGATGGTGCTTGTCCTAGGTGTATAAAAGATCGGCGTCTTTACGAACGCCTTGCTGGCTCACTGGGCAAGCAAGTCAAGTGGTTGGATATTACAGGTCAAGATGAGTATTTAAAAAATTTAGGCATTGATCCCCTTAAGGCTCTTTCGGAGCTTCACCTCCAACTTTCAAATGGCCAGATTTTATCTGAATTAGATGCATATATCGTTTTAATGGAACGGGTATGGCTGCTAAAATTAATAGCTTGGTTAATATCCCTGCCTATCATTCGTCCTTACTTATCAAAATTGTATCACCAAAGAGTACAAAAGAGATTGAAAGCAACTGGACGATTATGATCTGATCTGATTTGATATTAGATTTAGCATTTTATTTGTCGCATTATTGATAACAGCAAAATATAACGTGGCACTATAAAGTGTATATATCAGCGCCTGCACGCTTATGAATTTCACCTCGGGACAGTAAGCCATCAACGGCAGTTTGTACTTGCGCAATATTGTGAGAATACTTCTCATTGGCAAGCCATTGATTACATATTCGCGATGCTGACGCTGATGCATCAGGGTGTACGGAAAAGTAATTGATAATACCCATTTGAATTTCACTGTGAAGGTCTGCAATTTTCATGATCATTCGTCCTCATGTTATATACCCAAGACACTTCAAAGTGCGAGTTTCAGGATACCTGAGCGAATCATGATCAAGGCGCATCTTTTTATTAATGGTTGTTCCATTAAAAATAGATGTAACGATGAGCATATTTTGCTCAGTCATCCTGAATCCTGCATTTTGAAGTAACTTGGGTATAGCGTTCATAAATAAGCTTAGCTTAATTTGCAGTATTTTTCCTTCACTACCCTAACGGGAGTATTTAAGTTCGGGGTTCTCATGAATTGGCTTGTGCTGAGCTGCATGCAGGGTGGTGTGAGCTAGAGGCTAGATAGCTTCGGTTACCCGATTAATTGACTATGCCCAACCACCATTCTCTTCAATCAATGCCTTGCCTAAAGACGTTTCTAATTCCAGCTGAATCCTGCATTTTGGCGTAACACGGGTATAAGTCTTCAGGATTATAGTTTGGGCCACAATAACCTTGTTTACATGCTAAACATTGCCAGTAATCTTCACCATTCAAGGCTACAATTAAAATAGTTCTTCTTCATTGTTAACACCCTCCATACTTTGAAATATATCAGCACTATTATCAGTGCTTATGTATTCGGTAGGTACGGTACCTAATTCAAAGTATTCAAATAAACTACTCTTATTGGTTTTAGTGGTTAACTTACCCGTTGCTTTATCAATGCGCACAGAAACGATTTCAGCAGGTGGTTCAAAAGACTCGAAGGGGATATCAGTTAACGCAATTTTCATAAAACTTATCCATGCAGGTTGGGCTGATTTAGCACCAAACTCTTTACCGGTAATTTGATTTCTACCTAGATTATTGTTGTATACGGATTTACCTAAGTTACGACTAGGGTCATCAAATCCTATCCATGAGGTGGTCACTAAGCGACGTGTAAAACCAGAAAACCAAGCATCTTTGGCTTCATTAGTGGTACCTGTCTTTCCGCCAATATCACGACGTTCTAATGTTCTAGCGCGCCATCCTGTACCTTGCCAACCATTCTCTACAGACCAATCAGCTCCCCAAATAGCACTATTAAGTGCTTGGGTAATCAAAAATGCATTTTGTGCTGATATCGCTCTAGGCGCCGAAACTAATGGTGCACTAATGGGATTTTTATCTTCCAAACTACTTGTTGAGTATTCATCATCATAGGGATTCATTTCTTCCAAATATTGATCATATTCAGTCGATGCAATACAGGGATCACAAGCCAATTCAGGATTAGCTTGATAGATAACTTCCCCTTCAGCATTTTCAATACGCTCAATTAAGTAAGGCTCGATTATAAAACCGCCATTGGCAAACGTTGCAAAACCAGTAACAAGCTCCAACGGCGTTAATGAAGCTGAGCCCAAGGCTAACGATTCATTACGCGGTAATTCGTCGGGCGAAAAACCAAAAGATGAAAGGTGATCTACTGTTTTTCCTATGCCAATACTTTTTAATAATCTAACCGCAACTACATTTTTTGATTGCGCTAAGGCTAAGCGCATTCTAAGTGGTCCAACATATGTTTCTGGCGAATTTTTTGGTCGCCATACAACACCACTACTTTTATCCCATTGATTAATAGGTGCATCATTTATTAATGAGGCGAGAGTAAAGCCATTTTCTAATGCTGCAGAGTAAATAAAAGGTTTAATATTTGACCCCACTTGACGTTTGGCTTGGGTTACACGGTTAAATTGGCTTTGCTTGAAACTAAAACCACCAACGGCAGCTTTAATTGCTCCATTATCTGGTGATAGGGAAATAATGGCAGCACTGGCTATAGGAAGTTGGCTTAACCTGTATTCACCTGTCGATGTCTTATTGACTAATATAACATCACCATAACGGAATATTTCACTCGCTACCTTGGGAACCTGGCCTTGCTTTTGGTCATTTATATAAGGACGCGCCCAAGCCATGCCAGCCCAGGGTATTATCGCTTCTTTATTATCTCGGAAGGTGATATTAACTGATTTTTCATTTACTTGTGTAACGACAGCAGGTGCTAACATTTGATAATGAGTAACATTGTTAAGTGCAGTTTCAATTTCATCAGCTGTTAGGGGTAAATGATTGGTTATTGATTGTGCTTTGTCGTTTGTTTGTGAGGTGGTAATGTCAGTTAACTCTTCAGTCGGGCGAAGAGAGGCAACAGCACCACGGTAGCCATGACGTTGATCATAGCGTAATAAATTTGAAGTGACAGCAGTGTGTGCGGCTTGTTGTAATTTATTAGTGACGGTAGTAAATACTTTATAACCACCAGCATAAGCTTGTTCTTTTCCGTAGCGGAGGAGCATTTCTTTATGAGCCATTTCAGCAATATAAGGTGCGTCTAATTCTATGTTTGCTCCATGGCGCTTGCCAGTAATTGGAGCTATTTTTGCCTGTTGGTATTCTTGATCTGTGATATAGCCGCTAACTAGCATCCGCTGTAATACTGTTGTTCTTCGTAACTTGGCTTTTTCAATCGAGCGGATAGGGTTGTAGGTTGAAGGGGCTTTTGGTAGGCCTGCCAACACCGCTATTTGCGCTAAATTAAGTTGTTCAATCTCTTTGCCATAATAGACTTGTGCCGCGGCACCGAAACCAAAAGATCTATGTCCTAAGGGAATCTTATTAACATAAAGCGTCAAAATTTCATTTTTAGTTAATAAGCTTTCAATATGAAAAGATAAAAAAATCTCTCTCACTTTTCTAATATAGGTTTGTTCGCGAGTTAAAAAGAAGTTTCTAGCAACTTGCATCGTGATGGTACTAGCACCGCCTCGACTATTTCCTGTTATTTGACCAAAAATAGCGCGTGCCATACCGATAGGGTCAACTCCAAAATGAAAATAAAAACGATCATCTTCGGTGGCTAATAAGGCATTGATTAATTGCTGAGGAATCTCATCAAAGGTTAATGGCTTTCGTTTTTTCTCACCAAATTGAGAAATTAACGCCCCGTCAATACTGTAGATTTGCATGGGCGTTTGCCATTGAACATCCTTTAACGAATTAATATCGGGCAATTCATCGCGCAAAGTTAAATATAAAACAAATGTGCCCAAAAAAGTAATAAATACTAAGATAACAGTAAGCTTGAGCCAATTTTTGACAGAAAACACTACATTCCCTCTAATTGTGGATAAAAATATCAGATAAGACTAGTATATCTTGTAAAACCATGTAATAAATGTATTTATATGAAAACATTTCTAAAATAATTACAACAATTTGATTTAGTGAGCTGTTATGCTAGATAAACTATGGAAAAAGAAGACCGCTATGATGGTAGGGATCGATATAGGATCTCATGCCGTCAAAGCGGTTTTACTCAGTAAGAGTAATGAAGGTTTTATTATAGAAGACTTTGCAATTGAGCCCATGATACGTGGTGCAGTTGTTGACCGTGAGATTCATGATATTGAAGCGGTTGGTAATGTTATCGCTAAGATTCGCCAAAAAATATCGATGAAGGCAAAAGAAGCTGCTGCTGCTGTATCGGGGCAAACTGTAATCACTAAAATTATTTATATGGATGTTGCTCTTAGTGAAGATGAATTAGCTAGCCAGATTGAAATAGAAGCAGATAGTTTAATTCCCTATCCTTTAGACGAAGTAAGCTTAGATTTTGAATCGTTAGATGTTAATGAGTCAGATCCGAGTAAAGTTAATGTCTTACTTAGTGCTGCACGAGCAGAATCTATTGAAGCAAGGATTGCTGCCTTGGAGTCAGGTGATTTTCATGCGAAAGTTATTGATGTTGAATCTTATGCGGTGAGCAGATCACATGATTTATGTTTATCCCAACTACCTGAAGATGCGGTAAATAAAACAGTAGCAATTGTAGATATTGGTGCCACCATGACACTTTTTTCTGCAACCAAAGCAGGAAAGCATCTCTATAGCCGAGATCAAATATTTGGTGGTGAGCAATACACTCGTTCAATTGTTTCATATTATAACAAATCATTTGAAGATGCTGAAGAAGCAAAAATTACTCAAGATTTACCTCCTAATTATACTTTTGAAGTGTTAGCTCCTTTTCATACCATTTTAATGCAACAAATACGTCGAGCGATTCAAATGTTTTTGACTTCAAGTGGTGCCGATAAAGTAGATTATATACTCGTCTCTGGCGGAACGGCTTCAATTGAAGGCTTAGAGAAATTACTTACCGATGAATTGGGTATTCATACAGTTATTGCTAACCCGTTCAACAATATGGAAATAGGCAAGTCAATAAATGCAGATGAGTTAGCTAAAATAGCACCACAATTTATGTTAGCAACAGGGTTAGCTTTAAGGAGTTTTACGCCATGGCATATATAAATCTGCTCCCTTGGCGCGAAGAAGCACTTAAGGCGAAGCAAAAAGAATTTTTTATCATTTTAGCTGCTGCAGGACTGTGTGCCTTTGCATTAGTTTTATCAGTTAATTTGTTTTTTCAAGCACGTATAGATGGACAACTGGCCCGTAATGCATTTTTGAAAAATGAAATTCAACTATTAGATATACAGATAGCAGAAATAAAAACCTTAAATGATAAGAAAGCAGCATTACAAAAACGCATAGATGTTGTAGAGCAATTGCAGCGCAGTCGTAATGTTGGGACGCAAGTCCTTGATGAAATCGCCACGATAATTCCTAATGGAATTTATATTACTCAAATTGATAAAAATGGCAATACCATTCAAATTACGGGAAAAAGTGTGTCAAACAATCATTTAGCTAATATGATCAGAGCGATTGAATTATCAGATTTATTTACTGACGCTACGCCAGAATCAATTACCTCGGATGAAGACTCTCCTAAACTTCTGAGTAGTTTTAAGATGCGAGTGAAGATTAAAGGGCTGTTGAATGATTCAAATACTAAACTTGCTAATACAGCAAATGGAGGTGGTAAGTGAGACATGTCCAATGTAAAACCTCTTTGCTAAGAACAGCTTTAATGCTTAATGGAGGTGTCTTTTGAAGTTTGACGCATCACAATTTGAAAATTTAGAACTTGAAAATATTGGTCAATGGCCAGCAGCAGCGAAATTGGTTCTGATTGTTTTTTTATCAATTGTTGTTATCGGTTTAGGGTATGTTGGTTTAATTAGTGACAAAATTAAAAAACTTGATCAGGTTATTGCGGAAGAAGTCACGTTAAAGCAGTCTTTTAAAAGTAAATACAAAGTTGCGGCAAATTTAGACTTGTTTAGAGCACAGATGTTAGAAGCAGAAGATATGTTTGCGAACCAATTAAGAAGTTTACCTAACAGCCATGAAACGCCAGGTTTATTAGATGATATTACTTTTATTGGCACTATCAGTGGCTTAGACTTTGTTAAGTTAGAATGGCAACCTGAAATAAGCAAAGAGATATACATAGAGTTACCTATTGATATCGAAGTAAATGGCTCTTATCACTCTTTTGGTAGCTTTGTCAGTAAAATAGCAGGATTACCTCGCATTGTTACTTTACATGATTTTAAAATAGATATTATGCCGACAAGTAAAGATACATTAAACTTGAAACTTGAAGCTAAAACTTACCGCTACCAAGAGGCTAAAACACAATGAAGAAATTAGCTTTAATTACTTTAGTATTCGTTAGTGGTTGTTTTGATGATACTAATGATCTTAGTGCTCATCTTCAACAGGTTAAAGCAACAACAACTAGTCAAATTGATCCTATGCCAGAAGTACACCCATTTAACCATTATGATTACTCGGCATTTGATTTAAGAAGTCCATTTTCTTTACCAAAACCAGAGGTAATTCAACAAAAAATTCAACAAATGTCAGGGTGTTTAAGTCCAGATCCCCGCCGTCGCAAGCAACCATTAGAAAAGTTTGCACTTAGTGATATAACAATGCGTGGCACCATGGGAGATGATGGTATACTTTGGGCTTTGGTAGAGGCTTCAGATTTCACCCTACATAGGGTTGCTATAGGTAGTTACATGGGTTTATTTAATGGTCATATAACAGAAGTGAATGCTAAAAGCGTAAAATTAGTTGAACTAACACCTGATGGTGCAGGTTGTTGGGTAGAACGTGCAACAGTGATTAAAATTGCTCTATCAGAATCCGAAGGGTAAAGGGAAATAATAATGCTAGTTAATAACATGAAAAATTATAAAATTTTTACTAGAGTGACTAAAATGAGACAAACTTGGTTAGTTTTTTTAACTATACTTACACTTGTTACAACCTCTTTCAATCTCAGTGCAGAGGAAGCAAGTGATAGTAAGTTATTAGGTCTTTCTTATAATACAATTCAAGACGATGAGATTGAATTAGTCTTTGAATTCTCAACAGAGATTCTTTCCCTACCTGCAGTCAAAACCTCTATGGACGCTGCTTATGTTGAGGTTAGTTTTGCGGCAAATATGTATGATGATAAGGTTAAAGAGACGCTGATTAATCATGCGGGTATTACTAATGTCGTTATAGATAATAGCTCTGGTAAGGTTGTTGCCTTGATCAATTTAGATAAGTTATCTGTGTTTGATGTCGCTTTAAAGGGCAAAAAGTTCTCTATTACCTTTAATTATGGTGAGTCAGCTGAAATCGTTGAAGCATTAAGCCCAGTAGGTGAGCAATTTATTAACCATGTAGAGTCACTTGATTTTCGTTTAGGTGAAAATAACTCTGCTGAAATATTAGTCTATTTAAAAGACAATATGGTTGCTGTTGATGTGAATGATAAATTAGGAAAAGTTAATGTTGAATTTCATAATACAAAAATAATTGAAGATTTACTCTATAAGCTTGATGTAACTGATTTTGGTACAATTGTTTCAGGTATTGAAACATTTAAAGAAGGGCGTAACGCTCGCTTAGTGATTGATGTTGATACGCACTTTACTTTTTCACATCGTCAAACCGATAATTTATTTATATTAACAGTTAAAGAAAAAGAAAAGAAAGTACCTGGTTATTTAGGCGATAGCGAAGACTTTACTGGTCGTGCAATATCATTAAACTTCCAAGATATTCCTGTGCGTACCGTGTTGCAAATTATTGCTGATTATAATGAATTTAACTTAATTACTAGTGACACCGTTACAGGAAATATCACTTTACGCTTAGATGGCGTTCCTTGGGATCAAGCACTCGATATTATTTTGAAAGTGAAAGGTCTTGATAAACGTATGCAAGGCAATATTTTAATGGTCGCGCCAAGCGATGAACTCGCTGCTCGAGAAGCCAAGAATTTACAAGCACAACAGCAAGTCGAAGAGTTAGCGACATTGTATTCTGAATATGTACAAATAAATTATGCTAAAGCCAGTGAACTCTCTGACTTAATAAAAAATGAAGGTACGAGTATCCTATCACCTCGTGGCAGTGTCTCAGTAGATGAACGCACAAACACTTTATTAATTCGCGATACAGCGAAAATTATTGAAGATATTAAACGGATGGTTAATATTTTAGATATTCCTGTACGTCAAGTAATCATCGAAGCTCGCATGGTAACCGTTAAGGATAATATAAATGAAGAGTTAGGAATTCGCTGGGGAGTTACAGATACTGATGGCCAATATGCAACCTCGGGCTCTTTAGAGGGTGCAGGCTCGGCTAATACTGGCCTTGTTCCTGCGCTAGTAGATCGATTGAATGTTAATTTGCCTGTAGTAAGTCCTGCTGGGGCTTTGGCATTCCAAGTAGCTCGATTAGCTGATGGAACCATTTTAGATCTTGAGTTGAGTGCCATGGAAAAAGAAAACAAGGGTGAAATTATTGCTAGCCCTCGTATAACCACGGCAAATCAGAAAGAAGCTTACATTGAACAAGGTGTTGAAATTCCTTATCAAGAAGCCGCATCAAGTGGAGCAACCGCAACACAATTTAAAAAAGCAGTGCTTAGTTTAACGGTAACGCCACATATTACTCCTGATAACAAAATTATCTTGGATTTAGTGGTAACTCAAGATACCGTTTCAGATGTCCAAAGTGGACAAGCTCCTGCAATTGATACCCAACGTATAGGTACTCAAGTACTAGTCAATAACGGTGAAACTATTGTACTAGGCGGTATTTATCAACAAGCAATTATAAGTACAGTATCTAAGGTTCCTGTATTAGGTGATATTCCGTATTTTGGTTGGTTATTTAGAAATACTAATCAGTTCAATGAGAAAAAAGAATTACTAATTTTTGTAACTCCACGCATAGTCACCGAGCACTTTTAGCACAGATTAGTTATTTAATTGTCGTTAAGTAAGATTTTTATCTTACTTAACGACAATGTTGCTTGCAATCTTACCCCAACAATTGCGATAATTACGCCCTTGAAATTCCGAGGGAGACCTCTATAACGTCAAAAGGCAGTTAGGCAACTACTGTTAATTCCCTTTTGATATGATCTGAAACAAACGAGTATTAAGTAAATCTAATGGCAGAAAAACGTAATATCTTCCTGATTGGGCCTATGGGCGCAGGAAAAAGTACTATAGGTAGAGAGCTTGCTGACAGACTACATCTTGAATTTTTTGATTCAGATCAAGAAATTGAACGTCGTACTGGGGCAGACATTGCTTGGGTTTTCGATCTTGAAGGCGAAGAAGGTTTTCGCAAGAGAGAAGAAGAGGTTATTGAAGACTTGAGTGAAAAACAAGGTATTGTTTTAGCAACAGGCGGTGGCTCTGTCATTAGCGATCAAGTTCGTAACCGCTTATCAGCACGTGGTATTGTGGTATATCTTGAAACCACAATAGATAAACAAGTAGCTCGTACTCAAAGAGATCGCCGACGCCCGTTATTACAAACATCAGAAAAACCCCGCACTGTATTAGAAAATCTAGCAGTTGAACGCAATCCTTTTTATGAAGAGATTGCAGATGTGATCATTAAAACAGATGATCAAAGTGCTAAAGTTGTGGCGCATAAAATTATTGAGCGCTTAGACTTTTAATTTCATTTATAGTCCAGACAGTGGTAGATACAAAACATGCCAACACTTCAGCTTGATTTAGGCACCCGAAGTTATCCAATTTATATAGATTCAGGTCTGTTTAATAATTCAGATCTGTTTTCCTCTCATATTCGAAATAAGCGCATTTGTATTGTCACTAATACTATTGTAGCGCCTCTTTATCTTGCTAATATCAAAGAAAAATTAACTAACTTTGATGTTGATGAAATTATTTTACCTGATGGAGAAGCTGAGAAAAACTTAGCTAATTTTGAACGTATTATGTCGCATCTTTTAGCGAATGAGCATGGTCGTGATACAACGTTAATAGCTTTGGGTGGAGGAGTTATTGGTGATATCACTGGTTTTGCTGCTGCCAGTTATCAACGTGGAATAGACTTTGTTCAAGTCCCTACAACTCTCCTATCACAAGTAGACTCTTCTGTCGGCGGTAAAACAGCAGTAAACCATCCGCTTGGTAAAAATATGATTGGCGCTTTTTATCAACCTAAAGCGGTCATTATTGATATTGACAGTCTATCTACTTTACCTGAGCGAGAATTTAATGCAGGTATGGCTGAAGTCATTAAGTATGGTATTTTAGGTGACTATGACTTTTTTGTTTGGTTAGAGCATAATATTGCCTTAATTAAAGCTGGCGATAAAGATACTCTTTCCCAAATGATTGAGAAATGTTGCCAATGTAAAGCTGATATTGTTGCTAGTGATGAAAAAGAAGCGGGTGTGAGAGCCCTACTTAATTTAGGTCATACCTT
Organism: Candidatus Colwellia aromaticivorans; assembly: GCF_003333305.1. GTDB lineage: Bacteria > Pseudomonadota > Gammaproteobacteria > Enterobacterales > Alteromonadaceae > Colwellia > Colwellia aromaticivorans. The sequence goes on along the minus strand of NZ_QOLD01000085.1, from coordinate 17,728 downwards.
TGGTCATGCAATTGAGGCAGAACAAGGATATGGTAATTGGCTTCATGGCGAAGCCGTTGCTACTGGCATGGTACTTGCTGCTAAATTAGCAGTAGCAATGAATTTGCTGGAAGTGTCAGAACTTTGTCGAATAGAATCACTTATTAAAGTATTTGATTTACCTTTGTTAGCCCCAAAAACGATGGGGTTTGATAATTTTGTTCGCCATATGCGCCGTGATAAAAAGAACATCGGTGGAAAATTGCGTTTTATTGTCCCTACCGCTATCGGACAATCAGAAATTCGTGACGATGTGACAGTGGAAATACTTCAGCAAATTCTATAACTGTTTGTGCTTCCTAAAAAATAATAGGAAGCAAATATTATAGAAAGGGTTGGATATGTCAGCACTAGCGAATACGCGAGTAAATCAGACCAGAATCAATGAGCAGGCTGATATCAGTGTTCAAGATGATATGGTCGAAATATCAAATACCTCAATTAGTGTCATTGCTCGCATTGATTATATACAACGCTTTTCAAAACAGATGACTGTTGTTGTTGATAAAAACTCAGCAGTGTACTCTAAAGTAGCCCGTCAATACTTAGCTAACATAAGCCAAGAATCTAGTAATCAAGAAATGAATGTTGCCTTTGTTGCAGCATCAAGCAAAATAAACGATATTCAAATGCGCTGCCGTGTAATTGAACAGTTGTTTGCTAATACTCTATTCGATCCAGAACAATCTCTAGCCGTGAGCATTTTGCGTTTAGCTAAACAAAATAATGGCATTATTACTGTTGTTGTTGAACACGCTCAAGCATTATCGTTACAAATTAAGTATGAGCTTTGCCAGCTTGTTGATACGGCAAAGAAAACACAAAACAATATCAACGTTGTCATATTCGGTTTAGAACAAGCGGCAATAGAAATAGGACAGAATAAAACTATTTTTGATAAAAAAGCTAGCATAATAGACGCAAGTAGTGGGCAAGTTGTTTCTTTAGATCATGCTAGGTTTAAAAACAAATCAGCAATGTTTAAAAATAATACATGGTTAAAAATAAGCTTAGCTTCTTTATTTACTCTTTTGATAATACTGGTTTTTTGGTTTTTATTTAGTGAGTATAAAAGCTTCAACTTTACGACTTTGCCTATTACACCATCAGTAACTAAAAATCCTATACCCGTAATAGTGCCGGAAAAAGTAAATACACTAGCTACGCAAAATAAACTTGCTAGCGTTTCTGAGGTTCACCTTGCCTTACTAGCTCAAGATAGTAGCCAACACTTGCTTTTAGCAAAAGCAGACAATGGTGATATATTACAAGCATTAATGTTACCTGAGTCGACTGTAAATGATAATCAGGTAGCTTCAAGCCTTGAAGAATCAACCTTGACACTAACAAAGATACAAGTAACGGCAAAGCAAATTAAATCTAACGATGTGAAGCTAGAAAAGCTAAGTGATTTAACTGCTTTACCAGTAAGCTTAAATGAACAATATTATCTGAATTCAGAAAAAGGCTATGTTGTACAAATAACAGGTTTTTCTCATTTATCAAGACTAGAAGAGTTTATTAAACAAAATAAAGATCTAGAATATTTTAGTTATGAAAAAACCTTAAATACTAAAAAGTTTTATGTACTTACCTCTAAGGTTTTTAGTGATAAAACGCAAGCAATAGAGGCAATGAACAAACTACCACAAGCTATAAAGAATCTAGGCTCCTTTTTAAAGTCGGTTTCTACAATTAAGCGTGAAATAAATACCGTTAATCAATGATTCAAGCTACAATCCCCCTCAAAGAATAAATATAGAAAAACTAGTGTAGCGGTAGTATGAGTGAGAGGTAACGCGCATTTTTAACATGAACTGAATACTTCTACGCTTTTCTCTTTTTAATACGTATGAAAATGGATAGTTCATCTATTTATAGCAGACAATCATGTTAGCTTTCGCTACGAATAATTTATAGGCTTTTTTGTGACTCAAGTTAAATCACTAGTTAGTATGCGATCTGCTTTGAAATGAGCGGGATACCCTTACGATTTTTTAATGAAATACGACTGCTCCGCATTTATGTTTTCTAAAACTATGAAAAGTGATATATCATCTACTTTCTGTCAAATATCCATGTTAGCTTTAGCTACTAATTAATTTATAGGTTTTTGTTGTGACTAAAGCTCAACCAATTGCTGGTATGCGATCGCCTCTGAAATGGGCGGGAGGCAAAAAAAGAATTACAAGTGAAATTGCTAACCTACTGCCTAAAAGGGGTAAAAAAAGGTTAGTAGAACCTTTCGTTGGTGGTGGTTCCGTTTTTCTTAATTTAGAGTTTGATGAATATCTTTTGGTAGATATGAACAAAGATCTCATTAACTTATTCAACATCATTAAAAATCAACCGACAGAATTTATTGCAGACGCTCAAAAGTTCTTCAATGGGGATAATAATCACCCCGAAAAGTATTATAATTTTAGAACTCAATTTAATCAATCTGCTGATCCATATGAACGTTCTCTAATGTTTTTGTATCTAAATAGGCATGGTTATAATGGCTTATGTCGTTATAATAAAAGTGGTGGATATAATGTACCTTTTGGAAGATATAAACATCCATATTTTCCAAAGGAAGAGTTGGAATTTTTTTCTAAAAAAGCTCAAAACGCAACGTTTATTCAAGGTGATTTTGAAACCGCTTTTTCTCAACTTGATGTTAATGATGTAGTATATTGTGATCCACCTTACTCACCTATTAATCGAACCTCAAACTTTACTGCTTATGCTGGGAACTCGTTTACTGATGAAGATCAAAAACGATTAGTTGCTTGCGCTGAACTTGCTCAAAAGAAAAATATTCCAACCTTAATATCAAACCATTATGTAGACTTTACAAAAGAGCTTTATAAAGGTGCTACTAAACATAAGCTACTCCAGGTACAACGCTCAATCAGCCAAAAAGGTAAAGGTCGAATTAAGGTAAAAGAAATATTGGCACTATATAAATAAGACCGACACTAATTGCGCAGCTATCAGTGGTATATTTTAATAAATTTGAGCTTATCAATTCAACTAGGTACTCGGTATTACCAGAGTAACGATTGCAATTAGCACAGCAATAAAAATGATCACCCCAATTACTCCTACAATAATGAAATGGCTCAATTTTCCTTGGCTAAAATCTCTTTCTCTGTTTTTATTACTTTGCACACCGAAAAATGCTGAGGCAACACTTTTAACCGTATTGATCAATGATGAGTTTTTATAAAGCATTTTTTATATTACTAATAAGTGATAAATTAGTGAAAACTATAATGCAATAACTCGACTAAATCTAGAAAATGTAAATGGGAAGGTTTGTTATCATTAGAAAGCTAGGATAGCCCACTTTTATTTGACATATAAATGTCTATTCATTAGAAGCATAAAAGTGTTAATAGGTTAGGGTGTAACCAATTAACACTTGTTGTTATGTCTTCTTTTGTTAGCTCTTAGCTATACTTAGAATGATTTACTAATGCTGAAAACTAGGTTTTCGTCACTTTCAGCACCAGCTAATTCTTTTGAGTTAGCTACAACTGCAATACCAACATCAAAACCAGAAACTTCAGTGCCGTAACCTAACTCGATGTAGTCGCCGTCAAATTCGTCACCCCAAGTACCATAGGTAGCATAAAAACCTTCATGTTCAATAGTTGCAGATAAGAAGTCATAGTCTTGATCTGCACCACCTTCAACTTCCCACTCACCTACGTTATAAGAAAGTGAGAACATACCGTAGCTTAAACCTAAGTTTACTTCATTATAAGAAGTATCAAAATCACCTGTGTATTGGTAAGTAGTAAAACCAACACTATAACCGAAGCCGTTATCTAGTTCGTTACCGTAACCGCCATAAACATCAATTTCTAAACCCTCTTGAACGTCAGCTGCCCAAGTACCAATATAAAAACCACTGTTTTCATAATCAACACCAGCGCTAGCAGATGCGGTGTCTGTTTGTACTACACCACGGAAGATATATTGTGATACTAGACCAACATTGGCACTTAAGCCTTCAATATCAGTAGCAGATGCTGAAGTTGAAATGAATGCAGATGTAGCTAAAAGTGAAGTTAGTGTGATGCTTAATAGTGATTTTTTCATGTTAATCTCTCTAAGTTATTATTAAATTATGTGTATGCCAAGTAATTAGCAAAGATGATGCCCGAATGTTCAATGTTGATATAGCTCAATATATTAATGTTACTAAACAAAGGGTTAATTTTATAATTTAATTGTGAAATAAAAATAACGTTCAATAAGCATTGATAGGTTGTACTAAAATGGTGCAGGTAAATTAATCTTGGTCAAATTAGGTGCACTGTTTATATACTGTCGCGAAACTCGCATTTAGCATTAGCTTGGGTATAATAGCGATAACTTTTTTTAGGGCTTTTTTGTTATGTCTTCTTTTTTAATTGCACCTTCTATTTTATCTGCTGATTTTGCTCGCTTGGGTGATGATGTCGCCAAGGTTTTAGCTGCGGGCGCAGATGTTGTTCACTTTGATGTTATGGATAACCATTTTGTCCCTAATTTAACTTTTGGCCCTATGATTTGCCAGTCATTGCGTGATTACGGTATAACGGCACCAATAGATGTACATTTAATGGTGAAACCTGTCGATAGTTTAATTCCTCAATTTGCTAAAGCAGGTGCTGACATCATTACTTTTCATCCAGAAGGTAGTGATCATGTTGACCGCACTTTACAGTTAATAAAAGATCATGGCTGTAAAGCGGGTTTAGTATTAAACCCAGCAACACCCTTACAATGTTTAGACTTTGTCATGGACAAACTTGATGTCATTTTATTGATGTCAGTAAATCCAGGCTTTGGGGGACAATCTTTTATTCCAACTACCTTAGATAAATTACGGTTAGTGAAAGAAAAAATCATCCAAAGTGGTCGAGATATTCGTTTACAAGTTGATGGTGGGGTTAAGGCCAATAATATTGCTGAAATCGCTGCTGCAGGTGCAGATATGTTTGTTGCAGGCAGTGCCATATTTTCTCAAACAGATTATAAAATTGCCATTGATGACATGCGCGCAGAGTTAGCAAAAGTATCAAAGTAAACATCAGTTTAAACTGATGTTAAAAATTTTTAAGGTAAGAAATACCGTTTAAAGGAAAGTTATGAGTAAACCTATTGTATTAAGTGGCTGTCAGCCATCAGGTGAATTAACTATTGGCAATTATTTAGGCGCATTAAAACAATGGGTCAATATGCAACCGAGCCATGAGTGTTATTACATGTTGGTGGATCAACATGCTATTACCGTTCGTCCTAAAGCTGAAGATTTACGTAAAGCGACTCTCGATGGATTAGCCCTTTACCTTGCTTGTGGCGTAGACCCAGAGCAAAGTACTATTTTTATTCAGTCTCATGTGCCAGAACATGCACAGTTGAGTTGGGTATTAAATTGTTATACGCAAATGGGTGAATTAAACCGTATGACACAATATAAAGATAAGTCGCAAAAATCTGAAGCAAATATGAACTCAGGTTTGTTTACTTATCCGGTATTAATGGCAGCAGATATTTTGTTGTATCGCGCAGATAGAGTGCCTGTTGGTGATGATCAAAAACAGCATTTAGAATTAGCTCGTGATATTGCCACCCGCTTTAATAACCTTTATGGTGATATTTTTACCGTGCCAGATCCATTTATTCCTCAGCATGGTGCACGAGTAATGAGCTTACTTGAGCCGACTAAGAAAATGTCAAAGTCAGATACTAATCCCGGTAACTTTATTGGTTTATTAGAAGATCCTAAAAAAATAGCCAAAAAGATTAAACGTGCAGTGACAGACTCAGATGAGCAAGCGCGTATTTATTATAATTTGGAAGAGAAACCAGGTGTGTCTAACTTACTCTCTTTGCTTTCATGTGCCACTGGCAAGCCAATTGATAGCTTAGTACCAGAGTATGAAGATAAAATGTATGGTCATTTAAAAGGTGATGTCGCTGAGGCAGTAGTCACTATGTTAGAGCCTATTCAAACCAGATATCACCAATATCGTGAAGATCACGCTTTTCTTGAGCAAGTGATGAAAAGTGGTGCTGAAAAAGCGTCGCTGAGAGCGAGCAAAGTATTAACATCAGTTTATGATGCAGTGGGCTTTATTCCGCGTCCATAAACACAGTTTCCTTCTATCCTTCGACCCTTCGACAAGCTCAGGGCAAGCGGACATGTCAGGGCAAACGGACAAGCTCAGGGCAAACGGACAAGCTCAGGGCAAGCGGACATGTCAGGGCAAGCGGACATGTCAGGGCAAGCGGAGATATTATCCGTTCACCCTGAGCTTGTCGAAGGGCTATTCCTCTTGAGCTTTCTTACTGGTCTTGTCAAAAAGCTTACTGCTATCCTCGATAAACTCATCAACGTTGCTACTTGTTGTTAATAAAAAGCTAGGCATCATAATAGTCGCGTTATAGTTAGGTCTAGGATTGAAGTCGGGCTTCTTACTATATTGTATTAAATAGCTTCCACCAAATAATAAGATAGTAAGACATGCCGAAATCACTATTCGCCTTTTACTACTCATATGAAAGCCGATATAACTATTTAACCAGAACAAGCCAAAGGCAAGCATGACTGAGGTAAAAGTCATAAATATCGGCAATATGTTGTTACCTGAACTATTAAACGTAACTATATTTTCTAAAATACTGCTAAACCACATCAAGTTAAATAATACAAAACTAACAGCAAGCTGCGCCATTAGCCGGGCGTCATTTTTGGTGAAGTGTGATACCAAAGCTACCCCTGCAGGCCATAGCGCAAACCCTAATGTAATGCCAATAGCTGGCACTAGTAATTGACTGAAATTTACTTCTATCGGTTTATTAAAGTAAATAATACTCCCAGCTATTATTGTGAAAAAAGCAATGCTGATAAATAAGGCTACAGGGTGACGCATAAGATTGATAAAGCTTTCAAACGGACTAAAAGCTACTGTTGGTGCAACGGCATGATCGCTAAATAATAGTCGTAACTGACTTTTACCTAAGTTGATTACATCACCATCACGCACAATATGCTGATTCGCGTCCTGCTTTTTCTCTTTAGAGTTTTCTATAAATGTACCATTAATTGTATGATTATCAGTTATTTGCCATTGTTTATCGATATAATCAATACTAATGTGGCTTGGGCAAACATGAGGGTCAGCTAAAATAATATCATTATGATAGTCTCGACCTATATTAATACAGGGTTTATCGATTTTGTGTCTATGTAGCAATTTATGATTACGATTGATTTCTTCAATCACTAATTCTTTCACGTCTACTTTGTTTGTCACGAACGCCTCTTTTATTAATTCCATGACACGGCCTCCATAAACTTACGGGTGAACGCTAACGCATTTTTTTGATCAATACCCGCAACAGTAAAGTGGCTTACTAACGCCTGTTTATTTTTGTCTATTGAAGCACTTAAATACAGTACATCGAATAAGTCTGGAAATTTTTTATAAGCGCGAGTACACAAGATGCTTTTGTTATTTATCATTTGGTTGTCAGGCATAACTAAATCATGATGACATTGGTATTGGGTAACGTTGTCTTTTCCTGCTCTATTTCCGGCACCAGCATGGGCGATTTGCTGTTGATATAAATGATAAAACTTATTAGCCCCAATATCTTTTGCCTGCATATAGCGAAATTCTATTTCCATCGCGCCCGTAAAAAACCGTGATGAAAGGTAAGTGTTTTCATCTAATGAGCAATTTGCTACGGCAGTTAAAATCAATGCATCTGCTTTGTCAGCATTTGAATCTCCCCAACAACGAATAAAGGGCACATCAATGATAGGAATAACGCCATGCTTCCCAAGTGTTTTTGCTTGCCATGGGCTATTTAATATTTCGGTCATTAATTTGTTTTGATTGGCGGTTAATTGTGCAGTCATTTGTAATTCAATTGATTCAGGGGGAGTGAGTAAAAAATCCTGATATAAATTTTGGAGTTTGTCGTGAGGCACTAAAAAGCCAATTGAATTACCTGAGGTTGCCACGTTAATACCAACAACTTCTGCCTGTTTGTTTACCACAGGCCCACCACTCATACCTGAATTGATTGAACCAGTAAAATGAATGCGTTCATTAAACGATTCTTTTTTCAAACCATTATAAGTACCAGGTACTACTATCATGCCTAAATCATGGGGATTACCTAAGGAAAACAATTGTTCGCCTTTATGTGGTGCGGTTTTAGAAAGCTGGAAAAAACTTATCTCATCGCTACTTGTAGTGTCAATTTTACGTTTAACTAAAGCGAGATCATTAATTACATCAACACTTTGTAGGGTTAATAAGCCAGTATCTCCTTCACTATTTAAATATTCAATACGATACTTTTTAGAATGTAAGGCATAGCTTGAAATAACATGATAATTGGTTGCTATAATGCCATCCTCGCTGATTTGAAAACCTGATCCAATAGATGACTTTTCACCGCTCGCCTTATCGATTAACTTTATTTGATAAAGAGAGGGTTTCAATTGATTAAATAGTTGCTCTGCTTGTTCCGTGGCAAAACTACTACTGCTTAGCACAATAAATACTAAGGTAAAAAGAGCTTTCATCTATATTCCTACTAAAAAATGACCATCCTATTGTGCCATTGTCTGCGTATTAGTCACTTAATATTTTGACTATTCTAATGTCTAACGTATTATGCAAATAATTAATGAGTAAAATGGATGATTTTATGAAAGTAATCAAACTATTATTGACCACAGCTTTACTAGGTTATTACAGTCACTTTGCGTTGGCTAGTGACAATAAAGGGTTATGCCAAGAGGGTGATAATTCGTGTACTTTTGTACTATTAACCGAGTCTAGAAAAGTAAACGCTAGCAATAAAGGCAACATAAGTACTGTAAATGAAGCTCGAGCAAATACACAGCTTTCACCTTTTTCTACTTTTAAAGTTACCAATAGTTTAATTGCCTTAGATTTAGGCGTAATTAAAAATACTAAGCAAGTATTAACTTATGATGAAAAATCTTATCCTAAGCAAGTTTGGTGGCCATCTGTGTGGAAGCTACCTCATTATGACTTAACCACAGCTTTTAAGTATTCAATGGTGGCTATTTATCGTCAATTGGCAACCGATATTGGCGAAAAAAGCATGAGTAGTTACTTAAATAAAATGCATTATGGAAACCAGGATATTTCTTCAGGCTTAGATAACTTTTGGTTAAATGGCAGTCTGAAAATATCAGCCGTTGAGCAAATAGGTTTTTTGCAAAAAATATATCACAACAAGTTTGCTTTTAACGAACAGGCGATTGATAGCTTAAAAGAGGTAATGCTGATAGAGACAAAACCGAGTTACCGTTTATTTGCCAAAACAGGTGCGGGTAAACTTGATGACGGTACTATGCTTGGTTGGTATATAGGCTTTGTTGAAAACTCTGCGGGGGTTCATTTTTTTGCTTTTAATTTTGACAGCCCAAGTTATGGTGAAATGAAAGCTAAACGAACTAAGCAGGCGAAAAGTCATTTAAGACAAGCCGGTATAATTGAATAACCCCATTACTTTGATTGGTATAATACTCCATGATAAAAATCAGCTTTATTGATCTAGTGCAAAAAAGCTGATTTTACCCTGCGACAAATTGTCGCGCATTGCGCATTTCCTTTTGTTTTAAATAAGTTAAGCCGTGAGAATGTGTTTAATTTAAAAATTACTCATTAACTGAAGTGAAACACTATGCGCACTTTTCTTACCCCATCAGCAATTGCTGTAAAAATAGTTTTGTTATCAACCATTACCTCTTCCACCGTTATGTTATCTGGACAAGCTTTAGCCGATGACGCGCCTGATGCGATTGATGAGTTAGAAGTAATCACCATTACCAACCAACGTCATCATGGTTTGGAAGGCATGAAAGGCTATGCGCAAGGGCACACTAGCGCACCTGATTTAGCTGATTGGCTCACCTCTGTTCCGGGCGCCAATATTAATAGCAATGGCCCAATTACCGGAATTGCTCAATATCGCGGTTTATATGGCGACAGAGTTGCAGCCTCTCTTGATGGTCATCCTGTAATTGGTGCAGGTCCTAATGCGATGGATACACCGCTAAGTTACTCAACTCCACTCATCGTTGACTCTATGACTGTGTATCGCGGTATCGCACCAGTATCAGCGGGTATTAATACCCTTGGTGGTGCCGTTGAAGTAAAAATGCGTAAAGCAGAAACTATGAATAGTGAAAACACAGCATTATCGGGTGATATACAAGCAGGTTACCGTAGTAACAACAGTGCTAAAACGTTATCTGCTGTTACCAATATCGCTAAAGGTGATGTTGCCGTATTGTTATATGGCAATAGCCAAACAGGTGATAGCATGGAAAGTGGTGATGGTGTTGAGATCAGCCCAACTGACTTTGACAAAGTACAATTTGGTGGCGATATTCGTTATAGCAAAGGCGACAATGAAGTAGGCCTAAGTTATCACTATACCGATACTAATGATTCAGGCACGCCCGCTTTACCGATGGATATTGAATATATTGAAAGTCATCGTATCACGCTTGATGGTGCTTTTAAGTTAAGTGATTGGCAGGGTGAATGGCAGATAGGCTATATCGATGCGGATCACGGTATGACTAACTTTTTAATGCGTGAAAATACTGATCCTACAAAGTTTCGTCGTAATAATGCGACAGCAGAAACCTCTGATTTCAAACTTGAATTAACTCAAAGTTTTGACTTTGGTGAACTTGCCTTTGGTATTGATGGTTACTTTGCTAGCCATGATTCAGTTATTACAAACCCTAATAATATGATGTTTAAAGTGGTTAACTTTAACTCAGTTGAAGACAATCGCTATGGTGTTTTTACCCAATGGCAAAATAAGTTTGACCAAACTAATGTACAGCTAGGTGTCAGGCTTAAACGCGCAGAAGCCAATGCAGGCGAAGTTAGTTCATCAATGGCGATGATGATGAATCCTATGGGAAGTCTTGCCGGTGGCTTGCAAGATGATTTTAATAATGCAAATCGAAAAGTGTCAGACAATAATGTAGATATCGCCTTAAATACCCAAACTCAATTATCAACTAATGTCTCTTTTTCTGCAGGCTTAGGGATTAAAAATCGTGCGCCTTCTTATCAAGAACGTTACTTGTGGACGCCTATGGAATCAACAGGTGGTTTAGCAGATGGACACACTTATATCGGCGATATTAACCTTAAATCAGAAACGGCTTACCAAGTAGATTTAGGGTTAACGTATCAAGATGACAAGCTAATGTTAGCACCGCATATTTTCTATCAATCTATTGATGACTATATTCAAGGCACGCCAATGGGCATGGCTGATATGTCGGCTAAAATGCTGGCAAATATGATGTCGGGTGACACTAATCCGCTAAAATTCTCAAATGTTGACGCAGAACTTTATGGTGTTGATCTTAATGGCTATTACGATATTAGTGATCAGATAGAATTATCAACGATTATTAGCTATGTACAAGGTGAGCGTCGTGATATTGATGACAACTTGTACCGTATTGCACCACTTAATGGTCAGATTAATTTACGCTATAGTAGCGACGACTGGATGGTTAAAACAAGCCTTGTTATGGCAGCTAAACAAAATGATGTATCGAGTACTAATAATGAACAGAAAACATCAGGCTATGGTGTTGTTAATATAGATGCGCAATACTTTGTCAATAACGACTTAGCAATACGCTTAGGTGTTGATAATATTTTAGATAAAAATTATCAAAATCATTTAGGGGGATATAACCGTGTTAAAGGAACTGAAACACCTGTTATGTCGAGATTACCTAGTGAAGGTGTTAGTGCTTGGGCTGAAGTTACTTATAGCTTTTAAATTTCACTTTATAACTCAAATAACCTAAAAAAAAGCCCTGAAATATCAGGGCTTTTTTGATTGTTTCTTTATGCGCTAGATCAAACATTCCCAATAAATATCTAGGTAACTTCCTATTTGCGACATTTTGTCACACTGCAAAAACCCCAAAATATTCTACTATAGCGCCAAGTTAAATAATCAAAAAATAATAGCTATCAACATGAATAAAAAATTAAAAATATCATTACTGTCTCTCCTTATAAGTCAGTATTGTGGGTCTGTTTTCGCAGAAGCTCCTTTGATGGATGATGGGGCTCATGGTTTTGAACGTATGACTGTCACGGCATCACGTCAAGAGTCATTAGACACTGATTTGGCTATGTCTGTAAAAGGTGTTGGTAAAGAAGAATTAGCACTTGATAATGGCCAACATGTGGCTGAATCATTGAACAGTATTTCAGGGGTGCTAATTGACCAACTTTCAGGTGGTCAAGGTCATAAGGCTGCCATTAGAATGCCAATGAATACAGGGGGTTACTACTTATACTTACAAGATAATATCCCACTGCAATCGGCTGCTTTTTTCAATCATAATGCGTTGTGGTGGTCTAGTTTTAATTCGAATGTTGCCCGCATGGAAGTATTAAAGGGGGCAGGAACTGCACTTTACGGCTCAGGCGCGGTAGCAGCCACGGTAAATATTTTATCAGCGGATATAGCTCAGTCGCCACAAACCAGTATTGATTTAATGCTAGGTGAAGATGAGTACTCTAAAGTACAAGCCAGTCATAGTAATCAAATATCTAACACTCAAAGCTTTCGACTTTCAGGGTCGTATTTAAAGAATGACGGTTGGCGTGATCACACCGGATCTGAACGTGCAGAAGTAACCCTTCGTCATGAGCTTGATTTAGGTGACAATGAACGTTTAATTACTTCTTTTGTAGCCTCAGATCTTGAGCAGGAAATGGCGGCAAGCTTATCTGAAGATTTATATGAAAATGATAAAACTAACTCAGGTCTTTCTGAAAGCGTTTTAGCCAGCGATCCCTTACGTAAAACCAAGTATATGCGTCTTTCAACACAATGGGATAAAGTTGATGGCAATAACTTCTACTCACTGATTCCCTACTATCGTTATCGCACTAATGACTATACTGCAACGTGGAATCAAAACATGCCGAAAGTAGAATCGCAAGTGCAAACATTAGGTTTATTAGCATTAGCAAGTTTTGAGCACAGTAGTGATAACACAACAACAATTGGGGTCGATATTGAATTGACTGAAGGTGATCAACTTTCTTATCAACCGCTCGATTTTACTACGTCAGGTTGGGGAGCAGACACGTTTGTACAAGGTGAAAAATTCTACGATGATACTACTCAATTCATCAGTATATCTCCTTATATTCAGCATAAACGTAGTTTAACGGATAACCTTGATTTAACTTTAGGTGCCCGTTACGACTATGCACAGTATGACTTTGATAATCACTTAGGCGTTTATGGTGATATTGGTCATGGCAAAATAAGTGTAGAAAATCGAAGTGATGATTTTAATCATTTCAGCCCTAAAGCCAGTTTAAATTATCATTTAAGTGAAGACAGCAGCGTTTATGTTCGTTACGCCAATAGTTTCCGCTTACCTACGGCAGGCAGCTTATATCATTTAACTGTTAAAGATGATGGCGATGCTAAAGCGGTTGATCCTGAAACATCAGATACTTACGAGTTAGGTTATAAAGCCAATTGGAAAACCGTAACCTTTGATACGGCTATTTATTATATGGATGTTGATGATGGCATCGTTCACGCCTATAACGATGATGGTCAGCGTTATTTAACCAACGCGACGCGTGTTATCCATAAAGGGATTGAAGCTTCAATTTTATGGCAAATTAATGAGCAACTAAATATTAGTACTGCCTATAGCCAATCTAAGCATGAGTTTGATGAACATGACGATTTCGCCGGTAATGAAATGTCAGCAGCCCCTGATTATATTGCCAATGTGCGTGTGCGTTATATGCCTTCTTTCTTACAAGGTTTTAGCGCCATGTTAGAGGTACAATCAATTGGTGAATATTGGTTAGATGATGCGAATAGTCAAGATGATGAAGGAAATGATCGCATTGAAGATGGTTACACTATTGGTAATTTGAAAGCACGTTATCAGGTCTCAGAGCAGCTAGCATTTCATGCAAGGGTGCTAAACATTACCGATGAAGAGTATGCTCAAGAAGCATCGTATCGATATGGTAAAATCACTTATTCACCTGGCGCTCCTCGAACAGCCTATGTTGGCTTAAGTTATCAGTGGTAAGGAAAAAACATGTATACATTGATTTATAGATTGTTGCTTTGCGTCATGTTTTTTTTATTGTTGTTCACTGTAAATAAAAGTACCGCAGCGGAACATAATCACCAAGCAATGGTTTCAAAAGTGGTACAAACAGAAAATTGTAAAGAAATAGAAGTAACATGTGCTAAAACTGTGACTTCAGTGTTTGCGCCAAATGATGACTTATGGCGTTTGTGGGCACAAAACACCAGTATGTACTTTCAAATTTCAATAGATAATGGTTTAACATTTTCTGATGTTAATCGGGTTGCTATAGATAAAGAAAAAATATCGGCCCGCAATGAAAATCGACCTAAAATAGCCTTTGATAAATACCAAGGTGTGTACTTGTCATGGGCAACACCAAAAGAGAAAAAACATACCGCAGATGTACGCTTTTCTTATTCTAGTGATTACGGTAAAACGTTTACTAAGCCCATAACAGTTAATGATGATAACTTGCTAACAGGGCATAGCTTTAATGAAATGTTAGTAACAGATGAAGGTGATATCAACATTGTTTGGCTTGATTCACGCTTATCTCATCAGCTTCGTTTGCAAGGAAAGAAAACCAAAGGCTCAGAATTGTATATTGGTAAAGCTAATTATCGAAAAAACGAAACAAGTTTTTCAAATAAGCAGCTAGCAAATAATACCTGTGTTTGTTGTCGTATCGCGATGGATTATAATAATCACGGTGAGTTAGCCATATTTTGGCGACATATTTATGGTGATAACATTCGCGAATTTGCTTTGTTAACACTTAGCAAAGGCGAAAACTCACAACAAACACCTTACCAAATAAGCTATGATCATTGGAAAATTAATGGCTGTCCTCATCAAGGAGGTGCTATCAGCATTAATGAAAATAATCGCTATCATATGGTGTGGTTTAATCAAGGGGACGTTGGTAAGGGAATTTTTTATGCCTCAAGTACCGATCAAGGAAAATCGTTAACCAAACCCATTTCAGTTGGCGTGCAATCCGCACAAGCAGCACACCCGCATTTGAATACAAATAGCAATAATATCGACATTGTTTGGACACAGTTTACTGGTACTGAACATGAACTATGGCATCAACGCTCAACAGACAACGGCAAATCGTTCACTCAAGCGGTGATGTTAGCAACAGCAGTTAACGGCTCTGATCGCCCCTTTATATTCAAAAAAGATAAGGTTAGTTATGTGTCATGGCATCGTCCGAAACAAGGGCATTTGGTGCAAGCATTATGAAGTTTTTTAAAAAGCTAACTTATGCTGTTTTTATTTGGTTTTTAGTTGGCATAAGTACCTCTTTTGCGGAATCAATTGCCTTTGATAAAACGCAATTGGCTTCGGTTAAAATGCAAAACATGGGTAAGCAATGGTTAATGCTACTCTGGTCAGTTGACTGTCCTCCTTGTTTTAAGGAGCTAGCCATTATTCAAAAGCTACAAGGTCAACATGATGATCTAGCGGTAGTGATTATAAATACCGATGCTAATGATGAAATAAATGCAGAACGTGAAGAGATTATAAAGAAGTTCGAATTAGGCAATTTTACTAATTTTCATTTTGTTGATGGCAGAGGCGATCAAAGCCGATTTTTTATCGATCCTAATTGGTACGGTGAATTACCGCGAAGTTATTTTATCGAAAGTAACGGTAAATTTCACGGTAAAAGTGGCTTGGTTAATCAATCCATTTTAACGCAATGGCTAGTTAACTAAAATGACTACAAAGTCAGTAATACTTGTATTTATACCCGTGACCACTGAAACCTGCACTTTGAATGATTACGGGTAAAGATATTGATAAGCAATTACCGTTATTTTTAAATTAAGAAACTATTCTTCGCATTAGCTCACTAAATGGTGAATTTAATACCCTATAAAGCCAAGACTGATTTGTATTAGTTTTGGCTTTTATATTCAGCGGATGACTCTTTTTAACGATTAACTTATTAATGCGCTGTTGTTCTTCGCGTTTTAACTGTCTAGCCTCAATACGTCTATCGCTGGCTTGATTAGCACGATCAGCAAAACTGAGCCTTTTTTCACTACTCATCGAAGACAATATACCAACACTACTATTAGCTGTTTTAGCTTTAACTTTTCGTTTAGGTTTTGGCGAACTACACATAGCGATAACCCTCATGCTTTAGCAATGTTGTTAATCGAATAATCTATACCCTTGAGATAACATGGGTATATAAGTAGAACCCTTAAGCTTGATTATTATTTCATCGTTAATTTAGGTATCATAAAATATCATCTAAAAGTTGGACGAATTCTCCTGTTTATAAAGAATGAGATAAAACATGACTGAAAGCTTAACCTTTGAACAAGCTGAGCAATACTTATTATCTAAACCCGAAACTTCTTTGTATTACCCGTTTGGTGACGAAGTAAAAGTTTTTCGGGTAAAAACTAAAATGTTCGCTACGTTAGCACTGGGTAAAATGGGCAAAGGTGATGGCGAAAATCAAGACTGGTGGCTAAACCTTAAATGTGAACCTGATGAAGCGATAATGTTACGCGAAATATTCCCCTCAATAATTCCTGGTTATCATATGAATAAAAGATTATGGGTTACTGTCATTCTTGATGGCTCTATTCCACAGGGTGAAATAGAGCGGATGATGGATAATTCGTTTATGTTAGTGGTTAATAAAATGACTAAGAAAGAGCAGCGGTCGATTCTTTTGCATATTGGGACATAGCTTCTGTAAAGTGCGCAAACTGGAAGTAATATTTTGAAATTGAGAGTATTTGTCGAGGTCAACTGAATATCAGGTAGTTGACCTAAGCAAGTTGACAGCGAAATTAAAAATTATTGGCATAGCGGACGTTCCAAAAATCAGTTTTTAGGCTAATTTCATGGTCAAAAAAGAAAAATAAAATTATAGAATAAAAATAATAGCTATGACGGCTGAAAGCTCAGGCTGTGTGAAAACTCATAAACAACTGTGCTGTTCGCGCACTATCTTTGTTCTGGTGTTAATAATAGCTACTTTTACAAGCATTTTAGGTTATTTACGATGACTAACGTGATGGGGAACCCTGTAGAGTTATTACGTTTATATTGGTGTTTTTGTCACTAATAGTGAGGTTTTTAGACCAAATCAGACCAACTATTGCCTGATTAACTTCATCAAACCAATAGTGCCTTTAATTGACATCATTCGTTTAAGATTATAAGCAAGAACATGTAGATTAGTCTCTGTACTTACGTTTTTTAAACGCTTAGTAAGATAATGAGTCGCACCCATCCACATCTTTATGGTGCCGAATGGATGCTCTACAGTTTGCTTACGAATAAGCGGCGTGTCACTCGCTTCCTTGAGTCGTTGGTGCATGGCATCAATGTCATTTTCATGTACCCAACGTCGCATTTTTCTTGGTTCTTTGAGTGAGCGAGTACACTTTGCGCGAATATCGCAATCTCTACAAGCGATATGGTCTACATAGATGCGTATCTGTAAACCATCTTCCATGGCATTACGACGATAAGGCAATATGTTACCCGCAG
>NZ_QOLD01000094.1 GCF_003333305.1 Candidatus Colwellia aromaticivorans | reverse complement strand
AATGGATTAATACCATTCGACTATCTCATGCATTGCCTAGAGCAATTGACCAACTCTGCACTTGATATCGAAACATTATTGCCCTGGAATGTAAAACTTAGCTAAGTGTTTTACCCAGACCTTCACCAATTAGTAAACCCGAATAATAATTAATAAAACACATAAAGAAACATTTAGTCTAGGAGAGAATATTATGAATAAAGCACCTTTAATGAAAATCACCGCCGCATTAGGTTTTTGTGCAGCACTATCAGCATCGGCTGTTGCTGACACTGTTTTACGTGTAGCCACTTGGTTGCCACCAGGGCATGCTATGAATGCAGAAATGTGGCCTACTTGGGGGAAATGGATTGAGGAAGCAACTGAAGGTAGAGTAAAACTCAAACTAGAATACGGCATGGGCCATCCAAAAAGTATGTATGATCTAGTGGAAGATGGTGTAGTTGATGCTAGCTTTAGTTATCACGGTTATGTTCCTGGTCGTTTTAAGTTACCACAAATTGCAGAGCAACCTGGCCTTGGTGTTAATGCTGAAGCTGCTTCTGTTGCCCTTTGGCGTGTACAAGATAAATACTTCAAAGAAGCAGGTGAATTTGAAGGTTTAACCTTAGCTGCCATATTTACTCATGGTCCTGGCTATGTTCATACCATAAAACCAATTACTAGCTTAGCTGAGTTAGAAGGTAAGAAAATTCGTATCGGTGGTGGTATTCAAAGTGACTTAGGCAAACGTCTTAAAATCACTCCAATCGCAGCGCCTGGTTCAAAAGTATATGAAATGTTACAACAAGGCGTAATTGATGGTGTATTCATGCCTATGGGCGAACAACAATCATTACGTTTATATGAAGTAGCGCCTAACGTATTAGCTGTACCCGGTGGTATGTACCTAGGTAGTTTCTCAATCTTCATTAACCCTGATTTTTTAGCTAATTTACCTAAAAAAGATCGTGATGCTATCATGAGTGTTTCGGGTGAAAAACTTTCAGCAATGGCTGGTAGAGCTTGGGATAATGCCGATGCTAAAGGTTTAACTTTCGCTAAAAACAAAGGTGTTACTATTACAAGTAATAAGCAATTAGGTAAAGAATTTAAGCAATACAGTAAAGGTTTAGATCACGAATGGGTAGAAAGCGTTAAAAGTAAGGGCGTTGATGCTAAAGGTGCATTGAAAGAATTACGTAAAATCGCTCGAAGCCAGGCTAAGTAAGGAGTTGTTCTATGTCATTTAGTGCTTGGTTATCAACGCACTACGAAGAAAAAGGGCTAGTCAAATGGCTAGCCTTTTTTCTAGAAGTAATTGCGGCCATAACCTTATTAATATTAATGTTACTCACGTGTACCGATGTGTTAGGTCGCTATTTATTTGATAACTCATTAGATGCAGCCTCAGAATTGACCGAGATATGCATTGCTGTTTTGGTCTTTGCTGAAATGCCAATAATTACTTGGCGCGGTGGTCACGTTGTTGTTGATATTTTAGATCGATTCATTGGCGATAAAGTTATAAAAGCATTGGGTTTATTATCCATTTTCGTTATGTCGAGCTCGCTTTATTATGTTGCTCATCGTATATTTTTTATTGGTGAACGTTCAATTCGACGGGGTGAAGAAAGTGAATACCTTGCGATTCCTATGGGTCATGTAGTGCAGTATATAGCTATTATGAGTTGGATTACGGCTGGCTCTGTTATCACTTATGGTATCTATATTTTACTATTCCCGAATACACCTACACAACACTCAGATACCGATTCATCTGTATCAAACTCAAAGGAGGCGAAATAATATGACAGTTGCACTGATTGGTTTTGCAATCTTGTTAGTACTTATTATTATAGTGCGCATTCCTATTGCTTTCTCTATGGGTATTGTTGGCTTTGGTGGCTTTGCTGTGTTGCAAGGGCTCTCACTCGACAATATCGCAGATTTTCGTTGGACCGCGCCTTTGTCCATGGCGTCAAAACGAATAATTGATACCGCACAAGAGTATAGTTTGTCGGTCATTCCTTTATTTATTTTAATGGGGAATTTAGTCACCAAATCTGGCCTATCTCAAGAATTATACCGTGCTTCTTATGCCTTCCTAGGTCATAAAAAGGGTGGTTTATCAATGGCTACTGTTGTTGCTTGTGGTGGTTTTTCTGCTATTTGTGGTTCAAGTTTAGCTACGTCAGCTACTATGGCTAAAGTGGCCATGCCGCCTATGCGTAAATATGGTTATGCTGATTCTTTAGCAACTGCTTCTATTGCTGCCGGTGGCACCTTAGGTATTTTGATCCCACCCAGTGTTATTTTAGTGCTATACGGATTAATGACTGAAACCAGTATTCGCGAATTATTTGCAGCTGGCTTTATTCCTGGCTTCATAGGTATTTTAATGTACCTTGGCGCAGTGAAATATACGGTATGGCGTGACCCATCAACCGGACCTTGTGGCGAGAAAATGTCATGGCCTGAACGTGTTGACGCATTGAAAGGTGTTTGGGGTGTACTGACGTTATTTACGGTAGTAATGGGCGGTATTTATTTAGGTGTATTTACTCCAACAGAAGCGGCAGGCGTTGGCGCTGGTGGTGCCTTTATCATCGCACTCGGTAGAAAGTCACTTACCATCAGAACATTGTTTGAAACACTGTCAGATACGGCTAGAACAACCACTATGTTGTTTACCGTACTGATTGGTGCCTTGATTTTTTCTGATTTCATTAACCGTGCTGGTTTACCAAGTGATTTGTTTACATTAGTCAGTGGGCTTGATGTTTCACCTATGGTTGTCATATTCGTTATTTTGGCAATATATATAGTATTAGGTATGGTTTTTGAAAGCTTATCTATGATGCTATTGACTGTACCTATTTTTTATCCTTTAGTGCAAAGCTTAGGATTTGATTTAGTCTGGTTTGGTATTGTTGTGGTAGTGGTTACCGAAATTAGTTTAATAACCCCGCCCGTTGGTATGAATGTATTTGTATTAAGTGCGGTGCTAAAAGACGTCAAAGCAAGCACTATTTTTAAAGGCGTTACACCATTTTGGTGTGCCGATATATTACGTTTATTATTAATCACGTTAGTTGCGCCTATCGCGCTAGCCTTACCTATTTGGCTCTATCGATAATAAAAATCCGAAGGTAACATTGGTTAACGATGTTACCTTTTTTTATTTTTAGCCTTGTGTATTAAAGACGACTTATTCGAAAGGAAAAGACATGACAACTAATACTAAAAGTAAAACAAAAATCAACAAAATTCTTTATGCCTCTGATATAGAAAAAGGCTCAAGACCTGCCTTTCGTGCAGCGATGAGCTTATGTGGCAAGTATGACTCTGAAATAACTTACTTACATATATTAGAGCCACTCTCAAGCTCGGCGCAAAATCTCATAAAAAATCTAGTAGATACCCAAGATGTTGAAGGTATTTATCAAAAAAGCTTGGTTAATTTAAAAACTAAAATTGAAGAACGTATTAGTCGTTTTTTCGAACAAGAAATTGAATTTCATGACAGCCTTGATGTCAGTAAAATTAAGTCACGCATTGAAGAAGGCGTTGCTTGGGAAACTATCATTAAAGTAGCGAATGATATTGATGCCGATGTGATTGTCATGGGTACCCGTACTCACTCAGCGATGGGACAATTTTTCTCTGGTTCAACAGCTAATAAAGTAATGTTAAATACTAAAAGGCCTTTGTTAATTATTCCATTAGGTAAATAGAGACTATTTATCTCCAAGCCATTTTAAGATGCAAATTTTAGAACGCCTGAGCGTATCTTTTTTAATGGCTGCTCCCTTAAAACAGATATAACGATGATCTTATTTTGTCCTATGTATAATTTCATCTGGGTACCTAATATAGACTTAAACAGTAAACAAACAGCAAACAGCAAACAGCAAACAGCAAACAGCAAACAAAATATTATAATAAGTTAGGAGAATTATGTAATGCAATTCCATTTAAATGGTTTTAAACCCGGTAACTATCAAATTCCAGATTCAGTTAGAGAACCTGACCCTATACCACCTATTGTAGATCTTCCAAAGGAAGTGGATGTATTAATTGTCGGTTGTGGCCCTGCAGGATTAGCGATGGCAAGGCAGCTATCGGAGTTCACTGACATTACAACGTGTATCGTTGATCTAGAAGAAGGTCCTTTGATTTTTGGACGCGCAGATGGCATATCTTGTCGCACAATTGAAATTATGGAAGGCTTTAACAGCAGTGAAATGATTGTGAAAGAATCTTACAAGCTAAACCAGAATACATTCTGGGAGCCTGATAACATAAAGCCTGAGAACATAAAACGTACCCACAAAATTGCTGACGCGAGAATTGGCCTGTCTGAATTTGCCCATGGAATTGTTAACCAGGCCCGACTTCATGAATTATTACTAGAAGGCATGAAGAACTCAGTAACGCATCTTGTTCCCCATTACAGCCGCCGGTTACTTGAATTAGATGTTGATCCTAACCTAACGCAAGATTTAAACGCACACCCTATTACTGCAAAATTTGAGTTAAATGATGACTCTCAATCACCCAAAACCGAAACTGTTCGAGCCAAGTACGTTGTCGGTTGTGATGGAGCAAGAAGTGCTGTTCGAAGAGGTCTATCAATACCTTTAGAAGGTGATTCAGCAAACAAAGCTTGGGGGGTCATGGATCTTTTGTTAGTAACAGACTTTCCTGATATTAGAGTTAAGAGCTTTATCCAATCAAAAGAACATGGTGCTGTAATGACTATTCCGCGAGAAGGCGGTTATTTGTGTCGGTTTTATGTAGAGCTCGCTCTATTGGGTGAAGATCAACGCGCGTCAGACCTTAACCTTAAAGTAGAAGATGTAATTGCAAAAGCACAGCAAATTATGCATCCTTATAAGTTAGACGTTAAGGAAGTTGCCTGGTGGTCAATCTATGAGGTTGGACAACGAGTAGCAGAGAGATTTGATGACACACCCGTTGATAATCCAGAAAACCTTATACCTCGTGCATTTGTTGCTGGTGATGCCTGCCATACGCATAGTCCTAAAGGAGGTTGGGGATTAAACACATCACTGCCAGACACCTTTAATCTGGGTTGGAAAGTTGCTGCTGTTTTACAAGGTAAATGTAAGCCAGAATTACTACAGACTTATTCCTCAGAGCGACGTAAAGTTGCATTTCAGTTAATAGAGGCAGATAGAGAATTATCAAAATTAGTGGCTACTCGTCCAACATCAGACAATGATGCACCTGAAGCTAAAACCAATACGGCTGATATTGAGAAATTCATGGCCAGACAAAATGGCTTTGTTGCTGGCACAGCTATCGAGTATTACCCGTCGTATATATCTACTGGTCAAGAGAATCAACATTTAGCCAGTGGATTTAACATTGGTCAACGATTCCATTCAGCCGAGGCTATTCGAGTAGCCGATGGTTACCGACAGCATTTAGGACATCTGAATAAAGCGGATGGCCGCTGGCGTATTTTCATTTTTGGTAATAAACAAAATCCTACAGAAGCCTCTTCTGATTCATATAAGCTTATAGAATTTATTGCAAACTCTGAGTCTTCACCCATACAAAAGTATACCCCTGAAGGCACGGATATAGACTCAGTATTTGATGTTTATGCCGTATTCCAACAACAAGACCTGTCAATTGAAGATATGCCTGACTTCCTATGGCCAACCAAAGGAAAATATGGACTGAGAGACTACGAAAAAGTATTCCATGCAGAAAAAGGTAACGACATATTTGAGCAACGTAATATAGATCGCGCTAACGGATGTATGGTCATCGTTCGACCAGACCAGCACATTGCCAATATATTACCTCTCAACGCATATGATGAATTATCTGCGTTTTTTGATGAGTTTATGATTTAATCCTAAGAAGCTAGTTTTTGTGGCACAGATTGAACAAGGACGTTCGACTGGTTATGCCCAGCTTTACGTAGGCTCTTTTTTATAAGAATAGCACTGCTAGTCGCGATACCGACTTCAGCGCTGACTGCTTCCATTTTTTCCCCACGCAGAATACCTTGGCAAACTTGGCGTTCACGTTCTGAGATAAACGTTAATGGACCTTTATTGTTTAACGATTGGTTTAGCCGGTAGTGCTGAGTAATACCAGTTTCATTAATTAGGTGATCTATTTTATACGTAGGGAAAACGGTCAAATACAAGGCGTTTATTTCAATAACTAGTTGTTCAGGACAATATGCTCCTGCATTGTCTAATAAGCTGCATCCATGCAGCATTAATTATTGAATAAATAACGAAGTAGTTGGTCGTTTTAACAAGTAGAAATGATCACATAGTTAGTGAGATTGGTATAATGATAGCGGCAAGTAAACTAGCCTCAGCAGGGTCGTCAAATAGTTGCTGATCAATAAAAGAACAACGGCCTTTGCTAAAATAAAGGTTGATGCAGTATTTTTCAAACTGATCGGCTGTTAAAATACTAGGGTCTGTTGATCTTTCGCGGTTAAACTTTCCAAAGAACTAAATTTGAAAAGTTGTTATGAGTATTTAATAACCGGCTGCTAATTCGCTTTTGTCATCAGTACAAAACTGATTAGCTAAATTACGCACTGACGTTGCCAATAGGCTAGCATCAACACCAACACCAACAAAGCTAGCGCCTTTAGCGGCATAACCTTCAGCTAATACTTTATCAACGGCTAACACCCCAGCGGCTTTACCCGCTTTAACAATGGTTTCAATACCCTTCTCTACTGCGGCAACCACTTCTGGATGCCCTGGATTACCGACGTAACCCATAGAAGCTGATAAATCAGATGGCCCAATAAACACACCGTGAACGCCATCAATTGCGACGATCTCTTCTAAATTATCAATGGCTTGTTTAGTTTCAGCTTGTACAATTAAGCAAATTTCATCATTCGCTTTTTGTAAATAACCTTCTACACCATTCCAATGGGCAGCGCGTGCCATCGACGTGCCTAAGCCACGAATACCTTGCGGTGGATAAAGCGAATCTTGCACTAATTGGCGCGCTTGATCTGCTGTATTAACCATAGGAATAAGTAAGGTTTGTGCGCCAATATCAAGTAACTGTTTGATAATGGCAGTCGTGCCTTCTGGCGGTCTAACAAGTGCAGGAACGTCATAAGGTGCTATTGCCTGTAAATGGCTTTGAATGCTACGTAAATCATAAGGGGCATGTTCAGCATCAATTAAAAGCCAGTCAAAGCCAGCGCCAGCACCAATTTCAGCACAAATGCTATCAGGTAGCCCCATCCATAAACCAAATTGCGTTTTAGTAGACGACAACGCCTTTTTAAATTTATTTTGTGGTAATTTCATGATTATATTTTCCTTAATAACAAGAGGCCTAAATGAAATGACAAGAAATAGTGCCTAACGGGCCATAATCGGCATTAACGGTATCACCCGCTTTTACTGCAACTGGCGCGGTAAAAGAGCCTGATAAGATAATTTGGCCCGGCTCTAAAGAAACACCATGAGGAGCAAAACGCTTAGCTACCCAGCAAATACCATTGGCAGGATGATTAAGCACTGCTGCAGCTAAGCCAGTTTCTTCAACAACACCATTAATATTTAAAATACCACCACACCAACGTAAATCCATTTCTAATGGCTTAATTGGTCGTCCGCCGATAATAATGGCAGCATTACCGGCATTGTCAGCAACCGTATCAAATACTTTTCGGGTGTAACCAGTTTCAGGATCTTTACGATGCGTTCTTGCGTCGATAATTTCTAACGTAGGCACAACATAGTCAGTCGCATTTAACACATCAAAAATGGTAACGTTTTCACCTTCAAGGCGATCTTTTAAAACAAACGCTAGCTCGACTTCAATGCGCGGATCACAAAACTTTGATACATCAATTTGAGCACCATCGTTATAAACCATGCTATCTAAAAGAACACCAAAATCAGGCTCTTCAATATTTAATGCTTTTTGCATTGCACGTGAGGTATAGCCAATTTTATAACCAACAACCTTTTGGCCTTGTGCTATTTTTTTATTCACCCAACTTTTTTGAATGGCATAGCCATCTTCTAACGTCATTTCTGGGTGCTTTATTGATAAGGGTAAACCCGGTTTACTATTAACTTCTGCTTCTAAGTGGTCTATTGCCGCTTGTTCAATAATTTGTTCACTGAGCATACTAAAATCCTTTAAAATACTTGTTATACCGATTAAAGTAATGAATTGATCATTCATTACTTTAATTAATATTATGTCTTCGCAAGGTAATCACGAAGGTTGTTTTGATTAAATTTATGAACTGGCAATTCTGATAGCTCAAATGAAATGGCTAAGCCTTGGCTTTCATAAATAGCAGCTAAGTGCTCAGTTAACACACTAAACAAAACTTTCGCAGCACTCGCTTTTTGTTCTTCAGTGCGACCTGAGCCAATGCGCACATGTAAATGCACAAACCCAAAGGTAGCCGTACCATCAGCGACTCTAAAATATTCGCACTTGTGTGCTCGACAGCGAATACCTGCCAACGGAAAAATACCCGTACCAACGGCTTCATCAATTAAACGTTTAAACAGAGCATCTAAATCTAGTGACTCGTTCGTTAAATTTCCTGAATGCTCTAGAATGAAATGTGGCATAAAAAAAACTCTCTTTTATTCAACGGGGAAAACAGCATTAATTTGGCCTGTACCTGAGCTACCAAAATAAGGCGTAACAACGTCAACCTTACCTTTGTATTCATCCCAACCTAACGCGCCAAGTAACATCGCAGTGTCATGCATAAAACCTTCTCCATGACATTTCAATGCATATTCAGGCAACATTTCAACGAACTCTTTCCATTCGCCTTGTTTCCACATTTCAACTACACGTTGATCAATATTTTCTAAAAACGGCGACCATACTTTATGTAGAAACTGATCTGCAACACCATTTTGAGCAAAGCGATGCGATAATGAACCTGAAGCAAAAATAGCTACCGTACCATCATATTCTTCTTCAATCGCTTTTTTTACTGCGGCACCAAGCTTAGCGCTTTCTTCTAAATCATGAACCTGACACATGGCAGAAATAGAAACCACTTTAAAGTGCTTGTCTTCATTCATATATCGCATAGGAACTAAAGTGCCGTATTCAATACCTAAGGTAGTATCTGAATGCGCTCGTACTGGAACGCCTGATTCATTGGCAACTTTGGCAATCAAATCACCTAATTCAACATTACCCTCATAGTTATAAGGCATGTTTTTAATGAAATGTGGCAATTCATTACTGGTATAAACGCCTTCAAAATGTGGCGCATTGTTAATATGATAGCCAGAGTTTACCAACCAGTGCGTATCAAATACTACTATGGTATCCACACCTAACTCACGACAACGTCGTGAAATTTCTTTATGTCCTTGAACTGCAGCTTCACGACAACCTTTATGTTCGCCATCAAGCTCTGATAAATACATAGATGGCACATGTGTTATTTTGGCGGCTAATGCAAGTTTACCCATAATTCAATTCTCCTAATAATTATAATTTACGATGCACCTAAAACTGGAACCTTATGGGTACCATGTGCAATACAAACATTTTTAGTTTCCATGTAAAAATCGAAACTCCAATCACCACCATCGCGACCAATACCTGACGACTTTACGCCACCAAAAGGGGAAGGTAAGTTACGGTTATTTTCTGAATTAACCCAAAGCATGCCTGATTCAACATGTTTGGCCATACGCATTGCACGGCCTGTATTTTCTGTCCAGATATAGCCAGATAAGCCATAGTCAGTATCATTAGCTATAGCAATAGCGTCTTCTTCTGCATCAAAGCCAATAGTCGTTAAAACAGGACCAAAAATTTCTTCTTGGGCAATACGCATAGTGCTATCAGCATCAGTAAATAAGGTTGGAGAAACATAACAACCATTACCAAGATCTGCACGATGAATACCACCAACTTTAGTGGTTGCACCGTCTTGCTGGGCAATAGTCATGTAACTCATCACTTTATCAAAATGCTCTTGGTGAGCTAGCGGTCCAACTTCAGTATTCGGATCTAGTGGGTGACCTACTTTTAAATTACGTACACGTTTTTCTAATGCAGCTAAGAACTTATCTTTAATACCATTTTGAATTAATAAGCGACTAGAAGAAGTACAACGTTGTCCGTTAAGGCTGTAGATCATAAACACAACAGCATCTAGTGCACGATCGAAATTAGCATCATCAAAAACAATGACAGGGTTCTTTCCACCTAATTCAAAATGAACACGTTTTAATGTATCTGCACCTTGACGCATGATACGGCGGCCTGTAGCAGAATCACCTACTAAAGCAACAGCTTTAATAGCCGGGTGTTCAGTTAAACGTTTACCAACTGTGGCACCTAAACCATTAACCGTATTCCAAACACCATCAGGAATACCGGCATCTTTTGCTATTTCAGCCATAAGCATGGCACTTAATGGTGTTTTTTCAGCGGGTTTATGAACAATAGTACAACCTGACGCTAAGGCTGGCGCTATTTTCCATGTTGCCAACATAAATGGTGTGTTCCAAGGGGTTATAATGCCAACTGGACCAATAGGTGAACGCACGGTAAAGTTAGTGTGATCGTCTTGATGAAGTGACAAACCATTCGCCGCTTCAGGCGCTTTATCTGCAAAAAATCTAAAGTTTGCTGCACCACGTATCGCTGCCTGTTTCATAAATCGGATAGGTTGACCACAATCCATTGATTCAACTAAAGCGATCTCATCAGCACGTTCAACTATTTTATCAGCAAAATGGTGTAATATTCTTTTGCGTTCAGCACCTGGCATATCACGCCAAGCGGGGAATGCATTTTTTGCTGCTTCACATGCTTTATCCATATCAATCTCAGTACCTTCTGAGATTTCACCAATAGAGGTATTATCCACTGGTGTTAAATTGGTGAAAGTCTTTTCATTTGTATAAAATTCACCACCAATGAATTGCCCTAAAGGTGCATCTTTAAATCGCGTTAAATATTGCTTTGCTCTACTAAGGTTTTGTTCGAATTCAGACATTGGTCGCTCCAAGTTATGTTATGGTTAATAGTGTTTGTTTCATGAGTAACTTCTCTAATTAAAAAAATAGAGCATTTGATTAACATGTTAACTATTATT
Organism: Candidatus Colwellia aromaticivorans; assembly: GCF_003333305.1. GTDB lineage: Bacteria > Pseudomonadota > Gammaproteobacteria > Enterobacterales > Alteromonadaceae > Colwellia > Colwellia aromaticivorans. The sequence continues at coordinate 4,494 of NZ_QOLD01000094.1, read as the reverse complement.
AGTGATACATGTCAAGTATCAATCTAAATAATCCCTATAAACACCAAATTATATATAAACAAGATACCCTTTACATTGAGTTAATTTACTTAACGTGTTATATATATACTCAGAATATAATTTTAACGATTTAGGATACTATTGAATGAGATTTTTAACGTTTAATCATGCAGGAAAAGAATCATGGGGTGTTATCACCACTGAAGGAGTTATTGATTTAGGTAACTTACTGGGTGGTAGCTTATTGGAAGTATTACAAAACGACAAAATTGAAGCGATGAAAAAGCTCGCTGGTGGTCTAGAAATAGATTATAAAGCAGAAGATGTTGAATACTTACCACCAATCAGCAACCCTGGTAAAATTGCTTGTGTTGGCGTTAATTATGCAAACCGAAATGCTGAATATAAAGATGGCTCTGAAGCACCTAAGTTTCCTAGCTTATTCATTCGTACGCCCGATTCATTCACGGGCCATGACATGCCACTCATTCGACCGCCAGAATCTCATAAACTAGATTATGAAGGTGAAATAGTCATTATCATTGGCAAAGAAGGTCGTCGTATAGCAGAAGAAGATGCTTATGATCATATAGCTGGCTTAACGATTATGAACGAAGGCACCCTACGTGATTGGGTACGTCATGCTAAGTTTAACGTAACTCAAGGTAAAAACTTTATCCATTCTGGTTCGATTGGTCCTTGGATGGTAACAGCTGATGAGTTTACTTCTGAGCAATTTGAAAATTTGCGTGTAACAACCCGAGTTAACGGTGAAGTTAGACAAGACGATACAACTGCGAGTATGATGTTTCCTTTTAAATATATTATTAGCTACTTTTCTAAATTTTTCCACTTAAAACCAGGTGATGTTATCGCAACAGGAACACCTAATGGTGCAGGTGCTCGTTTTGAGCCACCACGTTATTTAGCCCCTGGTGATGTTGTTGAAATAGATGTTGAAGGTGTGGGTACCTTAGTTAATGGTGTTAAGGACGAAGTTTTATAGTTATGACAAAAACACTCCGTAGTTTCGAACGCTCGCTGCCTATGACCTTGTTACAAACAAGGGAAGCTGTGATGAAGAAATTTATTCCGTCACTTAAAGCATATGATTTAACATCACAACAGTGGCGAGTGATCCGAGCTTTGGAGCATGAAAGTAACCTTGACATGAGTACACTGGCGCTACGTTGCCATTTACTTATGCCAAGCCTTTCCCGAATTATTAATCATCTAGATAAAAGAAAACTAATCGAACGTCAGGCTGTTGATAGTGATCAGCGCCGTTCAATAATATTATTGACCGAACAGGGCCTAGCGTTATTTGAGAAAGTAGCGCCAAAATCTGTCGAAAGATATGTTGAGATAGAAGAAAAATATGGCGTAAGAAAGTTAGAGTTACTTTACGAGCTATTAGATGATCTTATTAAAACGTTGGAAGAAGAAGATTCATAAAACATTAATTGATTCTCCCTTATTAAATGTCAGGTAGTTACCTCAATGGAAAGTGCTCAGTCTACTCTTAACAGATTAAAACCGCACTTTAATAAAGCCTTCAGTGCTTATCAAAAATAGATTCTGTTATTGCAGAGTTTCTTAATTGCTAGTTTCAACTGTCATATATACCCGTTCCACTTGAAGATGCTCGTTTCAGCTGAATCATGCATCTTCGAATGGATCGGGTATAGCAAATAAATAGGTAAAGCATGATGAACATCATATTTTACCACAAAACCATAAATACAAATAAAATATTCACTTATACTTATTGAATGCTCTAAACATTTTATATTTACTTTTGCTTCAGTAAAATTTGATAGCGTTTGTTAAGTGCTCTTGTGGTATATGGAAGGTACAGGCATATTAATGTAATCTTATTTTAATGCGGTAAACATGTAAAATCATAAATTATTACATGCCTGTATGCTAGTCAGTCATTAGCGTTGCAAGCCACCCATGCAGATATATTTTATTTCCAGATAGTCGTCCAGCCCGTATTTTGATCCTTCTCTGCCCTGCCCTGATTCTTTAACACCGCCAAATGGAATGACTTCAGAGCTTATCGCTGTCTCATTAACACCAACCATACCATATTCAAGTGCTTCTGATACTCGCCAGCTTCGACCCATATGTTCAGTGTAAAAATAAGCTGCTAGACCAAATGGGGTATCATTAGCCATCGAGATCGCTTCTTTTTCAGTAGTAAATTTAAAAATAGGCGCAACAGGACCAAAAATTTCTTCTTGGAAAACTTGCATTTTATCGTTTACATTGGTTAGTACTGTCGGTTGATAAAAACACTCACCCAGTTCACTAAAATCCCCACCCGATGCAACAACGGCTCCCTCAGCTATTGCACTTTGAACCTTCGAATGAATATCAATGGCTGCTTTTTTCGTAATCACAGGTCCGTGGCTTGTAGTATCATCCAACCCGTTACCAATATTAAATTGATTTACTGCTGCGACAAATTTTTCGACAAAAGCATCGTATATTCCTTCTTGAACAATAATTCTATTCGCGCAAATACAGGTTTGACCGGAATTTCGGTATTTTGCTACCAGTGCGCCAGCTACCGCCAAATCGAGATCCGCATCATCAAAGACAATTACCGGTGCATTACCACCTAATTCCATTGAGGTACGTTTTACTGTATCAGCACATTGCTTCATCAAAAGCTTACCTACTTGCGTTGAGCCAGTAAAGGTAACTTTTTTAACAATTGGATTTAAGGTCATTTCAGAGCCAACCGTCGAAGCATCTCTTGTTGGCACAACACTAAATAGCCCTGGCGGTAAACCTGCCCTGCTTGCCAACTCAACTAGCGCTAACGCTGAAAGTGGAGTTTCTGCTGCAGGTTTTAATACCATGGCACAACCAACCGCAAGTGCAGGCGCCACTTTGCGCGTTATCATCGCATTTGGAAAATTCCAAGGTGTAATGGCTGCAACAACCCCTATGGGTTGTTTAATAGCAATACTGCGTCGATCACTCGCGGCAGGAATTATATCGCCATAGACGCGTTTTCCTTCTTCGGCAAACCACTTAATAAATGAAGCACCGTAAGCTATTTCACCACGAGACTCAAACAAAGGCTTGCCTTGTTCAGCAGTCATTAATAGCGCAAGATCTTCGACATTTTCGAGCACTAAGTTGTACCAGCGTTCTAAAATATCACAGCGAGTTTTCGCTGGAAGTGCTCGCCAACTTGTCATTGCCGTTTGCGCATCATTAATTGCGCGGCGAGTTTCATTTAATCCAACACTGGCTACCTGAGCGATAAGCTCCCCTGTAGCAGGGTTGTAAACTGGAAATGTTTCACCTTTATCACTATCAACCCACTGGCCGCTGATAAAAGCCTGAGTTTTAAAAAGACTGGGATCTTTAAGTTGTATTGTCATATATTCCTCTATTTTAATTAAGGTGATTAATCGTTTAAATGAAACTACAATATTATGTCTATTATCAGAATAACCGTATTTAGTACGCTTGCTTTTTCCGTCTTCACACTATTTTAGTACATCATAATATTTATATACTATAATACAATATAGTTAACATGTTAAGTGAATTATAAATAATAGTGATAAGTATTCTGAAAGGAAGGGTTCAAGCCAACTTACTTAACATACCAACCATCAAGTTGAAATAATCCAAACCACTAGGTTAATCGTTATAAAAGAAACGACCGTTGTTGGTAACAATACTGCTGAGCAAAGTCCACCATATTGATATCGTATACCAATAACGGCGAAAATACTGAACATTGGCATACAGGCGAGAAGAATGGCAACGTGCTGAAATAATAGCGGCATTGCTGGAAAAAAGATCAGAATTGCAAAAATACATAAGGGATGAATAATTAATTTACCCAATACAATACTACTTAAATCAGTAACCATACCTTTCGTTTTCAATCCAACCAACATACCACCAATAGCAAATAAAGAGACACCTGCAACCGTTAGTGCTAATACGTCTATTACTTTACTTGCTAGTTCCGGTGGTTGAATGCCAAAAGCGGTACTAGTAATACCCAAAACTATGGATAAAATAATAGGATTTTTAAGAAGTTGTGGTAATGATTTAGCAAAAGCAGTAAAAAAATGACTGTTTTTTTGTTGTCCTGTATCTGCCAATGCGAGTGCTAACGGTAAAATAAACAGGTTTTCAACAATCAGCGTTAATGTAAAAGGCACTAACGCTTCATCACCAAATAATTGTGTAACAATGGGAAAACCAACCATTAAACTATTAGACATACTAGCGCCCAAACCAAATAATGCACATTCGGTAAGCGTTTTATTGCGTAGACGAGCCATAATGAATAAAGTAGCAAAAGACAAAAGTGAGCCTAAGCCATAAACCCCCCTGTGTCAGGATTGTTGTCGCCTCAATTAATTTAGTAAATAAACAGGGAGCGGTAAGTTAACAACAGTGTACTATCAAAGGCATTCAAGCCAATTTAAAGAAGCAATATTAAATAAACTAAGT
>NZ_QOLD01000014.1 GCF_003333305.1 Candidatus Colwellia aromaticivorans | reverse complement strand
AGCTTTTGCGTTCACTTAGACTCATATTGCAGCTCCCGAAAGTTCGGTTACATTAATTATGAGTCAACGATAGTTTTTAGGACTGACCTTGAAACAGCTAGGGTTACATTTAATGTGAGTCAATTCGTTCCCTAAGATAAATTTACACTGACTATCCGTAATGCGATTTAACTCCTATACTCAAAAATACTGTATTCTTTAAAACATAGGAAACAAATTTATGAGCCAGAAAAATATCATTGTTATCGGAAACGGTATGGTAGGTTATAAATTTTGTGAACGACTAAGCAATAAAGATACTAAAAATCACTTTAAAATCATAACCTTTTGTGAGGAGCGACGTCCTGCTTATGACCGCGTTCGCCTATCTGCTTATTTTGAAGGTAAAACCGCCGAAGATCTCAGTATGGCGAGTATTGATTGGTATAAAGAGCGTAAAATAGAGCTCTACCTCGAAGATAAAATTATCAGTATTGATCGCAAAAATAAAACAGTTACCTCCGAAAAAGGCATCACACTAGCCTATGAAAAAATAGTGATGGCTACGGGTTCAAGCCCTTTTGTTCCTCCTGTTCCGGGTATCGAAAAAGAAGGTGTTTTTGTTTACCGCACCATCGAAGATCTCGAAGAAATTATTGCTTATGCAAAAAATTGTAAAAACTGCGCCGTTATAGGGGGTGGCCTGCTAGGATTAGAAGCGGCTAAAGCAGCTCAGGAACTAGGGCTAAAAACTGATGTAGTTGAGTTTGCATCAAGACTTATGCCCAGACAGGTGGATGACGCTGGCGGAGAAATGCTCAAGCGTCTAATCGAAGCTCAGGGCATGACGGTTAATTTAAACAAAAACACTAAAAATATCGCCGGAGATACCCGTGTTACGGCAATGGAGTTTGCCGATGATAGCGTAATCAACACGGATATGATCATCATTTCTGCTGGGATCCGTCCTCGTGACGATCTCGCTAAAGCAAGCGGCCTGACTGTAGGGCCTCGTGGCGGTGTTTTAGTAAACTCTTCCTTAAAAACCTCTGATGATAATATATACGCCATTGGTGAGTGCGTACTTTATCAAGACATGATCTATGGCCTCGTTGCACCCGGATTTATGATGGCAGATGCCGTGGTTGAACAACTTACCGGCAACTCAGCAGCAACATTTACTGGTGCGGATATGTCGACCAAACTCAAGCTAATGGGCACAGACGTTGCCAGTTTTGGCGATATAGAACCACAGGATAAACCCTGCAAAGATATTGTTTTGAATAACCCACATACCGGAGTTTACAAGAAGCTGTTGATCTCAGAAGATGGTAACACGCTACTCGGTGGCGTTCTTGTCGGTGATGCTTCAGAATATGGTACTTTATTACAAATTTACCAAAACAAAATGCAGCTTCCTGCTGATCCAATGAGTCTTATTCTCCCTAGAAATGACGATGCAGAAAGTGGTATAGGCATTGGTGATCTGCCCAACACGGCGCATATCTGTTCTTGTGAAAATGTGACTAAAGGTGATGTACTTGATGCCATTGAAAATCAAGGCTGCGATTCGATAAGTGCGATCAAATCATACACCAAAGCTGGTACCGGCTGTGGGGGTTGCGTGCCAATGCTGACCGACCTTTACCAGTATAAAATGGCTCAGGACGGTATAGAAGTCAGCAATGCGCTGTGTGAACACTTTGAATTTAGTCGTGAAGAGATGTATCAGGTTGTCCGGGCTACCGGCATTAATACTTTTTCTGATCTTATTGCTCTACATGGGAAAGGCTCTGGCTGCGAAATATGCAAGCCAACGGCAGCGTCTATCTTCGCTAGCGTTTTCAATGAACCTATCCTCAACCATACACCTCTTCAGGACACCAATGACGCCTTCCTAGCCAATATTCAACAAGATGGTACTTATTCAGTTATTCCCGGTATTCCAGGCGGTGAAATCACCCCTGATATGTTGATGGTTATTGCTCAAGTGGGCAAAGATTTCGATCTTTATACTAAAATTACCGGTGGTCAGCGCATAGATTTGCTTGGCGCTCGGCTCGATCAACTACCTGCTATCTGGAAAATATTAATTGATGCCGGTTTTAAATCAGGTCATGCCTACGGTAAATCACTGCGTACCGTTAAGTCTTGCGTGGGTTCTACCTGGTGCCGATATGGTGTTCAGGACAGTACTAGCTTGGCTATTGAGCTAGAAATACGTTATAGGGGCCTGCGTTCGCCACATAAAATTAAGGGAGCTGTCAGTGGCTGCACCCGTGAATGTGCTGAAGCGCAATGTAAAGATTTTGGCGTTATTGCTACAGACAAAGGCTGGAATCTCTATGTCTGCGGTAATGGCGGTATTAAGCCTCGCCATGCTGATCTGCTAGCCTCAGATATTGACAAAGAGTCAGTAATTAAATACATCGACAGATTCTTGATGTACTACATCAAAACCGCCGACCGACTGCAAAGAACAGCGAACTGGATGATGAAACTTCCGGGTGGACTCGATCACCTAAAAGCCGTTGTTATTGACGACTCACTTGGAATAAATGGCGAACTCGAAACGCAAATGCAGCATGTGGTCGACACATACGAGTGTGAGTGGACGAGTACTATCAACGATCCTGAAAAACTCAAACGCTTTAAACACTTTATTAACTCTGATGATCAGGATGAAACGGTGCAGTTCACCAGAGATCGCGAGCAGATCCGACCGCTACAGCACAGTGAAAAAGCCTTGATAGATGTTAACAACTAAACAGAATAAACTGAGATGCTAAACACTGGCATCATTAGTACAACACAATTACAGAGACTGATATTATGAACACAGAATGGATTAATGTTGGCGCAGTTGTAAACTTTACCAAAGATCTAGGTTCCTGCGTAAAGGTCAATGGTCTGCAAATTGCAGTTTTTAACCTCTCGAAAAATAATCAATGGTTCGCAGTGCAAAACCTTTGTCCGCATGACAAGCGCATGGTTCTTTCTCGCGGCATCATAGGTGATAAGGAGGGTGAGCCGAAAGTAACTTGCCCCTTACACAAAAACAGCTTTTCCCTCAAAAGCGGTGTGCACGTCAGTGAAGGCGATGTTGACGATATAACTACTTACCCGGTAAAAGTCAAAGACGGAAATGTATTTTTGGAAGTAACTGTATAAAGTAAGCTTTATAGGCTGACGATTTTGGGTAGAAGTGGCGCTCGCTAAAAATTGTCAGGCATCAGAATATATTACGCTGGCTAGTTCGATCGTAACCTTACCACGACTTTCGAGACTCGCCATGGTATGGCAATGACACTTACTTATACCAATTACGATTACCCAAGACACTTCAAAATGCGAGTTTCAGGATACCTGAGCGGATCATGATCAAGGCGCAGCTTTTTATTAAGGGTTGTTCAGGAGAGTGTGCTCCTGAGTAACCATTCTCTTCAATCAATGCCTTGCCTAAAAACGTTTCTAATTCCAATTAAAACCTGCACTTTGAATTCACTTCGGTATAGATGGAGAAGAACTTTTTAGCACCCTATAGTTCAATCTGTCCCTTTTTTAGTAGTAAAAACTCCAGAAATAATCTTTTCCACAAAAATAGTGCTAATTTTCATTAAAAACTTACCGTTAACTATTTCAATAGTCGCTAATATTAGCAACAATAGGCTTCTATTATCCTATATACATTAACTGAAGAAGTAACCGCATCATGAAAGCTATAATAAAGTCATCTAAATTAAACAATGTTTGTTATGAAATTAGAGGGCAAATAGCAGCAGAGGCACGTCGTTTAGAAGATGAAGGGCATAAAATTCTTAAACTGAATATTGGTAACCCTGCCCCTTTTGGTTTTGAAGCGCCCGATGATATTTTAAAAGACGTGATTCATAACTTACCTAATTCGCAAGGCTATAGCGAATCTCAAGGTATTTATTCTGCTCGCGTTGCTGTAATGCAATATTTTCAACAACAAGGCATTAAAGATGTTCGTGTTGATGATGTTTTTATCGGTAATGGTGTTAGTGAGCTTATTGTGATGGCAATGCAAGGCTTATTAAATAATGGCGATGAAGTATTGATTCCTGCTCCAGATTACCCATTATGGACAGCTGCTGTCGCACTTTCTGGTGGTAACCCTGTTCATTATGTTTGTGATGATAAAAACAGTTGGTACCCTGATCTTAAAGATATGGAAAGTAAAATTTCAGATAAAACCAAAGCGATCGTTTTGATCAACCCAAATAACCCAACGGGTGCCGTTTATCCTAAAAAAATATTAGAAGGCATTATTGCTCTTGCAAAAAAACATAGTCTAATTATTTTCAGTGATGAGATTTACGATAAAATTTTATTTGACGGGGCTAAACATATTCCAACCGCATCATTGTCTCAAGATGTGTTTATTATTACCATGGGTGGCTTATCTAAAAACTACAGAGTCGCAGGTTTTAGAGCCGGTTGGATGGTATTATCGGGACCTAAAATTCACGCCGAAGATTATTTAGAAGGGTTAACCATCTTAGCTTCAATGCGCATGTGTCCTAATGTTCCAAGTCAACATGCCATTCAAACCGCCTTAGGTGGTTATCAAAGTATTAATGAACTTATTTCAGGCGATGGTCGATTATTAAAGCAACGTAATGTGGCAGCCAACATGATTAATGATATTGATGGTTTATCATGTCACCCTGCTATGGGAGCGATGTATTTATTTGTGAAAGTAGATGCTAAAAAGTTTAACATCACTAATGATGAAAAAATGATTTTAGATTTACTTAAACAAGAAAAAATACTTCTTGTTCACGGTAGCGCCTTTAATATTAAGGCACAAAATTATTTTAGATTAGTATTTTTACCGCATGTTGATGAATTAGTGCCTGCACTAGAAAAAATCAAAAACTTCTTTGCTACTTATAAGCAATTATAATTATACCCAAGCCACTTGAAGATGCGTGTTTCAGGAAGTCTGAGCAAGTTATAATCAAGGCGCATTTTTGTATTAATGGTTATCCCTTAAAAAGAAATGCAACGCAGAGTATGATTTGCTCAGCCTTCCCCGAAGGGCTGCTTTATAAACGTTTTATGCTGCGTTATTGATTTCGACAATGGCGCTACATGGATGTAGCTTATTAGAGAATGCAGGAGCATATTCTCCTGAACAACCATTATCTTCAATCAATGCCTTACCTAAAACGTTTATAATTCCAGCTGAACCTGCATCTTCAAGTGGGTTTGGGTATACACTTAATCATCTGGATGAGAAAGCTCGTCCAGTGTGTTGCATGCAAGCAGAACATTATGAATGATAATACTCATTCACTTCCCCCCCCATTATAATTTATAAAAAAACCTCTTTGGAACGCATTAGATAATGCGTTCCAAATCCCATGACTAAATGAACCTATAGTTGTCCTAAAAACAGAAGATTATAATCAATTTTATAATGTGTCTAATTATGGTTTTTGTTATCATATTTTCTTTTTATCAATATTTTATAAGGTATACGTCAGCTTATGGTTAAAAGTACATTTCTCGCATGGGTTATCAGAATGCCCTTAATAAAGCGATGGGGATTAATGCATTGTGTCAAAAAAGAAAACATAGCTGAACATTCCCATCAAGTAGCCGTTATAGCCCACCTTCTTGCAACGATAAAAAATCAATATTTTGGTGGGTCAATTAATGCTGAAAGGGCTGCAACCGTGGCTATTTATCATGAAATTTCTGAAACTAAATTACAAGATATAAACCACGTAACTAAATATCATAATCCAGAATTAACTAAAGAGTTTAAAAAACTTGAGGAAATAGCTGAACTAGAATGTTTAAGATGTTTACCAAAAGAACTTCAAAATGAATTTAAACCTTTATTAGTACAGTCAAATGTAGAACCCGAATATAAAAAAATAGTTAAAGCTGCAGATATCATTTCTGCGTATTTAAAAGCATCTGATGAGTTGAAATTTGGAAACAATGAATTCACTGACGTAAAACCTAGACTTTTAGAGATGTTAGAAACATACCGAAAAACAATGCCTGAAGTTAATTATTTACTTGATGTATTTGAAGAAAATTGTTTCGTTTCAGTTGATAAATTATCTAATAGTGATGGGTGATATTGCTTTTATTTGTATGATTTAACTTATTGATATTTGGTAAAATATCAACTCATAGCAAAGCAAATCTTAACATTATATTCATATATCGCTTCCACAGAGATATATGGACTCCACTTCCTCTAAATCAGAGACTAAGTCAACTGTCTAGGACTGAAGTTGCTCAGTGAATATGGCTACTCATTTAGGTTTAATAAACAATATTTTATAAGGAGGAGTTTGCTTTTCTGAGATAGGGTACCCATCAATATTCGCGCAGAGCGATTGTCTATATATTAGTCAGTACGATAATGCGTATATATACCCGTAATCATTCAAAGTGTTCGATTCAGAGTACTTGAGCAATTTCAGTTTGAGGCGCGTCAATTAAATCATGGTATTCCCTATTTCTTTGGCGCAACAATAAAATGGGATTGCTCAAGTGCTTCTCCGATGGGGCTAAAAACGATTTACACTGCCTTATTGATTTTGACAAGGGAACAACCATTCTCCGCAATCAACACCTTGTTTAAATCGTTTTTTTCTCCCACTGAAACCTGCACTTTGAATGGTCACGGGTATATGCACTCATTTTGTACGAATAGTGTTTCTAAATATTTGTTTATCCCTTTGCTTTCGAAACTAAAATCTTTTCTATGTTAATTAATCATCGTACCCTCAAAAAATTTTGTTTTTTCGTTAACGATTAAGGAACTTTTGATCTTTATCAACCTTTTCTTATTCAAATTAGAGCTCTCTGCCAAGTTCAACTAGACTTAAAGTAAGTCTAGTATCAGTATTATTCACAACAATCATTATAGGGGTTTAAATGAATATTAAATTTTTTGGAGCTACTCGAGAAGTCACTGGCTCTTGCTATTTAGTGCAAGTTAACAACAAAAACATACTACTTGAGTGTGGCATGTTACAAGGCTCTCATGAGAATGTTCGACATAACCATGATGACTTCCCGTTTGATGTTGCTGATCTAGATGCCGTGATTGTCAGTCATGCACACCTTGATCACACGGGTAGATTACCCATGTTAATAAAAGAGGGTTTTCATGGCTGTATCTATACCCATAATGCCACCGTAGATTTATGTGAAATTATGCTAGTAGACTCAGGTTACATTCATGAGAAGGAGGCTCATTGGGAAAATAAGAAACGCGAACGTAAAGGCTTAACATTAATAGAACCTCTTTATACAACGGCAGAAGCGGAAACAACATTACAGTATTTTAAAGGGCTTACTTATGATGAGGAGTTAGAAATATGCCAAGGCGTTAAACTAACACTCAGAGATGCGGGTCATATTATTGGATCGGCTATCGTTGAATTAGCGCTTGTTGAGAATGGTGTAAGCAAAAAAGTAGTATTTAGTGGCGATTTAGGACATAAAAATGCCCCCATTTTACGAAACCCTTATAAAGTTCAGTATGCTGACTTAGTCATAATGGAAAGTACTTATGGTGATAGGTTACATCGCAGTTGGGAGGATACTTGGCAAGAGATGGGCGAGATTATTGCCAATGCAAAAAGTAACAAAGGCAATATATTAATTCCTGCCTTTACCGTTGGTAGAACACAAGAGTTACTCTATGAATTTAAGCAACACTTTGAGCAGTGGCAGCTAGGTGATTGGCAAATTTTTCTTGATAGCCCGATGGGAATAAAAGCGACTAATGTTTATGCCAAACACCGTGAAGTTTACGATAAAAAAGCGATAAATATGGAACAACACCATGATGGAATATTTGATTTACCTAATTTACATATGTCAGAAACAACAGAATACTCAATGAAAATTAATCAAATTAACTCAGGCGCTATTATTATTGCTGGTAGCGGCATGTGTACAGGTGGCCGAATTAAACACCATTTCAAACATAATATTTGGCGTGAAAATGCTCATGTACTTATTGTTGGCTTTCAAGCTAGAGGAACACTAGGCCGATCGCTTGTTGATGGCTGTGAAAATATTCATTTATGGGGCGAGAGAATACAAGTTAAGGCGAGTATTCACACCATAGGTGGTTTTTCTGCCCATGCTGATCAGCAAGGTTTGCTAGATTGGTATCAATGTTTTGAAAATAAACCGCCAGTAGTACTCGTTCACGGCGAAGAAGATGCGATGGAAGTGCTCGCACAAAAATTAAAGCATCAACATCAAGTCAATGTTGTGCAAGCAAGCTATAAGCAAAATATTATTATCTAACAAGAAGGATATTTTCATGTATAAGCATATTTTATTTGCCACAGAGCTTAATGAAACTAAAAGCTATATCGAGGATAAAGTCACGCAATTGCAACAGCTTACTCAAGCTAAACTGAGTATTATCCATGTGGTTGAACCTATACCTAGCGCTTATTATAGTGGTGAATATGGTGTTATTTCTGGTTTAGGCTCTGTAGATAGCATAGGCACTACAAAAATATTTGAAGAGCGAGCCAAAGAGGTACTACAACCTTTGGCTAAAAGGCTCAATATTTCAGAACAAGATTTACATATACCCATAGGACATACCAATGAAGAAATATTAGCTTTTGCGAAGCAAGAAAACGTTGATTTAATTATAACAGGTAGTCATGGTGTACATGGTTTGCAATTACTATTAGGCTCAACCACTAATGCCATTTTACACGGAGCAAAGTGTGATGTATTAGCAGTGCGGTTCAAAGAGTAAGCTGAGCTGACAGTTAACTATTTATCAAAATAGAAGCTATTAAAATTCACTCTCCTTGATGTAAAGCACAGTAGTTTGCTTGTTTTTTAAACTATGCTAGTTATGACTTACTGTTTTTACTTACGCGCTGAATGAATTTTATTTTAGGAAAAGGAATTATCACCTTATGTTAAAACTAAAATCCGTTGCCATAGACACCTTCAAAGAGAATGTTGCCTACTTACACCGCGACTGCCCTCTTTACCGGACCGAGGGTTTTCAGGCATTAATGAAAATAGAAATCTACATAAAAGGCGATGGTGATCCTGTACTTGCTGTACTAAATATTGTTGATGATTGCACTATTGTTGATATTAATGAACTTGGTTTAAGCACACAAGCTTTTGGGCAATTAGGTAAAGAACAGGGAATTAGCGTAAGAATTGCGCCCGCCAAGCCGCCAATTTCTCTTAAAGCTGTACACCGAAAAATTGCTGGTGAAACGTTGAACAAAAATGAATTTCATCTTATTTGCCAAGATATTTTAGAAAACCGTTATTCCAAAATGGAAATTGCTGCATTTTTAGTTGCCTGTAGCCATAATGGTTTAGAACGTGAAGAAGTCTTCTTTTTAACGAAAGCCATGGTTGATACGGGTAAAAGCTTGAACTGGGGCGAAGCTATTGTGGTAGATAAACACTGTATTGGTGGCATTCCAGGCAATCGTACCACTATGATAGTTATGCCGATAATAGCCGCCCACGGTATGCTAATGCCTAAAACCTCTAGCCGTGCTATTACCTCACCTGCGGGTACCGCTGATACCATGGAGGTATTGGCTAACGTCGAGCTATCCATAGAAGAAATGCAAAAGGTTGTACAGCAACATCGCGGCATGTTGACTTGGGGAGGAACGGCAAGATTAGCGCCCGTGGATGATATTTTAATTTCAGTTGAGCGACCATTATCTATGGACTCAACTGGACAATTAGTTGCGTCTATCTTGTCTAAAAAAATAGCAGCAGGTTCCACTCATCTGCTCATTGATATCCCCGTAGGCGCTTCGGCTAAAATTCATAATAATCAAGAAGCGTTAGCCTTAAGAAAATTATTTGAATATATTGGCGATCTCTTTGCTTTACATATCGATGTGGTGATTAGTGATGGCTCTCAACCCATAGGTAACGGTATTGGTCCTGCGTTAGAAGCAAGAGATGTAGAGCAAGTTTTAAGCAACCAAAAAAAGGCTCCTAGTGATTTACGAGAAAAATCTTTACGCCTAGCGGGCAGAATTTTAGAGTTTGATCCCGATGTTAGGGGTGGCCAAGGTTATATTATTGCAAGAGATATTTTAGAATCTGGCCGTGCTTTTGAAAAAATGCAAGCCATTATCTCAGCACAAGGAGTACAGCAGAAAAAACAAAGTAAGGCCGCGTTAGAGTACTCAGTGATTGCGCCAAAAAGTGGATATGTTTATGCAATAGATAACTTAAAAATAGCACATATAGCAAGCCTCGCTGGTGCCCCTATAGATAAAAATGCTGGCATTGATCTCATTAAAAAAGTAGGCGATAAAATAAAAAAAGGGGACACTCTTTTTACTATATATGCCTGTTTTAAAAGTGACTTTGAATTTTCCACACAATTTGCAAATGAAAATAATGCTTATATCATAGAGAAAAATCCACCCTCGACAGACGATAACTACTTTATTTGATTTTATATATTAGGGTCTGTTGATCTTTCGAGATTGCTTTTGCAGCAGTTTGTTGGGTATTTGTACAAGGCAGAGCCTTTGTCATGTGGTTGTTCAGGACAATATGCTCCTGTATTGTCTTATAAGCTACATCCATGTAGCGCCACATAAAAAGGCGATAACGCCGTAAAAATGACCAACAAACGCTGTCCGAAGGATCCGGCTAAAAGCGTTTTACTCTTTGTTGAGTAGTCTTTGCTTAGAGTGACTAGGCTACACACTACTCGCCGCGATTAAAACGCTTTTATCTCGAACAAAAATTAACCGCGAAAGGTCAACAGACCCTAGGAGTTACAATGGCCATAATATTGGGCTTTGACGATTATTTATCCCCTGCTCAGCAACTAGCAGAAAGTTTATCGATACCGTTTAAACAGGTTGAACTGCATCAATTTCCCGATGGTGAAACAAAAGTGACACTGCCGATGAATTTACCAAAGAAAATTATTATTTGCCGTACATTAAACCAACCTAATGCTAAGCTCATTGAACTGATCATTACTGCTTCAGCAGCAAGAGCGCAAGGTGTTGAGCATATTACCTTAGTAGCGCCCTACTTGTGTTATATGCGCCAAGATATTGCTTTTCATCAAGGAGAGGCTATTAGTCAAAAAATAATAGGGAAATTGCTCGGTGACTATTTTGACCGTGTGATTACTATCGACCCACATCTGCACCGCATAAACAACTTAAATGAGGCAATTCCAAGCAATCAAGCCATTGCTTTACACGCTAGCAGCGCCATGTCTGCCTTTTTAAAAAAACAGTTTAGTCAACCTGTGCTGATTGGCCCTGACGAAGAGTCTGAACAATGGGTTAAAGCGATAGCCAAGCCTCATCAATGGGATTATGCCATCGCCACTAAAGAGCGTTTTGGCGATAAAAGTGTTGCTATAAATTTAGAGAGCAATAATAAAGAAAATATCAACAAAGTAAGCCTGACAAATAGAGATGTTATTATTGTTGACGATATTGCCAGTACAGGAAAAACGCTTGAACAAGCAGTAAAACAAATACAACAACAAGCACCAACTAGCATTTCAATCATAGTTACACATGCATTTTTTGTTGATGACGCCATAACAAGGCTAACCAATATGGACGTCGCTCACATTTGGAGTTCTGATAGTGTACTGCATAACAGTAATGCCTTTAGTATTATAGATATCATAGCAGAACAACTCGAAAAGCTTGATAAAACCATGGTAAACAATTAGTTACAAACATTACAAAGCACCATCAGATGTATGCTCTGTTGGTGCTTTATTTTATACTAAATTCTAGCTAACTAAAATATTTAAGGCACAAGGACAATAGGTATGCCGACATAATGAGCTAATTTATTAGCCACACTACCAAGTAAAATATCAACAAGCTGCGACCTACCTCGTCGACCAACAAAGATCATATTAGCATGATGTTCCTTTTCATATTGATGTAAAGCATCTACTGGCTCCCCCCAAATATATTCACTGGTTAAATGAAGACCTTTTACTTGGTACTTTTCAACCAGAGGCTGTAAAATCTTTTTGTTGGCGTCATGCTCTATTTGTTCTTTATCTAACATAGGTGGTGCAACCCCTTCAACCATCACAGGCTGAAAATCTTGCCAAGTAATCACATACACCAATTTAACACTCGCGCCAGTTTGTTGTGCCAAATGAACAGCTCGCTCAACGGCTCGTTCACTCCATTCACTGCCATCAACGCCGACTAAATATAAAAGCTTACTCATCTAAGTTCTCCTTCTGATAACGTCACTGTTAATACCCATAAAATTGATAGTTGGTGCTGCGATAAGGGACTAATTTATAATGAGGTTGCAAAAATTCGACTAAATCAACCAATTCAGCTATTGTCATTACATCATTAAAATTTCTCATTTTAGATTCACCATCAACAGTAACAATAGCGAGGGGATAACCTCGAGCCAGTTTATGTGAAGGGTTAATAACACTGGTCACAAGCTCAGCATAAGTTTTTACTTTGGTCGAGTTCCCTCCTAATCGAACATTTAAACCAGGGTTGTTTATACCTGCAGCTTGTTCTATGCCATTGATATGATGGCATGCTAAACATTGATATTTCGTCAACACCATGGCTCCCTTATCAACATCACCTTGAGGTAAACTAAAACCTTGGGGTGAATCAGGACCTAGATCACAACTGACGAGGCTAATGCTAATAAAAGCAAAGTAACAAAAAAGTAAATATTTCATAACGGCTCCTTTATACACTATCCAAAAAACTCGTTGAGCAAGGGTTTTATACCCGTGATACCTCAAAATGCGTGTTTCAGGATGCCTGAGCGATTCATGATCAAGGCGCATCTTTTTATTAAGGGTTATTCTCTTAAAAACAGATGCAACGAAGAGCATGATTTACTCAGACATCCCCGTAGGGCTGGTTTAGAAACGTTTTATGCAGCGTTATTGATTTCGACAATAGAACAACTATTATCTTCAATCAATGCCTTGCCTAAAGACGTTTCTAATTCCAGCTGAATCCTGTATTTTGAAGTATCACGGGTATATTTAACTCTAGTTCACAAATTGGTTAAGCTCTACTTTCCTAATACAGAATAATGAGCTGGATCAACTTATAACCATTAATGATGGAAATATTTGTGTAACTCATCTACAACAATAAGAAATAGAGCAATGCCAAGTAAACTAGACCATTGGCTTAATGACACTGGTGCTAACTGTAATAACTCGCGAATTCCGGGTGTATACATGGCACCAATATGTATCCCTTGTGCTGCCAACATACCAAAAAGTAGAAATTTATTACCAAAAAAGTATTGTTTAAAAATAGACAATTTTTCAGAGCGGCTATTAAGCACATGTACGTTCTCAAATAACACCATCAATAATAAAGTGATATTACGTGCTTCTTGCTCAGCGACACCTGAATCTATTTGCCATTTAAAAAGTACAAAAGCTAAAGACCCCATAACAAAAGCATTGACGATAATACGCTCTATCATCAAACGATTAAATATCGGTTCATTGGGCTGACGTGCCGCTTGTTTTAATTCATTACCTTCAGCAGGCTCAAATGCTAATGCAACGTCTTGAATACCGTTAGTAACCAAATTAAGCCACAATAATTGCAATGGGAATAAAGGTAATGGCGTGCCAAAAATCAGGGAAAACATCACCAGCAATATTTCGGCTGCGCCAGTAGAAATCAACAAGAAGATCACTTTACGAATATTGTTATAAACAATACGGCCTTGAGTAATTCCATCCACAATGGAGGAAAAATGATCATCGGTTAAAATAATATCAGCATTTTCTCTTGCTACATCTGTACCGCGAAGCCCCATGGCAATCCCAACATGGGCTTGATTTAACGCAGGTGCATCATTAACGCCATCGCCAGTAACGGCAACAAAATCACCATCAAACATAATTTGCTCTATTATCTGCCTTTTTTGATGAGGTGATATCCGAGCAAATACTTGGGTACTATGAACACAAGTACTGAATGCTGTTTTTCCCTGAGTAAAAGCCAGTTCTAATTGTTCACCTGTCACTGCAGGCATCCCCGCTGTTGCTATGCCTGATTGTTCAGCTAAGGCCAGCGCTGTTTTAGGATGGTCGCCAGTGATCATAGCAACTTTAATCTTCGCCGTTTTACACGCTGCTACAGCTGAAACAACATCATGTCGCAGTGGATCTATCATGCCAACCATACCAATAAAGGTTAAATCAATTAGCGCACTTTCTAGCTTATTTGGCACAGTTTCTAATACTTTATAAGCTAAACCCAATACTCGATAACCGTTACTGGCAAGTTGATCAACTTGTTGTTCTAACCGTTTTTTATCATGTTCATTTCCGCTAAAGTCACACATATCCACTAAGGTTTCAACACTACCTTTAACAAAAAGTATCTGCCTGCCCTGAAACTGATTAACACTAGCACAATAAGCATTTTCTGATTCGTAGGGGATCTGTGCTAATTCTTTATAACGAACTCGAGCATTTTGATAATCAATATTAAATTTTGACGCCAACACTAAAAAGGCCGCATCAACCATATCTCCCTGAGCGCACCAACCATTTGCTGTTTTCTCCAGGTAAGACTCATTCGCCAATAAACCGGCATTAATTAATAAAGTCAGCGCTTCGCTTGATTGTTGACTTATATTTTCTTCCGTCTGAGGGCCATTTTCCCGCAATGACATATCGGTTTGTTCGACTAAGGATACGACCTCACCATGGAGATCAAGGCCATCACCCGTCACCTTAAATGCACTACCATCAACTAGAATTATGTGCTGTATGGTCATTTCATTCACTGTTAACGTGCCCGTTTTATCAGAAGCTATATATGTACAAGATCCCAAAGCCTCCACCGCCAGTAAATTTCGAATGATCACTCGAACTTTTGCCATTCTGCGCATACCAATAGCCAGTGCAACAGTAATTGCTGCTGGTAAACCTTCAGGAATTGCAGACACAGCTAAAGCAACACCGAGCAAAAATACACTACCAAGCTCATCGCCACGCATTAAAGTAATAATAAAGATAAGACTGATCAAAACTAATATGCCGTAAGTAATACGTAAGGTGAAGGCTTCAATACGCAGTAATAATGGCGGCTTTGTTTGCTCACTTTCAATATCTTGAGAGATTTTTCCTATTTCTGTATCTGTTCCAGTAGCAATAACATAACCGCTACCACGCCCATTGAGTACCACGGTGCCAGCAAAACAAGTTTGCTGTTTATTAACTTCACTTTGCTTTTCATCCCTAATATCAATGACATTCGTTGCTTTAATGATAACTTTATCAACCGCCATAGACTCACCAGTAAGCATAGATTCATCTATTTTAAGGCCATTACTTGTATGTAAGACCATATCAGCGGGTATTTTATCTCCAGAGGATAGTTGTACCAAATCACCTGGTACAACCGATTGGCTATCAATTTTTATCAGCTTATTATTACGAATCACATTGGCAAACGAGGGCACCATTTTTTTTAAAGCACCAGCGGCTTTTTCAGCAGAAAATTCTTGCACCGTACCTATAATGGCATTGATGACTAATACCGCTAGAATAAAAGCAGCATTAATTTTTTGTCCAAGAAAAAAGGACAAAATTGCCGCTGCAAATAATACATAAATAAAAGGGCCTTTAAACTGACGCAGAAAAATTAACAGCATTCCTGGTGTTGTAGCTTCAGGCAAAACATTCAAGCCAAACCTAGCTAATGCTTTTTTGGCTTGCTGGTCAGTTAAATTTTTCGGGTAGGAATTCACTAGCTATCAGTGAGTTTTTTAGCAATATCCGGAAAAATAACCGCCATTGCCTCATAGAATATATTCAGTTCTTCATTGTTAACCCCATTAACGGCAATTAACTGAAGTAACTTTTTCATTAGCATCATGCGTAAATTGGGATTATCTTTAAGGTAATCGTTAACCGTTAACAAATCAGATTTCAGATCGCTTTTAAGCGTTTTTACATAGCTATAAAGAACCATTATTTGTTGATCTGACAATTGGAATTCATTTGCCATAATAAGTTTAAATTCTTGCTTTTCATTATCATTTTCAACGCTATCTGAACGAATGATATGATAGAGCAATGATGCTAGAGCAATATGAATAACCTCTGAGTCAGCATGCTCAAATAATTGACTTTCTTCATCTAAATTCTCTAACCAGTGTTTTAATGATTCAAACATACTTTACTCCTGTCCTTAAAATTAATTAACCTGAGATTCAACCAGAAAAACTGAACTGCTGATGGCAATGCAGCCTTTTTTTATCCACAGCAAAACAATAGCAACATCTTCGCCATTACTATTGATAATATTAGGTAGTTTTTCAATCAATCCAATATCAGTACGATTAAATTCATAATAACGAGTATTGTTGGCAAAGGGGTCTGCAATTAACACTATCTTATTAGCGTCATGAGGGTGCTTCCCTAATGCACCAGAAAAAGCTACATGCCCATCTTTAAATTCATTTATGTTAAAAGAGATTTGATATTTAACTAAGTTAGTACGTTGTGGTTCAATAATAAAATATGACATAGTTAACCTTATTTAGATGTTAGCGCTTCATTTTTTAGGATATTGTTTAATATTGTTCTGATAAGTAATGTGATAAATCAAAGTATCAAATAAACTGCCGCCAACTTTATTTCCCATAATTACTGGAATTAAATGACTAAAAACTCGGCCAAATTACAGTAGCAATAACACCACTGTTTATTTCATTTTTTACCGTAAATAAATGATCAATACCGCTAGGCTTGCTGCGCCAATAAAACTAACCACATAGTGCCAATTGAAATATCACAAGACTTCTGATATTCATGCAGATTTACGCCACTCCTGCTGTATGACACCTTATTTATTATATTTTCAGACATGAACAAATATTCAATGAATCATACGATGTAGAAAGTATAGTATTTATCTAGCTTTTTACGTGATATTTTGTTGACTTACATCAAGTGAAAATATAATAAACAGAGGAGGAAACAAATAGTTTGGATGTTCTACATCTATACCCAAGTGAATTCAAAGTGCAGGTTTTAGTTGGAATTAGAAACGTCTTTAGGCAAGGCATTGATTGAAGAGAATGGTTACTCCCTTGTCGAAATCAATAACGAAGTATAAAACGTTTCTAAACCAGCCCTACGGGGACAACTGAACAAACCATCTACTTCGTTTCATCCTTTTTTAAGGGAGTAACCATTAATAAAAAGATGTGCCTTGTATATGGCTCGCTCAGTTGCCCTGAAATCCGCATTTTGAGTTCACTTGGGTATAAAGAGAAAACAATAATAAAATTCACTCACCGAACTTTAGCAATCTCACCGAAAAAACAATACCTATTTTATTAGAAATCGAACCTTAACTATTCCTCGCTTAGTCGGTTAATACTTAATGCACTAATGACACTAAACTTTAACAAAAAAAAAGCAGCCTAAGCTGCTTTTTATAAATTAATAACTAAACTTAAATTAGTTAAATTAGTTAAATTAGTTAAATTAGTTAAATTGAGTTACCACTTTATTAACTATATCTTTAATCATTGATGATGGTGCTTCTTTATCATCAGAGGTAATTCGCTTCACTGCCCAACCATGCCATGCTGGTTGATGAGATTTAACATCATAAACATCAATAGCTAACTTACCTTCAGTGTATTGACGAACATGGGTTTCTGTACTCATTTGTGTACCGTACATACCGCCATAGCGACCACCATAGTAGCTTCCTCCCCAACCAAAACCTGTATTGTAAGTTGTAGGATAACTACTTACTTTGATTTTATCACGATTACCAACAGTATAAGAAATAGCAAAATCTGCTTTTTCAGCATCATCAATTAACTGATAACCTTTAGCCATAAAAGCTTTCTCAATTTCTTCATCAACACGCTGTTTCATTACTGGGTTAATGTCTGCCGGCGGTGCCATTATTTTACCTGAACTTAACCAGGCAAAAGTTTTATAATTTAAGGTGTCAACTTTACTATTTTTATCAAAGTCGACTTTTGCCTCGTAGGTAGTTGAACAACTAGCAACTGTAATAAGCAATACAGCAGCAAATATTTTTTTTATCAAAATCATAACTTTCCCGTTTAATCATAATTATTAGATACGCATACCTTATCTCATGTATTCAGATAATGATGTACCAAATTGTAACTATTAACATATAGTAGAATTATAACTATAAAACATATTTCAATATTTAAACAGATAATCAATTACCGTTATTGTTATAAGATCAACATTCATTAGAACAGCTAATTTCTAATAAATTCTTTGACTTTTTTATTTAATGGTTGACAGCCATAAGTAAACCCTTTAAAAATAGAGCTAAGCATTAACCTTATTTTATAAAATAATTAAATTCAAATAACGCATGATTTTATATACTCATAACCTCAACGTCGTCCTCATGGTCGTAGTGATAGTCAAATCATTACGGGGTTCTGGTTATGCGAAATACTAATTATTAAACAAGTAAGTAAGCAATTAAATAATCAAACCCTCGCTCTGATAAAGATCGGGGGTTTTTTATTTTTGACAATAAGTTAATTCAACTGAAAAGGAATCAACATGACAACAGAACTTTTTACCGGTGCAGAAATGGTAGTAAAAGCGCTATCTGCACTTAAAGTAAAGTACATTTTTGGCTACCCTGGTGGTTCTATTTTAGATCTATATGATGCTATATTTCAGCAAGATGAGATTGAGCATATTTTAGTTCGCCATGAACAAGCAGCAACCCATATGGCTGACGGTTATACTCGTGCTACAGGTAAAGTAGGTGTAGTATTAGCAACTTCAGGCCCAGGTGCTACCAATTGTGTTACGGGTATTGCTACTGCCTATATGGATTCTATTCCTATGGTTGTATTAGCGGGTCAGGTACCTACGACACTTATCGGTAATGATGCTTTTCAAGAAACTGATATTGTTGGTTGCACACGTCCAATTATCAAACATAGCTTTAACTGTCGTGATTTATCCGATATTCCTAATATTATTGCCAAAGCTTTTTATATAGCCAGCACGGGTAGACCAGGTCCGGTAGTAGTTGAACTTCCTAAAGATATGCTAATTCCACAAAACACAGCGCCTTTTAGTATTGAAACTAATGTCAATATACGCTCTTATAATCCCAATATTAAAGGCCATCCAAAACAAATTCGCAAAGCAGCTAAAACAATAAGTGAAGCGAAAAAGTTAGTGGTATATTCAGGCGGTGGCATTGTATTAGCCGATGCATCTCAACTGTTAACCACGTTAGTTGAAACTTTAAAAGCGCCGATTACTAATACGTTAATGGGGCTTGGTGGCATTTCTGGAACGCACGAAAACTTTATCGGCATGTTAGGTATGCACGGAAGCCTAGAAGCGAATAAATCAATGGCTAATGCTGATGTGATTTTAGCCCTTGGTGCTCGATTTGATGACAGAGTCACCAACAACGTTGATAAATTTTGCCCTAACGCTACCATTATTCACGTAGATATTGATCCAACCTCTATCTCCAAAACCATAAACGCCCACATTCCTGTCGTTGGTTTAGTTGATATTGTTATGCAACAGTTACTTGATGAACTTAACGTAATTAACTTCAGCCCTGATGAAGAAGCATTAACAGAGTGGTGGCAACAAATTCATTTATGGCGTGACATGCGTAGCGTAAGTTACAAACAAGTAGCGGGTGAAAAAATTAAGCCGCAGCGTGTTATCGAAGCCATGTATAAAATTACTAATGGTGAAGCTTACGTTGCTTCTGATGTTGGCCAACATCAAATGTTTGCCGCGCAATTTTATCCCTTTGCTAAACCACGTCAATGGATAAATTCTGGCGGCGCTGGCACCATGGGTTTTGGCTTACCTGCAGCGATGGGGGTTAAACTTGCTTTTCCAGATAAGCATGTTATTTGTATTACTGGTGATGGCTCTATCCAAATGAATATTCAAGAGTTATCTACTTGTAAGCAGTACAACTTACCTGTTGTGATTATCACATTAAATAACCGCTCACTTGGTATGGTTCGTCAATGGCAAGATATGGTTTACGGTGGAAGGCACTCTTCTTCTTATATGGAATCATTACCCGATTTCTGTAAAGTGGCTGAGGCTTATGGCCACATAGGCATTAAAATAGATACCTTAGAAGAACTTGATTCTAAACTAGAAGAAGCATTCAGCATAAAAGACAAATTAGTTTTTGTTGACGTTTTAGTTGATGAAAAAGAGCATGTGTACCCTATGCATATTCGCCATGGTGGCATTGATGAAATGTGGATTAAAAAGGGAGTTAAAGCCTAATGACTCACTTGCTAAATAAGAGAAATTCAATCAAAGAAATACATAACATCTTGGCCAATACAAGCAATAAAGGAGTGAAAGCATAATGCGTCATATTTTAGCTATTTTATTAGAAAATGAAGCCGGAGCATTATCCCGTATTGTTGGATTGTTTTCACAGCGCGCTTTTAATATTGAAAGCTTAACCGTTGCTCCAACTGACGATAATAGCTTATCTAGAATTACCATCGCCACCATAGGTGATGACAAAGTTTTAGAGCAAATAGTAAAGCAAGTTAACAAGTTAGTTGATGTGATTAAAATCTCTGAATTAACCGATCGTAAACATGTAGAACGCGAATTACTGTTAGTAAAGGTTGCTGCGATGGGTGATAAAACTCGTACTGAAGTAAAACGCATTACTGATATATTTCGTGGCTCCATAGTCGACATAGGTAAACAAATTTATACGATTGAATTAACCGGCAGTAGTGAAAAGCTAAATGCTTTTATTGAAACATTGAGTAATGAAACTGAAATAATTGAATCAGTACGCTCTGGCTGTGTTGGTATCGCTCGTGGTGAAAAAGCGATGCGAGTATAAAACTGATAACATTACCGAACTCAGCTGCAGGCCTCAGTAGTTTGCAGCGTTACCACAATAGGAAATTTAATGATTAAATTGGGAAAGTATCAGCACTTCAAAGGTAATTATTATCAAGTACTTCATCTTGCTAGACATAGCGAAACCGAAGAGACATTTGTTGTATATCACCCCTTTGATAACAAAGGTGATATATGGGTACGGCCTTTAACTATGTTTAATGAAACTATTACTCGAGATGGGAAAACCTTACAACGTTTTCAGTTTATAGAAGATTAGCGCTCGATTGAGAAATGCTGGTTATTAGCATTGGGGGTAACGCAGCCTTGGAGTATTTTAGCCAGTACAAGTGTGCAATAATTTATTAACATTGATATAAACTAGTTAATTGAAAAAAAGCTATGCTCTTGCCAGTCTACTTTTTTTTGTTGCATTTTGGTTACTTGTGCCTGTTCAGGTCCATGCTTTAACCAAGCTAACATTTTATCCACATTTTCCTGATCGCCTGATAAAAAAACTTCAACATCACCATCGGCTAAATTCTTAGCATAACCACTCAAGCCATAATCAATGGCTTTTTGCTGGCTAGACACTCTAAAATACACACCCTGTACTTTGCCCGACATATGCGCAATATAACTAACATTCATGGTTTATACTCATTTTATTATTACTCTAAAATGAGTATAGACGGTTAAATACAAGACAGGAGAAAATTCACTAACTTAAGTCTGGTTAATCATCTGATTCTAATTATGACTAAGTAACCGTCTGTCGGATTTTTTAATTGAACGGGCATTAAATTGATAACATAGCGCCTAATCGCTGACCACCGAGTAAATGCATATGAATATGTGGTACTTCTTGTCCACCATCTTCATTACAATTTATGATCAAACGATAACCATTTTCAGCAATACCTTCTTGCTTAGCGAGCTTTTTCGCTACACTGATCATACGTCCCATCGTTAACTCATCCGCATCAGTAACCTCATTAATAGTTGGAATATGCTTATTGGGTACAATTAAAATATGGGTACTAACGCGAGGTGATATATCTCTAAAAGCACTCACTAATTCGTCTTGATATAAAAGTGGCGTTGGAATTTCTTGTCTAATAATTTTAGAAAATATGGTTTCTTCAGTCATAAACTACTCATCTGATTAGGAAATATATCAACAGTTTACGTTAAAAAAAATTCCGACTAAACAATTATCATATTTTTTAAATAAATAAGCACTGTGTAATCACTTTTGTTGACCTTAATCAACACGGAGTAAGCCAAAGGTATGACATGCTAATACCATCGGTTATTTAACCCTCCTTGTCCCACTTGTGTAGGTAATGATATGGAAATAGACTTTAGCGAGATCAACTATATACAAGATCCAAACTGGCGTGATTTACATGCTGATTATGAACAGTTTTTATTGTCAATGACCGGTCCAACCGTTATTGATATTACTGGATTAGAGACCAAAAAATGCAGGGTAATCACGACACTTTTACAAGGTAGTGAACCATCAGGTTTAATTGCACTACACCGTTGGTTAACTACCCGAAATGTAAAAGAGC
Source organism: Candidatus Colwellia aromaticivorans (assembly GCF_003333305.1). Lineage (GTDB taxonomy): Bacteria > Pseudomonadota > Gammaproteobacteria > Enterobacterales > Alteromonadaceae > Colwellia > Colwellia aromaticivorans. Next base: position 89,745 of record NZ_QOLD01000014.1, on the reverse strand, counting down.
TTCCAAAAACCAATTTACGTTTTATTATTTGCTCTGTAGAAGCGGCTTGTGTCAAACCATTATTATCTAAACGATTTATTGATGGCAGCAAAGATATCAACCGTTGTTTCGGGGAGAAAGAACCTGATAAAATTCAAATAGAAAAATATAAAGGCTGTTACGAAAGGGCACAGTTAATTGAGCAAGCCGTTAAAGAGGTAAATCCTGAGGTGATGGTCGATCTTCACAATGCACCTAACCCCTGTCCTACTTTTGCTGTCAGCTCTAAAATAACGACAGAGACGCTATCACTAACCTCATTTTTTTGCCAAACATTAGTTCTCTCTGATTTACAACTATGTTCACTGATGGAACAAGATTTCTCATGTCCAACTATTACTATAGAATGCGGTGGCCGTGTTGATGAGCAAGCTCATGAGGTCGCTTATGCAGGAATATGCCAAATTGCAAACTGTGAGGACATTGGCTATATTCAACAAGAAAGAGGTGTTGAAGTAATTTACCTACCCCTCAGATTACAGGCTAGAGAAGGTGTCAATTTATCTTATGCTGATCATGATGAAGGTTATAGCGGCATAACACTTAAACAAAATATAGACTACTTCAATTTTGGTGGTGCTAATCAAGGTGAAATGATCGGTTGGATTGATGGTAATGGTCTTGAAAATTTACACTTACTCAATAAACACGGTTGTGATGTTATTGATGAGTATTTTTACATTCGTGAAAATCAATTAGTGTGTAAACAAAACTTACGACTATTCAAAGCAACCTCTGATAAACAAATCGCGTTAAATGATTGCTTATTTTATGTGGTAAAAAAAACAAATAATCGACTTTAAACAAATATTAAAAACGATAAATAATTTTTGGCTCAGCTAAAGCAACATCTGAAAACTTAAGCGCTTTAATATATTGATTACTAGCAAGTTCTGCACTCACTTTAGAAGACGCGTGTACTCTTGCTAATATATCCCCCTTATTGACATGAGTGCCAATAGATAAAATACGATCAAAGCCAACACTGTGATCTATTATTTGATCATTGCTCATTCTTCCACCGCCTAAACCAACCACAGATATACCTATATCACGAGTTTGCATAGTACTAATGTAGCCATGGCACGGTGCTAACACGTCAATAATAACTTCAGCCTTATTCATTGATTGCCATGGTTTCTCTAATAAGTCATTTGGCCCTCCGAGTGCGCTAATCATCTTAGCAAATATTTCTGCTGCCTTACCTGATGCTAAAGCCCGATCAATTTGAAAATTAGCACTATCTTCATCTGCTGCTAATTTACTATTGAGCAACATCGCTTTTGCTAAGCTGACAACGACTTCATGTAACCTAGGCTCACAGAACTCTCCGGTCAAGTATTTCACCGTTTCATCTATTTCTAATGCATTACCTGCGGTATTACCCAATACTTGATTCATGTCAGTGATAATGGCTTGAGTATTAACACCTGCGTCATTCGCAACGGTGGTGATACTTTGTGCTAAAGCGCGCGCTTGATTAAGGTCTGTCATCATTGCGCCATTACCTACCTTGATATCCATCACGAGTACATCAAGCCCCGCAGCTAACTTTTTAGATAAAATAGAAGCGGTAATTAACGGTATTGAAGCAACCGTAGCGGTAACATCGCGAATAGCATACAAACGCCTATCAGCTGGCGCTAGCTCAGGAGTTTGTGAAATAATGGCCATACCTAAATTTGCAACTATGCGTTTAAATTGTTCTAACTTAGGTTGTACATTAAAGCCGGCAATACTTTCCAATTTATCCGCAGTACCGCCGGTATGTCCTAAGCCTCGACCTGAAATCATTGGCACGTATCCGCCACATGCAGCCACTATCGCTGCCAGCATAAAACTGACTTTATCACCAACACCACCTGTAGAGTGTTTATCGACTATAGGGCCGTTGAGCAACAGACCTTCAGCATTTTTAACATCTCCCCAAGAAAGCACTTTTCCTGATTTCATCATGGCACTAGTTAAATATACCGTTTCTTGTTTATTTAAGCCTTGCAGAAATATAGCCATCGCCATCGCGCCCACTTGCGCATCATTAAAATTTGTCGACGTTAAACCATCAACAAATAAACCGATCTCGCTCTCGCTAAGTATTTGACCATTACATTTTTTTGCAATAATTTCTTGAGGTAACATCATGATACAAGCACCTTATACGCGTATGGTCTGTTATGTTTTATTGAGTAAACTATCAGGAGTGAAAGCATCAGGCAGTAATTGTTCTACTGTCCATTTTTGCTGTTCGTTAAGATGATTTACCGCCATCACTAACGCATTTTTTGGAAAAAATTCACTGATCACTTGTCGACAGGCGCCACACGGTGGCGTTAACTTTTCTTGTGCGGTGTAAATCACCAAAGCAGTAAACTTAACCTTTTTATTACTTTGGGTCGCAATAACGCCATGTGCAATGCAATTTCTTTCCGCACATACGGTTAGCCCATACGATGCATTCTCAACATTACAACCTTGAACAATTTTTTTGTCCGCTGTTAAGGCGGCAGCACCTACCTTAAAATCACTATAAGGCGCATAGGCTTTACTAAAAGCAATTTCAGCCGCTTTAGATAATTCAAGCCATTGCTCAACAGTAACGTCTACATTATTTGCAAAAGACATTGGTTTCTCTTATTAACTTAGGTATAAAAAACTGACTAACAAGTCAAAACAGTATAACGAAAAAGTTTCTTATGCTAGTAGCATTGAAAAATCAGTTGGTATGAATTCAAAAAAAAACCGCGCGATTAAGCACGGCTTTAATGCAACTTATCGTATAAAGTTTAAAAGTCGTAACTTATACCAACACGCATTTCCCAAAGAGAAGCATCTTTGTAGAAGTTTTGTTCTTCATTACCCGCATTGAAGCTTTCGTAAACGTATTTACCATCATCTTGAATCGACATTTCGACCATGCGATTACCAACAAATTCACCTTGCTTCATTACACCCCAATCATCATTTAACATATTTCCTACGTTTTTAATGATAAAGAATGCATTACCTCGGTGCCCTTCCATTAAACCAGGGATTTCTTGGTTAACCTTGATATCAAAGCTTACATGCCAATCAGCATTTTGTGCGTTTCGACCCGTAGTTTGACCACGTGCAAGCCCCTCTGCAGCAACAAAAGCGTCAAAAGCGTCCTTATCAAAATCGGCTCCATAAACAACATTTGCATCATCAAGTGTAGGTATATAAACTAATTGACGATCACCGTTCCAGTTACTATCACCAAAAGCGCCATCCGAATCATCATAAGTAAATGAATAAGCTTGTCCTTCACTTGCCTGTCCGAATAAACTAAAGCGAGTTTCAAGACCATCAAAAAGTTCAATACCATAACTAAGGTTCATAGTGAAACGGTGCGGAATTTCATAGTTAGAGGTTGTAATAGGTGGGTTAAGTGCATCTGTTGTCGCTAAATTTCCGTAGTTAGAACCCGCAACTGCGCTTGTCATTGGGTTAGCATCTTCAGATTTGGTAAATGAATAACCAAATGAAGCATCTAAACCAAAATCAAAACTTTTGCTTAATGCTAATGAAATAATAGTAGAGCTACCATCACTGCTTGTATTCGTTAAGACATACTCGTTTGATACATTATCAACACCACTTGCATGAGTTACTGACTGATAAGTAGGACGGCCATCAAACGTATTAGGGCCATATTCTAAATTATAGTCAAGAATCGTCGCTGAATCTTGCTTACGGTTATGGAGTATATCTGCCGAAATAATATAATCATTATCAGTGGTATAAGTCGCACCTAGTGTATATTTCCACTCAGAAGGGATTTCAAAGTTTGGATCAGTCGCATTAACAGAGCCGTTTCCACTGAGTTCATCTAAACCTTGGATGTCATCATGCATCACTTGTGGCACACCAAAACCAGGGCCACGCGGGTCAACTGAAGGTGTATTAAATAAATCTATCTTCGTCCCACTATAACTCACACCAGAATTTGTACAGCTATCCCATGGGTTTATATTCATACACTCTTTAAGCCCAATATTCACTAAACCATCATTCGAATAGGAGTTAGATAACCAAACGTTAGGGTTACCACCAGAATATAAACCGAAACCACCGCGTATTTCTAAATTATCTTCAACTGCCCAATTAAAGCCAACACGAGGTTGTATTAAGTCAATACCGTCCATATTTTTATCATTTCTAACACCATAACGTTCTTCAAATTGTGCATTATAGCGCGGGTTATCACTACTGGTGTAACGGTCATAACGTAAACCAAAGGTTAACGTTATATCAACATCTGTTAGCGTATATTCATCTTGAATATAGAAAGTATGCAGACCATAGGTAAATTCTTGGCTAGCGTCACTAGGGTTATTAGTGCCCGCTGAATTATTATAATAAACACGATCAGCTAGAGCATCTTCATAAGCGTCAATAGAACTAAAACGATATTCACCAACGGTATGTTGCATAAACAAGTTAAATGCCGTTAAACTTTCGTATTCATATCCCGCTGTTATTGTATGTTCATCAAGGTAATAACTACCGGACAATTTGAAGTTAGTACTTTCCCAATTCATTTCATTTGATTGGCGTGAATCATCAGGCCCTAAGAAAATAGTAGTACCACCATGTTTAATTTGTACTTCACCAAAACCACTTGCCGCATCCAATGAAACTTGTCTATTTTCTAGCTCTGTATGACCGACTCTAATTTCAGTAGAAAAGTTATCACTCCAATCAGAGTTAACAGAAGCTACAAAAGAATTTAGTTCCGCACCTGACTCATAGAAGTGATTATCTAAAGTCATACCCCATTCATCAGATTGATCTAATTTAAAGCCGTCATTATAGTTGTAAATAAAACTAGCGCGGTGGTCTTCATTAATGTTCCAATCTAATTTGATTAAGATTTTTTCATCATCAACCGGCATACTTGCAGGAGTGCCGCCAGCGGTATAACCGTATTTATCAATTGATATTTGATTTACACGATCTATATCAGCTTGTGTGACTTGATCACCTAGCGGTGAATACTCAAAAAGCTGAGCACCCTCTAATGTCTCATAAGAGGCAAATAAAAATAAGGTATCATTAATTAATGGTAAGCCAAAATTAAAGCCATAACGTTTTTCAGAATATGAACCATTATCTTGATGCTCACCTTCAATACTGTCACCTTTCATCGAGTCATTGCTGTAGTCGTAAAACACGCTACCGTGCACTTCATTAGTGCCTGACTTTGTTACAGCGTTGATGTTACAAGAGGTGAAACCACCATATTTGACATCAAACGGTGCTAATTCTACCGATACTTGATCAATTGAATCATAAGAAAAAGGAATACGTGTAGTCGGATAGCCATTATCATTTAAACCAAAGCTGTCATTCATACGAACGCCATCAACGGTTAAGCTGTTAAATCTTGGGTTCCCACCACCGCACTGAATAGCATCACTGCGACTTTCATCAATATAAATACGTGGATCTATACGTACAATATCTTTGATATCACGATTTATTGATGGCGCATATTTCAGATCATCAGCATTAAAGTGAGCTGCAGGTCCTGTTCCACCTGAATTCATACTAACAGAACGTCCTGTTACAACAATGGTTTCAGTATTTTCTTGAGGACTTAAGGCCATGCTCACAGGGTATGTTTCACCCAAAGTTAAATAAACATCTTTAACCGTAGTATCTTCAAATTTATTAGAGTGTAGAATAATTTTATATGGACCACCAACACGTAAACCTTTAGCGGTAAATAATCCAGAGTTATTAACCGTCGCGGTTTTTGTCGTTCCTGAAGGCAAATGAATAATAGTAACTTTTGTACCAACAGCAGCATTACCTTTTGGCCCAACAACTTGACCTTTTACTGCTGAAGTAGTGATATTGGCCATTACATCAATTGATATAACCGATGTTGATAAACCAAGCGCAACAACTAATGCTCCAGCTATTCGTGATAGAGAGTAGGTAATCATCTTAGTGTTCCTATGTGTTTCTGTGGGTTAATTATTATTTTTATTCATACTGTAATCGTTTTAAAATTTTTCTGTAAAGTGTGACAAAATCGATTTAAGCAAGATTATTTTATACTTTTATTACATAGCACTATAAATTAACTTAATTTGAGCAAAAAAAATAGAATAAAGTTAAAAACACACCAAAAGGTCAGCTTTTGTATTTCTTGATAAATACCGATATGATTAAACTATTAGAGTACGAATATAACCAACGAAGAATAGCTACTGTTATTTATCACAAAATATAAAGCATTTATCATTGGCAATGTAACGCTATTCAACACTAAATAATTAATAATCAACAAGAAAATTTTGTTCATTATTAGCACTACCATCAAAATTTAATGAAAAAACACCATGAAAAAAAACCAAAAAAAATTAGAGCGATTAGTATTAACAAAATTTTATCTTCTGCCCAAGATGAATTCATCTTGCAAGGCTATAAAGGCGCTACTGTGCAAGCAATTGCTGACAATGCCGGTATGCCAAAAGCTAATGTGCTGTATTATTTTAAAAATAAAGAGAATATTTATCATGCCGTGCTAGAACAAACGTTGAACATGTGGGATGAAGGAATTGGTGATATTTTGCCTGAAGACGGCCCTAAACTTGCCATCGAAAAATTCGTTAAAGCTAAAATAACCATGTCATTTACTTACCCCAAAACATCTAAAATTTACGCCTTGGAAATAATTCAAGGGGCGCAACACTTGCAAGGTTTAACGCGCACCTATCTTAATACATGGGTTCAAGAGAAAGCCAAAATATTCCAGTGTTGGATTGATAATAGTCAAATGCAACCAGTTGATCCCGTAAACTTAATTTTTCTTATTTGGTCATCAACACAACATTATGCTGATTTTGACAATCAAATTTTAACTATTATGAATCGCGATGATTACAAAGAAGATGATATTACCCATGTGACTAATTTTCTCACTGATTTTATTCTTCGCGGTTGTGGCTTAAAACAATGAAACTATTTATTCTTCACGGCAGTGTTAAGTTACTCGTACTTATCTTTTGTAGCTTAGTAATTTCGAGTAAAGGTATGACAATAGAAACACCAACTAACCTGAGAGTAGCCACGTTTAATGTCAGTATGGAAGCACTAAACTATGCTGAAAAAACAAAGCAGGGGGCGACAAAGATTAAGCGTAATGAACTAACGCATGCCTTACAAAATGATAATCAGCAAATTAAAAACATTGCAGAAATCATTCAACGAGTTAACCCTGATATTATATTATTAAATGAATTTGATCGTGTTGATGATAGTGCTACCAATATTCGTTATTTCATTAATAAATATTTAGGCAAGTCGCAACGTAATCAACAAACGATAAACTATCCTTATTTTTATCAAGGCGCTGTTAATACTGGCGTAAAAGTAAACAGTGATTTGAATCATGATGGTAGAAGTAATCAGCTACCTACTGATGCCCATGGTTTTGGTCATTTTATTGGTCATTTTGGTATGGTGTTATTATCTAAATATCCGATTGATGAAAAAGCTATCAGAACGTTTCAAAAATTTAAATGGCATAATATGCCTAACGCATTAAAACCTATAAACCCTGAAACAAATCAGCCTTGGTATACAGAAGAAACTTGGAAAGCACTAAGGTTATCATCTAAATCTCATTGGGATATCCCAATCAGTATCAATGATGAAACAATCCATATCCTTGCTAGTCACCCTACTCCACCCGTTTTTGATGGCCCAGAAAATCGTAATGGAAATCGCAATCATGACGAAATTCGCTTCTGGTTTGACTATATTAATACTAAACAAGGTGATTATATTTATGATGATAATCACCACAAAGGTGCTTTAAAAGCTAATGAACGTTTTATTATTATTGGCGATCAAAATGCTTCTCGTGTTGAAGGAGATGCTGTTATAACGAAAACAAGCCAAGGTATCATTGCGCTACTAAGCAGCGATAAAATTCAAGATTCTCTACCGACAAGCCTTGGTGGCAAATATCATTCAAGTGATAATATTAACGGTATACATCATACGGCCGACTGGAGGATGAGAGCTGATTATGTATTACCTTCAACATTTGGTTTCATTATCAAACAATCTGGTGTATTTTGGCCGCAACAAGATGAAGATACTTACCGTTTAATTAAAAATAGGCAAGCCTCATCCGATCATCGTTTGGTATGGGTTGATGTAGAATTAATACCAAATAAAGTAATGAATTAGTCAATTTGTTACTATATTTGGTATAACTAAATAACAGGAAAAAAATGAGACATTTTCTACCACTTTTATTACTCTTTTTAAGTACAGCATCTTGTGTTAGCACAGCAACACCTAAAAAAGAAACTACACCTAAAAATATTATCATGGTTATCGGTGATGGTATGGGGCCAGCTTACACAACGGCATATCGCTACTTTAGTGATAACCCAAACACAAATGATATTGAAAAAACCGTTTTTGACCGTCATTTCGTCGGTTCGAGTAGTACATACCCTGCGCGAGTATCTGGATATATCACCGATTCTGCTGCCAGTGCTACTGCATTAGCAACAGGTGTAAAAACTTACAACAACGCTGTTGGTGTCGATGTTAATAAAAAAGAACTTCAAACCGTATTAGAATGGGCAAAATTACAAGGAAAAAAAACAGGTGTAGTAGTCACTTCTCAAATTAATCATGCTACTCCTGCCTCTTACTTAGCTCATAATGAACATCGTTATAATTATAATAAAATTGCCGATAGCTATATTGATGATGGCATAAAAGCTGATTTATATTTAGGTGGTGGTTGGAAGTATTTCATTCGCGATGATCGTAATCTCGTTAATGAATTTAAACAAGCTGGCTTCCACTATATTGACAGTTATGATGGATTAAATTACTTACCTTCCCAAAAGCCGGTTTTAGGTTTATTTGCTAAAGTAGGTCTTCCGTGGGCATTGGATGATGTCAACAATCATAAATTAATGACCATGACTAAAGCGGCTGTAACGAAATTAGAAAACACGCAAGGCTTTTTCTTATTAGTCGAAGGAAGCAAAATTGATTGGGCTGGCCATAGTAATGATATTGCTGCTGCAATGGGGGAAATGGATGATTTAGCAAAAACGGTTGAGTATTTAGAAACATACGTTTCCACACACCCCGATACTCTAGTGGTAATGACCGCAGACCATAGTACCGGAGGTCTCGCTTTAGGAAAAATAACTGGGTACTCAGGTAAGGAAGTTAAAAGTAAATATTTATGGCATCCACAGGTCATTAGAAAAATGAACATGTCTCCAGAAGCTATATCTAAAAAAATTGCGGTAGAAGTATTAAGTATTGATGAAATTAGTACGTTACTGACCTTCGACATAACACCAGAAGAATACACTTTACTAGCAAATGCTAAACTTGAAGGTAAAACTGCGGCAACTAGCTATAACCAAATTCAACCTAGTGCACATAAATTGAAATATCCAACTAAGATCAATTCGATGTTATTAAAATCTATAAAAAAGATTATAGATAAAAGAACAAATACAGGATGGGGCTCTATTAGTGCCTCAGCTTCACACAACCCTGTTGATGTTCAGGTATTTTCCTTCGGAGCCAAAAGCGAAATATTTCGTGGCTTTCAAGATAATACAGATATTGCAAAAAAAATATTTACCTTATTAGGAAAATAGCCTACTACAGTGAAGTAATTTTTATTATATGATTTTGTAAATTAAATAATAAAAAAAGCTGAATAAATATTTTTATTCAGCTTTTTTTATCAATCATTAGTGTTAAATGAGAGCAGCACGATAGCTGTCAATAATGAACTAATATAAAGTTAGCTGTCAGCAAGTACCTGATTAAACAACTCAAAACCCTGCTCAAGATCTTCAATTAAATCATCAACATCTTCTAAACCAATATGCAAACGAATTAATGGGAATTCAGCGGTCCACTTAGTAGCACTACGAATAGAATCCACACTAGTAATGCCTAAAACTAAAGACTCAAAACCTCCCCATGAGTACCCCATTTTAAAATGAGTTAAACCATCAAGAAATGCAGTTAATGCCTCTCTATTGCCACAATTTAAGGTAAAAGAAAACAAACCATTAGAGCCAGTAAAGTCACGCTTGAAAAACTCATGTCCCGGACAAGAGTCAAATGCAGGATGTAAAATAGTATCAACCTCAGGTCTACCTTTTAACCAATTAGCTACCTTTAAAGCGCTTTGTTGATGCTGTTTTAAACGTACGCCAATAGTACGAATACCACGTAAAGCAAGATAAAGATCATCAGGTGAAGTACATTGCCCCATTAAGTAGCTATTGTCGCGCAATTGTGGCCAATACTTTTCTGTAGCCGTTGCAGTGCCTAACATAACGTCTGAGTGACCTACAATATACTTGGTCGCCGCTTGTACGCTAATATCAACACCGTAATCAAAGGGTTTAAAATTAATACCGGCGCCCCACGTATTATCAAGCATAACAATACAATCATGCTTATGAGCTATAGCACTAATTGTTGGTACATCTTGAACTTCCATGGTAATTGAGCCAGGCGATTCTAAAAAGACAATAACGGTATTCGGTTGAATCAATGCTTCAATGCCTGCACCAATCAATGGGTCATAATAAGTTGTTTCTACGCCCATTTTAGCCAGAATTTTATCGCAGTAATCGCGCGTTGGCTCATAGGCACTATCAACCATTAAGATGTGATCGCCACTTTTCACAAAAGAAATTATCGCATTAGTAATCGCTGCAGTGCCAGAAGGATAAAGAGCACAGCCCGCGCCACCTTCAAGCTCTGTCATGGCATCACTAAAGGCAAATGCTGTCGTTGTACCACGTCTGCCATATACCATCGTTTGGTTATTACGGTTTTTTAAGGCATTATTCATTTCTGCAACAGTATTAAATACCACGGTAGAAGCACGAGTAACGCTTGGGTTTACTACACCGTTAGTCCACTTAGTTTTACGGCCTGCGGTAACAATTTTCGTATCTTGTTTCATCTTTTTTAAAAGCCTTTTTATACTTATTATATTAACAAAGAAATTGGCTATCTAGCCATCTAAAACATAACTATCTTTATACATTGAAACGGACTTTCTTTCACCTGTTATCTTATTAAAATAAAAAATAACTTATGACAGAACAAAGAAAATAGCACATTACACTTACCTATGCTGTGTTAGCGCCTATTTGTATATTTTTAGATAGGACAAATTTTGTGGGATCAGTAATAGCTCATCAAACTAACGATAAACTAACTGTAATACCAATTGAAATAACGAATCGACCAACTTAGAGTTACGTAGCGAGCTTAGAACAAACAAAATGAGTTAAACATAGTTATTTCTATATTTCATTCATTTTGTGATGTTATCAGTTTGCTGCGAGACTCCCGAAGGGCGAGTTTCAAAGGCTTACATGCTGCGTTATTGATTTTGACAATGGCGCTACATGGATGTAGCTTACTAGAGAATGCAGGAGCACATTCTCCTGAATAACCATTATATTCAATCAATGCCTTGCCTCTAAGCCTTTTAATTCTCGCTAAGTGGTGCATTCACTAATTCAATTGGTATAACCTAGTTATAAATTAACCCAAGTAATAAAACCTATCCAACTTATGACTAATAATATCCAAGGTAATAGTTTACTTTCTAATTTAGTAACAGTGATAACTTCAGGTTTATCAACGGTATATTTTAATTTAGCTTTACGCGCTTTATCTCGTTCACGTGATTTCTTGTTCTGTTGTTTTTTATACTCCGCAATACCCTTTTCTATCCCCTGAGCGATAAGTTTAGTCTGTTCTTTGGTTTGATGTGGGCGTTGAGTGCTCTTTGCCACCTTCATTGCTTTTTCTTGAGTTTCTTCCGATATTTTATTCATATAATTACTTGACTATGTACTTTACTCAGGAGTTCATTAATAACGTCATCTTCGAAGTATCTTGTCGAAGATCCATTGTCTTTTTGCTTGGATTCTTTTCCAATAGTAAGCTTTTCCTAATTGTTCTGCATAGGCATGTATAATTATAATTTCAACTCTATGGATCTAGGACAGTGTTCAATCAAAGATAAACTTAGTTTTTTGGTATACTTAACTCTAATGTACTTACAACTAAATACTAGCTGAATAAACTAATCAGCCACGTAGCTTTGTTCTGGTCAAGCTACATGATACACCAATATCATCATCTTTTAATTATTCAGTCTAAATAGAGAATATTAGAATGGTTTTACGCTCTCATGAGATGAGTATTGTTAAAATAAGTTGATTTGCTTACTTACAATTATTTCAAATGATTTGCCAATAAAAGGTAATACATCATCAGCTATGGGTTTAATTTGCTTATCAATATAATGTTCATAATCAAGATTACCTTTTGATAATTCTACCGGCATAACACTATTTAGCGTCATAACGTACTCAATCTTACTGCCTTTTCTATACTTAGGTTTACGTCCTAAATCCATTAACGCTTTATTGGCAATTAAACACGCTTTTATGTGAGGTGGTGTATTGACGTAATCCTCAAGCTTTCTTCTAATTTTCTTCATGTAAATAAGCTGACCATCGTGCACTCCTGCCTTTATTTCATTAACTGTCGTGCAAATATACTCATCAACAGGTAAGTCATTAAATATAAGCCTGAATAGTTCCTGCTGAAACACTTTACTTATCTGTGTCCAATCACTCCTGACTGTCTCTAGCCCTTTAAATATCAGTTTTCCTTCACTTAAACCAACATACCTTTTCTTTGTGCCAACTTTCTGTCCCTTGACAGCATCTTGTCCACGAATTGTTGGCATTAAAAACTTGGTAAAATGCGTTTCAAATTCAATTTCTAAATAACAGTCTAAGGCTAGTTTTTCATTTAAATACTGCCGCCATTTTTTATTAATAAAGTGCTGTAACTCATTGCCCAATACTTTACTTTGTGCCAACGACTGCTCAGAGCCAACATGCACAAAAATAGAATCAGTATCGCCATAAATAACACGATAGCCTTTGGTTTCAATCCATGACTTAGTCGTTTTTAAAATTTCATGGCTACGCTTAGTAATAGAGCCTGATAATCGCGGATCGAAAAACCGACAACCGGTAGAGCCTAATACGCCATAAAAACTATTCATAATAATTTTAATCGCTTGCGATAAGGCTGCATTTTTTTGTAATTTGGCTTTGTCACGTTCTAACCAAAGAGAGGTGATAATGTCAGGCAAAAAGTGCTTCTCTCTTGAAAAACAAGCGCCATCAAAACCCGATATGTATTTGTCACTTATTTGTGCCGTTTCCACTGTTTTTTCATTCATCCCTTCAATAAGTCCCATAGGGTCTATTTTGAAACTGCGAATAATACTGGGATAAAGTGACTTAAAATCTAGTACTAAAATATTCTCATACAGACCCGGAATTGAGTCCATAACATAACCACCAGGGGAGATAAGATCTGATTCACCATCGCCCATATTAGGGGCAACATAACCACTTCGATGTAACTTAGGCAAATATAAATTAGTAAAAGCGGCCACAGAGCCACCTATTCTATCAATAGCGAGCCCGGTTAATTGTGCCCTAAGTTGAGCAAATTCTAATAGTTGAGTTTTCTCAAATATTAACCAAACCAAACGACAATCTTCTAAGTTATAAACCGCTAATGCAGCTTTGTCATGGTTAAAGTTATGATTAATTTCAGCAATTCTACTTTCCGGTGTGCTATTAGCGGTACTCTTTATTTTTTTACCAATACCTAGCAACGTATTAGCAACATTATCTAGTGAAAAACTGGGAAAGCTATAAGTTGCTGTTTTCAGTAAATCAATGCCGTCTAGTACCACACGTCCCGCTATTTCAATAAACATTTGATCTGTATTATTGTTGTTTTTTCGCCAACGAGGAGCACTACCATCTCGGCCAATTGCAAATTTTATTCCGTGCAAATCCATGCGTTTTTGTAATAAACGAAAGTCAAAATTGATGACATTCCAACCAATAAAAATATCCGCATCAATAAGAGATACTTGCTTAATTAACTCGATTAATAGTTGTTTTTCATCTTCAAGCCAAACAATATATGAGTCAGCACCCGCTTGTGGCTCACCTATCATTAATACCCGTTTAAGTTCACCTTCATCAATGTTTGACCTTTTATTATTGGCACTCTTATTTTTTGAATAAAGTCCAATGGAATAAAGCTCACCAGCCATTGAACATTCAATATCAAGCGATAACATAGACAACACAATCACTGATTTTTCAGCCGAGACTTTGCACTTGGCCTGATTAACCCGATCAAAACTAACACAATCAAAATTAGCTATAGTCTGGCTATCACCAATAAAATCAATATCTGAAGTAATAAACCGCTCCATCAAATACCGGTCATCAGGGCGGATATCATCCTCATAACATTTTATTTGTGCTGACTTTAAACAGTCACGGGCACGATAAAATTGTCCTAAGGTATTAAAATAGAAACCGTGCACAGATTGTTGACCAAACGTTTTTAAGGCTAATAGTTGCTGTTTAACAAGGAAAATTCCCTGTTGTTGTAATAACTGTTCAGCTTGGGCGACTTGCTGCTCTTCAACAAAAAATACCGTTAACTCATTATCAATAATAAGTTTTTTAGCGCCAAAGGCTGTTTTTAGCCATAATGTTATTTGTAAACTATTACCTCGGTCTTTTGCTTGACGCGTTAATAGAAAACCATTTTCAATTTGCTGTTGCATTGTTGGCATCTGTTTTTTTGTGTTGTCAGTTAAATTTATCGACTAGCTTGTTTATAAAAAAACAAAACCTGTTAATATATACAGCAGTGTACTTTATTATTTAAACTTTGGAAACTGCCGTTAAATGTTAACTGACAAGTTAAAACAAGTGATCCGTCAAGCGTATAAAACTATCGGAGAAAACTTAAGCAATTTCAACCCGCGCAAACAGCAAACCTTTTTAATTGCCGAAATAGCAAAAACATTGGCGGGTGAATACAATAAAGATAGAAAAATAATTACCATTGAAGCCGGCACTGGTACGGGTAAGTCATTAGCGTATAGCTTAGGGGCTATACCACTAGCGTTAACACGTGACAAAAAAGTATGTATTTCTACTGCTACCGTGGCATTACAAGAACAATTAGTAGACAAAGACTTACCTTTTTTAAAGAAACATTCAGGTCTTAAATTCGAGTTTACCTTAGCTAAAGGTCGACAACGTTATGTTTGTCGACAAAAGCTCACCCAAGCAGTTTCACATAACTCAGATTCTCCACAAGTAGGCTTCACCTTTGCTGAAAAACCAAAAGCCAGTGATATACGCACGTTAAATGCCATGCACAAAGCATTAACTGATGGGAGTTGGTTAGGCGATATTGATTCATGGAAAACCCAACTCCCTCACCATATATGGTCACAAGTACAAAGTGATAAGCACAGCTGCTTAAAAGGGTTGAGTGAGCATAGCCATTGTCCGTTTCATAAAGCGCGCGAAACCATGGATCAAGCCCATGTTTTAGTGGTGAACCATAGTTTATTATTGGCTGATCTCGAACTAGGAGGCGGTAGAATATTGTCTGCGCCTGATGAAACGTATTACATTATTGACGAAGCTCATCACCTTCCCAAAGTAACACGCGATCATTCCAGTGCTAGCATCACCTTGCGTGGCGCAATAGATTGGCTCACTAAGCTCAGAGAAACTGGCGATAAAATGGCAAAGCTGATTAAATCGCAACGAGCAATTTCACCTGCTTTAAAACTAAGTGATGATTGCCAAGATTTATTGCTAGAAATGCAAAAAGTACTTACCTTTATTGATAATAATGCTAGCGTTTATTTTGCTGAAAACCAAGACAGCAACACCTTTAAAGGTAACAATAAGAATGACGAACAAGTGTATCGTTTTGATAATGGTATTATCCCAAAAACATTAAAAAATTGGGCAGAAGATATTCATGAACTCAGTAAAAAATCACTAAGCCATTTAAATAAACTATACAGCGCCTTAATGGAAGCGGTTAAAGATGGTGATACACAAATGTACTTAGCCGAGCCGGTACTAGGTGAAGCAGGTTTTATGCTACAACGATTAGAAAATTTAACCGCACTTTGGAAAATGTACGCCAAAACTGACAGTGAAAAAGCCGCACCTATGGCGCGTTGGCTACAAAAACAAAACCCAAATAAAGGTAATGCCCGCCAAGATTATTTAGTTTGTGCTTCTCCCATTGAAGTGGGTTTTACATTAGAAGATAAACTATGGAGCCAATGTGAAGGAGCCGTGTTATGTTCAGCCACCTTATTAGCACTCAACTCTTTTGATCACTTTCGTTTTCAAGCGGGTTTAAAAAATGACGATGGTAGCCAATATCAACAAGTCGGCTCACCTTTTGACTATCAAAATAATTCACAGCTAGTTGTTGCCAAGATGACCAATGAGCCAAGTGCAGCAGAATTTACTGACGAGCTCATTAAAAAATTACCCAAATACCTAGCGCAAGGCAATGCGAGTCTGGTGTTGTTTTCATCTTACTGGCAAATGGAAAAAGTAGCGCAAGCATTACGTGAACAACATAAACTCGATATTGTGGTACAAGGTGAGCATTCTCGCCAACATATTATTGAAAGCCACAAAAAACGTTGTGATGAGAATAAAGTCAGTATTATTTTTGGTACACAAAGTTTTTCAGAGGGATTAGATTTACCGGGGAATTATTTAACTAATTTAATTATCACCAAACTCCCCTTCTCAGTGCCAACTTCGCCAGTAGAACAAGCACAAGCAGAATACGTTAGCGCAAAAGGGGGTAACCCATTTATGAGCTTGTCTGTACCTGACACCTCAAAAAAACTAGTACAAGCCTGTGGTAGGCTACTGCGTAATGAGTTAGATGAAGGCGTGATCACGTTAATGGACAAACGGGTAGTGACAAAGCGTTACGGCAAGCAACTACTGGATTCTCTGCCTCCTTTTGAACGAGTCATTGAAAGATAAATTACAGAAAGAAAAATTGTCGATTCTGATAAATTAGTTTGTATTAGGTTATTCTTAACTTATGTTTAACAAAGCAGACAACTTAGTGCACAATGCGGATATTAATTATAAAAGCATATACTTGTTACACTACCTTTTATTGACAATATTTATAAGACTAAACTAGATAGTAAAATGCAAAGACAAAAACCAATAGGAATATTTGATTCTGGCGTCGGAGGGCTTTCAATTGTTAGCGCTATCAAACGTATGATCCCAGATGAAAATTTAATTTACTTCGCGGATACCGAGTTTTCTCCGTATGGAAATAAGTCAAAAGAAATAATTAACCAACGTTCAGAAGATATTATTAATTTTCTCATTAACCAAGGTTGCAAAATGGTTGTGATGGCGTGCAACACTGCTACTGTCAATTCAATTAGTAGACTACGTTCAAAGTTTTCCATCCCTATTGTTGGCGTTGAACCTGCCATAAAACCTGCGGCATTAAATAGTAAAACTGGAACTATCGGTATTCTAGCAACTCAACAAACACTAGAAAGTGAATCTTTTCATTTGCTCAAATCTAAATACTCCCAACAGGTAAACATAGAAACCAAAACTTGTCCCAAGTTCGTTTCTTTAGTTGAAAACCTTAATCACAATAATGAGCAGGCAGTAAAAATAACAGAACAATATATTCACCCCCTTCTATCAAAAGGTTGTGACCAAATAGTGCTTGGTTGTACTCACTTTTCATTTCTCAACGTTGTTATTAAAAGTGTTGTTGGAGATAAAGCTAATATTATTGATACAGCGATTCCTGTTGCAATGGAGGTTAAAAGAAGATTACAGAGCCATAACATGGATAAAAGTGAAAGTGTTATCGGCACTGTTGAATTTTGGACAAGTGGAGATTCAACCAAAGTCATCAAGTCTATAAGTAAGTTATGGGAACAAGACATAAAAGTATTTGAAGCCAAAAATTTAACTCCTGTATCAACTAATTAGAAACACATTGATTGCCCCTGTAACACATTTTATAGGTTATAAAAATTTCAAGACTATAAAAAATATCATATATAGCCACCTATCCTACTACATTTAAAAAGTCGCTAAATGATAGGCAGACTATGAATTAAAGCCTCTTTTTTCGCTATAAAATTATAATAATCACCTCCATATATATCGTAAATACAACATCAAACCCTTCGACTGCTTCACGCTCAGGATAAACGGAAACATTATGTTTTCTCTCAGTTCTCCCCCGTTTGTCCTGAGCTTGTCGAAGGATTAGTTATTATTCGCCATTTGGTTTTCTATTGTTTGTGGGTTTTCTGTTGGCGATGGAGTATGTAATTTCAGCACGACACGGCGATCATAAAAGCTAACTTCACGCTCACTATTGGCTACCACTGGTGACTCTTCACCAAAAGCAAAGATCGCTATTTGTTGTTCGTCCACGCCTTGCGCCATTAACAAGGTTCTCACCGACTCAACTCTGGCTTGTGATAAGGTTTGATTAAGTGATTGTTCACCGGTTAAATCAGTATAACCAGACAAATCAATTTTCATCGCGGGTGAGCCATTTAATATTTGTGCTAACGCTGCCACTTGCTCTTGATAATGCGGCGCTATATCACTTGAGCCTGTAGAAAACTGTAAGCTCATTAACAGGTTGTCTGCTTGCAGTTGTCCAGTTTTATTTTGTTGGTGCTCTAACGCGACTAATTGTTGCTGATATGAGGTTTCTAAGCGCTGTAACTTAGCTTGATATTGACTTTGTACTTGCTCATTAGATAATTGCTTTTGTTGCTCTTTCACCAAGGCACTAGTTAATTCATCATTCTGGTCGTTAACATTAATAAATTTAGCAATAAACACCCCTCCTAGTCCGGCCACAAAAGCGCCTACAGGTCCAGCCACAATAGCACCAATAACAGCTCCGGTACCAAAACCAATATTCTCATTCTGAGTTTCTTGTTGATGTTTATTTACTAGTGTTGAGGTGTTTTCTGTCGCATTGACTGAAGTAGTCACTAAAGCTGCCATAACAAACGAGGTTATGAGTAATTTTTTTCCAGTAATTTTTACTAATTGACTTTGAGGTAATTGAATCGTTTTTTTCATAATGTTTCCTTTTTATACAGTATTTGCTGTTAAGTAGTGTGAATAAAACTCTATTGTTAAACTCTGTTGCTAGATATGAGTTACTAAATATGTGTTGATAAGCCAGTGTTGTTGACAGGAGTTATTAAACCGCAAAAAATAGGCATTACTCTGCTCGAATAAAGGCAAAGCAATGAGCAAATGTGGCAACAATATGGCAATTTCAAAAATTAAGCGCGTTAACGAGTAAAGTTAGATATAGTCAACGTAAGAACGAGTATGAGTGTTAATTTCAGTTTCAAGTTATCCATAAATCAAGACAATCAAAAGTGGACATAAATGAGTAAAAGAATTGCTATCGTAGAAGATGAAGCGGCTATTAGAGAAAACTATGCCGATGTATTACGTAGTCAGGGCTACCAAGTACAAACCTATGCCAATAGATCTACCGCTACCCAAGCCTTTAATCTTCGTTTACCCAACCTAGTAATTTTAGACATAGGTTTAAATGAGGAATATGACGGTGGGTTTGTTTTGTGTCAGCAGCTTAGAGCTAAATCCGCTACTTTACCGATTATATTTCTAACCGCACGTGACAATGATTTTGATACCGTATCAGGTTTGAGAATTGGTGCCGATGATTACTTAACCAAAGATATTAGCCTACCCCATTTAACCGCCCGCATATCCGCATTATTTCGCCGCCAAGAAGCACTAAAACAACCGGCTAACAATGAACATATCACTCGCTCAGGCGCCTTAACGGTTGATAGCCAACGTATGAGTATTACTTGGCAAAACAAGTCTATTGATTTAACTATTACCGAATTTTGGTTAGTTCATGCATTAGCCAAACATCCAGGTCATGTTAAAAACCGCACACAACTGATGAGTGATTCAAAAATATTTGTTGATGACAGTACAATCACTTCACATATCAAACGGATACGTAAAAAATTTATACATCACGACAGCCACTTTGACTGCATAGAAACCGTTTATGGCATGGGCTATCGCTGGTTAAGTGATAAGAGCACTACCGATGTTGAAGCCTAATATGGTTAACGGTAAACGCTTCAAACTACGTTTTGGTCTTAGATCAAAGCTATTATTACTCTCGAGTTTTCTGTTTATTATTCCTTGGTTTGGCTATCAATATGTTTGGGAAATGGAAAAGTATTTGCGCTTTGGACAAGAGCAAACATTAGTAGGCACTGCACGCGCGTTAGCTACTGCGTTGCATGAGCGTGAGAACCTATTTAATAATCAAGCGAGCTTTTTACCTAATGTTGAGCAAGGCAAAGATCTTTATGGTTATAAATTAACGCAAGCCGTTCAATTAGACGGTCTACATAACGATTGGCCTGACTTTAACCAACGCGCACACTTTTATCACCATCAACAACAGCTATTTGCCAAAGAGCCATTAAGTCTTAACTTTAAAGCAAGTGTAGGTAAATACGATAATTATTTATATTTGTTTTTTCAGATCGTTGATAACCAAATGATCTTTCGGGGTAAAAATAACCGTAGCATCACCAACAATGATCATTTAGCCCTATCATTTAGCGATAATAACAACACTTTAAATCGTTTTATTATTAGTAATAAACAAGCAGGTTGGATATCAGCCTTTAGCGTCACTGATGATGACACTAATCTTCCAGCGCCTGCACCACATATTCAAGGGCACTGGTTATTAACACCACAAGGATATAACGTCGAATTAAGAGTACCGTTAGATAATTTAGGCGATAACATTGCTTTTGCTTTTTTTGACGTAGATAAAAACGATAGCGAAGCAGTTTCAGCAATTGGCTCAGCAGATCCCAGTAAAGCCGAAAGTTTGGGGACGATTGTTGTACCCTCGCCCGAGATTGAACGTATTGTTAAAGGGATGCGTTATACTAACTCTAGTATTTGGGTGGTTGATCAACATCACCGAGTATTAGCGAGTGCGGGTTCACTAAAATCAGCCAGTGGTGTATGGCATGCGAAGGAAAAACAGCCCAAAGAAGATGAAAAGAAAAGTCTTTGGTATCAGTTTAAGCAACAACTATTATTACCTCTGTATTATAAAGTTTTAACTAAACCGTCAACAGACTTTATCGACCAACTCTATGATGCACAACATTTACAAGGCTCACATATTGTTAGTGCATTAAGTGGAGAAGCAACCTCTCAATGGCGTTTAACAACTGACAAAAAAGCCTTGGTACTTTCTGCTGCCTATCCCATCTTTATTAACAATCAGGTACAAGGTGCTGTCATTGTTGAAGAAACTACTAACGGTATTCGTACCCTAAGAAACCGCGCTTTAGAAAAGTTATTTACTGTCATTTTAGCCATTATGAGTTTAGGCGCTTTGGCCTTTATTTTGTTTGCCTCACGCATTTCATCACGTATTCGACATTTATCTAACCAAGCCGAATTAGCCATTGATAAGCAAGGACGAATTATTGGCCAAATGCAGGCTTCCAACAGTAATGATGAAATAGGTGATTTATCTCGCAGTTTTACCACGGCAGTTAACCGCTTAAGTGAGTACAATCACTATTTAGAAAACATGTCATCTCGCTTATCTCATGAATTAAGAACTCCCATTGCCGTGGTTAAAACCTCATTAGACAATTTAAGTTTACAAGAAGGACAGGCCGTTCAAACAGACAAAAATAACAGTCCTTATATTGAAAGAGCACAAACCGGCATTAATACATTAAATTTGATCCTCACCAATATGAGTGAGGCTACACGCCTTGAACAAATGTTAACAACAACTGAAAAAATTGATTTTGATTTAATACAGGTGCTTACTGGCTGTATTTCAGGTTATCAACAAGTATATCCAACCATAAAGTTTAGCTTTAACAATAAAATAAAAGATTTTAAAAGCAAAAAATTACTTTTACATGGTTCACCTGAACACATAGTACAGCTGTTAGACAAGGTGATCAGTAATGGGGTTGAATTTAGTCAAGACAAACTCATCACTATTGAGTTACAAAAGAACAATAATAATGCTGAACTATTCATTAGTAATAATGGCATTTTATTACCAGAGAAACTAAGCGAAAGTTTATTCGACTCTATGGTGTCATTAAGAAATATAAACCAAAAAGATGATAACAAGCAAGATGTGCCACACCTTGGCTTAGGTTTATATATTTCTCGATTAATTTGCCAGTTTCATCACGGGAAAATCAGCGCTTATAATCATCAAGCACCTGATGGGGTTACGGTTCATGTTAGCTTGCCTACCAAGGTCTAATAACACCTTTTTTTGACCCGCGCCTATAATGTTAAACTCATATGTACTTAAGGTGTTGTAATTATTTTAATAAATAAAATATCTAGTAAGCACCTTAAAGGTGACATCTTTGGTGGCTTAACCGCTGCAGTTATCGCGCTACCATTAGCATTAGCATTTGGCGTGTCATCGGGAGCAGGTGCTATTGCCGGTGTATACGGCGCCATTTTTGTAGGCTTTTTTGCGGCATTATTTGGTGGAACCGCCACACAAGTATCAGGGCCAACAGGGCCGATGAGTGTGGTAATGGCATTAGTATTAACACAATTAATTGCGAGTCATCCTGACACTGGGTTAGTACTCGCTTTTACCTGCGTAATTTTAGCTGGCTTATTTCAAATATTATTTGGTTTACTCAAACTAGGTAAATATTTTGTGATGGTTCCTTACCCTGTTATTTCTGGCTTTATGACAGGCATTGGCATTATTATTATTTTGCTGCAAATATCACCACTCTTAGGTAACGCAGGCTATAGCAACGCGTTAGCTGCGCTAACAAATATTCCCAACGCATTTAATCAGCAAAATATTTATGCTACTTCACTTGGTGTGATCACACTTTTAATCGTGATATATTGGCCTGAAAAATGGTCTAAAGTAGTTCCAGCACCACTATTTGCATTACTTTCACTATCACTCATTAGCTCAACCTTTTTAACCCAACAAGGCATTTCTGTTATCGGTGAAATTCCGACCGGCTTTCCTAATTTAATAATGCCTAACCTATCTTTAGAGTCACTTTATAATGTTAGTTATTTCGCCTTTTTATTAGCAGTATTAGGCGCTATTGACTCATTACTAACCTCAATGGTTGCTGATACCATGACAGAGACTCATCACAACAGTGACAAAGAGCTTATCGGCCAAGGAATTGCGAATACAATTGCTGGTTTTTTTGGTGCATTACCGGGCGCAGGGGCGACTATGCGCACTGCAATTAATATTCGAGCTGGCGGTAAAACCCCCCTGTCTGGCATCATACACTCTCTGACCTTATTAATTGTAATTCTCTGGGCAGGCGATTACGCTCAGTATATTCCTCATACTGTTCTCGCAGGTATGTTAATTAAAGTTGGTATTGATATTATTGATTGGCGCTTTATTTTTCAGATAAAAAAAGTAGGATTATTTTCGGCTTCTTTAATGTTATTAGTTTTACTACTAACCGTTTTTGTTGATTTAATTACTGCGGTATTAGTTGGGATGTTTGTCGCTAATTTAGTTACCTTAGATCGCTTAACTAATATCCAACTTGACAGCATTACCTTTACACAAGGGAGTGAATTAATAAGTGAAATATCATCAAGTAACATGAATACAGATTTCACTGATGATATTCAAAAAAGCTTGAGTAAAGCCTTAGATAATACTTTGCTATTAGCAATTGACGGCCCTGTTAGCTTTGCTGTTTCTAGGGAGTTATCTCGACGCTTTACTGACAACTTAGCGTTTACCACCTTAGTAATAGATTTATCGCAAGCTAAGTTAATAGGTACAACAACCGGTCTGATGATTATAGATCTTATTGAGCGTACTAAAGCAAACAATAAAACAGTATTGGTTATCACTGGCAACGAGAAGATTAATCAATCATTACACAAATTATCATTAGAAACGTTATTAGATAAAAAATATCAATTCAACAATAGAGAACAAGCACTTAAAACTATCATTTAAAAATTCAAAAATGAAACTATTTGTCATAAGGCATAAATTTACTTCATGACCCGATAAATTAGTAGACGTATCACTAATTACCTATAGGACTATTGATTTAAACACTTTTTTTCATTAATAATAAAATTTTCCTAGACATAAGCCTAGTTTTTAATACAATCACGCATCTTATCAATTTTGATAGATTTCGATTTAATATAATTACCGTCTTGGAGAAGTAAAAATGAATGTTGACCAACATATCAAAGTAGCACAATGGCACTTAGAACAAGCTCGTTTACACAATGTAAGTGCGCACACTTGTGGTTGTCCTGCTAACAAGCATGACCAACGTGCAATCGATGCTGTTGAAGCGGGTATAATCGAAGAAGAAAAAGCTTGTTCTTTAGATGCTAAAGAAGCGCGTGCTTAAGCTTTATTAAAGTATTAAATTTTAATACAGAATAAATTTAAAAAGAGTGATAACAATAGTATTGTCATCACTCTTTTTATTTATACTCGTTCACTGAAACAGGTATCAGCACCCTTTAATCAATACCTCTACTCGCAATAATTTCTCTGTTACTGCCTAATTCGAAAAGTATATCAACTGTTGTAGGTAATACGTTTAAGCCATGAATTGTTAATCTTTGAAAAAACAGGATAAATTCATTCACTTCTGAGGTAGTCATCACTCCATTAGCGCTACCATTATTGATATTAGCTTTTGCTAACTTTTGTTCTTGCTCTAAACGCCATTGAAAAACAACATCAAAGCTTGGCGCCTTTAACATTAGCCAAATATCCATAAAAGAATATAGCGGTTGATAATCATGTTCTAATGAGTAATTTACTTGCCTTCGCCAAATCCCCTGCTGATCAAATTGTGCTTCTAGTGCATTTATCGGTAAGTTTAAGTCATTTGAATTTTCTGCGGGTATACCCCAACACCAGCCCTCAAACAAGACAATATCAACACCTGATGTCACCGTTAACCCATTTTTCATCGGCAAAGGGTTATCTTGGGCTTTATCAAATTGTGGTAAACAAATGGCTTTATTTGTATTTTTAGAATTTTTTAACTGTGCTAACACTGACTTTAATGAATTCACATCATGAGTACCAGGTACACCACGAATTTTAAATAATGGATGATATTGTTGTGCTAATTGTTGACGCTGAAGTTTACCAAAGTAAAAGTCATCAAGTGATAACACGACTACAGATAAATTAAATGTCTTGTTAAGGTAATCTGCTAAGAACTCGGCCAACGTTGATTTACCTGAGCCCTGACAACCATTTATACCAACAAAAAAAGTACTTTTATGTTGGCGGTTAAGCTGCAGATAGTCTTTAGCTAGCTTGTTAGCTAAAGGAATATAATAATCATTAGCTGTATCGCAAAAACTTTTTGTTAGTGAGTGTTTTTGTATAAAGTTTAATAACATAAATTACCTGGTGTTTAGTTATTACCAATATATGTTGCAAAAGCTTCATCAGTAATTGGTTTGCTAAATAGATAACCATGAACAAATTGAAAGTTCTGTTTAGCTAATATGTCACACTGCGTTTTATTTTTCGGTTAAGTAAATCACTGTACAATCGTATATTATCGTTTAACAAACTTTTTATCACCAACGATAAAAGGTTTGAATAAATTTTAATGTTGATGAGTTATTACGAACAAAAGGGAATTTAAGCATAGCAACATAAAACAGTTACCTTGAATAACTCGCTAATGTGTTATTCAAGGTAATAAAGAAAGATTACTTTGCCAACACTAGCCCTTCTCTTCTAGGATCTGCGCCACCAACCAAACCTGAGTTGGTCAGTTCAATGGCATGTAAACCACTATTCAAGTCCCTAATATGCACAGTATGACCTTTGGCTTCCAATATTGGCTGTAGCGTTTGAGCTGTTGTTCCACGTTCTAATGTTGTTACATAATTTCGATTGGTTATCTTCGGTAAATTAATCGCTTCTTGAGGATTTAATTGCCAATCAAGCACCCCAATAATGGTTTGCGAGACATAATTAATAATACGGCTACCACCAGGAGAGCCTACCAACAACTTCAACGATTTGTCTTTATTAAAAATCATCATAGGCGCCATTGAACTTCTTGGACGTTTATTGGCTTGTACTCTGTTGGCAAGCAATTGCTCATTTTTCTTAGGAATAAAAGAAAAGTCAGTCAGTTGATTATTTAAAATAAAACCTTCAACCATCAACGCAGAGCCAAATGCATTTTCGATACTACTCGTCATAGAAATCGCATTACCCTGGGCATCAATAATGGATAAGTGACTCGTAGAAGGTCGCTCAATTGAGTTACCGTCGGTTAATGCTGCTGCACCCTCTGGTATACCGGCATAAGCCTTGAACATATCTTTTTGAGGGTTAATTAATGCTGACCGCTTAGCTAAGTACTCAGGTGACAGTAATCCCGCAACGGGTACAGAAACATAATCGTCATCAGCAATATAGCGATCTCTATCTGCAAAAGCTAACCGAGAACTTTGCGTATACAAATGTATCGCTTGTGCCGAATTAACAGGGTAATTAGCTAAATGAAAACGTTGTAATTGGGCCAGAATTTGAATAACCGCAACGCCGCCTGAACTAGGAGGTGCCATGCCACAAAGAGTATACTCTCGGTAGGGACCACACACAGGCGCTCTTTCTTTAGTCTGATATGCAGCCATATCTTTCATTGTTAATAATCCAGGCGCTATTGCTGAATTTTGAACGGTATCAACTATTTTTTTTGCTATCCAACCTTGATAAAAAACATCAACACCTTCTTTTGCTAGGCTTCGATAAACCTTAGCAAGTTTTTTATTTACTAGAATATCGCCCTTTTTTAATGACTTTCCATTTGGAAAAAAATATTGGTTAATTTCAGTCAGCTTATAAATGCCTGGATTAAAATTAATAGACAGTAGTTTCTCTAAGCGCGGTGAAACCACAAAACCATTTTCTGCCAAAGCAATTGCTGGCTCAAATAAAGCAGCCCATGGCAATTTTCCATATTTACTATGTGCCTTTTTAAATGTAGCCATTACTCCTGGTACGCCAACTGAACGACCACCAACTACTGCGTCAATCCATTTCAAGGGCTTACTCTGTTTGTCTAAAAATAGAGAACTCGTTGCTGCTGAGGGCGCTGTTTCTCTACCATCAAAAGTGGTCATTTCTTTTCGTTTATTATCCCAATACAGCATAAACGTACCACCACCAATACCAGATGATTGTGGCTCCACTAATGTTAAAACTAATTGCACTGCAATAGCTGCATCAACAGCACTACCACCTTGCTCTAAAATAGTATATCCAGCGTGGCTAGCATAGGGATTAGCAGCAGCTACCATAAACTCTTTGCCATACACAGCTTTTTTAGCCTGATAACCAGTTGCGGCTTCAGGTTCACGAATTTCTCGTTTTATATCAGTCGTTTTCAATAGAGAACTTGGCGGTAAAACTGTTGCTGATAAAGAGCTAACAAGTAATAAAAAACTCGCCGTAGTCAAACGGGTAAAACGGGTAAAACTGTGAAACATATACTTTTTTGGCATTGAAATGGGTGTCCATTAAAGAAATTTAAAATATTATGTTGACGGTCTAAACGATAACTGAAACTGATTAAATTGTGCAAACTTATTCAATAAGTCTTGATAAAGACCACAATCAACACTTTGTTTCATATTATTTAATACTTTATCACCTAATTGATTATCATCTAGCTCATTCTCACCTAACTCGTTATCAAGTAATGCGAGAGCAAAACAACATGCTTCAAGGCTTGATAATGCATTTTTTTTAGCCACTTTACGAATTAAGTATTGGCCATTATTGGCAAGCGTATCAGGTAAACGAACTTGTTTTAATGCCTGTAGGTTAGAAGATAACATAAACATACGAAAGGCTTTTTTCCATGTGCCATCGAGGATTATCAGTAATTTTGGCTGTTTACTCTTTTCATCATGGTTGATATTAGTACTATTAAACTCATATTTAGTCAATGATAGTACTTCTGACTCGGCGCTTGGGTAAAGTAACAATGCTTGATGATTCGCAAGCATAATATTCAGTTCATCATGTTCTGAGAAGTCTTCACCAACTAATACTTGGCAATGATTTAGTGAACGACTTAATAAGGCAACAGTACCCTTGGTTTGCTTAACTTCACTAGGATGTTGTAACACTAAAACAGCTGTTGGATTATCAATTTTACAAATGAAGTTACAAATACAAGCAATGATTGGACGTTGACATTTCTCACATAAAATTCTAGACATAAAAAGAAAAGCGCCAATGAGTTTAAACTTTATAAAGCACCATTGTATACTCATGTATACTCAAGCCCTAATAACTTCAGCTTTTAAAACTCTAAACTAAATGAAATTAAACACCTTAGCTATTTCTAGACAACATTTTCAAGTTGTATTAATCATCGCATTACTGTCGGTTATCGCTTTTATTGGTGAATATTTTATAGGTAACTCATTTACTCAAACCTTGGTTTATCAAAGGGAATTAATCACTCAAGGTGAAGTTTGGCGACTTTTTTCTGGCCATATATTACATACCAATGGTTATCATTTGTTACTAAACCTAGCAGCCTTATTTATGCTGTGGGCTTTACATGGACGTTTTTATAGCATAAAAAATTATACCCTTTTATTTTTATTGTGCTCATTAACCACTAGTGTTGGTATCTATTACTTTGAGCCTACATTGATACAATATGTAGGTTTATCTGGCGTGTTGCATGGTGTTTTTGTTTTTGGCGCGCTAATGGATATTAACGCTAAAGACAAAACCGGCTACTTATTATTTTTAGGGGTTTGCCTTAAAATTGCTCATGAGCAATTCTATGGTGCAAGTTCTGATGTGAGCAATTTAATAGAGGCAAGTGTCGCTGTAAATGCTCATTTATGGGGTGCGCTGGGCGGTTTACTATTTTCTGTTATTTACCTTTACATGCTTCATGCACGGTTACCCCTTAAAAATAAATATTAAGTCGCAACCATTCAAGACCGATTCAGTGAACATTGGCATTAAGGTTAAGAAGCCAACAGCTACCGTCATTTTGCGGCCAATGATGATAAACTAAGAGAAAATTTTATTTTACCAAAATCTATGAACACTAATTCTATAAACACTACTCAAGCCTGTTTCTGTGGCGCCAACTGTGATTTTTCATCCTGTTGTCAGCCTTATATTAATAAAGAAATGCTCGTGCAAACAGCAGAGCAATTAATGCGATCTCGCTTTAGTGCATACGCCCTTGGCAATGCACAGTATATTTATGATACCTACGCAAAAAGCAGCCAAGCAGCACAATCAGTTGAAAACATTGATGATTGGAGTAAGGCTTGTGTATGGATAGCGCTTAAAGTATACCCTGTCGTAAATAACGTAAATAACACAACAGAGCAATTCGTTGAGTTTTCGGCTTTTTATATAATAAATAACACCTTATGTGAACTTCGAGAAAAATCACGTTTTATCTTAGAAGAAAGCATGTCACCAACTATAACCGAAAACACAGAAGTCAAAGAACAATTGTCTCTTAATGCTCCCTTAAAGCAATGGCGTTATATTGACGGTGATATTATTTCACATAGTGAGTTGGCAAACATAAAGCGCAATGATCTTTGCCCTTGTAATCATTACCCAACAGCATGGCAATCAAAAAAAGGGAAAAAATTTAAACATTGCTGTGGGAAATAACGTGCAGAATATACAGAACTAACAGAACTAAGCAGTAATAGCGTTGACTAGAGTCGATTTTACTAATGCTGTTTGTACCGTTTTAAGCCAACCTTCTACATTCATCTTTACACGTTTATTGAGTACTTTTGATGACTGCTGATGGGTATGTTTTTCTTGGCAAGTTAGGCTAGTATTACCTAAAACATTACTGGCTATGTGGTGGTTATCATCACGAAAAGTTAACGGCTTTGGTGACAAGGCATTACTTAATTTAATTGACACAAAATCATTATCAGCAATTAATTGACTTTGATTATACTGACTAATTTGTTCAATATTTTTCAATGCTAACGGCGCTTGTTCAGGTAAATCAAAATGCTTTCTTAATGATTGGGTAGTCTGTTTAGATTCATCACTAACATCTGATTGCGGTAATATAAATTGACTGTGTTCCCTAACATCATCACAAAGCATCGCTAACATCAAAGAAAAATCTGCACGTCTTGCTTGATGAACGCTTTCATTTAGCTGTTCACCTAATTGCAGTTCATGCAATAATATTTCTGAATTGGGCGCTATATTATTGTCAGGTATGTTGTTAGCAGCATTAACAGCCAATGAATCACTCTCTTTTTCGTAAAATTATGCTAGTAAAGAGATTATCGACTGACATTATTAAAACTTAACAATTAATTGCTAATATACAGAAAATTAATTAAATGTTTGATTGAACCATTCATCAATAGATTCAAATAATTCAACCGTTGCTTTACGGCTAGGATCAAGCAATTCATCACTGCTTTGCTCAATACTATCTAATACGTCTGAACTTGTTTCTTTTACACTCTGCCAAGCTTCATTGGCAAAATCGGCTGAGTCTTGTTTACCCTGCTCCAGACAAGCGTTCATATCAAACTGTTTGTCGGTATCAAATAAAATATTGGCTTCTTCATTGAGCACTTGTTTATCTTCACAATACTGGCTTATTTCTAAATAAGTTAATGTCCCTATTACCGCTACGGTACCTATTGTTGCCGCCGAAACAGCAGTTACTGCCACTTTTTTACCTGAACGTTTAATAAAACGCTTCGACACATTCGCACTTTTAACTTTGTTTCTGTGCTGCATTTTTTGCACTATTTTTTTAGAGTGCGTTAAATTTTTTAAGCTTTCAATAGGTAAAACGGCATAGCCAAAAAAGGTTAATAAGCTACTAAAAAAAAATTTAATGACAATAACACCTGTAAATATAGTTGCCATTAATGTTGAAATAACCGCTTTCATTATCATTCCTTAAAGCTAGTTTTTAGTGAACTAGCATCTTTAAATTGTTTTTTATCCCACCATGAAATAACTCGCAATAAAGTAAGCTATAAGCGCTAGACTACCACCAAAAACAGAGTAAGGTAATTGTGTTTTAACATGCTCAAGCAGATCACACCCCGACGCAATTGCAGATACACAGGTAGTATCAGATATTGGTGAGCAATGATCACCAAAAACCCCACCACCTAAAATTGCGGCAATAACCAACGATGGTGGTAATCCTAATGATTGAATTAGCGGGACGCCAATCGGAATTAATATAGCAAAGGTGCCCCATGAGGTTCCTGTACTAAATGATATAATACCGCCAACAATAAATAACATCGGTACCACAAAAATAAGCGGTAAATTTTCACCGACAAACCCCGCGATAAAAAGGCCTGTACCTAATTCTTTTAAACTTGAACCCAACGCAAGAGAAAACAAGACGATAGTCACTAAAGGTAATAACTCAGACAGCCCTTCAAAGCCTACTTCTACCAACTCTTTATGAGAGTAGCGTTTTGCCAAAAGAAGTAAAAAATAAGCAACAGCTAAAGCTAAACATGTGGCATAAAGTACTGATTTACTACCGCTACCTTGAGTAATATCACCATTACCTGTCCAGTACATAAAAAAGAACATCCCGCCAATCATACTTAATAATGGTACTAACATAAAACGCGCTTTAGTGGGTTTAACTAATTCTTCTTTTAAATACTCTTCATCCTTCACTTCTTGCTTATGCAATGCTAATTCTGATTGCTTCATTGGACCATGAATTTTATCTGTTATGACCGTATAAGCCACCATCAATAGCGCTATAATCGCATAAAAATTATAAGGAATAGTGCCCCATAATACTGACATAGATGATTGCTCTAACTCATAAGTGTTAAGCAAGCCCAACACATAAGCTCCCCAACCATTAAGCAGCACCAAAATACACACAGGGGCAGAGGTGCTATCAATGATAAAAGCAAGGCGAGCGCGACTCATTTCAAATTTATCAAATAAATCACGAGATAGAATACCTGCGGTGAGCACACTTAAATTTGATTCAATAAAAATGACCACACCAGTAAACATGGTAACAGCACCAACTTGTCGTTTGCTTTTTGCTATCCCTTTACTTACCAATATATTCACTAAAGCAGTTACCCCTCCTGAATTTCTAACGTAAGCGAGTAATGCACCAATAAGTAAACTAAAAATCAATAATCGAGTGTTGCCCGGTGAACTAAATACCATAATGATACGTTCAACAACCCCAATAAAAGCGTAAAAAATCACATTGGAATGTTCTCGGTAAGCTAATAGTAATTCGGAACTAAATACCGCAATTAACAAAGCAAGAATAACTTCTTTTCGCCATATAACCACTACGATTGCCACAAGTGGTGGGAGTACCGACAACCATTCCATAAACTAAACCTTTAAATAAAAACTAACACAGTGTGACAAATACAAAGAGAATATCCAAGCTTAATAGCGTCAGAAGTTATTTATACCCATTGTAATAATAGTTATATTAACGCGCCATCAACATAGGTATAAATATTACCTTTACGGTAATCATATTTTATATTTTTCTAGACTGAGCATAATTATTATTTACAATGGTTGAACAACTTTTGTTAGAGATACATAATGTCAAAAACTACCATTACCTTTGAACTAGAAAAACAAAACAAGAATAGTGTTAGGTATAAAGAAGTGCCCAAAGATGGTATGCCCCCCATTTTAGGCTCTATCTATGTACAAAAATGGTTTGCAGGTAACAGTAAAACGATTGAAGTAACAATTGAGAAAAAAGAGTAACGTCCTAGGTAAAAAAGGCACTTTAAACGGTGAAAGTCGCGTATAATGTCATTAATATGAATGAACCTTCTTAAATATCACTTTTTATGTCAATATCTTTAAAATACCTGTCAGCATATTCGCCAACCGTGCAAAACCAAGTACAGCAGATGCTTGATAAAAAAACCTTGGAAAAATATTTACTTAATAAATACCCAAGCGTTCATGAGGTAACTAACGATAAAAGCTTACGTTGTTATGTTATGGACATTAAAAATCAATATTTAAAAAAATCATCACCACTAAGCCAAATAAAATTTGATGATAAAATTCATGTAATCAACAATGCTTTAGGTTTGCATACTTATGTCTCTCGCGTGCAAGGCAATAAATTAAAAAGTAAAAATGAAATTCGCATTGGCAGTTTATTTAAAAAAACACCTGAACCCTTTTTATCCATGATTACAGTGCATGAGTTAGCGCACTTAAAGGAAAAAGACCATAACAAAGCTTTTTACAAACTATGTCAATATATGATGAGTGACTACCACCAAGTCGAGCTAGACTTACGAATTTACCTTACCCAAATAGAGCAACTAGGTGATATTTACTAACGTGATAACACTAGGTTAGGTCTTATATTGAGTATATAACTGACACTTTTAGTAAAAATTAACCTGTCGACTTTAAGTGGATAGTATTTATAAATAACCTTGGGTCATCAATTTTATCCAACATTGCAATATCCGGCAAACAATCGTCATCAACATAGTCAACAAAATCGGCCGCTGAATCAAAAACTAAAATATCCAACGCTAACCGATCCAATCCATATAAACCACGGTGGATCATATCAGCTGAAAAAACTAACAAGTCGCCCGCGGCTAACTCAATTGTTTTACCGGTAGAGAGACTTTCATTACTCACTCTGCCCTTCTCTTCTTGTCGCACATCGTATTCTTCATCATTATCCCACCGTTTATGCGTTCCGGGAACTAGCTCCATGCCGAGTTCATCAAATAAAGGCACTCGAAGGTGCAATACTTGAGTGTCATGAATGACTTTTTTTTGCACTTCAACATCATGATCATATTGACAGTCTCGGTGCCAGAAATCTTTTTGCTCTGGATTAACGGGGTTAAAAAATAATTGGGTATTCATAAAAGCTGGATTAGCCGATATAACCGAATCGACTATATTCATTATTTTTTTTGAACTGATAAAATTAAAAAGCTCCACCCGATCGTCAAACGCTAAGTACCGGCTGCCGGTAATTAAAGACGAATTAAAAGCTTCTTCCTGATAGAATTTTGCGTTGTCTCGTTTCCATAACTCATGAAATTTCAATACTACTTTTCTAAGAGATGATACTTCAGTTGCATTAAAATAATTTCTAATAACAAAGTAACCTTGATCATCATAATTGATATTCAATTCATTTCTATTAACTACCATTAACTACCTTTCCCGCCCTTTTATTATAATTGACTGAACCGTGGCTTTTTCTGTCAGAAGTAAACAGATTGCTTTGGAACACTTCGCCCAATCATATAAATATGATCTGCTAGCATTTCAAACTAAGAAAGTGATTTTTTATACGCTAAATGTCCTTCCTCTCAAACTAGTCTCTATCTTTATAACTAAGGCAATGCCTACTTAATCACTTGGCTGCCCGTTTTAAGGGCAAAACAAGAGGCATTATTATAACCTTAAAACTTTATAAATTATTACTCCCTAAACACTAAAAAACACAAAAATGTAATGATTAAATCAACTCACTCCATCATGTCAAATTTTCATCAATTAAATTTTTAGAATGTGCCTTTATAATATTTACTAAGGCTTGAGCTGTAGAGGATAATGGAATTCGCCTCTTTTTGACAATGCCAACGCGACGGCTTACCAATGGCGATTTGAGTGGACGACACATTACGCCTTGTGATTGTAATTGCGGCTTACATAACGATGGCATAATACTTATACCGAGCTGCTCGGAAATCATTTTTCCGATCGTCGCTAATTGATTCGCTTCAAACTCTACGTTTAACTGTATATTGTTAGCTGTTATGGTTTTGTCAATTAGCTCACGAATGCTCGATGGCTTTTGTAATGCAATGAATGGGTATTGAGCTATAGCCTGCCAAGAAATATATTTACAGGTTAATAATGGATGATATTCAGGAAGCGCAACGATAAAGTTATCGCTAAATAAAGGATAAAAAGTTAGATCATCACAATCACCCGGATCAAAAGTTACCGCAAGTTCAACTCGTCCAGCCCGAACCATAGCAATAGTGTCTTCAGCTATTACATCATGCACTTTGATATTAATGTTAGGATGTTTATCTCGAAATAGCCTTATATAACTTGGTAACAAACTATTACCAAATGACGGCATAGCGGCAAGTTCTAACTTCCCTCGTTTTAAAGAAAATAAATCATTCAAGTCATTAAATGCATTATCCCAGTCATTAAGTAACAATTTTGCCGTAGGGTAAAACTCTCTCCCTTCCGGTGTTAGCACAGAGGTTTTAGTAGAACGAATCAATAATTTACCACCAATCCCTTGTTCTAAGTTCTTTATCGCGATACTTAAAGCAGGTTGCGATAGGTGCAATAACACGCAAGCTTCAGCAAAGTTACCTGAATCAACTACAGTAACAAAAGCTCGTAATTGCTTTATCGTGGCGTTATTCATAAATAACCCTCTTTAAATATTTAAATTATTTATTAATGATTATAAAAAATTAACTTGATAAATATTTCAACATACTTGATTATTGCAGTCAATATTTTTGCAGAATAAACCTCACAAGGATTAAAAACATGTCTGGATTTGATAAAGTAGTGACAAGCTACGAAGAAGCAATGGCGGGTCTTGAAGATAACATGACTGTTATCGCTGGTGGCTTCGGCTTATGTGGAATTCCTGAAGGGTTAATCGCCCAAATACAAAAAATGGGCACTAAAGGACTAACAGTTGCTTCGAATAACTGTGGTGTTGATGATTTCGGCTTAGGTTTGTTATTGCCAAACCGTCAAATAAAAAAAATAATTGCATCATATGTTGGTGAAAATGCTGAATTTGAACGTCAAATGATGGCTGGTGAATTAGAAGTTCAATTGACCCCACAAGGAACTTTAGCGGAACAGATGCGAGCTGGCGGAGCTGGAATTCCTGCATTTTTCACAGCTACCGGTGTTGGTACACCCGTAGCAGAAGGTAAAGAAGAGCGTAACATCAACGGCAGAGATTATATTTTGGAAGAATCTCTTACAGGTGATTTTGCTATCGTAAAGGCGTGGAAAGCAGATCGATACGGTAATTTAGTGTTTCGCCATACGGCTCGTAACTTCAACCCTATGGCGGCAACTGCCGGTAAGATTACTGTAGTTGAAGTGGAAGAAATTGTTGAACCAGGTGAGTTAGATCCTAATGAAATCCATACCCCCGGTATTTATGTTAACCGTTTAATCAAAGGCAACTTTGAAAAACGTATAGAACAACGCACCGTGCGTTCAGCTTAAGGAGAATAATATGGCTTTAACTAGAGAACAATTAGCGAAAAGAGTAGCGCAAGAATTACAAGATGGTTATTACGTTAACCTTGGTATTGGTATTCCTACCTTGGTGGCAAACTATGTACCAGAAGGCATGGAAGTAATGCTTCAATCTGAAAACGGTCTTTTAGGCATGGGACAATTCCCCACCGAAGATGAGATAGATGCAGATTTAATCAATGCTGGTAAACAAACGGTTACTATGGCTAAAGGGGCATCATTATTTGATAGTGCTACATCTTTCGCGATGATACGTGGAGGGCATGTAGATTTAACCGTGCTTGGTGCCTTTGAAGTTGATGTTAATGGTAATATTGCTTCATATATGATTCCTGGAAAATTGATTAAAGGGATGGGCGGCGCTATGGATTTAGTTGCCGGTGCAGATAACATCATAGTAACGATGACGCATGCTTCTAAACATGGAGTATCAAAATTATTGAGCAACTGCTCCTTGCCATTAACAGGTAGAGGATGTATCAAAAAAGTATTAACTGACCTTGCCTATATAGAAATTAAAGAGGGTAAGTTTCACTTACTTGAAAGAGCACCCGGCGTATCTGTGCAACAAATTATAGAGTTGACCGCTGGCGAACTTGTAGTTCCTGAAAACGTTCCAGAAATGAATATTTAGCAAAGTAAATTACATTTGTTAATTAACGCACTTTGATTGTATAACTATTTTAAAATGGAGAAGTAATTTGGCTAGAAGAGAAATGGTCTTTTTAAGTATGTTCGGAATGACGCTGCTGATTTTGGTCGTTATTTAAAGATATTTGGCCTACGGATTTAGTAGGTTAAATGGCTAGCTATTTCGGCTTATAGTCAGTGATAGCTAACATACAAATTACTATCTGTATTTATGGTGGGCAAGGAATAGCGCCTCTTATTGAACATTACGAAGAGTGCATGTCTACCGTAATTCTAAAAAGATGAAGTAATGTAAGTTATTGGCTACAATGCAGCAGTTATCTGAGCTGAATTATGACAGATAAAAGGCAGTAACTATGCTGGTATTATAATGGATATATACCCAAACCACCTCAAGATGCGAGTTTCAGGATGCCTGAGTAAACCATGATCAAGGCGCATCTTTTTATTAATGGTCATTCCATTAAAAACAGATGTAACGATGGGCATGTTTTGCTCAGGCATCCCCGCAGGGCTGGTTTAGAAACGCTTTATGCTGCGTTATTGATTTTGATAAGGGAGTAACCATTCTCTTCAATCAATGACTTGCCTAAAAACGTTTCTCATTCCAGCTGAATCCTGCATCTTGAAGTGGCTTGGGTATAAATATTATTAGATGAGGTTTAGGCCTTTGTAGGATAAAATACATTACTGACAATTATTCTATATAGAAACAAGTTTGAAATTTTTAAATAAAAATGTTTTGCTGTTTGATCTTGATGGTACTTTAGTTGACAGTGTTCCTGACTTAGCCTTCGCGGTAAATCAGACGTTAGTTGAATTAGGTTTAGTGCCTTTTAGTCAAGATATTATTCGAGGCTGGGTTGGTAACGGAGCACGTATATTAATACAACGAGCCTTATCTGGAAACGCTGAAATTTCAACAGAGCTAGATAACAATCTAACAGAACGAGCCTTAGAGATATTTTATCAGATTTATCAGTCCCATAATTGTATCGAAACCCAATTATATAATGATGTTCTAGACACATTAACAGAGCTTAAAGAAAGAGGCTATCGCCTAGCGATCATCACTAATAAACCCGAACGGTTTATTGCTCCTATCATTAATGGCTTAGGTTTGAATAGCCTATTTGAATTAATCATTGGTGGTGACACTCTAGAAAAACGTAAGCCCGATCCCTTACCTTTGAATTATGCCTGTCAGCAACTGTCTGTGAATATTGATCAGTGTGTGATGATAGGAGATTCTAAAAATGACATTCTGGCTGCAAAGGCTGCAAATATGCAAAGTATTGCACTAACCTATGGCTATAACTATGGTGAAAATATTTCGATATATCACCCGGAATTAACTATAGACTATTTTGCTGATTTACTTGGTACACTAATCTAATAACTTGACTACTAAACTTACACTAAATCAGCAGGATAACTCTTTGTCTTAGCGAATAATTCTGCTTTTGCAATGACTAACTTTAGCAGCAATGATTAATCACCAATCGTCACATTTACTTTAGTGTTATCTTCGATTAAATATTGTTGGTTATGTCTTAGCATTGTAGTGATATCTATAACATAATCAACACCACGTTCAGAATAAGGTAGTAAACCGGTTGCTAAAATTTCAGGGTTTAGTGACTGATCTTGCGATCTTAATTCAAAGCGAATAGTTCTAAAAACACGATAAGCATTATGAGAATTGATGTTATAAAAATAACGAGCTACCGATTCATCTAAACTTTTAAAAGCCGCGACTTCATGTTTAGCCCCAGTATCTCTACCTCCGGGAACCATACCGCAACCTTGTCGGAAACACCATATACCAAAAAAGTTTAACCCTATTCGAGAAAAGCGCGATGTACCCCATGCTGACTCATTTGCCGCTTGCACTAATACCAGTGGCATAGGAACCACATCAACACGAACTAATAGTTCATTAAGTTGTGATAATGGTGAAGCATCTTTATTAACGCGGTATAGCTTAACTAATGCCGTCAATTCTTGAGATTCTTGCTCAGACAAAGGTAACTCTAGTGATACATGCTCTAGCCAAAGGTTTAGTTTCACTCTAGTAGCAAGTAGCACGTTATTTTGTCTAACAACAGCTGGCCGCATAAAATCAAAAAACATTTTCTTTTTGGTTTTTACATCTCTAATCGCAGCGAAATCAGGTAAAATCACGTCATGTAATGGTTTTTCAAACACTTTCTGCGGTTTTTTATCCACAACTTTTGTTGAATCATCGAGTGTTTGCTCATTAACTTTTGGTTTTAAAAAAGTAAAGGGAGCGACTATAAAAACAACCAGTAAAAGTAATAACTCAATTTTTATTAATGTGGCACTTTTCATAAATAATCCATAATTTAGCTACGTTATATAATGCTATGCTGAAAAGGTATCATTCGAACCAGAGTCTACGTCTTTCGATGTTGAATTACCTGTATTATGATCTATGCCAGTATCCTTACTCTTTGCGATACTAATACCAAAAACTTCACGATATATAATACCTTTAACATTGTAAAACAATGGTGCAAGGAACGATATTCCAATCAAAAAAATCACGATACCAAGTGGCGCAACACTTGATTCAAGCAATAAAATAAACGGAAGTATCAAGACAATAAGTGATGAAAGTAAAAGTGAATATAAGGCTAATAGTGGAAAAAATTTAAAACGCAACGCTTTAATTGACAAAACAATAGCCTTCATTGGCATCATCTTTTTTTCGATAACCAAAGGAACAGTCAGTGATAACGTCACCGCTAGAAAAATTCCGGGAGCAATAAACAACTGAAAACCAACACTGATAAGCACAGAGGTTAACAGTGCGCACAATACAACCCAACTCGCTCGAGTAAGAAATGCAAAAGTCATTTTCGCATCAGTCTTCATACCAACAGCATGCTGAACTCCCATCATTTCTACACCAGCCATAAAAGGCCAAATAGCAACTGTGACCACAACATTTAATAACATACCCGCTTGAGGATCAGCTAATACATTTTCAATACCGCCAAGGTAACTGCTCGCGATAAAAGAAACTAATATACCAAGCACTAAAGAAAAAAGTAAACCTAGATTAATTGCCAATCGAGACTTTAGTGTTTGTTGCCAAGATTCAGTTAAAATAGCTTTAACATCAATTTGATAGTCGCCTTTCAATGCACGTTCAATACTGCCACCAACTTGTACAATAGTAATTTTTTCCGGCAAACCAATACCCTTATCTCTTAATAAAAGAATAAATAAAATAATAGAACAATAATTAGCAGCTATTATATCTGAATTTAAATAAGATTTCCTACTACCGGGTGAAGCCTTAAAAAAATCAAGGTAAGTCGCTTAACACTAGCTGTATTGCTAAAAACAATAGAACAGCTCCCATTACTCTATCAAGTATGTAACCTTTTAGTTGTAATAATCTACGCACTCTAGCCTGAGTTAGTAAGTAAGATAATAATACAAACCAAGCAGCGGTCGCCACTGTCATATAAAGGCCATAACTAAGTTTAATGGCGAAAGGTGTTTCAGGCATTATGATCACTGAAAATAAGCTGACAAAGAATAGTGTTGCTTTGACATTAAGACCGTTTATCAAGAAACCAGTAAAAAATGCTTTTTTCGGTGAAGGAATGTCAACTGTTAAGCTACTCGATATTTGAGACTCGTCACTTATAACTTTAGGTTTTTTAGCCCGTAAACTATGCCAAGCAATGTAGCAAAAGTAACTTGCAGCGAGATATTTCAATGCTGTAAAGAGGCGTTCATCACTGGCAATTAACAAACCTATACCAATTAAGGAATAGGTTACATGCAGTAAAATGCCAGTCGCAATACCAAAACTAGTATAAATTGCTGTACGCCTATCATAACGAATGCTTTGCTTTAAAATAATAGCAAAGTCAGGCCCTGGGCTTGCCACTGCTAAAAGATGTACTACTGCAATAAGAAAAAACTGCTCAATATAAGGCATATCATACCCGTAATAATTCAAAATGCTCGATTCAGAGTGCTTGAGAAATTCCAGTTTGAGGCGCGTCAATTAAATCATGGTTATTCCCTATTTCTTTGACGCAACAATAAAATGGGATGGTTCAAGCGCTTCTACGATGGGGCTAAAAACGATTTATACGTCGTTATTGGTTTTGATAATGGCGCTACATGGATGTAGCTTATTAGATAATGCAGGAGCACATTATCCTGAACAACCATTCTTTGCAATCAATGCCTTGTCTAAATCGTTTTTTTCTCCCACTGAAACATGTATTTTGAATTGTCACGGGTATATTTTCTATATTCTATTATGCTTTTCATGAATACGTGTTAATACTTGCTGGAAAAAGTTAGCGCCCTTCTCGTGTGCCAACTTAATGTTATTTTCTGGTATGTTTTCTGGTTCATTATAGACAGATAATACTCTCGACATACTCGTCTCACGGATAAGATGAATAATGGGGTAAGGAGAACGATTAGTAAAATTGCTCGCGTCATCATAATCTTCGCCATCAAAACAATACTCAGGATGCATACTCGCTATTTGAAATATTCCTTCAAAACCAGAATCAACGAGTAAGTCATTGGCGTAATCAACCAAATCTAAATAACGCTCAAACCCACGAAAACCACTACCATAAATAATAAGTGTGGTTTCTAATTCTTCATGGGCTTGTAAATATCGACATTGTTCAATGAACTCATGCAAGGCTGTTTTGACTTGTTCAATTTTTGATAAATGATAATGAATGGTGTTATTTACAAATTCTTTTTTCGCAAAAGGGCAAATATTAAGACCTATAATAATTTCATTTAGCCATTCTTTAGTTGCTACCACTTCATTTTGTTTATCTAAATTTATTGCTGTTGTCATTAAAAATTCAACTCGTTAATTCTTATTAATACCCGTTACCAATTAGGATACATGTTTCAGAGTGCTTGAGCTATTTCAATTCAATTCTCTATGACGAAATAATGGTTATTCCATTATAATACCAAATTAAATAATGAATCAATGATCCATTAATTACTTCAATTGGTATAAGTCTCAACAATGATAAAGTGATATTGATCAAGCGCTTATTCGATGGGTTTAAAATAGCGGGGTCTTTAAAAATTGTGTGCGCAACAGCGACACCTTGCTTATACCCATGTTACTTCAATATGTCGGATTCAGCTGGAGTTAGAAATGCCTTTAGGCACAGGTTCATAGTTCCAGACTGAACCTAAGTACCTACATCCATATACGCAAGGCTTTGATTGAAGATAATGGTTGTTCAGGAGAATATGATCCTGAACGACCCTTAATAAAAAGATGCGCCTTGACCATGAATCGTTCAGCTGCCCTGAAACGTACATCTTGAAGTATCATGGGTATATAACGCTCTATTGTTTATTATTTATTGTTTATTGTTTATTGTTATATATTCAGCAATACCTTAAACAATTAATTTAGTTTGCTCTTTTGTTTGACTATGTTTTTTAATATCTTTAGCCATTTTTTAGATTTTAACTGTGCATCTTTAGAAATATCATTACTCATTAGTCACCCTATAGGTAACGATTAACACCTTATGAAATATATTTTTATATAACCAATTATCAACAATAATTGAGTTATATACCCGTAATCATTCAAAATGCTCGATTCAGAGTGCTTGAGCAAATCTAGTTTGAGGCGCGTCAATTAAATAATGGTCATTCCCTATTTCTTTGACACAACAATGAAATAGGTTTGCTCATGCGCTTCTACGATGGGGCTAAAAACGATTTATACGTCGTTATTGGTTTTGATAATGGCGCTACATGGATGTAGCTTATTAGATAATGCAGGAGCACATTATCCTGAACAACCATTCTCTGCAATCAAAGCCTTGTCTAAATCGTTTTTTTCTCCCACTGAAACATGCATTTTGAATGGTCACGGGTATATAATCACCAAGCTTGCCAATTAATCATCGCATTAATAATGTAACTATCTAATTTGTAGTGCGATTTATTTTTCAACGGAACACCATAACTTACTTTAATCGAAAAATCATTCATGATATCAAACTCTAAACCACCACCGATACTGACAAGAAAATCTTCAGATTTACTACTAGAGCCATTGTCTCCTCTATATGGAAATGCTGCACCATGATCTAAAAATGCAAACACATTGACATCATGTATAAATTTATCTGTGATCCCTAAAGGATGAGTATATTCTGCACTCATTTTATAACCTCGATCCCCCGTTAACAGTCCTTCAGTGTAACCACGTACCGATGCCATGCCTCCAACAGTTATTTGATCAAACGATGGTAAATCATCAGTATCAGACAGCTGCCAACTAGCTCTAACCAATAGTCGATCACCATAATCAAAATAATGTAAACGAACTAATGATCCGGTGTAAAAAATATAATCACGCTGTTCCACTGCTTCTGAATCACCAAGTGTTATTGCGTGTGACGTTAACCAAGTGCCGTATTCATCAAAAAAACGCAAGTGCGTATTAAAGATAACATCGCGAGCAATAGTACTTACTAACTCGACATCATCAAAATAACTTTTAGAACTTTTACGAACAAACCCCACACTTAGATCCCAGTCGTAACTACGCTCTGTGGCAATAGGTTTAACCACTGAAAAACCTACATTGCTCGAATCGCCGGTAACATTAAGCGGCTTTAACTCACCATCAACTATTTCAATATCTCCGCCATCATAAGATAAAACAAAGCGAGTACCTGTATTGTCGATAGGAATTTCGTATGAGCCCCAAACATTGGTTGAGCCATGTGAAGAGCTAGCCCCGACTATTAAGCGATCTCGAAAACCAAATAAGCTAGCAACCTTCATGGTAAAGCCGGCTCTGTTTTCTCCAACCGTTTCTCGTCCTGCATTATCCGCAAACACGTTCAAACTATATTGCTGCGACTCATCAACCACCACAATAACATCTGTTGTACCATATGTTTCACCCGGCTGAAGACTAGCTTTTAGTTTAATATCATTCCAACGGTTAAAACTAACCAAGTTTTCATCTAATTCATTTAAATGAATCAACTCTCCTGTGTCCAAAGAT
This sequence comes from Candidatus Colwellia aromaticivorans, assembly GCF_003333305.1. Lineage (GTDB taxonomy): Bacteria > Pseudomonadota > Gammaproteobacteria > Enterobacterales > Alteromonadaceae > Colwellia > Colwellia aromaticivorans. Next base: position 45,548 of record NZ_QOLD01000014.1, on the reverse strand, counting down.
ATACTATCTCTGAGGGATGAATCCCGAGTATAAGTATTCCCTTCTAGTTCAATTTTACCGAGTGTAGATTCAATCAGCTGAATTTTTATCACGCCATCAGAGACTTTTTGCTTTGGTAAAATAGCTCTAGCCACTATTTGAGTTTTGGTGGCATAAAGCTGATTAATTTCATTTACGAGTGTGATAATTTGACTGATATCGAGTTTACGATTAACGTATTTATCAGTTAATTGACTTATATTTTCAACAGTTAAAACCTCAGATTCAGAAACTTCAAATCGCTTCACAAATATCGTTCGGCCAGCTGCTGGTTTTGTAGTGGTTGGTTCCTCTGTACGTTCAATAACCGAATTATTTTCCGCCTGTTTTTTAAGTTCTCGTTCTTTTTTAAGCAGCTCATAGTATTTTCGAGTATCTTGTTGATTTTTATGTAAATCACCTTGTGGTTTTACTTCCGTAGCAAAAACCGTACAGGTAAACAGCAAAAATGTGAACCCTGTCAGGGCAAACCGAAATATTGTCATTGAATATCCTTCAAAATACGAACTTAAATTTATTGATCATTAAAAGAGTCTACTTATTCATTTCATCTGTTAAGTCTTCAACAGAAGTAGCCTCATTACTATACGGTAAGTTAATTGCGCCATCATTTCTCTTAACCAGTTTTTTATTATCAGGGTGCTTAACTTGCTCTACTACGTTGGTAATTGGTCCCGTTAAATATGCCAAGTCTTTAGCCACTAACCGCGTCATGCTGTTTTCGGTGCTAAAGGCATTTACTATCCAGTCTGGATCGTAATAAATAATAAAGGCATCGGTGGTGATTTTTTTACGATCAGGTATAAAGTTCAAGAAAAACGGTGCGTCTTTTGAGTAAAGTTGAATGTTATATTGGCTACGTAAGCTGTTATCAGTGTGATCAATAAATACCGACGTTGCGTCATTGGTAAACAAACCTGTTTCACCCAATAATATATGGTCAAACTTAACGTCCTTAACATCACCCAAAATCAATGCTTGTTGAGTTTCAACTGTGCCAAAGCGCACTTTATCGTCAGACTGATACATGATAGTGACATCATCTGCCATTGCACCCGTCGAACTGGTAACTTCAAAATACAACTCTGACTCGTTACCACCGTGAACCAAGTTATCTGCGAAAATATTATCTGCGTTCCAAAGCATTTTTCCATCGACAAGGCCACCAAATATATTAAGTCCCGCACCTTGTTCTACTACCTTTAACACCACGGCTTCGCTGTCGTTATGGATAAAACTAATATTCATATCACCGTTAATTTCTGTTAGGTAAGTTCCTTTTGCTGCACTTAGATATGTGATTGTTTGAGTATCTAAGTGCAAGCTACGAGTAGTAGAACCAATAGAACCATGGTTAGCCTGTAATTCCAAATCGACTGCTTGGATAAGGCTGTCACCTGATAAGTCAAATATCGATTCGTCAGCCGTAAATGATAATGTGCCACTGGTGCTTTGATACTGCCCTGATTCAATCAAGGTAATATCAGAACCTGCAGTGATGTTTGAGTTATCAGCCACTAAAAGCTGACGAAGCGCTAAACTGCTGTCGGGATTATCAACAAAAGCGTCAGCTTGCTGAGCATCAACGGCTAAACCGCGTGCGCCTGAAGTTTCAATGGTCAGTGCATTGTCTGCTGAGCCAATTGAGCCCGTTTTGGCCACGAGATCTAATTCCACGGCAGTCAACCGAGTTTCATCATCCTCATCCAAAATAGAACCTTGTGCCTCAAGTAATAAACTACCATCAGTGCTAACAAACTTCTCTGCTGAGGCAAGTCGAACAATATCAGCGCCAGAGGTTAAGCGTGAGCTAGCCCCTAATTCCAATTGGCGAAGGTTAAGGTTACTGGCTGGACTATCAATAAATGCTGCGCCCTGTTTTGCCACAAGTGACGTACCTTCACTGACATTCACGGTTAAGGTGTTATGATCGGCGGCTATCGAGCCATTAATGGCATGTAGTGCTAACTCAACTGCCGAGAGCACAGTGTCATCATCTTCATCCGAAATTGAGCCTGTAGCGGTAAGTGATAAACGTCCACTTGTAGTAGTAAATTCACCCACGCCTGATAACAAGAGGATGTCTCCACCTGAACTAAACTCAGCATCATTGGCAGCGGTGACATTTTGCAGGTGCAAATCACTGTCAGGCTGTTCAAGGTAAATGCTACCTTTTTCAGCTTGCACCCACACCCCGCCAGCCACTTCAATATCTAAAGCGTTATCAGCAGAGGCTAAGTCACCTTTAGTTGCAATCAACTCAAGCTCAACTGCGGTGATCGCACGGCTACCATCATCTTCATTGATAATTTCGTCATCATCGTTCAAGGTCAATTTGAGTTCATCAAAAATTGAACCGTCAGCCAACAAGGTAAACTTGCCACTATTGCTGGTAATACCGCCATGTTCAGACTGCAGGTTAATATCCTTATTACCAACGATTCTTGAGCTTGCTCCCACATCAAAACGACCAATACGCATATTGCGATCTGGGCTGGTGATCCATGCACTGTTGAGAATATTCGCGGTCAATATACCTTGTGGGTTTAAACCAATATCCAGTGAATTTATCAAATCACCGCCAACGCCGAATGAACCGGCAATATTTAAATCGATGGAATCGGCTCTGACATCTATCCCTGCATCAGGTTCGTACTCAACCACATCAGCGGTTGTAGTTAGTGAAAATAAGTTGCTGGCAAAAACAGTGTCAATTGCGAGTGGATTATTTTGTGAGGTTTGCAACCAGATATTGTTACCAGCGCGCGCGGTAACCGAACCACCGGCAAGCTGTTCAATAATAAATGGCTGATCTTCACTACCAATACTCTGACTGCCCGACTCAAGAATGATGTCGGTACCGGTAACAACACTATTACCCCCCGCAGAAGCACCGGTAAGATTGCCGTTAGTGCGGATACGAATATCGCCAGAACCTGCAATATTATTAATAGCTAAATCTCCCTCAGAGCCTAAATAGATTCTTTGTGCGTTTACCGCATTTGCCGATAACGTGCCCGAGGCTTCAACATCAACATCTTCATAAGTGGATATCCACATTTGGCGATAACTTTCACTCGCTTCATCATAATTGGCTAAACGAACATCTTTACGCTCTGCGGTAAGTAAGGCTAATTTCTGCTCATCAGATAACTCGGTATAGTCAGCCACAGTATCTAAGTCGATTAAAATATCGTCAGGAACATAGGTGCCTATATCACCATTTTCTACGGTAATATTAACGTGATGTCCGGTGACATTTGCCTCTTCAATCCTGATCTTTGTATCTGAAATTTCTTTAAGCAGCCCTGGGCCAAATAGTGCTAATAATTCAAGTTCAGTCCAACCGGCTCTTTTAGTTAAATCTTGATATTCTTTTGTTCCTTCAATTACTTGATATTGATAAGACTTAATATAAGTATTGCCAATGTCGCCATAAAGATCATTCAAACGAGCAAATTCGTCAGAGCGCTCATCTGCTATCACTTGGGGATTATCAAAGAAAGAGGCTTCGGTATCACTCAAGGTAATGGTGGTGTCTGTCACTGGCACACTAGGATCGGCCAGTTTATTTCGATAATTCCAGTAAGTGTGATATTCACGGGTTTTAAGAGTTTCGGTAGCAGTGACATTTCGCGCTGCGACATCATAAACTTCACTAACATTACCAGTACTGTTAACGCCGTTATCTTCGCTAGTTTCAGTGATAAACTCCATGCTATCCCATATGCCTAGCAATTGTTCTATGGTACGAGTATCACGGGTTTCTACACTGTTGTTATCAACTAAGGTTCCATTAGCGACATTAATATTAACATCACCAGTACTTGCAGTTGCACTTACCAGATAAAGATCGCCATCTGTTTCAGTGACATTGATGTTAGTGGCAGCACTGACAATAACGCCGCCATCAGCACTCGCGTCACTGTTAACCCGAATGGCATTATCACTGGTGCCAACAGCGCCACCTTGTGAAATAAGAGTCACGCGTTCACCGGTCACTTTATTGTTTTTAGTTGGGTATGCAGCTTCATCATTGAGAATATCACCGCTGGCTTTTAACCACACATCGCCGTTGGTCGCGCTCATTTCACCAATCAATAAGTCACCATCAAGCTCTTCAATAACCAAATCACCCACACCAACATTGGCATCTAATAAACGCCCACCTTCAGCGAGATTTATTTCTAAAGGTACAAAAACTTTATTAACGCTGTTATCTGCCAGTGCCAATGCAATTGCACCTAAAGCTTGTGGTGCCACTGTAGCCTCACCAATACTACGACCACTTAGTGATAAATCTTTGGTCCAAAGTATTGCACTTGCATTAGATTGAACTATATCGCCATCACCTGCATTTATGGTGGTAAGACCCGTTGGATTGAGAATGGATCCGGCAATATCAATGTTTCCATAATTACCATTACCATCACCAGCTGAGGTTAAGGTAATCGACCCAGTTGAATTGCCAACAAAATTAATAGCAATTGGGTGATCCGCTTTAACAAAGTTTTTAACATAGACAAAATCAGTGCCTGTGCGGCGTTCTTTCCATTCTTCATGACGATATACAACGTATTCATCTTTATCGTAACTGCCTGATACTTGTGACCAACCACTTGAGGTGGTGTTGGTGGTTGTTTGTTTGGTGGCATAAGCACCATTGCTAGTAGCATCAGCTACTGTGCCTGCTGGTCGAGCTTTCACCACCAAGTCATCTTTAATCGGCGCTTGATCGATTGAAAAAACTTTACTTTTAGTATCGCGATCAACTTCAACATCGTCACCACCAAATAAGACAAAATAAGTTTCACGAACCACATCACGGTCTTGACTCCAACCATCTTTACGGATATTTTCCCATGAGTATTGTTGCCCAGCTAACGGCGAGTAGTTTAAGTTATTACTCTGAGTCTCAGACTTCCATTCACTCGATGTAGTACCCAGATAACTGGTAGTTACATCAACGCGCTGGCCAGCGGCATTATCTCGATAATAGGTATACTCACTAACCTTGTCATGCCCAGCGAGATTCAAGTCAAAATCAAGATCTGTGATACGTACTTTTGCTTTAACACCTGTGCCCGCGCTCATGTTGGTTATACGCACATCTAAACTGGTGTTATTAATTACTTCAATATCACCATAACCATCCATCACTTGAATTTCACCGACAGCGGTGTTGGTTTTATCAACAGGGGTACTGATAATGTGGCCATAAAGATCAACATAACCGCCAGCAATAAATAACGGACTCACTTCAAAATAAGTTTGCCCTTGTTCATCAACTTCTTTACTGACTAAACCGCCATTTTCAAATTGACCAGCGGCAGTGCCATTAATAGTGATAGTGCGCTCAGGCAAACCACTTTGAATTTTTCCATTAATATTTATAAATTCACCAGCAACATAAACGTTATTACCGGCAACTACCCCTGGGACAATGCCACTGGCCGGAGTACAATCGGCTGCAGCAGAAAAATCACATTTAACATCACCGGCGATATGCCTGATGCCGCCCGCATAGGAGAGCACCACATCGCGACCAGCACGAATAACGATAGTGTCACCGTCAATACGCACACCTGCATCGGTAGTAACGCCACCAAATAAACTTTCTAGGTGAATCAAGCCGTTAAAATTACTGATATTTTCACTTAGGATAAGATCAGGTCCTTGCGGTGGCTCTAACGAAGTGCCCCCCATGCCCGGTGGCGCATAATCATTTAAAAATTTAATCTTGGTGGGGTTGTCGGTGCCATCACCAATAGCTTGGTTACCCAAGGTCGCCGAGCGAATAGGGACATCGTTAACATAAATATTACCACCGGCATCAAAGGGGATTTCTGCGCCACCGGTAATTTGCAAATATGCCGGTGTTTTATTTAAAATAGATATCTCAGTATCACGGTTAGCGATTAAACTGCCGGAACCACCAAGCCCTCTTGAATCAACCACAATATCAGCTGAAGTGGCAAATAATTTATCAGTGAAATTAATCGACTGATAAGTTAATGACGGAACACCGGCAGCACTTGCCCCACCATAGTCATCAACCCGTCCTTGAATCCAGTCTCGCTCTTGCTCTAACCGATTAACATAAGGACGCAGTGTGGCATCAATATTACTCTCGTTAGGGGTGATGTCATCTCGATCAGTAAATGCCTGCTCAGATAAAGCCGACTTGTTAGCTTCTTCAGCGACAAGCGTGGTTTCTCGCGCTGCTAATGTGGAGCTATCAAAATTGTTGAGTAAAATATTATTCGCCGTAATTCGCACTTGGGCAGCAGCAATTAGTGAGCTGTTATCAACATTGTCCGGATCTGCTAACTCTTGTGCTCGCCAAGTGTCTATGCTGGTAAAATCACTGTTAATTGCCTCAGCGTGAACAATAAGGTTATCTTGAATTTCGCTAGACTGACTATGAAGATCGGCTACCACTGCTGCAGTCTGATCTGCATTTGCACCCGCAATCAAGGCTTTGCTGTCCCCATCTAACCAAGCTTGCGCCTCAGCATCTAAGGCGGCTTTTTGATTTTGCCACAAGGTTAATGACGTGGTAATTTTCTGATCATTATCCACTTCAGTATCTGCAGCAACAACCGCGCCACGTAACTGACGAACCCCAGCAAAAATAGTCACTACATTGTCTGAGTCCAAAGTATAAACATTGTCTAGCTGAGCTAACGCCTGCTCAGAGTCAGCCTTATAACCTTGCCCTTCTCGAAATAAAGTATCTCGTTGAATCACTTGCGCTGCTGTTAATCCACCTGATTTTAAGAAGATATCATCTAAAGAACTGTTAACTTCATCCAATCTGTCTAACATTACTTGTAGAGGATTAAAATCAAGATCTAACTTAACGGTAGTAGATAAACCATCTTTACTTGGTGCTACCACGTAGTTACCATCACCATCAATTGCAATAGCAAACTCATTGCCTTTATCATCAATACCGATCAAACCATTAGCGGTATCTCTAATAACAAGTGTAGGCATCATGCCATCAACATAATCCCCTTCATAAAATTCGAGATCATTGTTGTCTTCATTACGGACAATGCGGAATTTTTCTTTGTTATTAATACCCGCATTGACTATGCCGTCATTATTCACTTGCTCTATCGATATATTAGTGGATGTACCACCAGTAATATCAAAAGAGACATCATCGGCACCGACTAAATCACCAAAGAAATTAACGGTATCTTCTGCAGCCTGCCTATATAAGTCTTTACCTGTACCTTGCCCTTTAACATTAGTAGAGCCTTCATCAGCCACTAAATAAATATTACCGCCTGCTTTAACCGTTGAGTCATTATCAACATCAACAACGTTATTGTGAAAAAGGTAAGCATTAGCCTCTGGTTTAGTTTCTACTGGAAATGCAGTTTTATTCCAAATATCGGTGTAGGCCAAAATAGAATTACTGTTTGCTCGATCATTGGCACTACGTCCTGCCAATAACTTGGTTTGACCATCAGAGAGTAAATCAGCACCTGCAACATTCACGCTATTACTCACGTTTACCCTTGCCGTAGATTCCCCTTGAGCTGCTCCAGCTAAACCATAAGTACTTGACTTAGTATCTACCTGAATATTGATATTAGAATAAGCGGCAGCAATTAAATCACCTCCGGTTTCAACTGACGTTTGGTCGCCAAAAGTAATAGCTGCAATAACATTATTTGCCACTACTGAGGTATCAGCTAACGCGATAGCAATTGCACCACCGGAATCTAATTTAGCACTATCATCGGCAAGTAAGTTGTTTGCAGCTTCAAATGTTATCCCTTTATCATCTTGATCACCCGAGGTGATTTGTGCACCTTGGGTGATGGTTGAAGTCATCTGTTGAATTGTTGTTTGACTATCAGCTGCCGCGCCACCTAATAGACCACCTGCACCAGCGTTAATGTTATAACCTGATTGTAGATTTTTATTTACATTATTACTGGTACGCGCATCAATAATGCCCGCTTCAATATTTCCCGCTAAACTCACTGTCACTAATGCATCTACGGTATTATCTGCAACAGCGCCACTTGCACCTAATAAACCACCGCTAGTGCTATCGGCAGAATGATCAAAACGAGCAGTATGTGTTGCATCTATGTCGATATTATCTGAAGTAATTGTGCCATCACCCACTGAAACACTGGTGATACTGGTATTGTCTGTGTCTGTCACAGCGGCTGCACCTGCTACTGCGCCACCACTGCCCGATTTAGCCTTAACAAGATTTTTATCATTACCATTAGCATTAAGGATTAATGAGCCAGCAGCAATAGTGCTACCATCAGCGACATTGATAGTGCTAATGGTATCAGCTTCCCCAGTAGAGAATGCCCCACCCAATGCAGCAAGGCCCGCAGCAAAACTTTTAGTTTCTGCATACTGATCACTGTTATGCTGTGAGACGATACTGGTATCTCCAACAATATTTAACCATGTACCAAGACCTAATGTGGTTAATGCTTTTCCTGTTACAGAAGTGTTGGCAACTGTGGCGTTGGCTCCCAGTAATAAACCACCCGATGCCGCTTCAGCGTAGCCATCTGCAGTTCTTCCATTATTAAGCACTTTGGCAGAAACAAGCAAAGAGTCCGCATTGATATGACTGCCATTAACTGAGGTTGATACAGTAGGCGCAACGTCAACATCGGCGATTGACGCTCCCACGGTCGCCCCACCAAAACTACCCGCCGTAGATCTACTTAGCGCTTTAGGAGTTGCCTGAGCTGTAATTGCAACAGCGCCGTCAGCAACAATAATGGAATTATCCCCTGTTAAAGCTGAAACAGTTGAATTAATTTCGGTGGTTGCCACACCACCTGCGCCAGAGATAATCCCTGCAGATAATGCAATAGCTTTCGCAGTAGCTGTTTCCACAGCATTTGCTTTAACCTCAAGACTGCCAATAGCATTGTTAATACCAAGTTTAGTATTATCTGCGATTGACGCTGTAGTAAAGCCGTTCATTTCCACTGTTGCTGCTGAGCCACCAACACCAATAGCGCCAATAGCAGCACCTTTAGTATCGGCTGTTGCGGTGCGCGTTGAATCAGCGGTCACTTTCACTTCTTCGTTATCGTCGCCATCAACCCCATCAATAATTGAGCCTGCACCAATTAAAGCTGAAGTAGTGCTGCTATCCGATAAGGTGACCGCACCGCCAGCTATACCTGCCGTAAAACCACCAGCACCTACCGCTGATTGAGCAGTTGAAATAGCATTACTATCAGCATCTACTTTTATCAAACCTTCAGCGGATACTCGGCCTGTAGCGCCAACATCAATTAGCGCTTGGGTAGTTTGACTGGTGGTAACCACATTGAGGGTGCCGCCAATGCCTGCACCAAAGGACGCTGAAATAGCACCCGTTTTAACATCAATATTGGCATTATTAATCGCATTAACAGCCACATTTTGCTCAGTGATTAATGCTTGTGTGCTAAGATCTTGGTTAATATTTGCACCACTTTCAATTTGAGCAAGCGCTTGAGATGAATCAACTGTTACCCCAATTGAGCCAGCAATAGAGCCAGCACCACTTACCGCTCCTGAAGCAGCAGTAGCATTTAAAGTTTTATTATTAATCGCACTGACACTAAGCTGAGCGCCTGAATCTAACGTAGTATTACCGCCAACTCTTGCTTTGGTATTATTACCAATCACAGTGATAGAAGCAGCTCCTGCACCGGCAACGCCACCAACGCCTATTGCCCCTGTTAACAAGTTAGTATTAGTGGTGTCTGTGGCAATAACATTTAAGTTACCACCTGCTTTGAGTGTTGCACCATTGCCAATATCGGCGAGAGTACCAGAGCGAGGATCCGCCGAAGATGCTACATCATCACTTACGCCATAGTCAGTTTCACGCTCGGTATTTCGTTCATCAACATCATCTGCCAAGCTTGCGGTACTACTGAAATCATTTAGCTGTGAATTTTCATCATCAGAGGCTAATGGATTTACACTTGATGAAGTACCTGCTTTGTTAACAGAGCCACTGTCAGAGTTTTGATCACCATTGGCATCTTCACCGTTAATTTCTTTATAAGCATCATCATTAAGATCGCCACCGACTGCCGCCACAGCAATAGATCCAGACATTCCAAAACCACCTGCAGCTGCTGATACGGCCTTTGAGTCAAGATTTTTAACCGTGGTCGCAGCAATATTAATGCTGTTGTTTGCGATAATATCAGCATCTTCTCCCACTTTAGCTAGCGCTGAATTACGTAAAATATCTACACTGACCGCACCGCCAACGCCTACTGCACCTAACGCAATGGCTCCGGTATCAGAATCAATGGTTGAACTATCTGTAGCATTCACCATAACAGATTGACCAACATTGCCGCTAGTTAAGGAGTTAATAAATGCACCTAAACCGATAGAAGCCTGGGCGGTGGTATCAATCACATTAACTTGAATACCTCCAGCAACACCTACCGCACCACCAGAGGCTGCCACTGTGATAGTGCGAATATCTGAGACAGAATTTGCTGTCACTTCAGTAATATCATCAGCATCGGTAGTAGCACCGTCACCAATACGAGCCATTGTGCGATTGGCAACCACATTAGTACCAATAGCCGCACCCACTGCAGCAATACCCGCCAAAGAAAGGTTACCGTTTAGTGCATCAATTTCGGTATGACTATTGGCGCGAATATTTAGGTCGCTATCTGCTGCAATAACGCCATTGTTACCCACCTCAGCAGTAGTATCACTCACCACCACATGCACGCCAATACCACCACCAACACCAGCAATACCAGCACCAGCAACATTAACTAAAATCTCATCAATATCTTCTGACCCATCTGCAGTAACAATTACATCACCACTGGCAGTTACATTAACTCCATTGCCAGCTTCAGCATTAGTTCCTAAAGTCGCTTGGGTATTTTTAATAAAGTTACCGTTAGCAACAGCACCACCAACGCCCGCCACACCAGAGATAGCAAGACCGCCACTCAGTGATAAACTGCTGGTGTGATCTGCTGCGCTCAAACGTAAATCAGCAGTATCAACCGTGACACCTTTTTCAACCGTGGCATCAGTCTTTGTTTCCACCGTTAGTACTTGTCCTGAGCCGCTAACACCTGCGTATAAACCACCCGCAGCACTGGCATTGGAAGAAATAATATCTTCAGTTGAAGAAGCAATAACGGCTAAACCTTTGATCATTTCAGATTGTTTACTGTTATTATTTAAAGAAGGGGTGTCAACCAGGGTTAAGTCATCTTCACCTTTATTGGCACCACTTTCATCAACAACACCTTGCCATTTATCGGCCTGACCTTGAGACTGTTCTTCACTAGGGCCACTGCTACCTGACTCTTGTGGATCATCATCTTCACCGCCTTCAATGCGGCTAATCAAACCATCAACCAAATTATCCCCAGTGTTTGGATTAACCAGTTTTCCTGTATATACATCAATCATTGCCGCATTATTACCACGGGCATTAACGGTAGCGCCTTCTTCAATAACCGCGCTGGTATTTTTAATGATGGTGTTCACGCCAAATGAACCACCAACACCAGCGCCACCAATACCGATGGCAACCCCCCATGAGTTGGCAATCAACGAAGTATCATCTTCTGATGCCAGCAAAATATTGCCATCAGAATCTACAACTGCACCAGCGTTAATTTTCGCTTGAGTGCTGGTATTAATGGTATTGACATTAATGACACCACCGACGCCAGCAACACCGCTAATAGCAGCGCTTGCGCCATTGGCAATCACTTGCTCTGAGCCATCTGCAATCACTTTAACATCACGCATGGCTTTAATTTGTGCAGAATTGCCAATGGTAGCGTTGGTTCTACTGTTGATCACATTCACCAAAGCAACACCACCAACTGCAGCCGTTCCTGATCCTGAAGCATTCGCAGTAGTAGCAACCAAATTAATACTATTATTAGCATCGAGAATAACCGACTGGTTGTTATCTGCTACAAGTAAATTATCTTGATTAATTAATGCGTTATCACCGATACTCGCTTCTACGCGTGAGTCAACCACATTTAATAACAGTGAACCAGAAACCGCCGCCGCACCCGCTGCAGAGACCGTAGCAGTGACATCAAAAATTTTACTATAAGCTTGTGCATTAATATTAAGTTCCCGTGCAGCATCTAGCTCCACAGCATTAATATCATCGTCTTGAACAAGTGCTCGTGTACCTTGGTTAAGTAAGACTAAAGCACCTGAGCCTCCTACACCTGCAGTACCACCTACAGCAATCGATCCACCGACAACATTTATACTAGTATCGTCATTGGCGCTAATTTCAAGATCGCCTTTAGTTTGAATTTTCGCGCCAGAGGCAACAACCGCAACAGTATCCCCAGTTACACCACTAGCACTGTCTAAGGAGAAATATTCAGATCCGGATGTTTGCGAATTATCATCAACAAATTGTGACACTGTGACACCCGATGATACTTCAACATCTCCTTGCGCGCCTAAGGTATCGCCGGTTCGACTTTCTGAACCACTGTCAGCAACAGCAAACTGTGAAGATTCATCGGCATCATCACCGGTACTGGAAAATGTTTCCATATCGCCGCCGAAGCTATCACTGGAATTATCCTGCTCATCAAAGTCAGAGCCGACAATTAATATTGATGCAGCACCCGCCACTCCAGCAGTGCCACCAGCGCTACCTGCTATTGATACCGCCGTTAGATCTTTTTCTGAAGTGGCGCGTACTGATACTCCATCTTCAACAAACACACCATTCCCTAAATCGACATTACCATTGCCAATTGAACCAGCATAAATTTCGGAATCACCTACCGATGCCCGTACATGGTTTTGTACCACATCAGCAGTTAATGCCCCGCCAACCCCAGCTGTACCACCAAGAGAAATGGTACCTGAAATAGATAACAGCTCAATATTATTATTAGCCAACACGGCAACAGATTGCTGCTCTTCGGCCGCCGCATCTACCCATGATTCTTTGTTAATAGTAACGTTATCTTCAACTATAGCCTTAGTGTCTGATGCGAGTACATGTACAGCCAATTGACCAGAAACACCAGCAGTACCACCACCTGCAGCTCCCATGGCAATACCGATGATTTTTTCCCGAGAATCGGCACTGATAACCGTACGCTGATTAGTATTACTAACGGTTCCTCGACCTAATTTGGCCTCAGTTTGGCTAGTCATCACTACTATGCCAGCTGAGCCACCAACACCAGCAGTACTACCCGCAGCTAATGCGGTATTAAATACAAATAAGTTAGTGTTATCTTGTGCCTCAACAATAAAATCACGCCCAGCATCTATGGTTGTTGTCCGGTTATCGAGATTAGTTTCGCTGTAAGCACGAGTTTCATTATTGATCACCAACACACTTGCGCTACCTGATACACCAGCAGTGCTACCAACTCCTACCGCGGCAGCAACAGAGTCAATATCTGATTCAGCTCCCGCACGGATCACCACGTCTTGCTCTGCGTCAATATCAGCACGAGCATCAATATGCGCGGTTGTAGTTTTACTGATCACTGAAACATCACCTGCAGCGCCAACTCCCGCAGAACTTACTCCTACTGCGCCACTACCTAACATGGAATTTAAATCAGTATAATCAAAAGATTGCACAAATACTGAAGCACTATTATTAGCGGGATCAACACCTGAAGCATTAACCCTTGCATCTGCGCCAATAGCCGCATCTGTGGTATTGGTAATCACATCGACAGATAAGTTACCAGCGACAGCAACGCTTTTACTTGCAGATGCACTAATGCCAATAGTTTCAATATCTTCTGTACTAAATGCGGTAACCGATAAGCCACGATGGGCAATAGTTTGTTTTTCAGCATCCGTTAATTCACCAGAGCTAACCGCAATAGGATCTTTGTCGTCACTGTCGGGACGATCAATGGTGCCAATTTGGGTAAAACCTGAACGATCGACATCGCCACTATAAACTTGTGAATCACTTAAATCGCCTCGCGTAGTAATATCAACACCCGCACCCACTCTGGCCGCTGTATCTTTAACTAAAGTATTAACCGCAACAGCACCACCAACACCCGCACTACCGCCGCTAATAGCGATGGTGCCATCATAAATATTCAAGTCAGTATCAGACTGAGCTAAAAGATCAACATTACCTGTGGCATTAACGCTTTGGGAGTTAAGCAAGGCATGAGTGGTATTAACAACAACCTTAACTGAAGCCACACCAGCAACTGCCGCACCTGAAGATGATGCAGCCCCTGCACCCGTTAACGATGCAATATCATCTTTGCTTTTAGCGGTTACTTCAACATTACCTTCAGCACTAAGTACTGAGCCAGATTTACTCTCTGCAACGGTATTTTTACTGAATACAGCAACATCCGCCGCTGCACCCACACCTGCTTTACCGCCAATAGCACCACCACCAGCTAAACTAAATAAGTTAGAATTATCAGTGGCTTTAATTGAAATAGTGTTGACTTCACCTTCAGCGTTACGGGCATCGGTTTGAGTAACTATAGCATTCTGGCCTATGGTTGCGGTGGTTGAAGCAGCAATGATATTGGTTGCAACTGAACCTGCTACTCCCACTTTTTTAGAAGCGCCAGCACCCACAACAATCGAAATAATATCTTCTTGCGCCGTTGCCGCTACATTGACAGAATCAGTAGCTAGCACATTTGCTCTATCACCGATAAGCGCGTGGGTTTGCCCCGAGATAACACTCGTTCCAATAGATGCACCAACACCAACTTTATCCGCTAAACTAATGCCACCTACCACAGTAACAATATCGGTGAGCCCTTCAGCACTTATATCAACACCGCCTGTAGAATAAACCTTGGCATCATTAGCAATTTGAGCTTTAACTTCATTGATTAATACCGCAGTAGTTAACACTCCACTAACAGCAACACCCCCACCTCCTTCAGAGTCAGACGAACTACTTGCCGCAGCAGCACTAACGCCTATCCCTAAAATATCCTGATCAGATGATGCATTTACGTTTAAGCCCCCAATGTTATTAGCGACATCCACTGAGCCAAGTGCGAGCACTCCAACACCATCATTATTGCCAACCAGGGCTTGGGTTGAATCTAAATTCACTAAGGTTGTCGCTGAAACTCCAACGCCAACACTGCCCGCTTTAACAACTGAGCCAGTAAAACCAGCAATATCGGTATCGGTTTCTGCACTAACATCAACATTGCCAGCAACATTATTAATGGTGGCATTTCCTATTGATGCTTCAGTTTGGTTTTGTAACACAGTAACTGCAAAAGAACCGGCTACGCCGTACTTGGCAGAACCACTGGTAGAAGCTGAGCCTGCAGCGGCTTCAGTGTAATAATTGTGGGAACGAATATAATCTTCAAGCGCGTGTTTAGCATCAGTTGCTTGAGATTTCAGCTCATCAAAAATTAATGATGGCCCACCCATTTTAGGGTCTACTTCAGGCTCGGTACCGGTATTTTCACTATCGTCGTTTGACGCAGTAGTTCGTCCTGCTAATAAAGCAGAATCAAGGACATCATTAAAGTTAATGATGTCATCAAAATTAAGGCCAACGGTTTCAGGCGTTACTCGATGGTTGGTCGCTGCAACATTAATCGAGTGAGCAGAATCAATGCTAACGCCATCCCCAATTCGGGCAATATTTTTATTTTTAGAAACTAAAATTGCCGCACTAGCACCTACGCCAGCGGTAGTTTTTTTGGCTGGGTCAACCCAAGCAATGGCTCTAGAAGATATTTTACTTTGATCATCTGAAGTCACATTTAAAGCATTGATATCACCAATGATGGCTTGATCAAGAATATTAGCCTGAGTATTATTATTAGTGACCACCGTCGCCACAGCACCTGCAACTCCCACTTTGTCAGCGCTGGCTCCAGCAATCGCTTCTGAGGTTAATTCCTTAATAAAATCATCATGCATATTCTGCTTAGAATTGGCGGCAATGGTGACATCAGCCGCATTGTCAATCGAGGCAACCTCAGCAAGTGTATCATTGTCTGTCACCGTAACTGCCACACCAATGCCAATACCGATACCACCACCTTCACCCGTGTTAGCAACTGCTTCACCCGATCCTAGGGTCATATAATTACTGTCGCTAGTGGCGCTAACATTTATAGAGCTATCAGCCGCAAGTGCTTTATCAGAAGCAACCTTAACGCTGGTCTCATTATTTACAACATTAACTCCCACGGCAGCGGCAACCGATACATTCCATTTGCCCTTATCGCCACTTTTATTATCTGCTTCATTATTACCGGTATCAGATTGTTCCATTGCACTGGCATTATCTGACAACACTGCGGTACTGGTGGCTTTGTTATCGTCTGCGCCATTACCAAAATCACCTGAGTCAACTTCTTCTTCGGTAGCACCATATTTGTCTTGAACTTTTTTCTTAGAAGCCCCTTTAGCAGAAGCTTTCGCGAGTGCCTTATCGGCTGAGGTAGATGAAGCGGTTAAGTTAATAGCACCCGCTGAAGTTTTCAGATCGCCATTAATTGTTACACCCGTGACAGATGTAGCCAGATTAGCCGCAACGACAGCACCAATAGCAACTGAACTGCCAGCAGTATCGCCATCTGCTTCAGTAGTATTACTTTGTTCACTCGTTGCCGTTAAATTTATGTCACCAGAGTATCCAGATGAGTTATTAGTTTCTCCAACGGCAACAGTAGTTTCATTATCAGCAACAACTAGGGCAACCGCGGCATCAATGGCAATATCGTTAGCAGGATCAGCACCTTCTTCGCCTTCAGCCCCTGCTTCAGTTTTGGTTTGTGATTGATATTTAGAAGTCGCAGCCATCGACAATGAACCAGCTTCGATAGCAACATTAGAACGTTCACCACCAATAGTGACACCATTTCCTATTTCAGACTGGGTTTTATTGGTGAAAGTATTAATACTAACGGAAGCACCAATACCGACACTCTTACCACTTTCAGCACCGGTATTATTGCTACCGCTTGAACTATCTGAACTGTCATCACTACTTCCTGTCGCCGAAGCCTTGGCAGTAGTGACATGACTGGCATTATTGCTTGCAGTAACACCAAGGACACCTTGACTATAAACCCTCGCGGCAACACCATTACCTTCATCCCCTGCAATATAGGCACGCGAATGATTAGTGACAACATTTAGCGCCAAAGATCCAGCAACGCCCACTTTTGCAGCACCAGCACCAGAGGTAGCATCAGCAACAAACGTATTGGTATTATCGGGGTCATCTTCTCCTTCAACGGTATTTTCTTTCATCAAAGCAGAGACAGATATATTGCCACCTTGCACATCTGCTCCTTGATCAATTAGCGCAAGATTATTGTTATTAGCCACGTTAATGCCGACACCAACACCGACACCAATATCTCCTCCAACTGCACTACCATCAGCAACGGCCTTAGCATCAGTATTTGCCAACGAAGAAACAGAAATATCATTGGTGGCGGTGATTATTACGCCTTTATTAATTTTTGCTACGGTGTCGATATCGGTTACCGCAACAGCAACCGCTGCAGCAACACTCACTTGACCTTCTGAACTACTGGCATCTGCTTTCTCAGTTTCTGTATCAGAAGTTGAACCAGAGTCATCCTTATCGCTGGCAAACGTTTGCCAACTATCCACATCCTTATTTACGCTAGGTTCTTCATCGGCTGTAGTTGAAGATTCTTCTTCCTCTTTTGCCTTGGCACCTGAGGCACCCGCTTTCGCTTTGGTCACATTTGAACTGCTTGAGTTAGCAATAAGTTCAACACTGTTAGCATTGACATTACGGTTGATCATTGCTTGGGTATCGGTATTCGAAACGCCAATTGCAATTGACGCACCAACTGCCGCAGTACTACCTGCCGCTTCAGCATTGGTTTCAACCGCAATGGTATTGGTGTTGCTTGCGCCCACGTGGACAGCACCAGCAGATAACAACGTAGTATCAGCAGCTGCAATCTCAGCTTGAGTATTATTACTGTACACACCCACGGCTACCGTGGCATTTACCCCCACCGAGCCGCCATCTGCACCTTCACCTTGACCTGCTTCACCTTTTAAATCAGCAGCAAAGGTAGAGTCTGCATCCACCACTACCGAGTCAGAGCCGGTAATATCTGCATCTGAAGCAATTAACGCTAAGGTGTCATTCACCCCAACATCAATGGCAATGCCAGCACCCACGCCAACACTGTCACCTTCTCCTTCAATACTTGCTCCCGCTTTGGTGGTACTACTGGCATCGTTAGAAGCCTTGATAATCACGTCACCTGAGCTAACTGTGCCATCGGCATAAGTCGCCGCTGCCCGATTGTTCACCACATTCACCGCCACTGAGCCAGCTACACCGACATTAGCGGCACCCGCACCTGAGGTAGCTGTAGCGCCGGTATCATTAATCTCATCTTCAATTTGCGTGGCACTGACCGTCAACCCCCCGTTACTGGTAATGTGTCGAGCAGTCGCGGTATTACTTTGGTTTAAGCTGTTCACGGCTACCGCAACACCAATGCCGACACTGTTACTACCATCAACCGCAGAGCCATCTCCTTCTGCTTTAGAGTCTGCTGCCGCGGCAGTAGTAATTTGAGTTTGACCTGTGGTGGTGATTGAACCGGTATTTTGTGCACTAACAGTCGCTTCGGTGGTGGTTATCGCTAAGCCCGCGGCTACCGAAACACTGCCACCAGGAGTTTCCGCTGATTCGGCTTCGGGGGTATCTTCGCTATCATCGGCTTTTTTATCACTGGCAAACTGTGTTAAACCTGAGGCTTGTTTGTCAACGCCGGTTTTTTCATCAGGATCTGTTGGGGGTTCAGTTTCTTCTTCATCTTCCTCAGCACCTGCTGCACTGGCTTTGGCGACACTACTGTTACTGGTATTACTGATAGCGTTAAGTGTGACACTTCCCGCTTCAACATCACGGCTTAACAAAGCTTGAGTGTCTGCATCTGAAACAGAAATAGCAATCGACGCGCCAACTGAAGCACTATCTCCAGCGGCTGAGCCATCACTGGTAACATTGATTGAATTTTCATGATCTGCAGTAATATTTACACCACCAGAGGATAGTAACGTATCATCATTACCTTCAACTACCGCATGCGTAGTATTATCAATCACACTCAAAGCAATAGAAGCACCGACACCAACTTTTGATTGAGCTCCCTCTTGTGCCGGTGCAACACCAGCAGTAGCATTAACGGTGGTATTAGACTGACTATTTGACACTAGGCTTACATTGTTAACATTATTAATATCAACCCCTGAGCCAATGCGAGCGTCGGTGGTATTACTAAGTACGTTGATGGCGATAGCAACGCCAACTCCTGCAGCCCCTTCTTCATTGGAACTTGCAGAGTCTGAAAATTTATTTTCTGCCTGCTGTTGCTCTTGTGTTGATAAAGTCGCCGATGCCTTAACAGTATCAGACACTTGGCTAGCTGCAACAACATCTAAATCGCCATTAACATCGACCATCAAGATATTATCACCACTGATATTAGCTGTTGTATCACGATCTTGAATATTTATAGCAAATGCACCTGCTACGCCTAAATCGGAGCTATTACCACCAGAGTATGCAAGTGATGCCATATCTCCAACTTCATTATCTGCTGATAAATGATCTTCATTTAACGCCGCAACTTTCAAAGAAACGGCAGTGACGGTAAGTTTTCCTTGTTCAGGTGCAACACTGGCATTAATTAACTCTTTCGAATTAAGGATAGAAATACCGGCGCTGATCCCCGTATCAGCACCATCAGCGGTAGTACCTTTAGCCAGATTAGATCCATCTGTGAGCGATTTAGCAATCAGTTCAATACGTCCGTCTGCATTGATTTTGGCACCATTAACATCATCAATAAAAGAATTAATAATTGCCTGCGATGAACTGCCTATATCGGTATAAGCAAAAGCACCCGCAAACTGGGGAGATGACGTTTGTTCATCGTTTTCTACATTGAAAGATTCATCTAATGAGGTGTCGATGTTGGTTTTTAATTCCGTATCATTACTTTCTTTGAGATTGTCATCATTATTTACCGCATCACTGATTGTTTGAGGATCACCGGTAACAACAGATCGAGCGGAGGTATTAATCAAATTACTAACCGATGAAGTAATTGCAATGGTGGCAGAGTCTACTATTTGGGCATTGTCAGTCACTGTTGCAATAGAGCTGTTATCCGCATCAGTAATGGCAATAGCCAGCCCGCCACCTGAGCCATCATTTAATAAACCATCGGCAACAACCTTTACATTCATATCACTTTGGGAGTTAACAGCCACATCACCGCTGCTATTAATTGTTGTAGAGCCATCAACGACTGCTGATGAGTCATTTTTAATACTAGCCACGGCTAGTGTCAATGTGGCAGTTGATGATTCTGCTTTCGCAATAGCAGATATTGTTGTTTTTGCCGATGAACTAATGGTGACATCACTCGCCGAAGTTATCGTTGAATTGGTTATGTTAACGCTTGAAAGCGCATCTGATTTAGCAATAGCCGCTGAAATTGGTGCGCCATCAAAACCACCAACATTTAAATCGACACTTGCTTTAGCGTCAATAGAAATAGCCCCATTACTTGAAGTAATACTTGCGTCATCAATGTCAACAGTGGCTGAAGTAGTATTCCATTCAACTAAACCATTATCAATTCGAGCTGGAGTTTGTTTAGCGAGGGCAACAAGATGAATATCACCCTCGGCCTGAATAGTTGCACCGGCTTCGACTACTACACTCGCTGATGTGTTTTTAACAGGATTGATATCATTGATGATACCTCCAGATAATCCAGCAGCGCCTATCACCAAATCACCATCAACTTCAAGAATTGCTAATTCATCTTGAAAATCATCAGAAACGTTAACTAAAGCACTAAATAACTCAGCACCAGAAGCATACGTGCTTTGTACCGAAAAAATACCACCGTCAGCACCAACATTAATTTTATTAGCTAGCAGTAATACGCCACCTTGGGCATTAATGGTACCTTGAATATTAATCTCGCCATTTTCAGCCAGCTGTAAGTCACCAATAAATAACAAACGTTCATCTGCGGACGATGCTCCATCTTGTAAGGCTGAAATATAATCATCCATAGCCGCTTGCGTTGGCACCGCCATAGATAAGGAGCCAACATTAACAACACCAGCAGCACCAACGGTAATACCATGAGGGTTAACAAAAAAGAGATTACCACCTACTGTGTTACCTGCATCACGATAAGCATTTAATACACCATTAATATCTGAACGACTCGCAGTAACAAGATTAACTAAGTTATCAGCTCCATTTAACCGAAAATTAACAGTATTATCTGCCTTAACGCCAAAGTGTTCAAATGAGTTATATGAATTACTGCCTATTTGTCTAGCGCCAGTTATTTCCGTGACGCTACCATTAGTGGCGGCATTTGTAGTCCAGCCGTTATTGGTAGTTGTAACAATTTTAGTACCTGCTACGGCAGCCTGCAATTGTCCAAAAAAGAAAAATACAATAGTAAAGTGCGTAATAACACGCATTTTGCGGCTAGGAACGTAAGACTTACCTATACGACAATGTTGAAACACCATAGTGAACTACCTCAAGTTGAGAGTTCTAACTCACTTCACACTGTGTAGATACTCCGCTACACGATAAGAACTACCGTATAATCTATAGTGTTCGTCAATTTAAAAATTTAATGATACGAATAATGATTTAAGTAATATTTGTAAACAAATATTATCAGAGCTTAGCACTTTTAAAATAATTTGCTTAAATATGCCGGTATAAACTCTAATGTTCATGAGTAAAATCAGTATATTAGTACGCACCTTTTCGTATCCAAGAAATAGAGGCATTATTCAAGCCACATCCTCAACAGATTGAATTTAAAAAATAAATCTTAATGACAACAATTAATATTCTAATAACTGTAAAAAAAACTGACAGTTTCTGAATGATTTAAACCTTTGAAATAAATTAAATTTTATCCATGACTACTCAATAATGACTAACAATGCTTTGCCGAATTAACTTAAGTAGGCTATACGGTCCATTATCATGGCGCTTTAATAAATAAAGGTACTGAGTTTGACAATTCACTTGACGTGCTGAACCTATCGCCTTTCTACTTATACCAGTTTCATTAATTAGGTGATCTATTTTATACGTAGAAAAAACGGTCAAATACAAGGCGTTTATTTCAATAACTAGTTGCTCTAGCTATTAAATAAATAACGAAGTAGTTGATCGTTTTAACAAGTAGAAATGATCACATAGTTAGTGAGATTGGTATTAATAGTGTGATCAGTGGGTCGACGGAAGGAGTTCAACGAATAGTGGTTGAAGAAAAAATCAATTATTTATCCCTAGTGAACTAGGTTATGGCAATCGAAGTGCTGACAAAATACCAAGGGGATAGGTACTAATGTTGAATGTTGAATTACTCAGTATTAATTAACCATTACAGCTTTATTCCACCTACTTTTAGCGAAAAAAAGCCATACATTTTACTACTATAACTAATTATCATTATTCAATTGAGCTTCCCACAAGGACGCATATAACCCATTTTTTGCTAATAGAGTCGAATGACTCCCTTCTTCTGCAATTGCACCGTTGTCTATAAATATTATTCTGTCTGCATCGACAATTGTTGACAATCTATGTGCTATAACCAAACTGGTTGAATTCTGTGATATCTCTCTAAATGCAGCTAAAATAGCTTGTTCTGAATGACTATCAAGTGATGAAGTCGCTTCATCAAAAATTAGTATTGGAGGGTTCTTGATAATTGTTCTAGCAATAGCTACACGTTGCTTTTCACCACCGCTTAATTTTAACCCTCGCTCGCCAACAACAGTTTCGACACCATCAGGAAGCAATTTTATAAACTCATCTAAATGAGCTAGCTTAATAGCTTTATAAACATCAGCATCACTAGAAGAAGGGTTTCCATAGCGAACATTTTCAAAGATTGATTCATTAAAAAGAACGGTATCTTGTGGAACTACGCCAATAGCACGTCGCAATGACTTTAGTGTCACTTTTTTTATGTCTTGTCCGTCTATACAAATTGAACCATCATTTACATCATAAAATCTAAATAGCAACTTCATCAACGTCGATTTTCCGTGGCCACTTGGACCTACTATGGCTACTTTTTCTCCAGCATTAACAGAAAAGTTGACATTACTTATTATTTTTCTTTTCTTGTTGTAAGAAAAACTAATGTTATTAAAATCTATCTTCCCACTAACAACATTTAACTCTTTTGCGTCATCCAAATCGACTATTTTTGGCTTTATCGACATTAGGCCAAATAGGTGTTCGATATTAGCAAGTGACCCCTTAATTTCACGGTAAACAAAACCTAAGAAATTTAATGGTAAGAATATTTGCATAATAAAGGCATTAATTAGTACAAAATCCCCAAGTGTCATATCACCTTGGGTAACGTTATAAGCGGCTAACATCATCATTGCTGTGATTGCCGTAGCAATAATAAAAGCTTGCCCGCCATTTAGCGCAAAAAGAGACAGTCTATTTTTACGTTTTGCGATTTCCCAAGCCTCTAGATCTTTATCATATCTATTCGCTTCAAAATCTTCGTTCGAAAAATACTTTGTCGTTTCATAGTTGAGTAAAGAGTCAACAGCATGATTATTACTACTAGAATCAGCTTTATTCGCCTCCCTTATAAACTTCACCCGCCAATCAGTTGTTTTAACAGAGAACGTAATATATGCAGCTATTGCGGTTAAGCTAATACCAGCAAAACCTATTGAGTAGTTATAGAATAAAACACCTATCACCATAGTGATTTCTAACAGTGTGGGAACTATGTTAAAGACCATAAAGCGCATAAGAAAGTTTATACCTGATGCGCCTCGTTCTATATCTCGCGCTAACCCGCCAGTTCTTCTGTCTAAATGGTATTCTAAATCTAATTTGTGTAAGTGTTTAAAAACATTTAGGCTAATTCTTCGGATAGATCTTTCAGTAACTCTACCAAAGAGCACATCTCTAATTTCACCAAAAACGACATTAGACAAACGCACTAAACCATAAGCTAAGACAAGCCCAATAGGCACAACCAATAGTGAAGCTTGGTCGAATTGAGAAGTATCTATTCCATCTACAATATACTTAAGGATAAAGGGTAGGCAAACACTAGCAACTTTAGCTAATATCATAAAACCTACAGCAAACAATACCCTACTTTTATATTCAATCAGATACGGAAAAATATCTTTGATGATATGCCAGCTAAAGTGCTCAGCTTCTACTTGATTTATTTTGCTTGCTCGCATGATTGTAATCCGTTTAAGATTTGAAAATAACTGATCTTAAAATTATTATTCAACAGTTAGTTTTATACATAAATATAAATGAGGATAGATATTTCAGTTTTTTAAAATGATTTATCAATAGTTAATTTAGACCAAAATATAACGATTAAACTAACTATTTTGATAAAATTTTTAATTACAAATGTAATAGCAAAAAGCCAATAATTATGTACTATTGGCTTTCTTTATTCACTATTCGTATGACTACAAATAACCGGTTTATTTAGATATTTTAGCCCAAGTATCACGTAAGCCAACCGTGCGGTTAAACACTAAGTCGCCCGTGTTTTTGATGTCACTGTCCAAACAAAAGTAACCTTGACGTTCAAATTGAAAAGCTTGCTCAGCTTTAGCATTGGCTAAAGATGGCTCTACTTTCGCATTGTTAATAACAACCAATGATTCTGGGTTCATCACACTCTGAAAATCAGTCTCTGCTGCAGGATTTGGTACTGTAAATAATCGGTCATATAAACGCACTGTTGCGGTAAGTGATTTTTGCGCATCAACCCAATGAATAACCCCTTTAGGTTTTGTGCCATCCGTTGGGTTTTTACCTAAAGTATCTTCATTGTAAGTACAATATACTGTTGTTACATTGCCCTGTTCGTCTTTATCACAACGCGTAGCGGTTACAACATAAGCCCCACGCAAGCGCACGGCTTTATCAACCACTAATCGCTTATACTTTTTATTCGCTTCTTCTCTAAAGTCTTCAGCTTCGATATAAAGTTCACCGCTAAATGGCACAATACGTACCCCTTGGCTTTCATCACTTGGATGATTTTTTACCGTTAGGTCTTCAGTTTTACCTTCAGCATAGTTTTCGATCACAAGTTTAATTGGATCAAGTACTGCCATTGCACGTGGTGCATTATCATTTAAATCTTCACGAATACAAGCTTCTAATACGCTCATTTCAACGGTGTTTTCCATCTTGGTAACACCAATACGTTTAGCAAATTCTCGCAGTGAAGCTGGCGTATAGCCACGGCGTCGAAATGCGGCAACTGTTGGCATGCGAGGATCATCCCAACCATCAACTAACTTTTCTTCCACTAATGTGTGTAATTTACGTTTACTCATTAATGTGTATTCAAGATTTAAACGAGAAAATTCATACTGATGTGGTATAGAAGGTACTGAAACATTATCAATAACCCAATCATATAAACGGCGGTTATCTTGAAACTCTAATGTACAGATCGAATGCGTGATACCTTCAATGGCATCTGATAAACAATGGGTAAAATCATACATTGGATAAATACACCATTTATCGCCTGTTTGATGATGATGAGCAAACCTAACACGATAAATAATCGGATCACGTAAACACATAAAGCTTGAGCTCATATCAATTTTTGCGCGAAGCGAACATTCACCTTCTTGACACTCGCCGTTTTTCATCTTCTCAAATAACGCTAAATTCTCTTCAACTGAGGTATCGCGATAGGGGCTATTCTTACCCGGCTTGTTTAACGTACCGCGGTATTCACGCGTTTCTTCACCATTTAAGAAACACACATAAGCTAAGCCTTTTTCAATTAATTCAACAGCAAAGCCATGTAATTGATCAAAATAGCCTGAAGAGTAATGAATATCGCCAGCCCATTCAAAACCTAACCACTGCACATCTTTTTTAATCGCATGCACATAGTCTATATCTTCTTTTTCAGGGTTCGTATCATCAAAGCGTAAATTACATAATCCGTTGTAATCTTGAGCAATGCCAAAATTCAAACAAATGGCCTTAGCGTGACCTATATGTAAAAAACCATTCGGCTCAGGCGGAAAACGCGTTTGTACTGCGTTATGTTTACCACTAGCAAGATCAGCATCGATAATTTGGCGAATAAAATTGGTTGGTCGATTTTCAGCTTCCGACATCCACAAAACCTCTAAAAAATAATTAACGTAATTGTCGGCATTATATCAAGAGTTCAGAGCAGCGAATAGCAAAAAAGGCTCAACTGAGCCTTTTATACCTCAGCAACTTCAATAGGTAAGTTGCAGAGGGTTCGAGTATATATATGGATAACTACATTTTTTGCATTTGAATAACTACTCTTCGGTTTTTTCCACGACCTAATGTAGTATCGTTAGAAGCAATATGGCGTTTTTCACCGTAGCCTTTTGCTTCAATTCTATCCGCGTTTATCCCATTTTTAACAAAGTAGTCACGTATTTTTAATGCACGACGTTCCGATAGTTTTAAATTAGACCAACGACCACCATAACTATCTGAATATGCATCAACAAGTACCAATTCAAGATTTGGATCTAAACTTAAATACTCACGAATCATATTAATACGTCTTTGTGAAGCTTTAGTAAATTTATCGCTATTGGATTGATAGTTTAAAACCGTATAGGAAATATCATCAAAACTATAATCAAGTAAGTTACCTACGCAAGCGACAAAGTTTCTGTATGCAGTATTAAAGCGTGCGGTTGATAAGCTAACCGAAATTTTATCTTGTTTACTATGCCAATCATCATAGTAAAACGTTGGGCTCATGCCCTGCTCTAATTCACTTAACATAGTCCACGCTACTTTTTTAGGCAAACTTGGGTTAAATTGTTTATATAATTTCATATCCGCTAATACACGGCCACCATGCCCTGGACGCCAACTAGGTGATTCACTACGAACCTGAGCAAGAGAATAGCTGTCGGGCAAAAGCAGCATATCTAATTCAAATTCCATATTCAATTTTCGGCTTGCTTTTGCTGAAAAACGCGCTTGACCATAATGAGGGATTTGATGTGCTAAAGTACATTGCAAACGAGAGTCATTTGCTAACTGCCATTGAGAAGTATTAATACTGGCGCTGTATTGGCGAATACCAGCTTGTGCATTATTGACAAAAACACTACAAAACAGACCAAAAAACAGTAGTACTTTTACTTTTGTCAAAGAGCCTAAGCAGTAAGTCATCAATGATTTATTGGTTTCAAGAAAAAGTTTTTTCATAGTTTTTGCAACAAAATTAATAGATGGCACTCTTTGTATCGCCCTACCTTAAAATAACTTTAACACTTTATAGTAATTTTATTAACTATTAGTATTTATTTCACCCTCGTCTTTATTCTATTTTTCTGAGATAATCCCCCAAATTTTTAGCAACATCAACTAATCTAAAACAGCATGCCAGAAAGTGTAAATAAAAAAGACAATAATGAGCAAACTAAACCCCTTTTCGCACAGCGTTTTAGAGGCTATTTCCCCGTAGTCATTGACGTTGAAACTGCGGGTTTTAACGCGCAAACCGATGCCTTACTAGAAATAGCCGCTTCAGTTTTATCTTTAGATGAGGTGACTGGTAAATTTTCTATCGATGAAACAATACAATTTAACGTGCACCCTTTTGAAGGGGCAAACTTAGAGCCTAAAGCGTTAGAATTTACCGGCATTGATCCCACTAACCCATTACGTGGCGCAGTTGATGAAGAAGTCGCTTTAAAAGCGTTATTTAAGTTAGTAAGAAAAAAAATGAAGTTAGCCGGTTGCCAACGAGCAATTATTGTTGCTCATAATGCCGCATTTGATTTAGGTTTTTTAAATGCAGCAACAAGTCGCTGTAAAATAAAGCGTAGCCCGTTTCATTCTTTTGTTAGTTTTGATACCACGACACTAGCGGGGCTAGCCTTAGGCCAAACTGTGTTAGCAAAAGCTTGCATCGCTGCGAAAATTGATTTCAATAATAATGAAGCCCATTCGGCTTTATATGATACAGAAAAAACCGCCGAGCTTTTTTGTCACATTGTCAATAAATGGCATGGCTTAGGTGGTTGGCCGCTAGCTGTGCCCGAAGCGAATAGCGAATAGCGAATAGCGAATAGCGAATAGCGAATAGCGAATAGCGAATAGCGAATAGCGAATAGCGAATAGCGAATAGCGAATAATAATTTAAACAAATAAAAGGCTAGAGTCGATAAAACTCTAGCCTTTTTAAATGATTTTTAGCATTAACTATAATCTGCTCGTGAAGAATATCACGAGACTAAATTATTATAGTTTATCAGCATTATCCGTAAGGTAAGCAGCAACACCGTCTGGAGAAGCAGTCATACCTTTGTCGCCTTTATTCCAACCAGCAGGACAAACTTCACCGTGGTCTTCGTGGAATTGTAAAGCATCAACCATACGTAACATTTCATCAACATCACGGCCTAGTGGTAAATCATTCACTACTTGATGACGAACATTGCCTTCTCCATCAATTAAGAATGAACCACGAAATGCAACGCCAGCTTCAGGATGTTCTACATCATATGCTTTACAAATTTCATGTTTAGTATCAGCAACTAACGTATATTGTACTGGACCAATACCGCCATCATTAATTGCAGTATTACGCCATGCATTATGAGAAAATTGTGAATCAATAGAAACACCAATAACTTCTACGCCACGGCTTTTGAATTCATCCATACGGTGATCAAAAGCTAATAACTCAGACGGACATACAAAAGTAAAATCTAATGGGTAGAAAAAAACAACTGCTTTTTTACCTTTAATAGCTTCGCTTAACGTAAAACTATCAACAATCTCGCCGCTACCTAATACTGCTGCTGCAGTGAAGTCTGGTGCTGGACGACCAACTAATACGCTCATCTTAATACTCCGTTTTTTGTGAAAATATATAGCCACTGTTTAACACTGTGGCTGTTTTAAAAATTTAATGCTTATTCAGCGTTGCTATCTTCAGTGCTATTTTTAGCAACTGCTTCTTCAACTAAAGTTTGCAGCTCACCTTGTTGGAACATTTCGATAATAATGTCACAACCGCCAACTAATTCACCCTCAACCCATAGTTGTGGAAAAGTTGGCCAATCAGCATATTTAGGTAATTCAGCTCTAATATCTGGGTTTTGTAAAATATCTACATAAGCAAATTGTTCATTACAATTGATCAGCGCTTGTGAAGCTTGTGAAGAAAAACCACAACTTGGTAATTTTGGTGAGCCTTTCATATACAGTAATACTGTATTTTCACTAATTTGTTCTTTAATGCGTTCAATAGTATCCATAATAACCTCTAAAAAATAATATTCATTATATTGAATTCTCTTGTGTACAAGTTATGGAGTCAAAAACTCACT
The DNA here is from genome assembly GCF_003333305.1 of Candidatus Colwellia aromaticivorans. Taxonomy (GTDB): domain Bacteria; phylum Pseudomonadota; class Gammaproteobacteria; order Enterobacterales; family Alteromonadaceae; genus Colwellia; species Colwellia aromaticivorans. The sequence continues at coordinate 16,043 of NZ_QOLD01000014.1, read as the reverse complement.
TTTCAATTCAATATAATAAATACTTCACATTAAATACTATTTTCAACTGAACTACTTGAAAAATAGAACAAGAAAACCTATACAGTAAGTAGTCAATATAGTATAAATTTAATACCTGAGTATTTTACTCAAGTTTTAAGGAAAACACACTCTTTATTCGTTAAAACACTTAAATAAAGAAAATTGGAGAGCACCATGGCTATTGAATTACCTGCGTTACCTTATGAACAAAACGCATTAGAACCACACATTTCTGCAGAAACGTTATCATTTCATTATGGGAAACATCACAATACTTATGTGGTTAAGCTTAACGGTTTGATTGAAGGCACCGAATTTGCGGATAAATCATTAGAGGAGATTGTAAAATCTTCTTCTGCTGGCATTTTTAATAATGCCGCACAAATCTGGAATCATACCTTTTACTGGAATAGTTTAAGCCCAAATGGTGGAAATGAGCCTAGCGGTGCATTAGCTAATGCGATTAATGCCACTTTTGGTTCATTTGCACAATTTCAAGCAAAGTTTACCGACAGTGCCATTAATAACTTTGGCTCAAGTTGGACTTGGTTAGTTAAAAATGCCGATGGCAGCTTAGCAATAGTCAATACCTCTAATGCGGCAACACCAATAACTGAAGCTGGTGTAACGCCATTAATCACTGTTGATTTATGGGAACATGCTTACTATATTGATTACCGTAATTTACGCCCTAAATATATGGAAGCATTTTGGGCATTAGCTAATTGGGATTTTGCCCAAGCTAACTTTAGCTAATCCTGCTAGTTTCGACTATAAAATAAGTGATGAAAAACGAACGTGTATATTCGTTTTTCATCACTTAGCATAATAACCGCATAACTTGACCAGATAATAAAAGGCCTTTATTGACGAAAAATTATCGACTGTTCGACTGATATTAAACACAGAGAGTAAAAGACACAACTCCCCAACATTCACTTTTCTTTTCTTTTCTTTTCTTTTCTAAAAAACAGATTTAAACTAGCAAGCACAAGCCACGATATATCGTGTTTATTCAGAACACGTTAAACAACAAAAGAGTTAGCTAGTGCATGCCTGATAACATCGAGCAATTTTTAGTCAGTTCAAACCTATTATTAAATGCTGTTGGCGAGGGCATTTATGGGTTTGATATAAACGGTAATGCCGTATTTATAAACCCTGCTGCGGAGCAAATGACCGGTTGGAAAGCAAAAGAATTACTGGGAAAAAATATTCATGAGTATCACCATCATAGTCATGAAAATGGCGATCCCTACCCTAGTCATGAATGCCATATTTACAACACTATGCGCGATGGCATAGAACGAAAAATAACCAATGAAGTTTTTTGGCGCAAAGATGGTAGCAGCTTTCCTGTTGAGTATACATCTACACCCGTTTATAAACAGGACGAACTCATTGGTGCTGTAGCAATATTTCGCGATGTTAGTCAACAACGACTTGCTGATAATAATCTCAGAGCAGCCCTAAAAAAAGTACAAGATCTGACTGAAAAATTACAAGACGAAAACAGTTACCTACAAGATGAAATTAATAAAACATGGAATGGCTCTGGCTTAGAAGGTAACAACCTTGCCTACAGACAAATGTTACAGCAAATAAAACTTGTTGCTAAAACCGACAGCACTGTATTAGTTCTAGGTGAAAATGGTACCGGAAAAGAAGTGGTGGCTCGTAATTTACACCAACTTAGTCAACGTTGTAGCTCACCGTTAGTTAAAGTAAATTGTGCAGTAATTAGCGCCAATTTATTAGAATCAGAATTATTTGGTCATGAAAGAGGCGCCTTTACTGGCGCAAACGAAAGGCGTAAGGGTCGATTTGAATTAGCTGATAAAGGCACATTATTTTTAGATGAGATTGGTGAACTATCGTTAGAAGCACAAAGTAAATTATTACGAGTATTACAAGAAAGAGAGCTCGAACGTGTCGGCGGTTCTAAAACCATTAAAGTTGATATTAGAATTATTGTCGCCACTAATAGAGATTTATTCGCTATGGTCGAGCAAGGTCTTTTTAGAATGGATTTATATTACCGTTTAAATGTATTCCCTATCTACATACCTGCACTAAGACAACGTATCGAAGACATTCCTTTGTTATGCCATGGCATATTAAAGCAACTAAATAATAAGCTGAATAAAAATATTCAAGGCATCAATAAACGCAGTTTAGCCAAACTTGCCAGCTATCATTGGCCTGGCAACATTCGAGAATTACAAAACATTCTAGAGCGCGAAGTTATTTTATCCACTTCAGAACTGCTCAATATTCAACAAACTTTTTCTAAAAGTCATCAAGTGACTAATACTTCACAAAAACCACTTGCCGACATTGAAAAAGCTTATATTATCGAGATACTCAACAATTGCCACTGGCGTGTTGGTGGAGATAACGGCGCAGCAAAAATATTGGGTATGCCCGACAGTACATTAAGATCTCGAATGAAAAAACTTAATATCAGTCGACGATAATTTAAAAAACCACGATATATCACTATTCCACGATATATCGTGTTTTCCACTTTCCCCTTGAATATTTTAATCCATTAAAATACAACAACTTAAATAAAATAACTTTTGGCTCATTAATTGAAGTAAGGAGAACACTCACTTATTACTTTGTACCTAATCAATGAAGTTTAATTTTAAAGAAGAACAACTGATAATCAAACCACATAAATCTCAACAATCGATATATGTTCGAGAACAAAAAGGCGTATATCAAAACTATCGGCGATTACTCAGTTGGTTATTAATGATAACTTTTATCATCATTCCTTTTTTGCAATACCAAGGGCAACAAGCGGTGCTATTTGATATTGGTAAGCAACAATTTAGAATTTTTGCTTTTACTTTTTGGCCACAAGACTTTGTACTACTGGCCGGTATTTTAATGCTTGCTGCTTTCGCACTATTTTTTGTTACTACTTGGCTAGGGCGTGTTTGGTGTGGCTATGTCTGCCCACAAACTATCTGGACATTAGCTTATGTCTGGGTTGAACATAGAATTGAAGGAAAGCGTAACCAGCGTATAGCACTAGATAAATCACCATGGAGTTTACATAAACTTCAGAAAAAATCGCTTAAACATTGCATTTGGTTATTAATGTCTTTTTTAACTGCAACCACCTTTATTTCATATTTCATTCCAGTACAGAGTTTGTATCTTGATTTGCTTTCTTTTAACTGGACAGCACTCATTACCTTTTGGGTTTTATTTTTTACCTTATGCACATACGGGAATGCTGGTTGGTTAAGAGAGAAGGTATGCATTGACATGTGTCCTTATGCCAGATTTCAATCAGCAATGTTTGATAAAAACACCTTATTAGTCGCTTATGATGCTCAACGTGGTGAAAACCGAGGAGCACGCAAACTTAAAGATGATTCACAGCAGCTTAAGCAAGAACAAGGTTTAGGTGATTGTGTTGACTGCAATCTATGTGTTGAAGTGTGCCCTACCGGCATTGATATACGTAACGGTATGCAATACGAGTGTATAAATTGCGCACTATGCATTGATGCTTGCGATGAAACCATGACACGCTTTAACTACGCAAAAGGGTTAATTAGTTATACCAGTGAACAAGCATTAACGGGAGAAACATCGAAAGGTTTTAGCTTCAAACTAGCTGCTTATGCCAGCTTTTGCCTAGTGTGTTCTATCGCGATGGTTTTATGGATTAACGCAAGAATTCCATTAGAAGCTAGCATACTACGCGACAGAAACGCCTTATATAGTGTTGACTACCAAGGTATTATTGAAAATACTTACACCTTAAAAATACTCAATAAAAGCCAGCAGCCATTGCATTTTAGTATCAAGGTACCTGAAATTGATACTACATTATTAAAACTACCAAAAAAATTGTTAATAAAATCAGGTGCTATGCAAACTGTTCCTTTAACTTTAACCGCTGATGGAAATAGTCTAGAAAATAAAATGACCAACATCAGCTTTATTATTCAAGCAATTGAACAGCCTAGTATTTTATTGAAAAGAGAAACAATATTTTTCCGTGATTAAAGGGTTTATCTACCATAAATAAATATATTAACTGTTTATCTAAGCGGCTTTTTAACACTCAGTTTAGTAAACAGTTATACCCATGTTACTTCAATATGTCGGATTCAGCTTGAAGTATCATGGGTATATATCCCACCTTTTGCACGAACGCTGCACTTTCATTAAAAAATATATTTTAGCTAAAAACAGTTAACGAACACGCATAACAACCCCCTAATTAATTACGACTTTTCAAAATACTAGTACATTTTATTTACAATTTTTGTTAGCAATATCAGCTAAAACAACTAATCTTAAAGTAAGACATAAATAAAATGAACATTGGTAGGTTAGCACGCAACCCTTTGGAGATGGTTATGACTATTTTTCAACATTATCAATCACGTTACGAACAGGCTCAACAGGAAGAGTTTAGCCTGCAAGAGTTTTTAGCACTCTGTAAAGAAGATAAACTTGCCTATGCTAGCGCATCAGAAAGACTACTTAGTGCTATTGGCACACCAGAAGCTGTAGATACTTCTACTGAACCCACGTTAAGCCGGATATTTTCCAATAGAGTCATTAACAGATACCCTGCCTTTACGGAATTTTACGGGATGGAAGAAGCTATTGAACAAATAGTTGCTTACCTTAAACATGCCTCTCAAGGCTTAGAAGAGCAAAAGCAAATTCTTTATTTACTTGGTCCTGTTGGTGGTGGTAAATCATCATTAGCTGAAAAGTTAAAAGCCTTAATGCAAAAAGAACCAATTTATGTACTAAGTGTTAATGGCATACGTAGCCCAGTAAACGATCACCCCTTTTGTTTATTTGATGTACATTCAGACGGAAAAATATTGAAAGAGGAATATAATATTCCTGAGCGCTATCTCAATAGCATAATTTCTCCATGGGCGGCTAAACGATTACATGAATTTAAAGGTGATATAGCCAAGTTCAAAGTTGTAAAAGTATACCCATCAATATTGGATCAAATTGCCATTGCTAAAACTGAGCCCGGCGATGATAACAATCAGGATATTTCAGCACTTGTAGGGAAAGTGGATATAAGACAGTTAGAGCATTTTGCTCAAAATGACGCTGATGCTTATAGTTATTCTGGCGCATTATGTAGATCAAACCAAGGGCTGATGGAGTTTGTAGAAATGTTCAAAGCACCAATCAAAGTGCTACACCCTTTGTTAACGGCAACTCAGGAAGGAAACTACAATCCAACCGAAGGATTATCAGCCCTGCCTTTTAATGGCATTTTATTAGCCCATTCAAATGAATCTGAATGGCAAACCTTTAGAAATAATAAAAATAACGAAGCCTTTTTGGATAGAGTTTATATTGTTAAAGTACCTTATTGTATGCGCGTGTCTGAAGAAGTTAATATCTATAAAAAATTATTGGAACACAGTGAATTAAAAACGGCACAATGTGCACCAGACACTTTAGAAATTTTAGCGCAGTTTTCCGTACTTTCTCGTTTAAAAGATCCAGTTAACTCTAGCATCTATTCTAAAATGCGAGTTTATGATGGCGAAACATTAAAAGATACTGATCCAAAAGCAAAATCTTATCAAGAATATAGAGATTATGCCGGTATTGATGAAGGCATGTCAGGTCTATCAACTCGCTTTGCTTTTAAAATACTTTCCCGAGTATTTAATTTTGACAATGTTGAGGTTGCCGCCAACCCCGTACATTTATTTTATGTGCTTGAGCAGCAAGTAGAACGTGAACAATTACCAAAAGAAATTTCAGAACGTTATTTGGAATTTATAAAAGGATATTTAACACCTCACTATATTGAATTCATAGGAAAAGAAATTCAAACTGCGTATTTAGAGTCTTACTCTGAATATGGCCAAAACATTTTTGATCGCTATGTCACTTATGCTGATTTTTGGATTCAAGATCAAGAATATCGTGACGCAGAAACAGGACAACTATTTGATAGACAGTCACTAAATGATGAATTAGAGAAAATTGAAAAACCAGCCGGCATTAGTAATCCTAAAGATTTTCGTAATGAAATTGTCAACTTTGTACTAAGAGCAAAAGCAAATAATAATGGTCATAACCCATCGTGGGTTAGTTATGAAAAGCTTCGCACTGTTATTGAGAAAAAAATGTTTTCAAACACTGAAGATTTATTACCTGTTATTTCTTTTAATTCAAAAACATCAAAAGATGATCAACAAAAACATGATGATTTTGTTGAACGTATGATGAGTAAAGGCTATACCCAAAAGCAAGTTAGGTTATTGTCAGAATGGTATTTGCGCGTAAGAAAATCGTCATAAGTAGTGTCTCTTTAACTAGACGTTTTAACTTATTCTCATAAATAAGCTAAGCAGGTAACTAAAGAGGTAAGGAGTTAATAATGGCTAACTTTATTGATAGACGACTCAACAGTAAGAATAAAAGTACTGTTAATCGTCAGCGCTTTTTAAGGCGCTATAAAAACCAGATCAAAAAATCAGTATCTGATGCCATTAATAAACGTGGTGTCACAGACATAGACTCTGGTGAGAATATAGTTATTCCCAAAAAAGACATGTCTGAACCCGTGTTTCATCGAGGCAGTGGCGGCATTAATGATAGAGTCCACCCAGGGAATGATCAATTTATTACTGGTGATCGCATACCCAAACCACCGAATCAACAAGGACAAGGTGGTGGCAAAGGCGATGCAAGTGACAGTGGAGAAGGAGATGACGACTTTACTTTTTCAATATCAAAAGAAGAGTACTTAAATTTACTTTTTGAAGATTTAGAGTTGCCAAATTTAGAAAAAAATCAACTCGATAAACTGATTGAATATAAAACGGTACGTTCAGGCTTTTGTGCTGAAGGGGTTGCCTCCAATATTGATATTGTAAAATCATTGCAAGGATCAATTGCAAGACGCATAGCGATGACATCGTCAAAACGCAAACAGCTTAAAGAATACCAACAAACATTGGACGATTTACAGCAGGATAAACACGACCATATAAGTGAAGAACGAGAACTTAAAAAATTAATACAAATACTTGAAGAAAAAATAGCAAAAGTTCCCTTTATTGATACGTTTGATTTGCGTTTTAGAAATTTTGCTAAACAAGCAGTACCGACATCAAAAGCGGTAATGTTTTGCTTAATGGATGTGTCTGGTTCGATGGATCAAGCAACCAAAGAAATGGCAAAGCGATTTTATATTTTGCTCTATTTATTTCTCAGCAGAACTTATAAAAATATTGACGTTGTATATATTCGCCACCATACCCAAGCGAAAGAAGTAGATGAACATGAGTTTTTCTATTCTCAAGAGACAGGGGGCACTATTGCTTCTAGTGCCTTGCAACTAATGAATGACATAATCACAGAAAGGTATGATGATAACCAGTGGAATATTTATGGTGCTCAAGCTTCTGACGGAGACAATTGGGCTGATGACTCTCCGCTATGTAAATCATTATTGATTGATAAAATATTACCAAAAACACGTTATTTCAGCTATATAGAAATAACCCAACGAGCTCACCAAACATTATGGCAACAATACCAACAAATAATGGAAACTCATCCTCATTTCGCCATACAACATATAAAAGAAGCCGCAGACATATACCCTGTTTTTAGAAAACTATTCAAAAAAAGTACCAAGAATGCTGCCTAAACACGGTTAATGCAAAAAATAGGAGATAGGTGAAATTATGGTGACAACAAACAAAAAAAAACCTTCAACAGTTACTCCACAAATAAAACCATTAGACGATTGCCCAGATTGGACATTCGAGTTACTAGAGCAGTATCAAACTGAAATAGCACGTGTAGCTGAACATTACCGACTAGATACTTATACTAATCAAATAGAGGTAATTACCGCCGAGCAAATGATGGATGCTTACGCTGGTGTTGGTATGCCAATTGGCTACAATCATTGGACTTTTGGTAAAAAATTCATACAAACAGAGCAAACTTACAAACGAGGACAAATGGGCTTAGCCTATGAAATAGTGATCAACTCTAGCCCATGCATCTCTTATTTAATGGAAGAAAACACCATGCCAATGCAAGCGTTAGTTATGGCTCATGCTTGTTATGGTCATAATTCATTTTTCAAAGGAAATTATCTTTTTAAATCTTGGACAGACGCTAGTTCTATTATTGATTATTTACTTTTTGCAAAAAACTATATCGCTAACTGTGAGAATAAATATGGCATAGATGACGTTGAAGCAACATTAGATGCCTGTCATGCTTTAATGAACCATGGTGTAGATCGTTATAAACGACCGCAAAAAATTTCTCTTGATGAAGAGTTAAAACGTCAAAAAGAGCGGGAAGAATACCTACAATCTCAAGTTAACATGTTATGGCGAACTGAGCCTAATGCTAATAAGAACAACAACGAACCTAAGTATAAATTTCCTTCAGAGCCTCAAGAAAACATCCTTTACTTTATTGAAAAAAATGCCCCTTTACTGAAACCTTGGCAACGAGAAATAGTCAGAATAGTCAGAAAAATCTCTCAATATTTCTATCCACAAAAACAAACTCAAGTAATGAATGAAGGTTGGGCATGTTTTTGGCATTACACTATATTAAACCATCTCTACGACGAAGGTTTAGTAACCGATAAATTTATGTTGGAGTTTTTACATAATCATACCAACGTAGTCGCGCAGCAAGAATATAATAGTAAATATTATTCAGGCATTAATCCCTATGCTTTGGGTTTTAATATGTTCATTGATATCAGGCGTATTTGTGAACACCCTACAAAGGAAGACAAAGAATTTTTTCCTGAAATTGCCGGAAGTAACTGGTTAGATACATTACATTTTGCGATGGAAAATTTTAAAGATGAAAGTTTTATAAGCCAATATTTATCACCAAAACTTATTCGTGATTTCAAACTATTTCACATTCATGATGATGAAAATAATAATTATGTTGAAATCGGCGCAATACATAATGAACAAGGTTATAAAAAAATTCGGCATAAGTTAGCCGACCAATACAACCTCAGTAATTTAGAGGTTAACATTCAAATTATTGATGCAAATATTGATGGTGATAGGTCGCTCACTCTACGTTATATACCACACAATGGCACAGAACTAGGTGATTCTAAAGAGGAAGTGCTTAAGCATTTACATTATTTATGGCAGTTTGATGTGAAAATTGTGCAAGAAAAAAATGAAGGAGAGGATGTTATTATTGCTCAATGTTCTGATACGTTAAAGAAACCAGAGTAAAAAGCAAAGTACTGTACTTTATCAATAAAAAAGGCGACTACAAAAAAATGGACAATGCCCATGTCGCCTTAAAAATTTAAGTTCAGCTTTAAAATAAATCAGTCTACGGTAAGTTCTTTCAAAACATCATCTTTCAAGTCAGCCCAAAGTTTTCCCGATTCAATACCATATTTTCTTACTGCAAATATAGAATCATCAAAACGATTCTCTTTAGCTAAATCAATTAACTTTTGGTAATAAGTTCTAGAAATTTCGCGTCCCATCGGATGAGAAAAATACAAACTACCAATACGTGAGTATAGACCTCTGAAACCATTCAATATTAATAAGTAAATAGAATTACCAGAAGCCGTCACTAACGCTTTATTTAATTTATAATCAAAGTCAGCAAAAGCCTCGCCAGTATCTTCTATATCGACATAGGAACTTAATAACTCAATTGTTTTTTCTGGATTGTTTTTTATTGCACCACGTACATAAATAGCACTAATATTAGTACGAGCCGATAGTAGATTATCCACCAAATCAGGAATACCTTCTTGATCTAACTGAGCTAACGTTTCTAAAATATTTAAACTGGATGTTTCCCAAAAATAATTAACTTTCGTTGGCTTTCCATGCTTTATTGTTAACCAACCATCTCTAGCTAAGCGCTGAAGAACTTCTCTAAGCGTTGTTCGAGTTACACCAATTAGCTCTGATAACTCACGCTCTGCAGGTAAAATGGATCCTGGAGGAAACCCTCCATTCCAAATAGATTCAACAATATATTGCTCAGCGAATCCCGCAGGGCTTTTAGCTTTTATAACCATGTCGGCTTAACTACCTATAAACAAAAACAATACAAAGGATTCTACCAGAAGATTTTTTTGGTACAAGCGTAATCAAAACTGAAACGTGTATTCATAGCCACTTAAGTTGAAAATATTCATTATGTGAGTGTTTTAGAACGATGAGATTCAATAACAGTTACTTTAAAAACACATCTAAACTCGCTATGAAAAAATTGGCCATTATAATTATACGATTCAGTCAAAACTAATATCCAAACATTTCAGACAAAATCAACACAACGTCATAGTTCAGTGTTAACTTAATTCAGGATCAAGCTGTTTATCCTGAGTTTTCAATTCAAAATCACTTTCATCATGGCGTTCATGTAACTGCTCGTCCAATTCTCCCCAAGTACGATTAACCATTCTCCCACGCTTAACTGCTTCCCGTTTGCCAACTTCCTCAGTCCAACGTACTAAGTTTTTATAAGATTGAGTTTGTAAAAATTCTGCTGCTTCATATACTTTATTTTGCAATAGTGCACCATACCAAGGCCAGATAGCCATATCCGCAATGGTATATTGGTTACCGCACATGTATTTGTTATTAGCTAAATGTCGATCTAACACATCAAGCTGACGCTTTACTTCCATGGTAAACCGCTCTATCGGATATTCGAATTTTTCTGGTGCATATGCGTAAAAATGGCCGAAACCTCCGCCTAAATATGGCGCACTACCAACTTGCCAAAATAACCACGATAAGCATTGTGCCTTAATCAACGGCTCTGTTGGTAAAAAAACATCAAACTTCTCTGCTAGATATAAAAGTATCGCACCAGATTCGAAAATGGGCAGTTTGCTATCACCGCTATTATCCACTAAAGCAGGAATTTTAGAGTTTGGGTTTACTTCGACAAACCCTGATGCAAATTGGCTCCCCTCCAGAATTTCAATCAGGTGAGCATCGTACTCGGCTTCTTTTATCCCTAAAGCTAATAATTCTTCCAATAGAATGGTCACTTTAACGCCATTAGGTGTGGCCAACGAATAAAGTTGAAAAGGGTGCTTACCTACAGGCAAGTCAGCTTGATGTGTAGCCCCTGCTATAGGGCGATTAATACTGGCAAACTTACCACCACTCTCTGTTTTCCATTGCCAAATTTTTGGTGGTTCATAAGTATTTTCAGACATTCTCAGCTCCATTATTATCATTTATTAATATAAGGTTATCAGTATCTATTCACCTATCGTCACTCCCGAGGTATTTAAATCGGGAGTCTAGACTTTTAAACACTGTGATTTCAGCTTCAGCTTTGGTGTCCAGACCAAAGCTAAATACCTACGTCCTGTGGGCAAAGACACAACTGGAATACAATATATGGTGAATAATTACCATTTTTGTTTTTATTAAAATTATCACGTAGGTCGATAATGCAGGTTATCTTATTCAATCTAACCTCTCTCTACTCTCTGACAGTTAATCACAGGCTACAAGTAGCCTCTTGCGCTACAGTGAACAAAAATCTAACTTATTAGAGAATGTAGGAGTTGCTATCATGAGTATATACTCAGGATACTTCAAAATGTCTGTTTCAGGACTACTGAGAGGTTCATGATCAGGACAATCTCCTGAATTGTCCACATAAGCTGCATCCATGCAGCGTTAATTATTAAATAAACAACAAAGTAGTTGGTTATTTTAACCAGTAGAAATGATCACATATTTAGTGAGATTGGTATAAAGGTTATTCTCTTAAAAACAGATGCAACGACGAGCATGATTTGCTCAGCCTTCCCAGAATGACTGGTTTAGAAACACTTTGATTGACTTACTGACTCGCTGCTTGCTGACTATAGTACTCTGCAACAGCGACTATCTGCTCATCTGTTAACTCTTGCGCAATGACTTGCATGATAGGCGATTGTCGCTCACCACTTTTAAAATTACGTAATTGTTTTTGTAGATACTTGGCCTGCTGCCCTGCTAAGTTAGGCCACAATTGCGTCACTGTGATCCCTGTCATTCCATGGCAAGAAATACAACGAGCGCGAACATTTTCTCCTTGTTTATTCTGTATTTCACTAGCGTTAATGTCATTTTTTTGCATTGAGAAATAACTAGCCAGCTTAGTAATATCATTATCACTAAGCTTATTAACAAAAGGTAGCATCAACGGATTATGACGTTTACCATCACGAAAGGCTTTAATTTCTTTATTAAGATAACCTTGTTTTTGCCCTGCTAAGTTGGGGTAATTCGTGTTGCTAGAAACCCCTTTCTCCCCGTGACATGTAATACAAGCTTTGACTAAATCATCAACATTACTTTGCTCATTGGCAACAACAGGTTGATTGATGGCCAAACACGTCAAAAAAGCAATCGGTGCTATTTTATTAAATTTGTTCTTTGTAATTATTTTCATCGATTGTCCTAAATTTATTAATGTAAAATCCCAAAAGCTAATTAATGGCTAATTAACTTCTAATTGCTTGATTAACATTTTTCTATATTCTACAACTTCAAATAAAGACTTCTGTCGTAACTTAGCAACTTCATTCGTTGTATAATATTGCATATTTTTTGGCACACTCTCGCCACCAAACTCTATAATCATCCAGTTAAGTACTTCTGCCAACTGTTCATTATTTAGCGACGAATTAGCAGAGCCAGGCACTCTAACTAAATATTCACGAGCAACCTGATTTTGTAGAAAATAACCAATATGATTTTTAATTTTAGGTACCGACTTGCCGCCAGTACCATCAGGGGTATGACAACCTTGGCAGAACATTTGATAATTAAACTTAGCTCTATCGGTATTCATTTTTAGCAGATTATCTTCAGCAAGTGTTTGGAAACTACAAAAAACAAATAGTCCCCAAACAACAGGTTTTACGCATAAACTTAACGCACTCACTTGCTACTACTTTCATCAAAAGCAATACCAACAACAATGGCCGTTGAACAATGGTAAACAGAGCTAGTTGCGCCTAAACACCAATTTACATCGTTTGATTTATCAGAGCGGTATAATGGTCTATCCCCTTCATCTCGTTGACACAAACAAGTACCACATTGGGTTTTACCACAACAGTCATTATAGGAAATCACATAGTTACGACCATCGATAGGATTACGACAGGTACCAATCCACGTGATGGGTGACATTTCAGTCCCAGGTGGGCAAGTATTGTAACTTCCCCCACAACAATCACATAAAAAACCGTCTATTGCGCAATAACGCCAATAATCACAACTGGATGGATCGCCTGCTTCTTGCGGTAATACTGGCGCATCTGCCGCTCTAGCTACCGGTAATAAAGGAATAGTCGACGCACCAACTAAGCTTGCTGCTATCCCTTTAATAAAACCTCTGCGATTACTCAACTGAGCAACATTACGTGCTTTTTTTTCAAAAAATTTATCAATAAAATTCATGGTCAATTTCCATTATTTAGCTGGGTAAGCTTGCTTAGACATAAACTCTTGAATAGAAGCCACTTGATGTTCTTTGGCTTCAAATAAACTATCAATATGTTCTCTCGAGTTAATAATACCCATCGAGGCAATAACACCGTCTTGATTCATCAACACAGCATAAGGTAGCTTGGCAATACCAAAGCTTTTACCTAGTACTTCTGAAACAATATAAGGAAAACTTGTTAAGCCTTGTTGATCGATCAAGCCTTGATGATCATCATTTTTGCCATCACTAGCAAACACTACATCAACCCAATCAGCTTCAGCTTTAGCCGCTGATTTAATTGCGGGTAATAATGTTTTACACACAGGACAAGTAGGCGAAATAAAAAACAGCAGTTGTGAATGACCATTATCACGCGCACCACCAACATTCACTAACGTTGAACCCATCGTTTGTAACGTTAGTTCCGGCGCTACTTGACCGGCTTCAAGCTTTTGGTTAATGGCAAGGGCGCCAGCAGGCGCAACACGCTCATAAAGTACGCCTATTTGACGAGTAAGTGCATAAATAATCACAGCAAAAACTACTACTATGATCCAAAGAACTATATTTGATATAACTAGCAAATCCATATTTACATCCTCAATTTTTAGTGACTAAGCACTTTTAGTCGTTGAGCATTAACAATAAGCTGCTCAAACGTTAAATTTAATAAAATCATCACCAAAGAGATAACTATCGTCATCACCATTGCACTGGTAAAAAAGCTGTTACCGGGTGCTAAACACAACCAAGCCAAAACAGAAAAAATACTATTACGTAGTAACAAGCTACCACTTATACTTGTCTGCCCTGCTGGGCCCATACAACCACAATCTAACTCTTTATTGCCTTGCACTATTTGAAAAGCCATCAGTAGTAAATAAGAGACTAATATAACGATTGCTAACATTGCGGCAACGGCTCTAGTACTTGGTATAACAAGTGCCAATGCTACTGTTACTTCTACTATGCCAATACCTTTAGCAAGCAATTTAAATTGCGATTTTGCTTGAGCACTATGATCTAAATAAGCTTCAAGGTTTAAATATTGCGCAATCAAATTGGCATAATAAGCACCGTTAGCCGATTGCACTTTATGTAAGCCCGCCTGCGCAAAAACCCACATTAAAAACAAAGCACTCGCATCAGAAAATACATAGCTCATCATTAATACGCCTTATGAATAAGAAGTGGAGTAACGTTGCCAAAGTCCCCAATAGTTTGTATCAATTTCCCTGTTCTTGGGTTAAATATATCAAGTTGCAATTCACCATTAGTAACTACCATTAATGGCTCTTTACCTCGGGTTACCGCAACAGAAACAGCCCAACTAGGTATATCTATTACTTTAAGACGTTGTTTTGTTTGCATATCAAATAACCAAACCTGACTACCGCCATGAGTTTGTGAGCCATCATAACCATCAGGATGCATAATTTGGTACATAATCCCTTGCTCATCAACATCGTTAAGCACTAAACCACCCGGTCTCCAGTTTTTCTTCTTTTCGTCTTCCGTAACTAAGCTCCAATGCTCAAGGTATTTTGCCACCTCACCTGAGAAATCAAACACATGAACTTCACCAGTAAAGCTTGGGAAATATGCAATTTCGTTAATGATTACTGGTCGCTCAAAAATAGGCGTTTTGTCGGTATCAAAAAACGCTTTAATTCTATGTTGAGATTTTAGTTTGCCCGTTTCATCTAATACTGTTGTTAGCATTCCGCCATTACTACAGAGCGAAGAAACGCTTCTTTTACCAGTGGTAAAAGTTAACACACAACCAGGAGTACCGATGGTTGCGGTAATTTCTTTGGTGTCTAGATCAACCACGGTAATGGATGCAGCAGGACTAAAGTTAGCCACAAATAGAAATTTTTCATCTGGCGTCAATGCCATTGCATGACGCCTAGGTAAAGACTGTAAACGAGTGTCTGGCCAAATAATTTCTTTAGACGTCGCCATCGTCGTTTTGTTATAGATAGTTAGCACATCTGTTTTAGGCCCTCTTGCGCCACGGGAGTGAAATGACTCCATAATATAAAATTCAGGTCTTTTTCTAGCTTGAATAAAATTACCGAGCAAGTTTTTATCTGCGGTGCCTTTGATACGATCAGCGTGCTTACTTTCAGCAACATCAAGTAAAATCATTTTGCCGCCAAACATACTCATAAAGCTTGCTTCATCAACAAACATCCACGTTTCTGGAAATTGACTCGGCAAAACTTCTACGTTACCTGTTTTTTCTACTGGTAATGGGGGCAAATCCGTCCTTGGTGCCACATCACCAGCCGTTTTTTAAGTTGCCTGTGCAGTCATAAAAACGGTTGTTGAAAAAAAGAGGCAACACACTAAAAAAACTTGCTTAAAGTGTGTATAAACTTTCATGTTTTATTCCTTAAATTAATAATTGAACATGCCTATGCACTTGGCTCAGGAGTTCATTAATAACGTCATCTTCGAAGTCTTTTGTCGAAGATCCATTGTTTTTTGCTTGGATTCCAGCCTAAAAC
>NZ_QOLD01000086.1 GCF_003333305.1 Candidatus Colwellia aromaticivorans | reverse complement strand
AATCAACCAGAAAAAGGTTGGTGGGTAACGTTATATGCCTTTGTGGAGGCTTGAGCCGTATGCAGTGAAAGTTGCACGTACGGTTCTCAGGAGGACGACACCTGGTAACAGGTGTCGTCTATCCGACTATTGCGCCATAGAATCATAAAAATTTTAATACCTAAAATCATATTAATCTAAAGTCAGCTTTTGGTATTTTTAATCAAATTAGAATTTTTGACTTTACAGATTCCTGATGATATTTAAAACAATTTCATTATCTAACGCAGGGCTGTTTTGCGTCAGATCACTTGTCGCTAGATAAGCCAATCCCAACGTCGGCTTTTGTATCTAAGTGAACATAAATATGCCTGATTTTGAGGGCTAATTTAGGTCAGCATTGTGCGCAAAGAAAAAGTAATATTTTGAAGTTTTGAGTGTTTGTCGAGGTCAACTGAACATCAGTTAGTTGACCTAAGCAAGTCGGCAAGGTGATTAAAAATCATTGGCATAGCGGACGTTCCCAAAATCGTTTTTGGGACTAATTCCATGATCAAAAAAGCAAAATACAGTTGAAGAGCAAGAGCAATATCTATGACTCCTGCAAGCTCAAACTAGCATATTTATAAGTCTTTGTTTTTCATCTGTAGTTAGGATAAATAAGTTTCTAATTGATGCCGGTAATCTTCTAAATACGCGAAATAAAAGTAAACGTAAAACTACTTATTCATTTACAATTCATTCCAGTTACAATTCAACTCTTTTAGTTGCTCTATCTTTACCGGACGGCTAAACAGATATCCTTGGCCAATATCACATTTGCTATTTTTCAATAACAACAACTGGTGCTTGTTTTCTATGCCTTCGGCAACAACTAGTATTTTTAGTGTATGTGCCATAGCAATAATTGCCCTAACAATTTTATGGTCACTGCGGTCTGATTCTATTGTGGCAATAAAACTGCGATCAATTTTAAGTTTGTTAACTGGAAAATGTTTGAGTTGCGCTAATGAGGAGTAACCCGTACCAAAATCATCAATGGAAATCTTGATCCCCATTGCACGAAGCTGCTCAATTACATATAGGGCTTCGGCAAGATTAGTCATCAAGGATGATTCTGTGATTTCGATTTCAAGCAAACGGGGATCAATATTGGTTTCACTTACGATAATACGAATATTATCGAGTAAGTTTGGATCTTCAAATTGCTTAGGAGAAAGGTTTATTGCGATTGATGGCTGAGCATCCACCTCATTTTCTCGGCGGCTAATCAACTCACATACTTCTTTAATAACCCAATAACCAATTTCTACAATTTGTCCTGAATCTTCAGCAATGCCGATAAAGCGATCTGGATAGATCAACCCTTTTTCAGGATGCTGCCAACGCACTAACGCCTCCAAACTAATAACTTTGTTAGTCTTCAACTCAACCAAGGGCTGATAATGTAACACTAACTCATGGCACTTTACGGCAGTTACCAGCTCAGTTTCAATACGATGTCTTTCAATCGCCTGTTGTTGAAGCTTTTGATTAAAAAAACTATAACGGCTTTTACCGGCATTTTTTGCGGAATACATAGCCATATCAGCATTGCGTAATAACTCAAGGACTTCGTTACCGTCTTGAGGAATTAAGGTAATACCAATTGATGTGGAAAGAACAAAACTACGATCACCAAAGATTACCGGTTGTTTAATTTCTTCAATTAATTTTTCAGCAATTTTACTGATCGAATTAACGGAATCAGTGTTAAGTAATAGCACCGCAAACTCATCCCCCCCCAAACGAGAAACAACGTCACCAACTCGTACCGACTTAGTAATCCTATCAGCAATCTGAGTTAAAAGCTGATCACCAAAATTGTGTCCCATTGAGTCATTAACCCGCTTAAAATTATCTAAATCCAAGTAAAATAGGGCTGCTGTTTTGTTATAGCGTTTCTGTTCAAATAAAAATTGTTCTAGATACTTGTTCAAATATCGCCGGTTGGCTAATCCCGTCAAATGATCATTAAAAGCGAGTTTTTCCAATTCTGCCGTTTTTTGCTTTACCACCAGTTGTAATAACTCTGGCTGGCGTTGAAGGTAAGTGATCAACCACGCGGCGAGTAAGCCCAATAATAAACTCACGAAATAGGCAAAAAAATTAGACTTAGAATTCAGACTTGCTCGGCTTATGGTTAATGTCCATGTGGTATTTGGCAATTCTATCTTCGCTGATTGAGATATGTCATCTAAGCGATCTTTTGAACGTGCAAAAACTTCTTTTTGACCGGTATCTGGATGAATTCGACTAAGACTATAATGGTACCCTTTGCTTTCTAATTCTTTTAATTTAGTCACGGCTAAAAGTTTGTCCAAATAAATCAATGCCGAGGTAAATCCCCAAAAGGTATCTTTGCCATCAACATTAAAAAACACTGGTTTTCTGCCAATAATTGCGATCCCCCCTTGCACTAATTTGAACGGTCCTGCCAAGGTCAGTTGTCTCTTAGAAATAGCCAATATAGCTTCATTACGGCGACTATCGTCACGCAGTATATTGTGGCCAATCGCTTTTTCGTTGCCTAAGAGTGGGTGTATCTGACTGATGATACCATTGGGAGCCAATTGCAGATTAGAAATCCCCCCCATTGAATCGATTACCGCTTGAGCATAAGTATCAAAGTCAGTGAAGTTGCCGTTATTTTGTTTAATTTCAATCGCCAATATATCGGTTGCAGATAACGATCGGTATAATCGGCGCTCTACGGTAATCGCTTCAGAATTGGTAATTTCGCTCAACAGAAATTGTTGCTCATTTGTCGTTAACATTTGACTTTGGTATTGCCAAAAAAAACCAACGCTACTTACCATAACAAAGAAGGCGAAACTAATTAGCCATCTAATACTTGTCAACGCAACTCTTGCCATAACTTAACTATTTTTTTCCATATATTTTGAATTTAACTACTCTCCAATGTTTAATCAATACTACTTTATCTGGGAGTAATTCACATTAGACTTTTGGCTTTATTTCGGGTCGCAGTATTAGTTTAATGATGAATGACGGCAATGGTGTGTATAGTTCGCATTCCGACAGAGCTGCTTATTGGTTAAGTTATTCTCAAGAGGCACCTGTTTTCATCTATAGGGAATGTCTGAAATCAGGAAACAGCTAGCGTATTGTGATTGTTGAGCTATGTCCGCTGTAGATCAAAACATACAAATTATTTCAATGTAAATTCTAAAAAAACTAACTTCTATACTGTGGCAGAAGTGATCGTAAAATAAGTCGACCAGAGTAAATTAAAATGATTTGTCGCGGTGGCGACGACACCCAAAAAGAAAGAGTGAGACTGTCTCCGCTCTTTCTTCTCCCTTTGGAATCCCTCGGAGCTGCTAACAAACGTATTCTTCAATTCACTCAAATGTTATCGACCTAACAGCGCTGATGGCACATCCATGTGCCGACATCGCTTTGTTCATCATTCCTGATGAACATACGTGAACACTTTCACTCATTTCAGCGTTTGTTCAAGCAGACTTGGTGCTTGTTTCATCTATGGTCATTATTCAACTATCCCAAAGCTATTGGGTGTAATAATTCTGCTTTGTTACCAAATACTCCAAATCCCATCTCAGCAATTCAACCTTCAACTAGCAAAGGTAGATCTCGACCCGAGACAGGACGTCGAGGGCTGCCGTTGTTCATGGACGATAAATCGGCAGGAATCGTGGTTTACGCTAGTTGGTGATTGAATGTTCTGCTGAGTAGGGCGTCTCAGGGGTTCCAAGGGGAGGCGCGGCGGTACGTCGCCCCTTGTGTGTGGTCGCCACCGCGACGCCAAGCAGGAAAAACAAACTATAAGATCTTAAATAAGGAAAATAATAGTTAGCTGTTGTTCACGCCCCACACATTTTTTCTAGCAATTAATTGCCGTTTAAAGTGGCGTTATCGATACAAAATCTAATCCGAAACGTCATTTTATATTAACAGCTAGTGACCGCAAAGTGGTAATAATTAACATTCCAGACTAGAAATCAAATTGCAGATACACGGTATTGTAATTACTACCACCTTTGATACGGCCAAATTGTGAGGCCGATTCAAACATTGACGAACGGTGGTGAATACCGTAACCAAGCCAAGTGCCTTTTAAAGCTTTTGCGTTAAATATATCTCCAATATTAATGTCTACTGAGATGTCGATTGCATTCATCAATTTACTTGGGCGATAACCTTTTTCCTCCATTTCTGTTTTTTCTATATAAGTAACACTTGATACATACGACAACCCTTCAGCAAAACCTATTCGCCATCTAACAGGCCAGTGAATGGTGTAGTAAGCTTTAATCGCTAATACATACTCTTGTTCAAGATTTTGCACCTCTGATTTCCAATGCAATGCGAGCCCTGTGGTTAGGTATAAATCGATGGGTAAACCAAATAATTCATCAGTAAGAGGTAAACCGTAATAAATTGAGGACATTTGATTGTTATACTCATCCTTTTCTCCGTCACCGGCAATTATATCGCCGATATTAGAGGGGGTAGCCCAACCATGTGAAACACGTAAATAGCCACTATTGCCGATTGAAGATTTGTTTGCTTTACTCTTATCATTAAAAAAAGCAAAACCTAAATAGGCTTCGCTTTGCCAGCGTTGATCAACCGCTGTACTGTGATAAGCGTTATTATCTAAACCTGTGATACCAACAGAGCCAATAATATATAGATTAGAAGCAACATGGTAACGAGATTCAATATTAGCATTAACATCAAACCCAGCGCCAATGCGCTCATCGGTGAGCTCTTCTAGTGCAAAATACTTACTATTGAATGAAGCACTTTTATAACGTGTACTTATTTTTGGCATGAACTCCCAATTATTGTAATGAAAGTACCAACTGCTACTTATATTAAGATAAGGGTTACCGTCTAAATCACCAAAGGCTTCAACATCATAAAAATGATTCTCGCTGGTGTGGTTTCGCCATTGAAAACCCATATCAACGGAATCACCTTGAACGATGTTTTGGTATTCTGCTGGAATATCAAAAAAACGCATTCGCGCCATTACATTAAGTTCCCAATCATTTTCATCTAAAAGGTGTACCCCACCTTCCGTACCACGAATAAAAAAGGTATCGCCTTCATAAAACATCATTGGCACAACGCTTGATACGTTATCCTCTTCGGTATCAAAGTGAATATTTGCCGTTCTCATGGTTAAGGCTAAACCCCATGGCTTTTCTTTTTCATCAGTTTTAGCAAAGGCATTGGTGCTTATTGTTATTAACAATAAGGCGAATATAAAGCGCATGGTTGATTATCTTCTCGTCGAATGAGCTAACTAATTGATGTCGATGTAATTAGTTTATGATAAACAATTTACCATTTATATGCAGTAACTTATGGTAAATGTGTGATATTAATCTGATGAAATACCTGATAGGTACTAAACACACATTAAGAAATAAAAAGCACACATCAATGATGACAAAATCATCTTAAAGTACTCCCATAAACAAGGGAGATTAAGTACACACAGCCCTTTAAAAGTGCATTCAGAAAATACTTTAAGGAAGTTCACAATGAAAAAAAAACTATTAGCAAGCACGTTATTAACGATGACACTGCTGCTACCCGCGTTAAGTTTTGCACAAGAAAAACATCATGATGATCCAACAAAAATTGTCACCAAATTAGGTGTAGGTTATAACGATGGTTTAACTTTTTCAGGATCTATTGGCTTAGATGAAGTACGGATGATTAATGCCAGTATCGACGAAGATGCAAGTGAATGGCGAATCGGTGGTTCATGGTTATTTGATATCGGTATTGTAAATTTTAATTTTAGCCGGGTAGATTATGAAAATGATGTCTATAAAAATAACTACAGCGTCGGCACTTTTATTCCACTGAGTATTTTTGGCTTTACCCCGGGTGGCTGGCAAATATTCCCCATGGCCGGTTATAACTATAATGATGGTAACCAACTGACCGAGAAAAACGCCCCTACTCTTTCAATCAGTAACTTTAACGCTGGTGATTTTGTTCTGATACCAAGCTCAAGCCATGGTGCATACCTAGGAGCTTTTGGATTAAAGCCATTGACTGAAAATTTTTCGTTAATTGCTTTAGCTGGTGGTATGGCTGGCTCAAACAGTTACTCGGGTTATTGGGCTGGTGGCGGCTTAAGTTATAAAATTAATAATCAGCAATCTTTTGGTATTTTTGGCATTATTTCAGATGACGACTACGGACAAAGAAATGATATAGCGATTTCGTAT
This sequence comes from Candidatus Colwellia aromaticivorans, assembly GCF_003333305.1. Classification (GTDB taxonomy): domain Bacteria; phylum Pseudomonadota; class Gammaproteobacteria; order Enterobacterales; family Alteromonadaceae; genus Colwellia; species Colwellia aromaticivorans. The sequence goes on along the minus strand of NZ_QOLD01000086.1, from coordinate 9,463 downwards.
TCTTATCAGTTTAATTAGGCACATAGTTACCTTTTTTATTACACATCCATCACCCAGATTAACACGCAGGCACTTCCGGCTATGTTTCTCCAAAAGATATTGCTGCGGGTAAAATCAACCTTATTGCTCATGATACTTTTATGGAAAACCTAGCACTTGAAGGCGGTTTTACTTCGCCAATTATGAGTCAACGTGGTGTTTATGATTTTGGTGCACAGTTAGAGTTAAGGCCGAAGGGGTTTGTTAATCAGGGGGTTGCTATTCAAAACGAAGGTGCATTTGAAGACCGTGCTAAAGGCTCTTATACCGCAACACCTAATTTAACTTTTAGTGATAAAATCACTATTTTGGTTGATGGTGTAGAAATGGAATTGTTTCATGTGCCAAGTGAAGCCCCTGATCACATCGACAGAAGTACAATTTTTCACGCCGCTCTACACTAAATCACACATTGAACAAAACTTTCCACACATCAACGAAGCAAGTGCTGTTATAAACTTTATTCATTCACTAGGAACAGTAAATTCTAGCCAAGTAAGATAAGTGATAGATCATGGGCTTATACGCTCCTAATACATCAAACCATTTAAAGTTAGTTTTTTTGAAACATTAACACTTAGGAATTAAAAAATGAAAAAAAGTATTATAAGTCTTAGTCTTACCGCAATTTTCAGCACGATAATATTTGGTAGTTATGCCTATGCTAATGTTCAAAAAAATGAAGTGAGCAACCCATATATGGGGGCCCCCGTTACTTTAGCAGAAGCACCGAATGGCGCTATTGTTAATCAAGAGGTACTTACTCGTGTTAACAATGCAGCATGGACAACCCCAACCATTGAACAACCTGCTGAGGGTATATGGGTATTTGGTGGATATGCCTTAGCGCCAATGACGATTATTGATACGCCAGAAGGACTCATTGCCTTTGATACCGGCGATGCAAAACATGACGGTGAAGTTTTTCTTAAAGCAATCCGCACGGTAACTGACAAACCCATTAAAGCGATTATTTATGGTCATTCACATACCGGTTTAGGTGCAGGTGTTTTAGCCGAGGGTAATGACGATATTATCATTATTGGTCACCCTGAGGTCAATAAAGTTGTTGCTAACAACCTAAAAGGCGGCGGTGCTCCTGCATACTTTCCTGAGCTAGGTCCATACCTTACTGGTCGAGCTGCAGCACAATTTAATGGTTTTACCCCAACAGAAGGACCTGATGCTTGGGTACTACCTTTAGTTCTACCTGCAGAGTTAGAGTCTACATATCTGCCAGTTAATACCCCTGTAGAACATGAACAGGAATTGACAGTACTTGGTCAAAAAATGAAGTTTTTCACTAAATGGGGTAGTGACGATAAAGTTCATACTGAAGTTTGGTTAGAAGACAGGAAAATATTGCTAACAACCCTGTTATGGTTATCACCACCGCAACTTTATTCAGTACGTGGCGATGTTTTTCGTGACCCTCAAGTATGGATGGCTGGTTTACAACACCATCGTGATCTTGGCGCCGAGGTGTTAATTAGTGCTGCTGCTCGCCCTGTAGTAGGCAAAGAAAAAATTAAAAATACGATAGAAGGCTATCTTGATGGTGCAATGTTTGTTTTAGACCAAACAATTCGTGGCATTAATAATGGTCAAGGGCCACAAGAACTACGCCAAACAATGGTATTTCCAGACTATTTAGATGCCATCCCAAATAACTTCCAAGCCTATGGCGAAATATCCTCTTATGCTCCAGCTATTTTTACTCATGCTGTTGGTTGGTACGACGGTGATGCAGCGACATTAAAACAGATATCAAAGCTTGATCAAGCAGAGCGATTAGTGCCGTTATTAGGTGGTCGTAACAAAGTTCTTACCGCCGCACGTGATGCAATGAAGAAAAGCGAATTTGTTTGGGCAGCACAACTAGTTAATCACTTATATCAGATTGACCCACAAGATATGGAAGTAAGACAACTAAAGGCTGATGCTTTACGTGCTATGTCTTATGTGGCGACAGGTGGCAACGATCGTGCTCACTTAACAACGCAAGCATTAGCATTAGAAGGTAAAATTCACTTACCACGTTTAATTTTACCACAAGCAGTGCAAATTACGTCATCGCCTAGCACTTTTGTTGATTACTTACGTGTCCGGTTAGACCCGGTAAAAAGTGAGTTATTGCACAAGTGAATGAACAACGCTTTATAATCACTGAGTCTACTATGGAAGCAAGCAGAGAATTGCTTGATATAAACCAGATAGAAATCAATACGCTTTTACAAGATTTACAACGCGCTATTAATGATTATGACAGTGATGCTTTATCGCTGATAAAACAGTTGCAGCAGGTTAAAAATCTACAGCCATTAAAAAGTGAGTTTGATACCTTGGCGCTAACGCTCGATAATTTTGATTTCAATAAAGCTGAACTACTATTAGCTGACCTTGTTGAGAGCTTATCTTTTAATTGATAACCCTATAAAAATAACTAATAAACCTGAATGATGAGTGGTTTTCCTTGTATATCTGTAGTCGCTTTTATATTTGCATTCATGCGATAATAAGCGAAAATATAGTCGAATTAATAGTTTTAATAATAGGTAGCCACATTACAATTATGATATCCACTTATTACTGGCTTACAGCATAATGTTCTCTTTTAGGGGATTAGTAAGCGGCTTTATTATTTTTATTATAAGTCCTTCGGTTTACGCAAGTAATTTAGTTGTTACACTCAATGGTCAACTGCCAAAAGTTGTTCACAGCAATGTACGCTCTCATTTAGGTAAATTACCCGATAGTGAGTTAGAGCGCTCTGCTTTTATTTATATCGCCAAAGATAACACCAATCATGCATTGCAAGCCTTAGGCTATTATCAAGCAGAGATTATTGCCAAAGTTAATCAAGGTAAAGCTAATACTGAAAAAAGTAGTATCAAAAAATTTAATACAAAAAAAAATAGTCAAACCCCATGGCAACTTACCCTTACCATTACCTTAAATTCTCCGACTTTAATCGATAAAGTGGATATAAACATTGATGGTGACGCGAGTGAAGATCCCGCTTTTAAAGCGTTATTGAATAATCATGAGATTAAACAGGGTGAGGTACTTCATCACGGCAAGTATGAAAAATTAAAATCTGATTTTATTTCTTTAGCTTTACAGCGTGGTTATTTTAATGGCGAATTAACTGAAAGTAAAATAGCGATCAAAAATCAATATCACTACGCTGATATTACATTGCATTATAAAAGTGGCCCACGATATCAGTTTGGTGAAGTCACCTTTTCTGATTTTGAACTTGACCCTGAGTTGTTATCAAGGTTAATCCCATTTCAGAAAAATGCATACTACAGCACCACCACTTTTCATCAACTACAGAATCAACTGCAATCAACTCAGTATTTTTCCAGTATTGTCGCAATTCAAGGTGATAAAAACGAAGACGACATTAATTATAAATATACTGTCCCCATTAATGTTTCATTAACTGCCGCTAAAAGCCATCAATTCGATTTAGGTATTGGTTATGCCACCGATACACAATTTCGTCTTTCTGCGGGTTGGCGTACTCCTTTGATCAACCGGCACGGTCACTTTCAAGAAACCAAAGTTGAGTACTCTAAGTTAAACCCAACAGGTAAATTTATTTATAGCATACCTCTAAGTCATCCAACGAATGATTTACTTCAATTTAAAATAACCATTGAAAATGACAACTACGCTGATTTTGATACTAAGTTTTTATCAACTCAAATAGGCCGAGTTGTCAGTAAAAATAACTGGCAACGACAAATTTATATCCGTTATCATCAAGAGTCATGGCAATATGAGCTTGATGATACAACACCGAATATTAATTGGGATGAATTAGATGCCGCAACTTATATTATACCGGGTATCACTTGGTCAAAAACGGAACGCTCAGGATCTCCATTAGATCCAAGTTCAGGTTTTCGTCAAACATATAATATTGAAGGGGCTCATTTAAATGCAGGTTCAGACAATAGTTTCTTTAGAGTACATAGCCGTTGGAATTATATTACAAAATTAACCGCCAATCACCGATTGGTTGCACGCGCTGAACTAGGCGCGATTTATGTTGATAGAGATGCTGAATTAGCCCCTTCATTACGTTTTTATGCCGGTGGCGATCAGAGTATTAGAGGTTTCGCTTATCAATCTATCGGGTCAACTGTTCCTTCTTCATCAGACCCGGATCAAGCAGTGCCAATTGTAATAGGGAGTACCCGACTTATGGTGGCAAGTATAGAATATCAATATTACCTCAACAATAAATGGCGTGTCGCCTTATTTTCTGATGGTGGTAGCGCCGCCAATAAAGGCGAATTTGAACCAGTGTACTCTTTGGGCTCAGGTTTACACTATATGTCACCCGTGGGCGCAATCAGGTTTGACGTTGCTTACGGCATTGATGGCGATAATAAAAACTGGCGAATTCATGTCAACTTAGGTGCTGAATTGTGATCTGGCGAAGAGTAAGCTTTAACATAGTAAAACTGTGCATAATATTGTTTTGTTTGTTCACTATTTTACTGGCCACTCCTTGGGGGAGCCGGTTAACGATTAGCTTGCTGAATAACATTGACGGTATTAATGCTGATTACAAAGCCGGCTCCTTAGTCAGAGATATTGAGCTCAACTCTTTACATCTTAACTTAGAGACACTTGATATTCGTATTAAGGATTTAGCTGTTGAGATTGACTTCTCTTGCAGCTGGAAAAAAGAACTGTGCCTTGATTCAATAAGATCTTCACAATTATTAATAACTTACACTGACGACAGTAAAAATAAAAAGTCGAGAAACGAACCTGAAACAGTCAATGATGGCAGTTTATTTGTTATGCCCTTTGCCATAAAAGTTCAAGCAGTAGAGTTAACAAAAAGCCACCTAGTGATTAACCAAACTCTGATAGATATTGAGCAATTCACGGCTCAAGTAGAGATTAAAACCAGTCAATTTACCATATTACATCCCAACGCTAGTCGATTAACCATCGCGCTAGAAAGTAATGAAAATAGTAAAAATAAAAAAAGTAATGCAAAAGATACGGGAAATTCAGTCCATGTACTTTTTAGTACCTTACCTGAAGTTCATTTACCCGTAGCGTTAAACATTCAACAGTTATTCGTTGATGAATTACGAATTATCGATCAGAAAGATAAAACCAATGATGCCCTGAAAAATGATGTCCAATGGCCTTATCAGCAGAGTCACCTTACCGTCACTTGGGTAAAAAGTGATGTAAATATAACGAACTTTCAAACCTCAACCGTAGACTATTCAATTAAACATTTAGCGGTAAAAACACAACTTATACCGCCTTATAAAATCAATGCTAAGTTAACCACGCAGTTACATGAAATTCCACTTTGGCCTGAAGCATCTAACTCGATAGTAGCTATATCTTTGCAGGGTGCCGTAGATGATTTAACGGTGAATGCTGTAAGTCAAGGTAGCCTAGTTTTTAACAGTCAGGCGCACATTAATTTAACGTATCATCAACTGCCATTTAGCCTACAATTATCGGCTGATAAATTACCACTGCCCTTATATTTAGCGCAATACGGACAACCTTCATCACTTTCTTTAGCGGTGCAAGGTGACTTGATTAAGCAAACGGTTAATTTGAGCAGTCAACTCAATAGCTATGGTTATAAAAATGGTCAATTGAGCTTAACAGCTAAGCATCAACACGGTGCCATCACCCTTAATGAATTAACCTTTAATGATAAAGGCTCTGATAGCCAATTAAATTTACACGGGAATATTGATTTTCAGTCAACAGGAACAAATTGGGAATTATTTGCTGATTCTTCTGGCTTTACCTTGCCTCAAGTTAACCTTAAGGCGTTAGTTTTTCCAGAAAGTACTAACGTCAATACTAACGCCAACACAGAAAATAAAACGAACGTTGTTGAAACGATGCTCCCTGACGTTATCAAGGGTCGAGTTTTAGGTAAAATAGCCAGTACTGGCATCTGGTCTGAGTCGCAATGGTCATTCTCTGTTAATGATACGGATGTTTCTGGAACCATTAATAATTATGCACTAATCATTCAAGGTGACATCGCCTTAAATCAATCAGGCTATTTTTCATCAGGTAATTTATCCCAGGGTGAACTGCTAGTTGCCTTGGGTAAGGACCAATTAACATTACAAACGTTCCGCGATAATAACTGGCATGTTAACGGCCAATTGTTTATCGATAACATTAGTCATTGGTACCAAGACGCGAGTGGCTCTATCTCCAGTGATTTTTCGATAAAGGGAAATAAAGAAAATCCAATCATTACACTTAACACCAAGCTAAAAAAACTAAATTGGCAACAATTTTATAGTTCGTCGCTAGAGGTCATCGCAAGTTATCAGCCATTTAATTATCATAAAACTCAGTTAACAGTAAAAAATGACCATTTAGTAATAACGGGGAAAAGTGATATAGCTACTATTGATAAAATAGCGTTCAACTTTTCTGGTGATATCTATCAGCAGCAACTAAAGGTTGATTGGCAAGGTGATCTTTCTGGAAATTTAAAGTTAACCAGCCAATGGGATGAAGCACTGAACCTTTGGCAAAGCTCTATTGAGCAAGCAGGCTTAACTTATCAACAAATGACTTGGCGCAATAACAAAGTTTTTTCACTTGATTTTGATTTAAACAAACAACAGTTTTTAATAGATAAACACTGTTGGCAAGGTAAAGGTCTTGATATTTGTTTACCTCTCAATACTAGCGTTGGTAAATCTGGTGATATAACGCTAACGCTAAATATAGATTTATCGTTAATGGATGAGTTAATTTTACCCGAAGAAGTACAGCTAAAGAGTAAGATTTCAGGTGAGATAAAAGCACTATGGTCACCTACTCAAGCAATATGGGCAAAGGCTAACTTTGCTTTGTCGCCAGGTCACATAAAAGTAAATAATGGTTTTACTGAGCAACAAATTTCACAATGGCACAAAGGAGAGCTTTCGTTCTCTGTAAGCGAAGCGCAATTAACAAGTAAACTCCAGTTAAAGGATGCTCAAGAAGAAGTGCTTATTGAAACAAAATCAAAAGTTAACTTTATTGACGACTTTCCTATTGATGCTCAAATAATACTTAACCAATTTAATTTACACCCCTTTCAGGCGGTCATTAGCAACGTTGTAAATTTACAAGGCAGCTTAACCGCAATGTTAACAATTGAGGGGACGATTAAGTCTCCTTTAATTAATGGCAATCTAGCACTCCATAATGGTGAGTTATTACTCAGTCATAATCCTAATAAATTTGAAAATATTAGTGCAGAACTTCAAATTAACAATAAACATGTGGAAATGGTTGGCGAGTTTTACATAAAAGAAAGCAAGGCAACGCTAAAGGGTCAACTTGCATGGCAAGATAGCCTTACCATGGATATAGATCTTAAGGCCAAGGACTTACCCTTGGTATTTCCAGCGCAGTTAGTCATGAACATATCTCCCACATTAAATTTTTCATTGAAGAAGAAATCACTGTCAATCACAGGTAACCTAGATGTATTAGAGGGTAGTTATAATATTGAAAACCTTCCTGAAGGCAGTATTTCTCTAAGTGATGATGTCATTATTGTTGATCAACAAGGTAAGGAGATTTTTAAAGAGACCTCTGAATTTAATATTGAAACAAATGTGAGAGTTAATATCGCCAAAGCATTTGAAGTATCAGGACAAGGATTACAAAGTCACTTATTTGGACAACTACAAATCAGTCAAAAGGATAAACGACCATTACAACTTTTTGGCAGTATTCAATCAGACAATGGCACATACCAAGCTTATGGACAAAAGTTGAATATTGAAAAAGGAAAGCTAACTTTTAACGGGCCTATTGATAACCCTTATTTTAATTTGCGAGCAAGTAGACATATTAAAGCTGAGAACATTGAAGTGGGTCTTCAAATAACAGGCTTAGCTGAGACCTTAGATATGCAATTATTCTCTACACCCACGATGGAAAGGCCTGAAATGCTCTCCTATTTAGCTAGAGGGAGAGGTTTAGATTCTGGCGGCGGCAATAGCACTGCAGCAGCAAGTATGCTGATTGGTTTTGGAGTAACGAATAGTGTTGGCTTATTTGATCAAATAGAGAAACTATCCCTCATTAGTAATATTGCCTTAGATACTGAAGGTGAAGGCGAAACAACACAAGCAACCATTAGTGGTTATATTGGTAATCGTGTCTATTTGAAATATGGCGTTGGCGTATATGAGCCAATTAATGAGTTAACGGTAAGGTTGTATTTACTAAATCGATTATGGTTAGAAATCGTGAGTGGCTTTGAGCAATCGAGTGATCTGTATTATTCATTTGATGTGGATTAATGACCATAAATTAGAGTTTAGTCTCGCACAATTAACAATGAAATTTAGTAAACATTCACCCTAACCTATTCACCTTCTCGTTAATCACCTTCTAAAACGTTACCAACTAAGTTAAACAACTTATTCCTATTTACCCTCCAGGTTCAGCCTTAATGTGTTTTTTATTAATTCACATTCAGAAATGTAATCACACTTTACTGCACTTTTTGTACACAGCCTAAACGTGATGTTTTTTATAAACTTCCCTTACTAACTCACCACCTGAAAAAAAATGTAAGGATATTATGAATACGTTAAAACAACATCGAGAAAAAATATTTTTAACCCTTTGGGGAGCAATATTATTTATCATTATTGTTGAACGAGATATTTCAGCACTGCTTTAAAATTAATTGCTCATCCGTGATCACCGTCATCACACTTTGAATCGGTTATGACACACATTACTGGAGACTGATTTAAATTATGGTTTCATCTCAAAACAAATTGTCTCTAAAAGGAAAAATTATGAACATCATTAAAAAACACTTTTTAAAAAAAGAATTTGAAATAGTAAATTCTCAGAAAAATAATCAATCAATCGTCTTGCGAGATGAAAAAATAATTAATCCGAAAGAGCAAAATATCCAACACAGCATGATTAGAGATGGAAATGGCGTCACTCATAAATTAGTCTTAGCTATAAATGAAAAACTATCTGTTTATGGTGTGGGAGAAGTATCTAGCTATGATTTAAATAAAAATGGCAAACTCATCATGGATTTATCATTGTATGAGCATGAGTTACGCATAAACAACTCAACTAGGAGTCAGAGCCAGTAATCATATATTGAAAATCAACAACTTACTTACTATTAAAAATATCAAATGCATTACTGCTCTTTATCTGTTTTTTTGTTGCAACTGTCGGCCTTAATGAATTATGCCACACTTTTATAGGTCCAAGTAACAATATTCTATGTCGCTTTGTGCCGTGCGACGTGAAGTCGTATGTTACGCTGTTCACCGCGATAAGAGTGAACCATCTGTATCACCAGATGACCCTAAGACTCTGAATAAAGTAGCGAGTCTGACAATGTAACAAAGTCCACTGG
>NZ_QOLD01000031.1 GCF_003333305.1 Candidatus Colwellia aromaticivorans | reverse complement strand
ATAGTATTCTTCATAACAAGGACTCTTTATAATATTTTTTGTGTGGTAACAAATATATTACCCCACATCTTAGGTGTGGGGGAGTCCAATTATCTTATTAGAGAATGCAGGAGCATATTCTCCTGAATAACCCTTAATAAAAAGATGCGCCTTGATCATGAATCGCTCAGGCATCCTGAAACACGCATTTTGAGGTGTCACGGGTATAGGCACTGTAGATAGGAAAGTACAGTGTTCTCTTGTTGAACACGTCAAAATTAAGTAACTACTCTCCTATCGTCACTCCCGAGATGTTTTAATCGGGAGTCTAATGTTTAAAACAGGCAGATTCCGGCTTCAGCTTTGTAGTTCCAGACCAAAGTTAAGTACCTACGTCCTGTAGGCAAAGACACAACCGGAATGACGTGCACGCTGGGTATGGTGAATAATTAAAATTAATAATTGGTGTTCACAATACCAGTCGGATAGATTGCGTTGTAATAAATAACACCCAAAGTAGACAATTTTTCAAAATTGAGCTTAGATTAATATTAAAATAACTTCTTTGCGCACAATGGAATCTATGTATCTTTTAGGATTATATTTATTTATTGCCTTATTCTTTTCGTTTTTGTGTTCAATTGCCGAAGCCGTAATGCTGAGTGTTTCTTGGGTATATATTGCGCTAATGGAAAAAAGAGGGCAAAAATCAGGTAAAATTCTACGTGAATTAAAAGAAGATATAAATAAACCTTTAGCCGCTATTTTGACTCTAAATACTATAGCGCATACTGTTGGAGCTGCTGGGGTTGGCGCGCAAGCAACTTTAGTATTAGGAGACGCATCATTGGGGATCGTGTCAGCAGTATTAACTTTCCTGATTTTGATCTTTTCAGAGATTATCCCTAAAACCCTTGGAGCATCATATTGGAAGGCATTAGCTCCTGCAACTGCTTATAGCTTGAGGATTTTAATATACTTATTAAATCCATTTATCAAAATGTTAGAGTTTATTACTCGTAATATGGTAAAAAAAGAATCGGTAGGATTTAGGCGGGATGAATTTTCCATTATGGCGCAGCTAAGTGCAAGGGAAGGTCATATAGACCAGCAAGAAGCAACGATATTACAAAATCTGTTGCGACTAAAAAAAATCAAAATCAAAGAAGAAATGACACCAAGAACGGTAATGTTTTTTGAATCTCAGGAACTTCGAGTAAGAGAATTTTTCTATAAACACAAGAAAAATCGATTTACTCGGATACCTGTTTATGGCAAAAAACAAGATGACATTGTTGGTTTTGTTATCAGAACCGATCTATTGTTAGCTCAGGCTCGCGGAAATGGTGACATTTGCTTAAGTAACTATGTTAGGGAGATGCCAACCCTACTGGATAATATGTCATTGTTACGAGCTATGAAGGAAATGATATTTTGTAAAGCCCATATTTCACTAATTGTAAATGAATATGGCACGGTGCGAGGAATTATAACACTGGAAGACATTTTGGAAACTCTAATTGGTCATGAAATAATAGACGAAAGTGATAAATATATTGATATGCAAAAATTGGCAAAACGTTTATGGAAAGCTAAGGCCAAAAAATCAGGTATTGAGTTGGGAGAAAGCAAAAAGAATTAAAGTGTACTTAAGAGGCACTAGACCAGAACACAGCATAAGTTACATGGCATTTGTACATTATCAGAGACATATGGTTGGGATCTCCACATAACATTGGTCGATCTCGTCGGGAATGAGAATTTGAGTATTCATAAATCAAACACTTAGCTGGATACATGAGAATTAATTCTCTATCTAATTCTCGGTCTAAATGAGAATTAGTGAACTTTTCATTTTAAATGTTATTTTTCTATCGTTTTACCACCAATATAGCCATGATAAATTACTGAGATAATGGCAGCTTGGAGCCACTAAGCTGCCATTAATTTTTTGTGAAACCATGAGCATATTAAGGGTAATACTAAACGAAATTCACTGCTCGTTTGTGGGGCAGGTTTAAGCTGTAGATGCCAGAGACCTAAATGACTCTGGCATTTTATTTAACAATCTATACTTTCCGAAATCTCAAGCGCATCATCCACTTCTATTCCCAAATATTCAATATGTGCTGCTGCACATATTCGTTATTATGATCAGTAAGTTATTATGTGTTGTATACCTTCTAAGTAATTGTATATTAATGAGTCCCATCATCAGGACTCACCATAATAAATTGTCTTTGGGGTAGCTTTTAAAGCAGCTATAAAGAGTG
>NZ_QOLD01000078.1 GCF_003333305.1 Candidatus Colwellia aromaticivorans | reverse complement strand
TATTTTATGCTTTACATACGCAGCGCCAGGCAAGTTCCTTCCTATTTCTGTCAAGGTTAGTTTATTACCTGCTATTAATGCGTCGCTACAACTCATCAATGTTTTCATTCTGGCATTATTGAAAGAAGATAAGGCGTTTTTGAAATATTTATGGCAAAGTAATAGCTCAGGCATGGCAGTTGTAACTTATGTGTGTTGTGGTGACTTACATAAGATCATAAATTGCTGTGCCTGTCACGTTTTGGGGATTCGTCAGCCCGTAGGGCGAGTTTCAAAGGCTTATATGCTGTGTTATTGATTTCGACAAGGGAGGAACCATTCTCTTCAATCAATGCCTTGCCTCTAAGCCTTTTAATTCTCGCTGAAACGAGTATTTTGAGGTAACATGAGTATATGAATATTTCTAGCGCTTCTAGTCAAAATTCAATTTTTGGTCTAACTAATCAAACGAACACATCAAAAAAATCGTTGGTGCGTTCAGTTGATCCTGTGGTTGTTCCAAAGGCAGAGCAAGAAACACTCTTAAACAAACAAGCTAACCAAGGCATTGTTGCTGATCAACAAGCCATTGCGCTGTTTGAGAAAAATCAATTAGAAGCTAATGCTGCAAAGTATTCGTTGAATAGCAGTACTTTTTCTACCACAGATAAAGATAAACCTTCCCCTAAAAATGAAACTGCTGTGGCAAGTTATCAAACCGTTGGTAATTTAGCCCAGAGAGAATCAGTTCAACAATTATTTGGTGTTGATGTTTTCGCCTAAAAGCGTCTGATTTTGTTATTACCTTGTGCCTGTATCACTACTAAGAATCCTTAATGTCTAATATATCCTCAGAGCAAACATCAAGCTTCTGGCAAAAATATCACTTTTTTATTCTACTTATTGCGGCTGTTGTTATTAAACAAGTGCCACTTGTATCTATTCCATTTAATTGGCTAGAAAGTTATTTTCATGAGATTAGTCATGGTCTTGCCGCTATTGTTACGGGTGGTAGTGTATTGCGTATTCAATTATTCGCAAATGGCGCTGGTTTATGTACTACACAAGGTGGTATGGGTTTTGTTATTAGTTTTGCTGGTTATGCAGGGGCAACACTTTGGGGATGGGGAATCTATAAATTAGCCAGTTCCCATCAACGTATCGCACAAATATTTTCAGTGCTATTATTTTTGTTAATCGTTAGCTCTATTATTTTTTGGGGGCGTGATCTTTTAACATGGTTTATTTTAGCGGTGTTAGCCGTTTTATTTTTGCTTACCATTAAATTAAAAAAGCTTCACTATTTGCAACGATTAATGCAATTATTTGGCTTGTTAATATTATTAAATAGTTTATCTAGTCCATCTTACTTACTTGATGGACGTAATTTAGGTGATGGTGCTGCTTTGGCTACGATGACTTTTATTCCTGAGATTGTTTGGGTATTAATTTGGTTTTCGTTAGCATTAGTTGCACTGTATTCTCTTTATAAAAGTGCTAAAAAACATAATTAAGGTAATCAAATGTCATCTGTAAACACGCTAGAAGAAATTAAATACTCTTTTGAGACTATGTCGTTACAAGGTATTGCTTGTGGTAGTAAAGAGACGAAAGATAATGTGGTTTTATGCCTTCATGGTTGGTTAGATAATGCGGCAAGTTTTTTACCATTGATGCCATACTTTGAAGACGAGCTAGTTAATAAACACGTTATTGCTATTGATTGGCCTGGTCATGGTAATTCAAGCCATAGAAGTTTGGATGCACATTATCATTTTATTGATTGGGTGTATGACTTATTACAATTATTTGAAGTAAATCAATGGCAACAAGTTGATATTGTTGCTCACTCTATGGGGGGAATGGTCGCGAGTGCATTTGCTGCCGCTTTCCCTGAGAAAGTGAAATCCTTGACCTTACTTGATTCTATTGGTTTTATTAGCAGTGAGGCTGAACAAACGACCCAACAATTACGTGATGGTATGCTAAGTCGTTTTAAGGGGAGTTCACTCTATAACAAACAAGGTGGTGCTAAGAAAAAACGCTACCATGCAAGTATTGACTCAGCTATTAAAGCACGGGTTAATGTTTCAGATCTTCAATTTGAACATGCTAAATTAATTGTCGAACGCGGGCTTATAAAAGAAGTGGGAGGTTATCGTTGGCGATCTGATGCTCGCTTGCGTCATACCTCTCCTTATCGGTTGACATTAAAACAAGCTCAGCAATTTATTCGTGATATTAAATGTCCAGTACAGCTTATTTACGGCAGTGATGGTATAGATATGGTCAGTTCGGGAATTAAAAGCTTTGGCGACTTATTTCAAAATTTTTCTAATGTCGAACTTAAAGGTGGCCATCATGTGCATATGGAGCAACCGAAAAAGACATCTGAATTAATTAAACATTTTTTAGCCAACTAATAAATCTCAACTCATATTCAAACAACTGTTTAAATATAACTGGTAGTATCAGTTGGAATTTGATAAAACTAGGTTAGAAGTATGACTGAAATTAAAAGTTTCAACTACACTGAAGAATAAACATATACCCATGTTACTTCAATATGTCGGATTCAGCTGGAGTTAGAAACGCCTTTAGGCAAGGCATTGATTGAAGATAATGGTTGTTCAGGAGAATATGCTCCTGCATTCTCTAATAAGCTACATCCATGTAGCGCCATTGTCGAAATCAATAACGTAGCATAAAGCGTTTCTAAACCAGCCTTACAGGGGGCCCTGATCAAATCATGTTCTTCGTTGCATCTATTTTTAAGGGAACGTACCCTTAATAAAAAGATGCGCCTTGACCATGAATCGTTCAGCTGCCCTGAAACGCACATCTTGAAGTATCATGGGTATAAAAACTATAAGCAGTCACAGCATTGTTAAATAGTTGTTAAAATAACTTATGAGGAAGGTATTGTGGAAAAAATATGGTTAGAAAAAAGTTATCCCCCTGGCGTTCCATTTGATATTAACCCAGATAAATATCCTTCTTTAGTCGCTATGTTTAATAAATACACTAAACAATATAGTGATAAAACGGCATTTATTAATATGGGAGTCCAAATTAGCTATGCTGAGTTAGCACAACAAGCCACAGCATTTGCCGCATACTTACAACAAGATTTAGCGCTTAAAAAAGGCGATAAATTTGCCATTATGGTACCAAACACGCTGCAATATCCCATTGCCTTGTTTGGTGCATTACTTGCGGGTTTAACCGTGGTTAATGTTAACCCTTTATATACAGCTCGTGAATTAGAACATCAACTTAAAGATTCAGGCGCTAAGGCAATTTTAATTATTGAAAACTTTGCGCAAACATTAGAAAAAATAGTGAATAAAACACCTATTGAGCATGTAATTATGACCTCTCTTGGTGATCGCCTTGGCTTAGTTAAAGGTGCGGTAATTAATGCAGTGGTAAAATATGTGAAAAAAATGGTACCAGCATTTAATTTACCTGATGCCATTCGCTTTAATGCAGCACTAGCTAAAGGCCATAACTTAACTTTTACTCCCGTTGAGTTGTGTGGTGATGATTTGGCCTTTTTACAATATACAGGTGGTACAACTGGCGTATCAAAAGGTGCCATGTTAACCCATCGAAATATGGTGGCTAATTTAGAGCAAGCAAAAGCAGCTATATTACCTATGCTTGAAGAAGGTTGCGAATTAGTTGTGACTGCGTTGCCGCTTTACCATATTTTTGCATTAACGGCTAATTGCCTGACCTTTATCACTTTAGGAGGTACTAATTTACTGATCACCAATCCACGTGATATGCCTAGTTTTATTAAAGAATTAGGAAAGTATAAATTTAGTGTAATCACGGGTGTTAATACGTTATTTAATGGTTTGTTAAACACTCCAGGCTTTAAGGATTTAGATTTCTCAACGCTTAAAATGGCTTTGGGTGGAGGTATGGCGGTACAACGCCCTGTTGCTGAACGTTGGCAGCAAGTTACTTCAACGCGGTTATTAGAAGGCTATGGCTTGACTGAATGTGCGCCTATGGTGAGTTTAAGCCCTTATAACCAAGAAAGTTACAATGGAACTATTGGTTTACCGGCACCATCAACAGACGTTAAAATTATGCTTGATGATGGTAGTGAGGCTGCGATAGGAAAGTCTGGTGAGATGTGGGTAAAAGGTCCACAAGTAATGAAAGGTTATTATAATCGTGAAGATGCCACCAATGAAACTTTGCATGATGGTTGGCTTGCCACCGGAGATATTGCTTTTGTAGATGAACAAGGCTATTTCACCATTGTCGACCGTAAAAAAGATATGATTATTGTTTCTGGTTTTAACGTTTTTCCTAATGAAATTGAAGAAGTAGTCATGATGCATGAGGGGGTGTTAGAAGCTGCAGCTATCGGAATACCTCATGAAGCGTGTGGAGAAATGGTGAAAGTATTTGTTGTTGCTAAACAAGGCGAGTTAGATGAAGCAACATTAATTAAACATTGTCGTGAAAATTTAACAAGCTATAAAGTACCTAAATTGGTTGAGTTTAGAGAAGAGTTACCTAAAACCAATGTCGGTAAAATTTTACGAAGGGAACTTAGGTAAAGCTGCGAGTTAATAGTGGCGAGTTACGAAAACAATATACTGTGCAGTATGGTGCTTCGAGACTCGTTACTTTTACTGCTCGCAACTAATAGCCTATTGCGCTTTTAACGTTTTACCATTCACGGCTAAACTATCATCAGACATTAAATAAACATACAGCGGCATAATATCTGCTGGGGTTGCAAGGATGTCTTTATCTTCAGCGGGATAAGCACTAGCGCGCATATTAGTTTTAGTTGCGCCCGGGTTAATTGCGTTGACTCGCAGACTCGAATTTTCATATTCATCAGCAATAACTTGCATCATACCTTCCGTGGCGAATTTGGAAATACTATAAGCGCCCCAATAAGCACGGCCTTGATTTCCTACACCAGATGACGTGAACACTAAAGAAGCTTTATCTGCTAATTGTAATGCAGGAATTAATGCTTGCGCTAATAAATATTGTGCAGTGACATTAACTTTCATTACATCATTAAATATTTGTTCATGAATTTGAGTGAATGGTGTCAACTCTCCTAACATCGATGCATTAAGTAATACGCCGTCTAGTTTTCCAAATTGGTTAACAATAGTGGAAGACATGTCAATATAATTCTGTTTGGTAGCACCTTTTAAATCTAGCGGAATTATCGCAGGCTCAGCCAACTTAAGGGCGATAATTTCATCATAAACTGCTTCAAGTTTACTTACTGTCTTTCCAAGTAAAATTACTGTAGCGCCAAGTTTTGCGTAGTTTAATGCCGCTTCACGACCAATGCCAGCACCAGCGCCAGTAACAAGTATGGTTTTATTGGATAAACAATTTTCTGTAATGGAGTAATCAAACATTTGCTGCTCTGGGTTCGAGTAATTAATTTTGGCTATTCTACTCTCTGATTTTTTCAATGACGAGGGAAAAATTTATTTTTATGCTTTTTTTTTTATTTTTAATCCCCATATTGGCTATTAGTCATATCGGTGAATATATCGTAGCGAAAATAACGCTCAGGAGAAAAAAATTGGATTTTTTATATGAATATGGTTTGTTTTTAGCGAAAACAGTCACCTTTGTTTTAGCTTTTGTTGCTATTGTTGCGGTTGTTGCTGTATCAGCAATAAAACAAAAACATAAAAAGGGTGAGTTGGAAATCACTGATTTGTCAGAGCAATTTGAAGAGGTAGAGCAAGAAGTTATTCATGCTTTATTGAATAAAGAAGAATTAAAGCAAAAAGAAAAAAATGATAAAAAGTTAGCAAAAGAGAAAGCCAAAGCAGATAAACTGTCTGCCAAGAAAAAATCAAAATCAGAAAATGATAACGAAATACAAAGTAAATCAAAAGTGTTTGTTATTGATTTTAAAGGTAGTATCGATGCTAAAGAAGTTAGCTCTTTACGTGAAGAAGTTTCTGCTATTTTGTCAGTGGCAACTAAGCAGGATGAAGTTTTTGTACGCCTAGAAAGTGGTGGCGGTATGGTGCATGGTTACGGTTTAGCATCGTCACAACTAGATAGAATTCGTCAACATGATATTCCATTGACTGTTTCTGTTGATAAAGTGGCTGCCTCGGGCGGTTATATGATGGCCTGTGTAGCTAATAATATTATCGCAGCCCCATTTGCTATTCTTGGTTCAATTGGTGTTATTGCTCAGTTACCTAACTTTAATAAGCTGTTAAAGAAAAATGATATAGATTTTGAACAGTTTACCGCCGGTGAGTTTAAACGCACGGTAACTATGTTTGGTGAAAACACTGAAAAAGGTAAAGAAAAATTTATTGAAGAGCTTGAAGAAACTCATGTGTTATTTAAAGATTTTGTTGGTGAACATAGACCAAGTTTAGACTTAAACAAGGTTGCCACGGGTGAACATTGGTTTGGTACAAAAGCTTTAGAATTAGGTTTAGTTGATACTATCCAAACAAGTGATGACTACTTACAAAATATTAGTAAAAGCCACAAAGTAGTTGCTATTAAGTATGAAATGAAAAAAGGTTTAGCTGAGAAATTTGCTAAAGCAGTATCTTTATCTGCAGAAAGTGTTTTAGGAAAGTTATTACAAAAGAATCGTATCTTTCCAAGTTAGTCTATTATACCCATGTTACTTCAAAGTGAAACGCGCATTTTGGGCATCACGGGTATAAGTCTTTCTGTCAATGATGTGAAGTAGAGATCGTGAAAATAACGATTTCTACACATCACATCATTTAACTAATGGCTACTCTTCAAAATCATCACTGTCATCAATAGGTTTCTTAGTTCTCTTACCTGGTTTTACTAAAATCTCTAAATAAAAGCTCTCTAGCTCATTTTGTACTGCATCATCAATGCTTTTATTAAGAGCAGAGGTATGAATAACTTCTGCTGACTCTTTGGTGTGTCCGTATTTACAATCAAAATCCCAAAAATCAACATCTTCAGGCAGTTTTTTATTTCTCTCTCTTTTAAGGTATTTTTTTACCTCATGCTTAATCGAATCAACAAGTCGTGGGGCTTTGATTTTTTCATGGGTTAATGAAAATGTTTTTCTCATGGTGGTACCTTAAATAAACGCTTAAAAATTTCTGGTGGCTAGGGTCTGTTGATATTTCGCGGTTAAATTTTGTTCGAGATAAAAGCGTTTTAATCACGGCGAGTAGTGTGTAGCCTAGTCACTCTAAGCAAATACTACTCAACAAAGAGTAAAACGCTTTTAGCCGAATCCTTCGGACAGTGTTTGTTGGTCATTTTTACGGCGTTATCGCCTTTTTATGTGGAACAACCACATGACAAAGGCTCTACCTTGTATAAATACCCAACAAATAGCTGCAAAAACAATCTCGAAAGATCAACAGACCCTAGTTTAACATAGCGGTAAAGTGCTTTTTACTTTATCTTAACCCAGAATAAAAATATGTTTTACTTTGTGTCTTTATGAAAAGATAGTTTATCTCCGACAGAGCATTGAAAAGGTGTCATACGCCCAACAGTCCATGTGGCCTTATTTCTTTTACCACGCAAAGTATATTTGCCATTAGAATAGAGAAAACCTGATGCAACAGTTTTATTCGGTAGAATAATAGCTTGTTTGCCAAATCCATTGATAATTGCAATTTTTGTATCGCTTTCGTTACTCGTAGAAGTAAAATTGGCTGATAGTTTAGTGTTTCAGTTGCAGGTGTACTTTACATTTCTTGTACTTGTTTTCTGGATCTTTATATCTGATTTATCGCTTGTTATGTAGGAACGAGTTTCGGCGCAACTTGATAAAAAGGTGCTAACTATGATTACCAGTAATTGTTTTTTTTCTAAACTGAAATGCTTTTTCACAAGCGGGTAATTCATAAAACATGGGGGCACCATTTATTCTATTACCGTTATAAACATCAGCTTCATCTTGGCATACCGATTTGCTTTTTTTAAATTTAGTTAAGCATTCATGATAAATTTCATTTTTCCTCGGCTTTAAAGCAATTTGGCGATCGGTTTCACAAGCTTTGTCTAATTCGGCTTGCTTGGTTTTAGTTGAGTGGGCTAGTGCTATTGAACCGTTGATGGTAAATAGCACTATAGTCATTAATATATATACTTTTCGCATGACGTTACTCTTCTTTTAGCTCCACAATAACATCCACTTGGCGCTTTCTGTTTTGCTGAGAAATAACCACACGAATGTTATGCTTTTCTTGCTGATAAGTTAAGGTTAAACGCCCGCGCTTTTCTTCTTGTGCAATAAATTCCCCATAGTGCTGTTGATAAAAGTTAATTATCTGCTCTTCTGTAGCACTGGTGAAATAATTTAATACCGCGGGTAGTTCATCGGTGAAATCAGCGAAAACTTGGGCATTAGTCATTATGGGTATAATAACACTGTTTGTACTCGCATCGCTTTCTTCTAAGGCATATATACTTGTGCTAAAACTCAGTAAAATAGCACTAACGAATAGTGAAAATTTGTTTGAATTCTTTTTGTTCATTGTTTAATCCTATAATAACTTTGCCAACATATTTAAATATATACGATTTTTAGTCATAGTGCGACAATCACTTCGATATAAAATCATCACGGTAGTGATCAACCCACAATGCAGTAGCACCACAAATGGCAACAGGCATAACAATTAAGTTAACTAATGGCAGCATTGAAAAAACTGTGACACTAACGCCAAAACTATAACTCAAGTTTTTCTGTTGTTGTATCGTTTGTTTCATAACTGAAAAAGGAACTTTGTGATTATCAAAAGGGTAGTCTTTGTATTGTACTGCCATCATCCAAGCAACAAATAAAAACCACATCACTTGACCAATAACAGGCAAAACCCAAAGTAATATAAAGAATCCAATAGCACGTGGTAAATAATAAGTGAGTTTTTGAAGTTCACGAGCTAGGGTTCTAGGAATATCCTTAACAACATCCATCATGCCGCTATTGTTTGTTGATCCTTGCGAAGCTTTTTCTTTTAGTAAAAGCAATTCGATTTTTTCTGATAATAAACCATTAAAAGGGGCCGCAAGCCAATTAGCTGCAGTACTAAATATAAAAGAAAAAATAATTAATATAGTGATAACCGCAAGTGGCCATAATACAGAGCTAAGCCAATTTAACCAATTGGGTAACCAGCCCATTAATATTGTCATGTAGTGTTCAAGTTCTATAAACATGAAATAGAAAGCGATACTAAAAAACAGTATGTTGATTAGTAACGGAATGAGAACAAAGCGGCGAATGCCCTTTAATTGAATAAGTTCAAAGCCTTTAAAGAAATACCCCATACCACTATTGGCAATAGCATGTTGTTTTTGATTAAACTTAGTATCTTCTGTTGTTTGTTTAGGATGAGTCATTGATAAATAATTTCGCTAACGTGTTGATATTACTCACTTGAGTATAAATGTACTGATAGTATAAGAACAGCACTAACTTGTTACAAAATACCATTGCTTCTGTTAGAATTACCATAATAATAAAATATCAATTCTCCTTAGAAAAAATGACAATACAGGCATAACAATGGAAGACAACATCAGAAACGCATTAATTATTCTTAGTGGTGTAGTAATTGCTGCCATCTTTATCCATGGTTTGTGGACCATTAGAAAGCAAAAAAATCCTTATAAGCTTAAAGCAAGTAAAGACAAAGTGAAGCCACTATCACGAGATTTTGACGGTAAAGGTTTTGATCAGGATGGTGTAGGTCAGGTTAAAATACTCAAACAGACTAATGAACCAGAAGTTAGCAGTGAGCAAGATTTTGAGCAACCTATTAGTCTTGATGAAATTAGTCACCTTGATGGCGGGCAAAGTGATGAAGTGTATAGTGAATTAACTTCTCAGGAGCAAGTTTCTGAACATGATGTTGAATTAGGTGCATCTGCATCACAAGTAAAACCAACGGTTGTTACTGACGCTAGAGAAGAGATTATTTTAGAAAAGCCTATTTATCAGCAGCCAGTTACTCAGGCTAAACCAGAAACTAAAAAAGTCGTTAATAAAAAGCCTAAAATAAAAGCTGAAATTAAGCGTGTAACGACAAAACGACCGCAAATGGAAATTAATTTTGGTGATGGTTTGGCTTTAGATGATTCCTCTACACCCAATATAGATATTGACGAATCGAAAGAGAAAATAGCGCAACAAAAAGAACAAGTAACAGAGAATAAAAAAATAGATAACTCAGCACTTGAATCACAAATTATTATTTTAAGTGTTGTTATGCCAGCGCATCAACAAATGTCTGGCGCAGCATTATTACCTAGTTTCTTAACATTAGGGATGAAATACGGTGAAATGAATATATTCCATCGCCATCAAGATAATGCCGGTAATGGGGCTGTAACGTTTAGTTTAGCTAATATGTTGAATCCAGGTTCCTTCGATCTCGACACAATGGAAACCTTTGTCACGCAAGGGGTGAGTTTATTTATGACCTTACCTAATGCTTCTGACCCTTTTGCCGCTTTTGAACAAATGCTATCAGCAGCTAAACAGTTGGCTGCAGAGTTTAAGGCACAATTAGTTGACGATAAACGTAATATAATGACCAAACAAACTGAGCAACATTATGTGAGTAAAATACGTGAATTTGACAGACAATATCGCCTTGCTAGTGTTGAATAAAAAACCATCGACTTATTTTTTTTAACCTATATACCCGTTCCACTTGAAGATGCATGATTCAGCTGGAATTAGAAACGCCTTTAGGCAAGGCATTGATTAAAGAGAATGGTTATTCCCTTCTCAAAATCAATAACGCAGTATAAAGCGTTTCTAAACCAGCCCTTTGGGGAAGGCTGAGCAAATCATACTCTGCGTTACATTTCTTTTTAAGGGAATAACCCTTAATAAAAAAATGTGCCTTGATTATGAATCGCTCAGATTTCCTGAAACGAGCATCTTCAAGTGGAGCGGGTATAAACCTTTTATAGGTTTCGTTTTTGAGTAAACCAAAACATGCCAAATGCTTCTTCATTAACAAGCGCTTTACAAGAACAGTTAAACAAAATCCATCAACAAATTAACCAGTATAATCATCAATATTACGTACTTGATCAACCCAGTGTACCTGATGCTGAATACGATAGGTTAATGCGTGAATTAATAACTATTGAGCAAACTCACCCACAATTAAAAACACTTGATTCACCTAGCCAAAAAGTGGGTGGGCAACCATTAAAATCGTTCACACAGGTTGCTCATCAATTACCTATGTTGTCGCTTGATAATGTTTTTTCTCGCGATGAATGGCAAGCTTTTGTTAAACGACTTCAAGATAGACTAGTGACGCAAAGTGACATTGTTATTTGTGCCGAGCCAAAACTTGATGGTTTAGCGGTAAGTTTACGTTATGAAGAAGGCATTCTAGTACAAGCAGCAACCCGAGGTGACGGCAGTACAGGCGAAAATATCACGACAAACATTCGCACGATTAAATCTATCCCTTTGAAGCTTATTGGTCAAAGTGGTGTCGATTACCCCGATATTATTGAAGTGCGCGGCGAAGTGTTTATGCCTAAAGCGAGCTTTGATAAGCTTAATGAACAAGCGAAGAATAAAGGCGAAAAATCGTTTGCTAACCCTCGTAATGCCGCAGCAGGTAGCTTACGACAATTAGACTCTAAGATTACCGCTAAGCGAAATTTGGCTTTCTATGCTTATGGCTTAGGTTATGTAAGTGACTTATACGTTGAGAATGGCGAGATAATTGATCAAGCGTTTTTAAAATCATCACATTTTCAACGTTTATGTCAGGTAAAGGCACTAGGTTTACCGATGTGCCCTGAAGTTCGTTTGCTAGAAAACCCACAACAAGTGGAAGAATTTTATCAAGAGATTCTAAATAAACGTGATGCGTTAAGTTATGAAATTGATGGAACCGTACTTAAAGTTGATAATATTACTCAACAAGAAAAGCTTGGCTTTGTTGCCCGAGCGCCGCGTTGGGCTATTGCTT
This sequence comes from Candidatus Colwellia aromaticivorans, assembly GCF_003333305.1. Lineage (GTDB taxonomy): Bacteria > Pseudomonadota > Gammaproteobacteria > Enterobacterales > Alteromonadaceae > Colwellia > Colwellia aromaticivorans. The sequence goes on along the minus strand of NZ_QOLD01000078.1, from coordinate 4,458 downwards.
ATAAGTTTCCTGCTCAAGAAGAACTAACCGTTGTTGAAGACGTTGAATTTCAAGTTGGCCGAACGGGGGCAATAACCCCTGTGGCTCGTTTGAAACCAGTTTTTGTTGGTGGAGTAACTGTATCGAATGCCACGTTGCATAACCAAGATGAAATTGTGCGCTTAGGTTTAAAAATAGGTGATAGCGTAGTTATACGACGCGCAGGAGATGTGATTCCACAAATCGTGTCTGTCGTTCTTGATAAACGTGGCGATGATGCAAAGGATATTGTTTTTCCTAGTAGCTGCCCTGTATGTGACTCAAAAGTTGCTAAAGCTGAAGGCGAAGCTGTGCTGCGCTGTACTGCCGGGCTTTTTTGTCAAGCGCAACGTAAAGAAGCAATTAAGCACTTTTCCTCACGTAAAGCTCACGATGTTGATGGTTTAGGCGATAAATTAGTAGAACAATTAGTGGATGAAAACTTAATTACTACGCCAGCTGATTTATTTAAACTGACTGAAATTGACATTAGTACCATGGATCGAATGGGGAAAAAGTCGGCGATAAATTTAATTACCGCGCTTGAAAGCGCTAAAGAAACAACCTTGGCTAAGTTTATCTATGGTTTAGGTATTCGTGAAGTAGGTGAAGCAACGGCGGCTAATTTAGCTAATCACTATTTTACCTTATCAGCGATTCAAGCAGCAAGTTTTGAAGATTTACAAACCGTTAGTGATGTTGGCGAAGTTGTGGCAAAAAATATCGTTAACTTTTTTAAAGAAAGTCATAATGTTGAAGTGGTTTCAGCACTAGATGAAATAATGAATTGGCCTGATATTATTGAGAAAAGTGCCGATAAATTACCATTGGCAGAGCAAACTTTTGTATTGACGGGCACGCTAACTCAAATGGGACGTAGTGAAGCAAAAGCTGCATTGCAGTCATTCGGGGCAAAAGTGTCAGGCAGTGTGTCGGCGAAAACACACTTTCTTGTTGCAGGTGAAAAATCAGGCTCTAAACTCACTAAAGCGCAAGATTTAGGGGTTACAATATTGACGGAAGATGACTTAGTTGCTTTATTAGAGAAACATAATTAATGATGGTGATCTTGAGTAATGATTCAAAATGCAAAAGTAACTTCTAATTTATCTTTACTGCTTTTTTTATTGGTAGTTCAAGTTGTTTTTAAGACTGATGTTGCTTATGCAAATGAAGTGCAGCTTACCGATAAACAGGCGAGGGCATTACAATCATTAAATACCGAACCGCAAAGTGAAACTACTAAATCATTACGGTTAAAAATTACCATGCTGCAAGATAATAGAGGACAGAAATATTTGGGTGCTCTGGTTAGTCGAGCAGAATTATTACCTTATTTAACGCAGCTACAGCAATTATTAGCAGAAGATTTTAATCAATATCGAGCTTTACAAGCAGCACGTGATCATCAATTATTTCATTTAACAATACTTAACCCAAGAGAATACCAATTAGCAGACAAAGCTATTATTGAAGAATTACTTCTCCCAGATTTTAATCAAGCTTTTTCAAGCCAGCTAAGTGTTACCTTGATAGGATTAGGGAAAGTGGTACAAGAGAATAAAGAAAGCTTTTTTGTTGTTGCTCAAAGCGCGGATGCTCAGTTAATCCGTCAACGCTTTATACTTCCCAGTAAAGACTTTCATATAACCTTAGGCTTTAATCCCGGTGATATTTACGGAGTCAAAAAAGATCGCACTACCTTAATTGATTGATAAATTAGTTTTTTGTCATTTGCCAAAAAGCAAAGCCGGCAACAAAGAATAAAATCATTGGGTAAAAAGCATGAGAGACAACGGCCATAGGTGAAATACCTAAGGTGGTTCCTAGTAATAAGGCTTGTGCGCCGTAGGGCAGTATCCCTTGGTTAATACAAGCGAAAACATCAAGCAAGCTAGCAGATTGTGCCGGTTTTAGCTCACCATCTGTTGCTAATTCTTTAGCGGCTTCACCGGTAATTATTATTGATACCGTATTGTTAGCAGTAAAAAAATTACAGAAAAATGTTAAACCGGCAATACCAAAACCCGCAGCCCGTTTTTTATTATTGGGACTTAGTTTTCTTGCTAATGACTCAATGCCTTTTGTTAATGCCGCTAAGCCGCCTTGATGGCGAATCAACTCACTTAAACCACCAATAAATAATGACAAGATGAATATATCTTGCATACTTGAAAAGCCAGCGTTTATGTCCGTGATCCAAGTAGACAATTGATAACCGTTGTTCACCATACCTATTATTGCGGCAAGCACTATTCCTATGGTTAATACTACAAGTACATTGATTCCAGATAGCGCCAATATCAAAATAACAATATAGGGAACAAGTCCAATAAAGTCGGCGTCGGTAGTCATTTCATAATTAATGCTTTGACCTATTACTGTGAAAATGATTAAACACAAAATTGCTGCAGGTACCGCAAATTTAAAGTTAACTTTAAATTTGTCTTTCATATGTGCGCCTTGGCTGCGAGTTGACGCTATCGTGGTATCAGAAATGATTGATAAGTTATCACCAAAAATAGCACCAGAAATCAAACACCCCGCCACAACGGCAGAATCAAGCCCAGCAGAGTCAATAAAACCCAAGGCTATCGGTGCAATAGCAGCGATGGTACCCATTGCAGATCCCATCGCTGTAGACAAAAGGGCGGCAACTAAAAATATTCCTGGTAATAATAAATAAGAGGGGAATACCGCTAAGCCTAATTGAACACTGGCATCAACACTACCTGTTGCTTTAGCTACGCTCGCAAAAGCACCAGCCAAAAGGTAAATAATGCACATGGTGATGATATTTGCGTGACCAGCGCCCTTAATAAATTGATTTATTTGTTTTTCTATTGTTTCTTTAGCAACTACTTTACCTAAATAAAGTGAAACAAAAACAGCCGGGATAATGGCAATACTTGCAGGCAGTTGATAAAAAGCAAATTCGACACCTTGCAGGGTTAAAATTATGCCTGTTCCAAGAAAAACCCCAAGAAAAACAATAAAGGGTAATAAAGCAATAAAGCTATGCTTGTTTGGTTTAGAATATTCTATCGATTTACTATTCATGGATATTAGTATAATTATGCTAAGAAATTAATAAGCTATTATATTCAGTAAACTATTGTTGTGTGAAGTGAAGATTTGAAAGATGTGACTTTTCCTTATAAATAATATTAAATTGTCATACAGCGCTACTACATACTCATGAAACTTTATGATAAAATCGCGCCCAATCTGAAAGTAGGTGGTAATTTACTACCTTTTAATCAATTTATGCATGAGTGAAGTAAACTATGTCTGAAAACAAGTACGAAACTATTGAACAACGCGTAAGCTACGGTGTAGGTCGTCAATTAGGTGATCAACTACGTAATAATCCTTTTAAAGATTTTGATATTACCGCTGTTCAAGCTGGCATCGCTGATGCACTTACCGGTGCAACTAGCCAAGTATCTGATGAAGATTTGAATGCTGCTTTCTCTGTGATTTCTAAAAAATTACAAGAGCAAGAGCAAGCAATTGCTAAAGAAAAAGCTGCTGAAGGCGAATCTTTCCTTGCAGAAAATGCTAAACGTGATGAAGTTTCTGTTACTGAATCTGGTTTACAGTATGAAGTTATCACAACTGGAACAGGTGAAAAACCATCAGCTGCGAGCACTGTAAGTGTTCATTATCATGGAACATTTGCTAACGGTGATGTTTTTGATAGTTCAGTTGAACGTGGTCAACCTGCTGAGTTCCCTGTTGGCGGCGTTATACCTGGCTGGACTGAAGCATTACAGCTAATGACAGAGGGTAGTAAATGGAAATTAACTATTCCTTATGGTTTAGCTTACGGTGAGCAAGGCTCACAAGGTGCAATACCACCTTATTCAACATTAGTATTTGACGTTGAATTATTAAGTATTATTAGCTAATTTAGTTATTTTTTAAAAGCCCTCAGTTGAGGGCTTTTTTTTGTTTGCCCAGCGAAGCTGGCAAACCCGATAGGCTGAAAGAAGCCTTATCACCCCGACTAAGGGGAAGATAATCTGAATGGCAAGGGCGTCACTGGCTAACGGTGGGGTCTGAAGGAAGCCATAAGAAGTTAGAGGTACACAACTAACCGTAACCTGCTTCGGCGGTATTGGTGGGTAAGCGTCCAAAATAGCGCGAAGCCCAATACTTAGTCAGACCAATGCTGTGTTTGAGGGTGGAATTTCTAACAGGGAACTAGTGCAGTAACTGGGGAAGCCTGGCATTGTATCCAATCAAAATGATTTGATCAAAAATGGTTGGACGTATTATTCAAGAGGTGACTCAAGAGTATTACGAGTGTGAGGTGGCAGATGAACCCGTAGTAGTGAGTAAGGCTAGGCCGATGAAAGCCAGTAATGGTGTGGAGGATAAAACCAAGCCGACTGTCAACACTGTGTTTGACAGAGTCAATTTAAGCCACAAGCTTTC